>JAFLSO010000018.1 GCA_022510925.1 Treponema sp.
ACCGCATAGGATGAGTAGCCTGAGTAGGTGGCGAATTCCGGGGCCGTTCCCCACACCTGCAGTTTTCTTCCCGGCGATGTCATATGCAGGAAAATCCAGCACGCGGCGCATACAAAAAGCGCGATGAAAAAAGATATGCTTAGCGGAGACGGGCTCATTATCTGCCTGAGCCTGAACTCGCCGCCTATGAACGGAAGCGCCAGAAGGTTCTGGCTTCCGGGTCCTTTTGAGAAAGTTATAAGGCCGTCTATGAGCGGTATGATTGCGGAGGATGCCAGAAAAGATGTGAGGAGGACCTGCGCTCCTCTGGTCTCCTTAAGGACTGCCGATACCAGCGCCAGTGATGCTCCTGCCGCCGTGCACAGTGCGAGCGCCAGTAAGAGCTTGGGCACCGCGGGAATCTCAAGCGGCAAGTTAAGCACCAGGCACGTGATGTAGCCTCCCAGGTAAATCTGCCCCTCGCCTCCCAGGTTCATGTTCCCGCCCTTAAGCGCCAGTCCCGCTCCTGCGCCTGCCAGCATAAGGAATGACGCGGTGTTAAGCATGGTTCCCAGATAATATGGCGTGGAGAGCACTCCCGTGAAAAGAGACTCCAGTGCCTGCGCGGGATTTTTGGCGCAGAACAGTATTATGAGCGCGCACACGGCGAATCCTATGAGCGGCGACAGCAGCACGCTGATTCTCTCGCTTCTCATGGCCTCTCCTCCTTTGCGCCTGCGGAAACGTCATGCGCCAGAGCGCAGGTGCCTCCCTCCATGCTGTAGACTTTGGAGCACAGAGTGAGCGGAAAATCCTCCGCGCCCAGAAGAAGAAGGCTTTTTCCCTGATGCGACAGGTCCGCGATTCTTGCGATAAGTGCCGCCTGGCTTTTGGTGTCCAGCCCCTGCATGGGATTGCACATGATTATGAGCGATGGGTCTGTCTCAAGCTCCCTTTCCAGAATGAGCCTCTGCAGCATTCCGCCCGAAAGATCCGCGCACATCTGCGATGGCTTTATGCTCACGTCCGCTTTCCTTATAAGCTCCATGGAGAAATTCTTTGTGTCTTTTCCTGTGTGGTACGCGCACAGCATCTGCTCCACGGTAAGGCGCGGGTTCGATGCCCTGAAAGTTTTGTCGGATGGCACTATAGCGGCTCCGTTCCTCCTGAGGAATCCTGCGCTTAATTTCCTTGCGGGGATTTTCTTTGCGTGCCCTTCGTAATCTGTGAGAGTGACGCTTCCTGCGCACCTGGCCCGGCTCATGCCCGTGACAAAATCCTCCAGCGTGTCTATGGCGGATTCCTTTACTCCTGTCACGGCGCAAATCTCCCCGTAGCCGCATTCCATGCTCGCATCCAGAAGCGCCGCCTTGTTCGTGGGCTTGCATGAGCATCCTGAAAGCCTGAGGCATTCCCTGCCTGACGTGGCCGGACGGAATGTCCGTGACGAGTGCTCTGCGGCGGTCGGAAAGAAAAAATCTTTCCCGGAATCTTCTGCTACAGAGTCTTCCTTAAGGTGGATGATTTTATTTGCGTAAGTATTAGCCTCCGCCGGGCTGTGAGTGATTACGATTATCACAGTGCCCGTTCCTGCAAGGTCAGTGAGGGACTCATAAAGTTTTCTCCGCTCATCCATCTCCAGGAACGCGGACGGCTCGTCCAGTATAAGGCACCGCGGCCTCCTCAGCAGTGACTCAAGCAGCGCGGCGTAGAATCTGGTGTTGCCGCCGGAATCCTTTACGGGGGCGTCAAGCGTGATGTCAGGGCACCAGATGTCCTTAAGGTCCAGCAGCTCCTGCGGAGTTTTCCGGGGAATGAACGTCCGCCTCAGAAAAGATTTCTCGCTTCTGCTTGATGAGAGGAAAATGTTCTCCGCCACGGTCAGCTCCGGTGCCAGAAGAGGGCGCTGCTGCACTATGCTTATGCCCGCATCCAGGGCATCCCGGGGCGAGCGGAACCGTACCGGATTACCGTCAACAAGCATTGTGCCGCCGGAAGGCTCCGTCTCTCCAGAGATTATCTTTGCCAGCGTGGATTTTCCCGCTCCGTTCTCACCCACAAGCGCATGGATTCTATGCGGCTCGAAAAGAATATTTATGCGCTCCAGGACTCTCTTGCTTCCGTAGCTCTTGCAGATATCTTTCAGCTCGATGGTCATGTTCTGTCCGCGGGCTCCAGGCTTAAAGCTCAGGCACTTTTATGCTGCCGTTCCTCAGCCCCTCCACCAGCGCGCTCATTTTTTCCCTTATTTGCAGGGGGACGGTGGACTCATACAGGGGATCCGTCTCTATGAAATCTATGTAGCCCTCCTGCAGGCCCACCACTTTTGTGGTTCCCCATTCTGTCTTTCCGTCCAGGAAATCCAGCAGGGCCTCCTTTGTGGCGGTCTCCTGCTTTGTGGAGCAGCTTGATATTACGGTTCCGGGCGCCTTTGCGAAAGAGTTCTCGTCTATGTAGGCCAGGTATATGCCGTGCTCTTTTGCGGAGGATATGACACCCTGAGACGCGCCGCCGCAGATGGGCATGATTACGTCCACGCCTGAGGCAGCGAGCGCATCCGTGATTTCGGCTCCCTTTGACGCGTCGTACCAGTTTCCCACCACACGGAAGTCGCAGGTGGTTCCGCCCGCAGCATCCTGCGCTCCGCGCGCATAATACGGATAGAGTATGTTGTTCATCACAGGGTATTCCTGCGCCGCTACCACAGCGACTTTATGTGTCCTGGACATAAGGCCCGAGATATAGCCGGATAGATAAGTCTGCTCCTTTTGGTTGTAGCTTATGCACGCGATGTTCGGGTTCCCCTCAAGCGCTCCGTCCAGAAAAATGAATTTTTGCTCCGGGAAACGGTCGGTGAGCGGAAGCGCTATCTCTGGCATGGAAGGGTTGGAGGAGATTATGAGGTCGTATTTTCCGGTGGCGGTCAGCGCGGTGAGCTTTGTGGCCCACTCAGCCTGATTTGTGCCCGCCTCCATTATGTGAAGGCTCACTTTCCGTCCTCCGGACGCGCCCGCATTGTGCTCCTTTACGGCCTCCTCCGCGCCCTGCGCCACATGTGCATAGGTGGGGGAGTCAGCGATGATGCCCGGCAGAAAAACCGCCACAGATATTTCCTGCCCTCTGCTTTGTTTTGAGCATGATGTCAGCGCTATGGATGCGAGCGCCGTGACCGCGATAATTGTTTTATATAAAACTTTATTCATGATGTTCTCCTTGGAACAGAATATAGTTTTATTTCAAACTATTGTCAATATTCTCTGATATTTTTAAAAGCATTGAGAGAAGCTGCTGTTTTTCTTTTGCGGAGAAACCTTTGTAGCATACCTCCAGCAGTTCCTTGGATATTCCCGTGGTGAGCTCGTTAAGTTTCCTGCCCTTGGCGGTGAGTGATATCTCCCTGACCCTGCTGTCATTCTTGGAGGGCGAGGATTTTATGAGCCCCTCATCCATAAGTTTTCTTACCAGAACTGTGGTCGTGGATTTGTCGCGGTTTATGGCGCGCGATATCTGCGACATGGTGAGCGTGGTGTTCTCGGCCAGAAGATAGAGTATGTATCCGTGCGAGGATGACCAGCTGCCTTTCGCGCTCAGTCGTTTTGACGTGAATTCCGCATTCGCGGTGTGAATGTGAGATATCAGTGCCGGAACCTGAGAGATGGTGTAATCCATAATGAATCCTTTTATATAAAACTAATTTCAGTTTACATAAAAAAACTGTTTGTGTCCATTGGATTTTGCTGCATGAAAGAAGAGGCGCGGGCTGCCCTATGCGTTGACGAGCAGCCTTAAAACCTGTAAATTAAAGCCATGTTCGGTTTTTTTGTAAAGAAGAATTTCTGGGACTCCTGGGAGAATATAGGACACATTGTCATTGTGAACATGGTTCCGCTCGCCGTGGTGGTGGCGCTCTCTTTCCTGGGTCTCAATCTCTTTAGCTCGGAGAGCCAGGTCTCCTATGTTTCCTTAAAATTCTTTTTGTTTATAATGCTGGCATCTGTTTTGCTGAGCGTATGTTTTTTTGCCGAGGGAAAGAACGCGCTCGGCATCGCATCGTTCGGGAAAGGAAGTTTCGCGGAGTACATAAAATCCATACCGCATGTCCTGAAAGATGCAGTTCTTCTTGGAGTTGTGATAGGACTTCTCATCTGCGTGGCCCTTATAAGCCTTCCGTATTATTACCGTATGTGGCGCCCTGTGGCCGAGGACGGCTCCTCCGCGCAGACGTACAATTTTATAGGACTTGTGCTGATGGCCTTCATAGGCTGGTTCCTGCTTCTGACTTTTCTGGCGCTTCAATGGTTCGTCCCCCTCCAGGCGATGCAGGGGAACAAATTCATAAAGGCGCTTAAAAAATGCTATATACTTCTGTTTGACAATCTGTGGTTCACGGTGGGTGTGGAGGCCGTGAATCTTTTCACTGTCTTTCTTACCGTACTGTCGCTGGGCATCCTGGGAAGCGTGGCGGGAACCGTCCTTACATGGACTAATGCCCTGCGGCTGCGCATGTACAAGTATGACTGGCAGGAAGTGAACCCGGGGCTTTCTCAGCAGGAGCTCAGGAACGTTCCGTGGAAAGAGCTTCTGGAGCGGGACGTCGCCACGTTCGGACCCCACAGTTTCAAATCATTTTTCTTTCCGTGGAGAGCGAAGTAGGGGAGATTGGCTTTTGCGGCATGACAGCATGATTTATGTTGATGACGGAAAATTTGTCACAGGTCTGCTATTCAGCCCTCATGCTGTAAAAACAAAAAGAGAGCCGTAGCCCTCTTTTCTCATGTGTCCTGTTCATATTCCAGAGGAATATAAAAGCATTTTGCGGGGTCAAAAGACCCCTTGTTAGCAGGTTGACCGAACAAATTAACCAGTGAGCACAGTATATACCCATGCCGAATGATTTGTCAAATTTATTTCTCACAAAAGCGCGTTTTCATGCTAAAATGACTGTATGAAATATCGCTTAGGACTTGATTTAGGTACGAATTCAATCGGATGGGCAGTTTATTCTCTGGACAACGACAACACGCCTTTAGAGCTGGCGGATATGGGAGTTCGCATTTTCTCGGACGGGCGCGACCCCAAGACAAAAGAGCCGCTTGCGGTGGAAAGACGGACGGCCCGCGGACAGCGGAGGCTGATTTACCGCAGAAAGCTCAGAAGAAAGGCTATGTTCAGGCTCTTGCAGGAACAAGGACTTTTCCCAAAGACAAAGGAAGAGGCGCGGAAACTGAAACTGCTAAATCCTTATGAGCTTCGCGTAAAGGCGTTGGACGAAAAGCTGGAGCCGCATGAGCTTGCGCGCCTTCTCTTCAACCTTTCGGTGCGGCGCGGCTTTAAGAGCAACCGCAAGGACGGCAACAAAGAGGAGACGGAGAAATCCACCGCAAAAGAAAAACTCTCTCAAAACGATATGTGCGCAGAGCTTTCAAAGGCGATAGCGGAATCCGGGTGCAGGACGCTCGGGGAGTTCCTCTGGAAGAATCAGGAGCAGAACCACGGAATCCGTTTTGTGCCCGGCAGAATGACCTACTACCCGCTGCGCAAAATGTACGAGGATGAGTTCAACGCCATCCGTGCTGTGCAGGAGCCGTTCTTCAAAGGGCTTGACTGGAAAGCCCTGCACAACGCCATTTTCTACCAGCGCCCATTAAAACCGCAGGAGCGCGGAAAATGCCAGTATATGCCGGAAAAAGAGCGGACGTTCAAAGCGATGCCGTGCGCGCAGAAAGTCAGAATCTTGCAGGATGTCCGCAACCTGCATTACCAGAACGAGAAAGGAAATACGATTCCCATTTCCGAAGATGAAGAAAAAATCCTGCTTGAACTGCTGGACTCAAAAGAGAAAGTGACGTTCGACGCGTTCAGAAAAGCGTTGAAATTAAGCGGCGCGTGCGCATTCAACTTGGAGCGAAACCGCGACTTTTTGAACGGAAACGCCACCGCCGTAAAAATGCGGCACAAAAACCGCTTCGGCGAAGTGTGGGACAGGCTCACACTTGAAGAGCAGGACGCAATCGTTGAGAAAATGATAACCGCCGACGATGACTCAGATGTACTCGAAGCCCTCGAAAAATACAATCTCAGCGACGAGCAAAAGTCGTCAATCGTAAAACTGCGACTCCAAAGCGGGACGACCATGCTTTGCAGGGAAGTTTCGGAGCAGATTGTCCACAGGATGGAGTCAGGAAGCGCATACACTTACACCGTTGCCATCGAGTCGCTCGGCTACAAGTACGCCGACCAGAGCGTGGAGCAATGCGACACGCTGCCCTATTACGGAAAAGTCCTCGTCGGCTCAACGATGGGCGCAGACCCCACAAGGGGCGAGGACGAGCCTGAGCGAAAATACGGAAAAATCTCAAATCCCACCGTCCATGTCGCGCTGAACCAGACAAGGACGGTCGTGAACGCGCTCATCCGCCAGTACGGAAAGCCCGCGCAGATTGCCATAGAACTTTCCCGCGAGCTCAAGGCAAGCCGCGAGGCAAAAAAAGCCGCGCTCAAAAAGCAGAACGAGAACAAAAAGCGCAACGAGACGCTGAACATAAAGATTTCCGACGCATACAGCATCGCCTACCCGAACCGCAACGACCGCCTCAAATACCGCCTGTGGGAAGAACTTGGCGAGGAGGGGCTTCCGCGCAAATGCCTCTACTGCGGAAAGAACATCGGCGGCGCGGAACTGTTCAGCAAGAACATCGAGATTGAGCACATCCTGCCCTACAGCCGCACCCTCCTTGACGCTGAGTCGAACCTGACGGTGGCTCACGCAAGCTGCAACGCATTCAAAAAGGAACGCTCGCCCTACGAGGCGTTCGGCTCGTCTCCGAGCGGCTACAACTGGAACGAGATTCTTGCGCGCGCGAACGCGCTGAAAAGCCCCGCCAAACGCGGACGATTCGCGGTTGACGCAATGGAGACATTTGAGAAAGACAGCGGATTTATCGCGCGGCAGCTCACCGACAACGCATATCTTTCAAAAACGGCGAGAAGATACTTGCAGAGCGTGTGCGGCGATATATGGAGCGTGAACGGCGGCATGACAAAACTTCTGCGAGACAAGTGGGAGATTGACTCCATTCTGAAACGGAAGATTGACGACAAGGAAATCGCCTATTTCGGCCTGAAGGACGAGCAAATCGGCGAGTACAAGAAGAACCGCTACGACCACCGGCACCACGCGCTGGATGCGGCCGTCATCGCCCTCATAGACCGCTCGCTCGTAAAGGAAATCTCGACGCTCAACGCGCGTTCCCAGCGGCACCGCATAGAAGTTCCGCAGATGGCAGTACCCCGCATGGAGTTGCAGGAAAAGGCGCGGCGGATTGTCGTGAGCCACAAGCCCGACCACGGCGCGGAAGGCAAGCTTTCCAAAGAGACCCTGCTCGGAAAAATCAAGCGGGAGATGCTTGTGGATGTCTCAAAGATTGAGGAGGACGACATCGCGCTCATAAAAAGCGACAAAGTGCGCGCCGACTTTAAGCGGACGCTTTCGGAGACAAACGACATCAAGCAGGTCAGAAAGGCGTTCAAGGATGTGTACCCGCAGGTAAAGGTTTTTAAAGAATGCTTTGTCGCGCGGACTGCCATCACATCTTTAAAAGAAAGCAACATAGCGGACATTGTGGACGGCAAGATTCGCGCCGCCCTACAGGAATTCTCGGACACGCATAAGGGTGAGAAATTCGAGAGCATAATCGAACAGTTCAGCAAGCAGACCGGCATAAAGAAACTGCGCTGCCTGAACCGCGTGCAGACACCCATTGAAATAAACGGCGCGGTTTCCCGCTATCTTGCGCCCGAAGATTATTTTGCCGCCATTATATGGCAGATTCCGCCAAAGAAAGCAGGAGCGAAGCCCACATTTGAGGCGCAGTACATACGGCGGACGGAAGCAGGCAAGGACAACAAACCCAAGCCCGATGCCATAAAGAAGCCGCACCCTGCCGCAAAGATGCTCCCTTTTCTTCTGCACAAGGGCGACTACCTGGAGTTCTGCGAGAACGGAACATGGTACAAGTGCCGTGTGGCGGGATACGCAGCAACACAAAACAAACTGGATATTCGCCCCATTTATGCGGTCACGGACTGCGCCGACTGGATAATCGCGACGAACGACTTCCAACTTGAGCCATGCTGGAAGCCGCAAAAGGGACACAACTTTATTTCTGTAAACGTCCTCTTCGGCGAAAAGCAGGCGCGGTTCATCACCGTGAACCCCATAGGCAGGGTGTTCAGAAAATAATCTTGCGCTCTGCTCGATATGCCGATACTATAAATATGCTGAGCAGAGTTTTGGAGATTTACGAGGAAAACCGCTATCTTTCCCTCTACCGCGGATTTATCGTCATCAAGAGCGGCTCGGAGGAACTTGGAAAAGTTCCCCTTGACGACATAGGCGTTCTTCTGCTGTCCGCGCAGAGCGTCACCGTCTCCAAGAACATTCTGAACGCATTGGCGGAGAGGGGCTGCGTGACGGTCTTGTGCGGCAAGAACTACGCCCCGCAAAGCATGGTGCTCCCGGTCTACTCGCACTATCTTTTCGCAAAAATCCTCAAAAGTCAGATAGACGCTTCCGAACCGTTCAAAAAACGAATCTGGCAGCAGATTGTGGTCAGAAAGATACAGAATCAGGCTCTTGCCCTGCGCCTCTGCGGAAAGGACGGCGATTCCAAGCTGCTGGAAAAGATAGCGTCCATGGTCAAGTCAGGCGACACCGGCAACAGGGAATCCTATGCCGCCCGAATGTACTGGAAGGCATTGTTCGGAAAAGACTTCATCCGCGACAAGGACGGGGAAGGCATCAATGCCTTCCTGAACTACGGCTACGCCGTCATGCGCTCCTCGATGGCGCGCGCCATCTGCTCCTCAGGACTGCTCCCCTCGCTCGGCGTTCACCACGAGAACCACCTGAACCAGTTCGCGCTCGCGGATGATTTCTTTGAGATTTACCGCCCGCTTGTCGATTGCATCGTGTTCCATCTGGGAGTCGGCGGAGATTCAGAGCTGACGCCCGAACACAAAGCGAAATTGACCGATGCCCTGTGGATAAAGGTTCGCACTTCCGAGGGAAAGTCCCCAGCGTTCCAGAGTATGCAGTATATGACGGCTTCCTATGTCCGCGCATTGGAAGAAAGAAAACCTGTCATTGAGATGCCCATGTGGGCGGGAGATGAGCATGGCGATTCCGGAACTGAACAGGTATGAGCTTATGTGGATGCTGGTTTTGTTCGATTTGCCCGTAGTCGAGAAGAAAGAGCGCAAGGCCGCCACGGATTTCAGGAATTTCTTGCTTGACCACGGATATTCCATGGTGCAATACTCGATTTACACGAAACTATTTTCCGGAAAAGACGCTTGCGAGAAATACTACCGCCTGATAGAGCAGAACTTGCCAGACGATGGAAAAGTTGATATTATCACAATAACGGACAAGCAATATGAGAACATCATCAGCTACAAGGCGACAAAAAAACTGGAGAAAAAATGCTCACGGCAGCTACTTTTGTTCTAGGTTTTCGCCCAAAATAATACGCCCAACGCACTCTATCTCATTATCTGAGAAAGAATTACGTTGGACGTATTATAACTGATTAATTTGTTTGGTCAACCTGCAACCGTGAATGATGAAGGCTGGAATGAGTACATATTATAACTGATTAATTTGTTTGGTCAACCTGCAACCATTCCAAACACCCGCTCGTCATGGGTCTTATTATAACTGATTAATTTGTTTGGTCAACCTGCAACACGATTGGGTGAGCGCGCCAGAATTCAGTCTATTATAACTGATTAATTTGTTTGGTCAACCTGCAACAAGCTCGTCTTTTTGGTGATGGTGCCTCTTATTATAACTGATTAATTTGTTTGGTCAACCTGCAACCACGTGGGAGCACTTCACCAATGACTTCCTATTATAACTGATTAATTTGTTTGGTCAACCTGCAACCGTACTGTTGTGCCAATCAGAAAATCGCAAATTATAACTGATTAATTTGTTTGGTCAACCTGCAACAGTAACGCTTTTCCGCTGTTTTTAACGCTTATTATAACTGATTAATTTGTTTGGTCAACCTGCAACGCCTAGTGACGCTGGGGCGCGTGTACATTCATTATAACTGATTAATTTGTTTGGTCAACCTGCAACGGGCGGAGGCGGACACGTCGCTTCTGTTCGATTATAACTGATTAATTTGTTTGGTCAACCTGCAACTGTACACAGGATACAGAAGATGATGATTATATTATAACTGATTAATTTGTTTGGTCAACCTGCAACACCGCCACAGAATTCGCTATAATCCTATCGATTATAACTGATTAATTTGTTTGGTCAACCTGCAACCGGACTCCATTGCTTATGTCACAGGTTATGATTATAACTGATTAATTTGTTTGGTCAACCTGCAACCTAGTACACTCACCAGAGGAAAAAAGTTCTGATTATAACTGATTAATTTGTTTGGTCAACCTGCAACTCTTGCAGAGAAAGAGAAAAACCTTGAGACATTATAACTGATTAATTTGTTTGGTCAACCTGCAACATAGAAGCACGTGACACCGAGCTTGACAAAATTATAACTGATTAATTTGTTTGGTCAACCTGCAACTTAAGCTTTCTCCTGGTCGCTACGGTACTTATTATAACTGATTAATTTGTTTGGTCAACCTGCAACTGCGTCTTTCATTTCTCTCACTTACAGAGAATTATAACTGATTAATTTGTTTGGTCAACCTGCAACTGAGAGTGGATAACGCTTTTTGCTGATTTTATTATAACTGATTAATTTGTTTGGTCAACCTGCAACCCGGCTTCTTTCTGTTTTTCCGCTTGACAAATTATAACTGATTAATTTGTTTGGTCAACCTGCAACGTTCCATGCAAAGCGCGTCCACGGCCCCGCATTATAACTGATTAATTTGTTTGGTCAACCTGCAACATTCATCACGCAACTTGTATTTTATGTACGATTATAACTGATTAATTTGTTTAATCAATCTGCAACTGTCCGCCTCATCGCTATCGGATAGTAGATCCAGAACGCGAGCGATGTGGCAACCCATGTGATGGGGTAGCATGCCAGGACCGTGGACAGCGAGTTGCTCCGGGCCACCTGGGTGAACAGCCACAGCGCCCTCAGCCCGCATACACCGAATACGGTTATTATCATCGGCACGAAACTTTTTCCCGTTCCCCTTATGGTGCCGCTCAGAACCTCAATCGATACATAGCTTATCCACCACGGAACCATGAAACGCAGTATGCTCATGCCTATGGAGAGCACGTCCCCGTCTTTGGTGAAGAGCATGTAGAAATATTTTCCGAACAACAGAAAGAAAACCGTGTATGAGACTGAGACCGCCGCCGCCATAGCGAGCGTCTCCCACATTCCCCTGCGCACGCGGTCTATTTTCCCCGCCCCGAAATTCTGCCCTGAGAAAGTCGTCACCGCTATTCCGAACGCGCTTATGGTCATCCAAAATATTCCGTCTATTTTTCCGAACGCCGCCCACGCCGCCACGGTCTCCGTTCCCAGTATGTTGAAATTCGTCTGTATTATGAGGTTGCTTATGGTGTACAGCGATGACTGCACTCCCGCGGGGAAACCTATCCTCAGGGTCTCGCGCAGAACGGGACCGTGGAAATGAAGCTCCCTGAGGCTGAGCCTGTATGTCTCCTTGGTTTTGGTGAGTATAATCAGGACTATGGCGGCGCTCTCTACCTGGCACAGGACTGTGGCAAGCGCCACTCCCGTCACGCCCAGCCTGAACACCAGGACCAGTACTAAATCCAGCAGTATGTTCGTTCCGCATCCCGCCACCAGAATAAGAAAAGGAGTGCGTGAATTCCCCACCGCCCTGAGTATGCCCGCGCCCATGTTGTATACGAACATGGGGATTGTTCCCGAGAAATAAATGAGCAGGTATCTACGTGAGAGCGGCACCACTTCCGCCGGGGTCCGAGTGAGCCTGAGCATAAGGTCCGTGAATCCCATGCCCAGCGCGGTTACCAGGATGCCTCCCGCCAGGCACAGGGCCATGGCAGTGTGAACGGCCTGCGATATGTTCCTGTTGTTGCCCGCGCCGTAAAACTGCGAGATAAGCACGCCTGCCCCGCTTGACAGCCCCACGAAGAATCCCACCAGAAGATTCACGTACACCGCCGTGGTTCCGCCCACCGCGGCCAGGGCCCGGGTTCCCACGAACTGTCCCACCACAAACGCGTCCACGGTGTTGTACAGCTGCTGGAAGAGCGTCCCCGCAAGTATAGGGAAAAAGAACGAGAGCAGGGCCTTCCAGATGGTGCCCTCTGTTATGGAGGCGCTGTCCGCTATGCTCTTTGAGTTGAAGTTATGTCTTCCGCGTACAAAAACCGGGAACCGCATGCTGAGAAACATAGCATTTACTTATCAAAATAACAATATATTAGTTGACATTAAAAATTCGGTTTAGTATGCTCCTGTTATGTCTAATGTCTCAAAAATGATGAGGGGCCTTGAGACCAGGTACAAGGTGTTCTCTCTTTTAAGTCCGCTTACCATGATCGGCGAGGTTATTCTGGAGACGGTGATTCCGCTCCTTATGGCGCGCATAATCGACGTGGGAATCGCCGGCAAGGATCTGTCGTATGTCCTTAAGGTGGGCGCCGTGATGATTGCCATGGCATGCGTCTCGCTTACGTGCGGCGCGCTGGGAGCCAGGTTCTCCGCCGTGGCGTCACTGGGTTTCGCGCGTAACCTGCGCAGGAATCTGTTCGCAAAAGTGCAGGACTTTTCTTTCGGGAATGTGGACAAATTCTCATCATCATCCCTTGTGACCCGCCTGACCACGGACGTCACCAACGTGCAGAACACATATCAGATGATAATACGCATGTGCGTGCGCGCGCCGTTCATGCTCATAAGCGGCTCCGTCATGGCGTGCCTCATAAACCTGAGGCTGTCCGCCGTGTTTTTCGTGGTGATGCCTGTGCTTGTGATAGCGCTCATAGTGATAGGCACCAGCGCATATCCCCGCTTTAAAATAATGCTCACGCAGTATGACGCCATGAACAACACCGTGCAGGAGAATGTGAATGCCATCCGCGTGGTTAAGAGCTTTGTGCGCGGGGATTTTGAGAATGAGAAATTCAGGAATGCCGCGGACGCGGTAAGAAGGACACAGGTGAAGGCTGAGCGCATAGTGATTCTGAACCTTCCCCTCATGCAGATTGTGATTTACTCATGCATAATAGCGGCCATGTGGTTCGGCGGCAGGATGATTGTGGGCGGAACTCTGAAGACAGGCGAGCTCATAAGCTTTATAACGTACATAGGTCAGATTCTCATGTCCCTTATGATGCTGTCCATGGTGTTCATAATGCTGGTCCTCTCCCGCGCAAGCATCTCCCGCATCATGGAGGTGCTTGACGAGGTGCCTGAGATTCAGAACCCCGGCGGAACCATGCTCGTTACGGAGAGCGGGGACAAAGTGCCGGGCGTGGTGATGAAAGTTCCCAGCGGCTCCGTGGATTTTAAGAACGTAAGCTTCAGCTATCATAAGGACAAGGACAACTGCGTGCTTGAGGACATAAACCTGCACATAGAGAGCGGGCAGATGGTTGGCATCATAGGCGGTACAGGCTCGTCCAAGTCCACGCTGGTGTCACTTATCCCGCGCCTGTACGATACTCTTTCCGGGTCAGTGTGCGTGGGCGGGATGGACGTGCGCAAGTACGATTTAAAGACCCTGCGCGACAACGTGTCCATGGTGCTGCAGAAGACGGTGCTTTTCAGCGGTACTATACGCGAGAACCTTCTGTGGGGAAACGAGAACGCCACCGACCAGGAGATAAAGGCCGCATGCATTGCGGCGGACGCGGACGAATTTGTTTCGGGCTTCCCCCGCGGTTACGATACTGACCTGGGGCAGGGCGGGGTGAATATCTCCGGCGGACAGAAGCAGCGCCTCTGCATAGCGCGCGCGCTTTTAAAAAAGCCTAAGATTCTTATTCTGGATGACAGCACCAGCGCCGTGGACACCGCGACCGATGCGCGTATCCGTGCGGCGCTCCGCGGCACTTTGCCTGACACCACAAAGATTATAATCGCGCAGCGCATTTCTTCCGTGCAGGATGCGGACATTATCTATGTCCTTGACAACGGCCGCATCCACGGATCGGGAACTCACGAGCAGCTCCTGGCCACCAATGAGATTTACCGTGAGGTCTATCAGTCTCAGGTAAAGTGAATTCTTTGACCGCCTGCCCTGCGCTCTGACGTTACGTTCGTCCGGCGCCCCGGGCACGCGGGTTGTTCAGCTTGACAGACATCGCGCATCCGTGCGCTTTCACATAAGGAGTTAATATGCCGCCAGTAAAGATGAAGGGGACTTCCAAACCAAAGAATGCCAGAAAAACAGTGCGCCGCCTCATTCACTATCTAGGTGAGTACAAGCCGTTTTTTCTCATCGTGCTCATAGCCGTGGTGGTTTCAGCGGGCGCGAGCGTGGCGTGCGACTCCCTGATAAAGCCTGCCATAAACAATTACATAGTTCCGCTGTCAGAGCGCGCGTTGTCGGGCGAGCGGCTTTCCGCCGCGGACTTTCTGCCCTTCGCGGTTTTCCTTCTGGTGGCGGCGGGAATCTTTCTGCTCGGGGCGCTGGCGTCATGGCTTAACAGCAGGCTCATGCTTCATATCTCCACGCGCACGCTTTACCGCATAAGGACGGATCTTTTCAGCGCCATGGAGAGGCTTCCGCTCCGCTCGTTCGACAGCCGCACTCACGGCGAGTTCATGACGCTGTTCACCAACGACACGGACACTCTCCGCGATATGCTCAGCCAGACCGTTCCTCAGCTTTTCTCCAGCGTCATAAGCGTTACGGCGGTTTTTGTGATGATGCTGATTGTAAGCCCGCTTCTGACCGCGGTTATGATTCTGACCATAATCTGCATGATGCTTCTTGCGGGCATGGTGGGAAGAAGAAGCGCGCGTGCGTTCCGTGAGCAGCAGGATGCCATAGGAAAAGTGAACGGTTACGTGGAGGAGATGATAGGAGGCCTTAAGGTCATAAAAGTCTTCAACCACGAGCAGAAGGCCATAGAGGAATTCAACGAGCTGAACGACAGGCTGTGCAAGGCCGGAACACGGGCGAACACCTATGCGAATATTCTGATGCCCATAATGGGGAATCTCAGCCACATTCAGTACGCGCTTGTGGCCATAGTGGGGGCGATGCGCGTAATCAGCGGGCACATGGATTTAGGAAGCATAGCGGCGTTCCTGCAGTACACCCGCAGTTTCAGCCGTCCCATAACCATGATGAGCCAGCAGATGAACAGCATACTGAACGCGCTGGCTGGAGCGGAGCGCATATTCGCCATAATCGATGAGGAGCCGGAGACTGATGACGGCACCGTTACACTTGCGAATGCCAGCGAGACAAGCCCCAGCGCTACCAAAAGCGGACAGGTGCATCTGGTGGAGTCGTTCGCGCAGACAGGCGCATGGGCATGGCGTGTGCCCGGGAACCTAAGCGCAAGCGATCTGGGCTCAGCCAATGCGGACAAGAGCAAGTCCTGGAATCTTGTGCGGCTTTCAGGCGACGTGGAATTCAAGGACGTGAGTTTCAGCTATGTGAAGGAGAAGGAGATACTGCACCACATAAACCTGCATGCCCGGCCCGGCGCTAAAATAGCGCTGGTTGGCTCCACCGGCTCCGGCAAGACTACCATAACGAATCTTCTCACACGCTTTTACGACATAGAGGACGGCAAAGGCACGATTACATATGACGGTATTCCTTTGAGAGACATATCCAAGGACTCCCTGCGGCGCTCACTGGGAATGGTGCTGCAGGACACGCATCTTTTTACGGGCACTATCCGCGATAACATAAAGTACGGGAACCTGGAGTCCAGCGAGGCGCAGGTTCTTGCGGCGGCCAAGCTCGCTAACGCCGACCAGTTCATACGCCATCTGGAGAACGGATATGACACCGTAATCACCGGGGACGGCGGGAATCTGAGCCAGGGTCAGAGGCAGCTTCTGGCCATAGCGCGCGCTGCGGTGGCGGATCCTCCGGTTCTCATCCTGGACGAGGCGACCAGCTCCATAGACACGCGCACGGAGGCGCTCATAGAGAAAGGCATGGACCGCCTTATGCAGGGAAGGACTGTCTTTGTTATTGCCCACAGGCTGTCCACCGTGCGGAACGCTGACGAGATAATAGTTCTGGAGAAGGGAACCATCATAGAGCGCGGAACCCACGATGAGCTTATCAGCATGGGCGGGCGCTATTACAAGCTTTACACCGGTGGCATTGAGCTGGATTAGTGCTCTCTGCCTCAAAAAAAATCCGGCGCCCGTTAAGGACGCCGGCCGCATCCTACAAAACCGCGCTTAGACAAGAGCCTTCATGCTGGTCATGTATGAGCGCAGGCGCTTTCCCACTTCCTCTATGGGATGATTCCTTATCTCGTCATTCACTTTAACGAGCAGCTGGTTCGGAACGCTCAGCGTCTTAAGCTCCATGCCCTTTCCGATGTCCGCCGTGGTTACACTGTCTTTCATAAAGTCCTTGAGCAGGGGAACGCACGCGCGCGCGAACAGATAGCATCCGTACTCCGCTGTGTCGGAGATGACTTTGTTCATCTCGTACAGGCGGCGGCGGTCTATAAGGTTCGCGATGAGAGGAACCTCATGCAGGCTCTCGTAGTACGCGCTCTCAGGCTTTATGCCCGCGCTTACCATTGTCTCGAACGCCAGCTCGCATCCTGCCTTTACGAACGCCACCAGCAGTATGCCCTTGTCAAAGTATTCCTGCTCGGTTATCTCCTGGTCGGTCTCTTTCTCTGTCTCGAACGGAATCTTCGCGTAGCTCTCGCGCCATTCGTGCAGGTTCTTGTCTCCGTCCGCCCAGTCCTTCATCATGGTGGAGCTGAATTCGCCTGAGATTATGTCGTCCATGTGCTTCTGGAAAAGCGGTGTCATGATTTTCTTAAGCTGCAGGCTCAGCTCGTTGGCGCGTATTTTTGCGGGGTTGGTGAGACGGTCCATCATGCCGGTGACTCCTCCCCATTTAAGCGCCTCGGAGATTACGTTCCATCCGTGCATCAGAAGTTTTGTGGCGTATGCGGGCTCTATGCCGTTCTCTACCATCTTGTCGTAGCTGAGTATGGTTCCTGCCTGCAGAAGGCCGCACAGAATTGTCTGCTCGCCCATCAGGTCAGACTTGACCTCCGCGATGAAAGAGCTTTCCAGCACGCCCGCGGTCTCACCGCGCTCCGCGCATGCCAGCGCCTTTGCGAGCGCCATGCCGCGTCCTTCGGGGTCGTGCGCGGGATGGACCGCAATCAGCTCCGGAACGCCGAATCCGCGCACATACTCGTTCCGCACCTCAGTTCCTGGTCCTTTGGGGGCCATAAGGAAAACGGTGATGTCATCGCGGATTTCCTCTCCCTCCTCTATCATGTTGAAGCCGTGGCTGTACCATAGCGCAGAGCCTTTCTTCATGTACTTCATCAGGTTCTGCACCACCTCGTGATGCTGCTTGTCAGGGGTGAGGTTTCCCACCACGTCCGCCGTGGGAAGAAGCTCCTCGTATGTGCCCACTTTAAATCCGTTCTCAGTGGCGTTCTTCCATGACTGGCGCTTGGCGTCTATGGCCTCTTTCCTAAGGCAGTATGACACGTCCATGCCGCTGTCGCGCAGGTTCAGTCCCTGGTTCAGTCCCTGTGCGCCGCATCCTACGATTACGATTTTTTTGCCCTGAAGCGCTTTCGTGCCGTCCTTAAATTCTTCCTTGCTCATCTGGCGGCAGTGGCCTAATTCCTGACGCGCCACACGCCATGGGATTTTGTTGAAATAGTTCTCGCCCATTTTCTTCTCCTAAAAAAGCCGCCTTAGGCAGCCTGAATTTCTTTTTAACGAGTATAGCGTAAGATTTATGTTGCGTAAAGTAAGATAAGCGCTCAAAGCGCCCTGATGAAGCCCCGTGCCGCAGGAATTTCACGGCATGTCGAAGTCGTAGTAGACTGCGGGACGGGCCAGGCCCGCGAAACCCTCTCCGCATACGTCAAAATCTATGAAACTGTCCGCATAATGGCACAGGAACATTTTTCTTTTTATGTCGGCGCTGAGCGTCTTTAGCTCCACTATGCTCGCGTGCACGCCGCCCATAACGGCCTGGCAGTCGTGGAAAATCCACTCAGGGTGAAAGTCGCTCTCTATCCATGTGAGAAGGTCCTTGTCAAAGCGGCAGTCAGACGGGAAGAGCACGCGGTTGTCTATGAGCACTCCGAAACTGAGCGCGCTCTCACGCCAGCTGGGAACGTTGTCGGGCATGTGCATGGTGCGGAATATCTTTACGTTTATGCTTCCCACATTCGCCTCGTAAAGAGGACGCGGCGCCCCGTCTATTCTGGCGGGCTTTATCTGAGTGAAATAGTCGTCAAATGTAAGGAAGCCGTCCTCGCTCTCACCGTACCGGCTGTGTCCGTACTCGCCGTAGCTGAGCCCCCCGCGCAGGCTCATGTTCCACAGAAAATCCTTGTACTCGTCCGTTATGACTATGCCCGGCCGTATTTTGCTGGCGTAGCGGTGCATCAGCGCGAGCTCCTCCACGCCGCCCGCATGGTCAGAGTGGCTGTGCGATATGAAGATGTTCCTCACCTGCAGTATGCTTGACTTGTATTTGTAGAATGCCTCCGGGCATCTGGTGCCGCAGTCTATAAGAAGATGGTCCTGGCCCTTTATGACAAGCAGGTTGTTCTGAAAATTTTCCTTGACGAATGCGGAACCGGTTCCCAGAAAGAGAAATTCAAGATGTCCTTCGTTTTGCAGCCTCAGAGATGATCCCATGGGCACTTTTTTCATTTAGAACTAATCTCCATAGTTTCGCAAACTGACTTTATTATATCACATAGGAGGCCGGTTTTCAAACAGATAGAGGAAAATATTTCGCGCGGAGTATGAGGAGCGTCAGCCGCTTAGCCCCAGCGTTCCGGGAAGAGCGTAAATGTCCTCCGCGCCGTCCGCCAGCAGTGCTCCCATGCCCATCTCAAGCGGCAGTGCCAGATCTATGTCGTAGCGGTCTCCCACCGAGAGGATGTGCCCTGCGTCCGTGCAGGAAAGCTCCGTAGCCCTTATGAGCATGTCCTTGCTGGGCTTGGATGCCATGCATGTGTCAAGCCCCACTATCAGGGGCAGCATGTCCTCGACTCCCAGGGCCCTTAAGGTTCTTTTTGCCGCGTCCACGGGATTGTTGGTGACGCACACCATTCTGCATTTCTCTGAGAGAATTCCCAGCGCGGCTCTTAGCTTTGGGTCTTCGGTAAGGTAGCGCTCAGGCTCTATGATTTTATTCCGCCACTCTATGCTTGTCTTTATGTCCACGCCGAACGCAGTGAACGTGTTCCCCAGGCTGATTTTTTTTCCGCCGTGCCGGGCGCTCCATTCTTTCCTGTAAGCCGCTATTCTGTCGCGGGCCTCCTGCGCGCTGATTCCTGTCACTTCTGCCCAGTGCCTTATCTGCACGTCCACCTGCTCCCTTACGTAAGCCTCGTTAGTGTAGAGCGTGCCGTCTATGTCAAAAATGATTGCCTCTGTGCTCTCCGGAAGCGAATATATCCTCATGGCGCGGCTCCGCCTTTCCTCGGAACGAACGAGCGTCTTACCCTGCACAGTGATTCCGCCGCATGCGTGAGCGATGAGAAATGCCCCGCCCCTGTGAACGCCATGACCGCGTCGCCCGCAAGCTCCGCGTCAGGTATCTCCATCACGTTTATGCAAAGGCCCGTCACGTCCGCCTTGAACTGGCTCCACTCCGGGTTCGCGGCCTGCCCGCCTGTTACGGTCATGCTTTCGGGAAAAGGCTTACCGCATGAGGCGCTCCATGCAGTCCGCAGCGTCTCCACCGCGCTTCTCACGTTGTCTGCGAGGCTGCCCAGTATTTCCATTCCCTCCGAGAATTCCTTTCCGCCGTAAAGTGAGCCGTGGACTAAATCCGTGAAATTCACTGCGCGGCCGGTGGCGGTTTCTGTCCTCTTCTTGTACTCAATGAAACGTGAGCCTGATTCTTTTATGAGCGCGCCGGCGTTCCACAGCCCCGGTATAACTGAGGGCAGGGTGCGTATGCCGTCCGCCTTAAGTGGAAAGTCCGTGCATAAATTTATTCCCTCGCTTGAGCCCGCGCGGTCGCACAGAAGCCCCGGTTTTAAGGTGCCTGTCCCCACAAGCGCGCTTACGAAATCAGGCGCGCCGCAGTAAACAGGAGTGCCGTCCGCAATGCCCGTGAAACCGCTTTTCACCGTGCCTGCCAGATTTGACGGGAAGAGAAAAGGAGGAAGTTTTCCGCGCTCCACGGATGAGAATCCCGCGTCCTCCAGAGCGCCATCGCTCCAGTATGCGGGCAGGAAGCGCTTCTCTGGCAGTATGGTGCACGGCGTGCCTGTGAGCCGCCATATAAGGAATTCCGGTCCGCTGAAAACGTACCTGCTTCTGCTCCAAGCCTGCGGATATATTTTTCTGAACGCTTTGAGCCTGGGGATGAAAAGGGATGCTCCGTGCTCCTCGTCTATTCTCCTGCTCCACAGAAGAGTCTCCCCTGTATCCGAGACTACGGTGGGACCGTTACCGCTTATGCACAGTGCCTGCGCCTTGCAGGGGGAGCTTTGGCTTATGTCCGTTACGGCCCTTCCCAGCACGGCCTCCCATTCCTCCGCGGCGCGGTCAGAGTCTCCCGTGCCCAGAGACTGCTTGCTGTATGCCAGGACTTTTCCGTCCGCGTTTATGAGGGCCGCTTTCAGCGAGGAGGAGCCTATGTCGGCGCACAGTACGCAGTCCATTCTATATCTGCGCGGCCCTGCAGTCCTCTTTCTCTGCGGGCTCCTGAGACTGCTGCTCCTTGCTTTCCGCGGGACGGCTCGCTTTTATCATTTTGTCTATTATGGTGCGGTTGTCCAGAAGGTCGGAGAGCGACTGCCCGTGATGAAGCCTTGTGATTACGTTCGCGAACAGGCCTGAGACGTTAGTGCTTATGTACCACTCTTTTTTGCAGAGCTCCTCGTGGTAGACGGCGTTCGTTCCGATTATGCGGTAGAAAAGCCCCTGCTTGTACGCCTCGTCAAAAAGCTCTATGGCGTTGCCGGTGAAGAACGGAAGGCTTATGGCGGCTATGACTTTTGTGGCTCCCTGCTCCTTAAGGAATCCCATGGCCTTTAAAAGAGTGCCGCCCGTGCCCAGCATGTCGTCCGCCAGGAACGCGACTTTTCCTTTAACGTCTCCCAGAAGCTTTATGCTTTTTATGTTAGTGTTCTTGGCGTTCTGCGTGACCACGGAATAATCCCTCTCCTTGTAAATCATGGCGAGGGGTTTCTTTAGCCCGGTGGCGTAGAATTTATTGCGGTCTATGGCGCCTGTGTCAGGACTGACTATGACAAGGTTCTCTGTGGTAAGGTCCAGCAGCCGCGTAAGCTCGCGGATAATCTGGTAGCTGGCGTGCAGGTTCTCCAGATGGGTGTGGGCGAACGCGTTCACAATCTCGCGCGAGTGCAGGTCCAGCGTTATTATGCGCGTTACCTCCATGCTCTCGTAGATGTGGCCCAGAAGCGCCGCAGTGAGCCCCTCCCGACCCTTCTTCTTATGCTGGCGGCTGTACGGATATACAGGAAGCACCAGCGTTATCTGCCGTGCCCCCGCCTGACGCACAGTGTCTATGGCGCACAGAAGGCACATCACGTGATCGTTCACGCTCATGCGCACTTTGTTCTTGCTGTCATTCAGGGAAATCTCCTCATGGTTCTCCACGTCCTGGAAAATGAAGACGTCCTTTCCCCTTATGCACTCGTTCACCTCTACTTTGAATTCGCCGTTCGCAAAGAAAGTGAAGCGCGTATCCAGCTTAAAGACCGGCGGGCGGTACCTGTCCGTGTTTCCCCGCACGCACAAATCGCTGGTGCGCAGGTCGTTTTCCAGATTCATCTGCTGCACGAGCTTGTCTTTGTCAAGTCCGTAGCGTTTGGAAATCACATCGCTCTTAAGCGAGAAACGATGCTTGTACATACGGCGCAGATGGGCAATCACCTCGTTGGCGAAGGACTCTCCGCCCGGGCACGCCACCACAGCAAGGTCTGTAGGTTCGGAATACGGCATTATTCTTTCCTTTCTGAAAATATGTGCCCCGTGCGCTCTGGCACGGAACGGCTTATACTAGCATTTTATTCTGCCTTACGCAAGGTTCTGTGAATTCTGCCGTGCGCGGTATTTTCCGGCCGAATCCGCTTGACATTATGGAACGGGGGGGGGTATTATAAATCTATACTTTTTTAGGAGTTAAAAAATGAAAAAAGAGAAAGTTTTTGTTATGGTGGCGCTCACGGTAATCACTGGAGCGCTTTACGCGCAGACGCCGGGTACGATAGATGAGATCAATCCGTCCAATCCTAGCGTTCCGCTCGTATCGCCTAAAAGCCAGTCCGGGCTCGTGGGCTATGTGGACGACTACATGGACGTGAATTTCTGGCAGGACGTTGAATTCGATAAAATCTTTGCTCATCTGGGATACAACAGCAGCGAAGGCTTTAACACGGGTGTGGCCACGAATTTTAATGATGTCTATGCGGGATTTTTCTTTTGCGGGAATTTCCTGGACTTTATGAGCAGGGGCGAGACTTATAGGGCATACAGTCAGTCGCACGTTGAAAGCGCTGGTGCCAGAAGCTTACAGCTGTCTTCTCTGATTGGATTCGGCAACGTGGGGATAAGGCCCTCGATTTTCCTTAATTCGGTTCACCCCAATTCCAATTACCATAGCTCCCATACTGAGAATGGCTATGTGGACGAATCCTATAGTAGTGACTTTGAGGTCTATCCTGAGCTGCGCGCAGGATTCAATGCGGATGTGAGCGGTTTCGGCCTTACTCCGCACGCTTACTTCGGCGTGGATTTTAAACTTAATAAAAGTAAAAGAAATATGCATTTGGACGAAATCACCGACAACTCCAGGACATGGATTATGCTGGGATTCGGCTCAGGGTTTGATTTTCCTGTGAGAGATGGCTCTGCGTTCGCAATGTCGCTGGATGCGGATTTTGATTTTGCCTTCGCGACCGAAAAGAATTCCTCGCTTGAACTGGAGACTGACAGCAAGGCTGGGATTTCTTTAGGCTGGACAGGCGAGTTTTTCCCCACCGACAAAGTGAGCATAAAACTTAAAGCCTCTCTTCCCGTGGACTTCCTTTTTCTGAGCGTAACCGACTACGTGGGATTCAAAATGTCAGGTCAGTCTTCTACCAGCGCGCGCCTTAGATACCAGGCCTCACAGAAGCTTGCGCTTAAACTGGCCACAAGCATGTCGCTCCCGGACTTTGCTGTCATTACGCAAAGGTCATCCTTCTCAGACACAGAACAGTCAAAAAGATGGGCCGTGTCTTTCGGACAGAAAACAAGCTTTGCCCTTACGTTCTATGGGGGATTCTACC
This sequence comes from Treponema sp., assembly GCA_022510925.1. GTDB lineage: Bacteria > Spirochaetota > Spirochaetia > Treponematales > Treponemataceae > Treponema_D. The sequence goes on from JAFLSO010000018.1 coordinate 23,438, forward strand.
TGGACATAGTGCCCAACATTACGCTTGACTGCGGCTGGAGCTTCGGAGGGAACCTGCTTAACAATTACCTTGGCAGCATGAAAGATCTGCAGTTCTGGGGCGGCGTGAGCAAGATTTTCAGCGACATTCAGCTGGGGCTCTCCGTAAGAATATAGGCTTCCTTGAGGCAGAGCGCGCCACGTGATTATGCCAGGCTTTGCAGGTCCGGCTCATCGTCCCTGGCCACTCTGTCGCTGGCCTGTTTCTCCAGGTCCCGCTCCAGCACGAACCGTATGAAGTAATCCTCCAGCGTCTGCTTGGGACCGTCTATGTGCAGGCGCTGCCTGGCGCGGGCGTTGTCGCGGCGCACGGTGTACAGCATGTAGAAGTCCCTGTAGTCCTGGTTTATGTCCGTTTTTACGCGCTCTCCCAGATACGTCTTAAGCTCGTCGCGGCCTATGGCCTTTACCTGCTGCTGCTTTAATATCTCCCTCAGGCGCTGTATCTGCTCGTAAGAAAGCCCGAACAGAAATTCCTCCATGGCGTGGGATACGTCCGCGCTGCTCAGGCACTCCTTTATGAACTGCGTCCACTGCGAGTCCATCTGCATGCTCACCAGAAGAAGCTCGCTGGTGCCCATCATGGTGCCGAACGCGGGCGCCAGTTTGCGGCGTGCCTGCCACACCGACTGAAGGACCGGCGCTATGTCGCTTATGGTCTGGTCGGAGCGGTGCTCCCACAGTATTATGAGCGATGTGGCAAGCTGTCTCCTTAGCTCCATGGAGAGGCTCTCGTCTTTTATAAGATTCAGATAAACATCCTCCGCCATAAGTGTGAACATCATGGAGATGGTCTCGTCCGCGTACTCTTTCTCCTCCTGCTCGCTCATGTGCGCCGCATCCCGCGCGAGCCTTGTCATTGAATAGAACGTGTGTATCTTTGTGACCAGAAATCCTTTTCCCAGAATGGCCTTGGACGGCATGTGCAGCGTGGTGTCGCCGTCCGCCTGGTAGCTTATGATGCTCTCCACAAGCGCCTCCGGGGTCCTTACGGATGAGGTTGTGTTTGTCCGCTCCAGAAGGGAGGGGAATTTCGCTATGGCGGTCGCAAGCCTCTCCATGTCCTTAAGTCTGTTCTCAAGGCGCTCTATTCTGTCGGGGGCGTATTTTATGAGCGAGTCCTTGAGCCTGTTCACCAGATTCTGCTGATGCTGCGTAAGGACAATGATGCCGGTCTGGATTTCCTCAAAATCCTTTTCCTCTGAGTCAAAGAAAGTGTCTATGCTTACCGGCTCAAAACCAGGCTTCTCTAACGTTTCCATACTTTTTGCTCTTTGTCCTGTGATATAAGGTAAATTATAGCATACATTTTGCCAAATTCATACAGTAAAGTTTTAAAATCGGCCGATAATACGAATATGATGCTGTTTTTAAAAAATAAAAGTCTCAGGGTGATTCTGGCCCTCTCCCTGCTGGGCGGAACGGCGTTTTATGCCCAGCCTGCCGCATTCCATGAGAGCGGCGGCATGATTGTGCTTTCTGAGGACCTGGTGCTGGAGCCCCATGTGCAGGCGGACGGCAAAGTTAACGGGCTGGACCTTTATGTGCGCAAAAAGGACGGGGTGCAGAGCGTGATGCTCACGGAGACCACTAAGGACCCGCTCGGAAAATATGACAATTACGCGTACAGGGCGCCTGAGTACAATCCCGTTAACGGCGACGAGATACGCTATCTGAACGGGGCGCCGCTTAAATCCGAGTACGGTAAATACAGCCTCATATCATCCACGGTGGCGCGCCACAGGACACTGGGAGACTCTTTCCGCATATACATTCCGCCTGTAATAGAATACGGCTATCCATGGACCAGGAACGGCAGCGTAAGGATAGGCAAGGGCACTTTCATAAACATACGCACTTTCGAGAAAAAATACTGCGACTATACGGGCGCGTTCAGGGACAACCCGTTCATGTTCGATCTGGCGGAAGCTGATCCTCCTCCGCCGTCACCGCCGCTTGTGCTCACTGACGACTACAATTCCGTGGCGGCACAGGCTTTCGAGGACATAGCGCGCGACGGGAACGGTTTTCTTACGTACTCCAAGGGGCCTAAGTCCATAAGCGATGACCTTCTTCGCGCCATGGACGCCGTGAATCCTAAGGACAAAGTCGATGTGGTTTTTGCCATAGACACCACGGGAAGCATGAAGGATGACCTGGACACCATAAGAAATGAGTGGCTGCCCAAATTCACGGAGCAGCTTGAGAAATTCGGCGATGTGAGGATGGGGCTTCTTCTTTACCGGGATTACACGGACAACTACAGCTTCAAGGGGCTGCCTGTGAAATTCTTTGACTTCACGCGCTATGTCTCGCAGCTTGGCAGATGCCTGGACACTGTTACCATACGCGGCAATGAGGGCGGAGACGTTCCTGAGGCGGTGTACGAGGCGCTTTTCGCGAGCCTTATGTATTACGACTGGCGGCCTGACGCGCAGAAAAAAATCATACTCATAGGAGACGCGGAGCCGCATCCTGTTCCGCGCGGACCTAAGAAAATCACGCGGGATTACGTTACGGCGCTGGCCAGCGAGAAAGGCGTTGTGCTGGACTGCATAATAGTCCCCGATGACAAGAGCGAGCGCTACAGATGAGCGGAGGATGCCCGGACCTGCGGGGCGCGCTCAGTGCTCGTTCCGTTTTGCCTCCGGGATTTTGTTCCAGTCCGCGCGCGTAAGCTTAAGGAACGAGGGCGGGAGCATCCCCATGGCGGCGTTGTCGTAGATGTCCAGAATCTCCCTGTAGATGGGAACTGCCTGGGAATAGTTTTTCTGTTTCAGATAGATGTGCGCTATCTCATACCTGCCCTCTATGTAAGTGGCCACGTTGTTTCCGTAGCGGCTGAGCAGTGTGTTGTAGCCCTGCAGCGCGTTGCTCACTCTGCCGGCGTCATATTCCGTCTGGGCAATCTGTATGATTTCCCGGTCCGTGGCCTCATAAGGAATCTCCAGTTTGGCCGAGGCGCAGCCCGCGATTAGCGCCGTGATTAAAATGGCGGGGACGGCGGCAAAAAATCTTGAATGTTTCATTGTGCTAGTGTATCATCCTTTGAAAAATTGAACAATTACCCGCGGCGTTTGGTTACACGCGTGACGAGCGGCAGGGGCGGTATGGAGGAGAATATGCTTAAGGTTGGGATTGTAGGCGCTACGGGCTATGCGGGGGTGGAGCTTTTGCGCATATTGCTCCGTCATCCCCAGGTGGAGAGGATTTACTGCAGCTCGGTCAGCTTTGAGGGGCAGAGGATAGACTGCGTGTATCAGAATCTTTTAGGGCAGCTGGGCTCCAAATGCGGCCCGAACCTTTATACCGCGGACGAGGTTAAGGAGATGTCGGACATCCTGTTCACGGCGCTCCCGCACGGAATAGCGGAGCAGTACGCCGCATGGTGCGTGGAAAACGGCAGGAAGCTCATAGATTTGAGCGCGGATTTCAGGTACGGCACAGACGAGGAGACTTTCAGGACATGGTACAAGAAGAGCTGGGATTTTCCCGGGACGCACAAAGAGAGCGTCTACGGTCTTCCCGAGATGAACCGTGAGCATATAAAATCAGCGCGCATAATAGGAAACCCCGGCTGCTATGTGACCAGCGCCACGCTCGGGCTTCTTCCCGCGCTTAGGAACGGTCTGGTGGATATGGCTTTCCCCATAATAGTGGACTCCAAAAGCGGCGTGACGGGAAGCGGACGGAACCCCAGCATGACGAACCAGTTCTGCGAGTGCGGTGAAAGTTTCAGCGCGTATAAGATCGGGAATCACCGCCACCAGAGCGAGATTCAGCGTAACCTTACGCAGATTTCAGGAGCGGAGCCCGGAGCGCTCAGCGTCATATTCACCCCGCATCTTCTTCCGCAGAGCAGGGGCATACTTAGCACAATATATGTGCGGCTCTCAGAGGAGGCGCGCGCTTTGAGCGAGGATGAGATACGGGCCGTTTATCATAAGGCATACGAAGATGAGCCGTTCGTCCGCGCGCTTCCTGCGGGAGTAAGCCCCACGACCCGCACTGTGCGCTACTCCAACTACTGCGACGTGCAGGTCTACAAAGTGGCCGGCGGCTCCATGCTTGAGGTGGTGAGCGTACTGGATAACATGATAAAAGGCGCCGCAGGACAGGCGGTTCAGAACATGAACATAATGTACGGGTTCAGGGAGACGGAGGCCATAGACTTTATTCCTCCTGCGTTTTAGCCCGGGCCCTGAAGCCGAACGCGTTCGCCACGGTCAGTGCGCTTCCCTGCGTGAAATTCTTTGTGTACAGGCAGCCAGACGAGCCTCCGTCAAATTCCATGGCGTCCGAGCATCCCAGCGCCAGGAGAATGTCCGCGCACTGGCCGTATGAAAGTTTTTTTCCCGCAAGAATGTACAGCACGGCCCCGCCGTCCGCAGTTCCCGCCGCGGTACGGAAATCATAGCGCTCCGCGAATTTTATTTTCTGCCCCTCCGAGAGCACCTGGAAAAATCCGCCGAACGCCCACTGGAAATCCTCCGTGACATCGCTGCCCTGATGCGGGAATATCCTGGCCGTGAGCGTGCCGTCAGGATTCTCTTTTAGCGCAAGGCACGCGTATTTCTCCTGAGGCGCGGATATCTCCCTGCCATTGACTTTATGAATGCCTATGATTTCTCTTTTCCGGCTCAGAAGCCTTCCCGCCGCAGTGCTTGTGCCCGGAATGTCGAACGGGGATGCGTTCAGCGCCGCGATGCATCCGTTTCTCCTTGCGAAGTCCCTTACTTTTATGCCATGCACGCTGCCGCCCTCAGTAGGAATGTGCACCGGATACGCGACTGTCTCCAGCGCGGGCTCCGTCAGATTTATGCGCACCACGGAGTAGTCCGCGCCCTGATGCCTCTGCCTGTGGCGCGCATACGTTATTCCGTCAGAAAGCTCCTCCCATATAAAGCCCGCCGTCTCCTCTCCGAAAGAAATGTCAGTCCCTGCGCTCCGTGCGGAGACACAGGATACAAAAAGCGCGGATGAGAGCAGCAGAATTAATCCGGGGATAAATTTTCTCAAACTGAGGGCACCTTATGGCACGGCTTTTAAAGCGCGCGCGGGCATAAAAAAAGAACCTCCGCTTACGAAGGTTCCTTTGCTTTAATACGGCTTAGTACACTTTTGAGGTGTGACCGTTGCTGTGATTCTTTTTCAGCAGCTTGCGGGCAAGAGCCTTGTTCTTGCGGTTAAGGATAGTGGAGGGCTTCTCGTAATACTCGCGCTTTTTGTACTCGCGGATAATGCCTTCTTTCTCAACCATTCTCTTGAAGCGCTTTATAGCCTTCTCAAGGTTCTCGTTGTCGTCAACGATGATTGTCGCCATTGTGCTTGCTCACCACCTTTGCCCGCGATGTTTCACAGGGTAAGTCATTATGCACTAAATAACGCTTTGTGTCTAGTAGGGTGGACGCGGCGGCCGTAAAGTTCTAAACTGTACGCATGAGAATGATTCTGCTTGGAACTGGAACCAGCTACGGGATTCCCGTGGTGGGATGCGGCTGCGGGGTATGCTCCTCCACGGACCCGCATGACAACCGTAACAGGTGCTCCGCCTATGTGTCCGACAGGAAGGGCGAGTTTTTTGCTGTGGTGGACACAGGCCCTGAGTTCCGCATACAGGCCATAAAATACGGAGTCAGGAAAGTGGACGCCGTTTTCATAACCCACAGCCACGCGGATCATCTTAACGGGCTTGACGACCTGCGCATTTTCAGCCACACGAAATTCGTGGACCCGTCCAAGTCCCCCGACAAAATCCATGAGACTAAAGGCGACGGGCTTCCCATCTACACGAACGCCCGCACCATAAGAGACATAAAGAACAGGTTCGACTACATCTTCATGCCGGTGAAGGAGGGCGGGGGAAAACCCAAGCTCTCACTGGTGGACTGCGAGACGCTTGCTGAGGGAGAGACGCTTTCGGTGGGGACGGTAAGCGCCATGCACGTTCCCATAATGCACGGCTCCTATAAGGCCGCGGGCTGGGTTTTCGGGGAGACTGGCGGTGACGGGCGCTTCCACAAGATAGCGTATCTTACCGACACTAATTTCATTCCTGACAAGTCCGTGGATTTGGTTCTGGGATTCGGCGGCGGGGATTCCGTCCTTGACCATCTGGTTATAGACGGGCTCAGGAAGGAGATTCACTCCACGCATTTTTCTTTTGAGCAGGCGCTTGGGGCAGCGGAGAGGTTCTCCGCCAGGAATACATGGCTCACCCACATAGACCACAACATGGGCCACGAGGCGATATGCTCCTACGTGATGGAGCTGGTGGACAAGAAATTTCCCGTTCTGAGGGAAATCTCACGGAAAGGCGGCACGGTCTCTCCCGCGTATGACGGGCTTGAGCTCCTTGCGCAATGACGTTGCTCCGGGGATGCGGCAAAGTCCGGGGCGGATGGCTTTTTTATGTACGATTATAATTCGGGTGTAAAGATAAAAAAAACGCCCCTTTAAGAGGCGTTCTTAGCGGCAGGATTTATTTTGCCTGCTCTGCCGGTTTCGGAACCCTTACTTTTTTCTGGATGAAGGAATAAGAGTCCTTGTTGGTGATGGAGCGCAGGCACTGCGCGCATACTTTCACCGTCTGTGTGGTTCCGTCCACAACGACCTGCATCTTATGGATATTAGGCTTCCATGTGCGGCGGGTGTGGTTGTATGATTTGCTTACCCTGTTACCGGTCGAAGTGTGCTTTCCGCAAATATCGCATGATCTTGACATTTTCTTACCTACCTTAAAATACTGAACGTAGTTTTAATATAATACAGAATTGAGCGAATCATGTCAATTCTGGACACCGCATTTTAGCGCAAATCGCGCTCCTTTTCAATATTCCGCTTTACGCCGGCACCGGCATGATGACGCGCTCATTTTCCGTAAGTTCCCTCTATCTCGAAAATCTGGTCGCGTATGGAGGCGGCGCTCTCATAGTCAAGGCGCTCCGCGGATGCCTGCATCTCTTTTTTTAGCGCGGAGATAAGCTTTCTGCGCTGCCTGGCATCGAATAAATTCGCGGTCTTCTTAAGGACCTCCAGGTTTATGCGGGCGGTCTCCTCCGCGTCCTCTTTCTCGTGCTCCAGTATGTCCTCTACGGCTTTTTTTATGGTTTTGGGAGTGATGTTGTTCTCTTTGTTGTAGGCCTCCTGTATGGCGCGGCGGCGCTTTGTCTCGTCTATGGCCTCTTTCATGGCGTCGCTCATGCGGTCCGCGTACATGACCACTTTTCCGTCCGCGTTCCTGGCGGCCCGTCCTATTATCTGTATGAGGCTTGTGGTGCTTCTTAGGAAACCGATTTTGTCCGCGTCGAGTATGGCTATGAAGCTTACCTCGGGAAGGTCTATTCCCTCGCGCAAAAGGTTTATGCCTATAAGCACGTCTATCTCGCCGGCGCGCAGGCTTTTTAGAATCTCTACGCGCTCGAACGTGTCTATCTCGGAGTGGATGTATTTTACTTTCATTCCAAGCCCGGTAAGATAGTCCGTAAGGTCCTCCGCCATTTTCTTTGTGAGCGTGAGTATGAGGCTGCGGTCCTTTTGCGCGGTGCGGGCCGTCACCTCCTTGTAGATGTCCTGCATCTGTCCCTCGCTGGGGCGCACCTCCACCACCGGGTCCAGCAGGCCTGTGGGACGTATGATCTGCTCCACCACCTGCGTGCTCTGCGCTATCTCCTCCTTGCGGGGCGTGGCGGTGACGTAAATGACCTGGTTCATTCTGGCCGTGAATTCGTCCGCTTTGAGCGGGCGGTTGTCCAGCGCGCTGGGCAGGCGGAACCCGAAGTTCACAAGGTTCTGTTTCCTGCTCCTGTCACCCTCGTACATGGCCCCGATTTGCGGGACCGTCACATGGGCCTCGTCTATCATGCAGAGGAAATCATCAGGGAAGTAATGAAGCAGCGTGGCGGGAGGCTCCCCGGGCTTTCTGTTCGCTATGGGCGCGGAGTAATTCTCTATGCCGGAGCAGTAGCCCATCTCCTTCATCATCTCTATGTCGTATGTAACGCGGGTCCTGAGCCTTTCCGCCTCAAAGAGCTTTTTCTCCTGCGCCAGAACCTCAAGGCGCTCGTCAAGCTCCGCTTTTATGCGCTCCGTGGCGGCCGCCAGAGTCTCCGCCGGGACCACGAACTGCTTTGCCGGATAAATCACCGTCTCGTCAAGCTCCTCGCGGACCTCGCCGGATATAACGTTGAACCTGCGGATTCTTACCACCTCGTCAAAGTCCAGCTCTATGCGGTACGCCTCCTCGAATTCCAGGTAGGGCGGGAATATCTCTATCACGTCCCCTCGTATCCTGTACGTTCCGCGCTCAAGCACCGCGTCGTTTCTCTGGTACTGTATCTGCGTAAGGCTGAGGGCGAATTTGTGCGTGTCCAGCGTCTCGCCTTTCTCTATCCTGAGCCGCATGTCCTTGTAAAGCTCTGGCATGCCCAGACCGTAGATGCAGCTTACGGTGGCCACCACAATCACGTCCCGCCGCTCCATGAGGCTGTATGTGGCAGACATCTTGAGCCTGTCTATCTCCCTGTTTATGGCGGCGTCTTTCTCTATGTAAAGGTCGCGCGCGGGTACATAGGCCTCGGGCTGATAGTAGTCGTAGTAGCTTACGAAGTATTCCACCGCGTTATTGGGGAAGAATGTCTTGAATTCGCGGTAAAGCTGCGCGCTTAAGGTTTTGTTGTGGCTGATTATGAGCGTGGGGCGCTGCACTGCCTCTATTATTTTGGCCATGGTGAACGTTTTTCCGCTGCCGGTCACGCCTTTCAGGGTCTGGTATTTGTCGCCGCGCAGAAATCCGTCCGCGAGTTTCTGTATGGCCTGAATCTGGTCGCCGGCCGGCTCGTATTCGCTTTGAACTTTGAATTTTCTCATACTGGTATTCCTTATGGGGCGGATTCACGGCCGCCTGCTTTGCTGATGGGCGGAGCTGTCACATACGCCCGATTGCAGCCGTGGGCGAACGCCCAGTGCCGCAGGCACCGGAGCGGCGGAAAGCGGGGGACAGGGCAGATGTGTGTTCCCTGCGGTGAATTCCCGCGGACTTATAAAATCCCGTCCGTGGAATTTAAATCTGCGAGCCTAAATTCACTCCGTTTCCCGATGACGTGCGGTTTCCTTCCAGCGTTACGGTGAGCTCCACATATCTGCGCGCGCGGTACACCGTGACTTTTACCGTGTCGCCCGGTTTTTTGTCCTCCAGCGCGCTGTAGTAGTTGGCCAGGTTTGTTACGGTGATGTTGTCTATTTTGGTGATTATGTCGCCGCCCAGATAGATTGTCTGCGGGTTGAACGTGCCGTACTGGACCGCCTGGGTTCCGCCCTTAATGCCGGCTTTCTCTGCCATGCTTCCCGCTCGCACACGGCTCACAATCATGCCCGTGCTTATGCCGTAGCCCGCGTAGCTTGCGATGCGGCTTGTGTTCTGCACCAGGCTTATCATCATTACGCCGCGGTTCACGTGCCCGTAGTTTATGAGGTCGCTTACTACGCGGCGGGCAGTGCTTACAGGGACCGCGAATCCCACTCCGCTGGACGAGCCGCTGGAGGAGTAAATCATTGTGTTTATTCCTATCATGCGGCCCTGGCTGTCGAGCAGGGGGCCTCCTGAGTTGCCGGGGTTTATGGCCGCGTCCGTCTGAATCATGTTGCGGATTATGACGTTGCTGCTTTCCTGTATGGGCCGCCCCAGCCCTGATATTATGCCCGTGGTCATGGTGCGCTCCAGCGCGAAGGGGTTTCCTATGGCTATGACTTTCTGTCCGACTTTTAGATTGTCGCTGTCTCCGAATGCTATGGTCTTGAGCTCCACGTTTGCGGGCGGATCGAATTTGAGGACGGCTATGTCGCTCTCCTTGTCCTGTCCGATTACTTTTCCTTCATATGATGAGCCGTCCGCCAGTGAGATGTTTATGGTGCTGGCGTCCTTTATCACATGGACGTTTGTTATAACGTAGCCGCGCTTGTCTATTATGCTGCCCGAGCCGCTTCCTTCCTGCGTGACCACAGGCTCCAGGAACCAGTTGTAGCCCATGGTCTTGGTGGTGATGTTCACGACCGCCTCGTTGCATCTTTCGTATACGCTTATGTTCTGGAGCTCGTCCTGTGTGTATGCGGACGCGTCGTTTATGACCGGAAGGACGGGCGTGTTAGTCTCAAGCATAAGGTCGCCGGTGAGCGGGGTGCGCTCTCCCTGCGCGCTGAATTCGCCGCTGATTTCCTGGGAGACCGCAGGGGCATCCTTTCCGCGCGAAGATAATTTAAAGATGCCCGCGCATGACAGTATTGTGACCGCGGCAGTGGCGGCGCCCACCAGGCATGAGCGCAGTATAAGCTGATTCTTGGAATAAAGTTTCATGTTTTAAATATAGCGCCATTGTGAATAAATGTAAAGGAAGCGGACAAAAGCGCGGCCGTTACATGAGAGGCGCGAAAAGAGCGCAGAAAGATCTGGCTCCGCGCACAAGGAAATTCACTTTGTCAAAGAAAGCGGTGCTGGCGCGGCGGCACACGGACATGTCTGACAGGAAAATGTTCTCGCAGGTCTCGGTGAAATTCCTGTCGTAGAAAATGACGTTCTGCTCGTAGTGCAGGGCGAAGCTGCGGTTGTCTATGTTCGTGGTGCCGATTGAGCAAATCTTCCCGTCCACGCATATTGTCTTTGAGTGTATGAATCCCGGATACAGATAGAATTTTATGCCCGCGTCCATCATCCTGCGGGCAAAGTTGTATGACGCGGCCTTCATGTAGATTTTATCCCACTGGGAGGGAATCATTACGGACACGTCCACGCCTGTGTACGCCGCGATTTTAAGTGCGTTGCAGAACTGCTCGTCCGGCGTGAAATACGGTGTCTGAATCCACACGCGCTTCTGCGCTCCCATTATCATGCGTATGAGGGAGTCCTCTATGCGCGCGCCGTGCGTGTCGTGCGGGCCCGCCGTTATGATTTGTGAGGGGATGAATTTATTGTCCAGGAAAGACGCGGACTCAAAGAATTCGCTCTTGGAGTCAAGCGTCTCCGTCATGAGCCTTGCCACGTCCACGGGGAAAAGCTGCGCCGACTGCTCTATGGAGTTTTTCCGGCTTCTTCCCACGTCCAGCGAAAACCAGTCCGCCAGAAAATTCCGCTTGACGTAGAAGACTATGTTTCCCTCAAGCCTTACCGTGGTGTCCCTCCAGTTGAGCTTGTGATGCCTTCCGCGCGTCTTCTGGTTGGCGTACTCGTCGCCTATGTTCATTCCGCCCACGAACGCCGCGCTGTTGTCTATGATTGTGCTCTTGCGGTGATTGCGGTAATTGAGCGTGAGCGGAAGTCCTATGCGTATCTGGAAGAACGGCCTGGCCTTGCCCCCCGCCGCGTCAAGCCTTTTAAAGAACCGTGTCCGCGTCATTATGGAGCCCAGGTCATCGTAGATTAGCTTTACTTCCACGCCCTCCCTGGCTTTCCTGCACAGAATATCCATTATGCGTTTTCCGATTTTATCCTCGTGGAAAATAAAGTACTCCATGTAGATGGACTTCTCTGCATTCTCCAGCTCGTCGCAGAGGTTGTCGAAGAAATCTTTTCCTGATGTGAATATGCGCGCGCTCTGCGTGGTGGTAAGGACGCTGGAGCCGTGGTCTATGTTCATGTTTATAAGCTGGAGATTGTTCTTTATCTGCTCGTTCGGGAATATGTCCGCGTTCTGCTCCAGATATTTTTTCTGCTCCTCAAGCAGGGGCTTTATAAGGCTGTCTGAATACTTGCTCACTTCCCTGAGCCGTTTGTTCGCCGTAAAGAAATTTCCGCTGAAAAGAAAATAGAAGATTATTCCCACTCCGGGCAGGAACGAAAGGAGGATAAGCCAGACAAAACGTTTTGTTGCGTCACGGTGCTCAAAGAAAAGGACAAAAATTATGCACGCTATGTGTATGCAGAAAATTATCCGGCTGATTATCTCAAAGGGGCTCAATGCTAAGTTCATACCTCTTTTAGGGTAGTGTTTTTACACTTTTATGTCTACAGCATGTCGTGCTCCAGAAAACTGAAGTATGTCTCGGTGTTTATTATTATGTGGTCCAGAAGGGTTATCCCCAGGATGGAGGCCGCCCTCTGCAATACCTGCGTGGAGCGTAAGTCCGGCTCGCTAGGCTCGCATGGTCCTGAGGGATGGTTGTGGCAGCATATTATGGCTGAGGCGTGCTCCGCCACTGCCTCCGCGAAAATTTCCCGCGGATGGATGAAAGTCTTGTTCGTGGTTCCAACTGATATGACCCTGATTGCCAGAATCTCCTTGGCGCCGTTCAGAGTGACCGTTATGAAGCGCTCCGTGCTGCTGAGCGAGTAATGCTGCACGAACGGAATGACGTCAGCGGGCCTGGCGATTTTGTTCTTTGTGTAGCATGAGTGCCTGCGCCCAAGCTCCAGCGCGGCGGCCACCTGAAGCGCCCGTGATGTTCCCATTCCGTCAAGCTTTAGGAGGTTGCCCACAAGGTTCCTCTTGCTTGAGCATGCCACCACCTCCATGACTTTTCTGGAGAGCTTTTCCACAGGAGTCCTTTTTGTGCCCCTGCCAAGGATAAGCATCAGAAGCTCCTCGTCGCTGGGATATGCAAGGCCTTTCTCAAGCGTCTGCTCCCTTATGCTGGGTTTTTGCAGCGCCTCCTGCGTGTCAGAAATCTCTTTTTGCTCCATAACCTTTATGTAAGCGAAAAGAGATTTTTTTACCACAAGTCCGCGCGTTTTTTAAAGAATCTGCGTGATTTTTATAGCCGCCTGCCCGTTCACGCTGCCCAGTTTTCCGCGTGCGTAAAGCTCCCCGTCCACAAGAATGTCCGCCAGCTCCACAGTGGCCCTGCTTAGCTCCAGCAGCGAGCCTTCCTTGAGCGCGTCAAGTTCCGCGCCGGTTTTTAGGGCGTTGCCGTATACCACGGAGATTCTTCTGGGAGCGGAGGCTTTGGCGGCGGCCAGCATCTGCGCCATTCGCTCCTTGCGCTCGGCTATCTTTGCGGCCTTGGCGTCTTCCGGGGAGACATCTGCGGCGGGGCTGTCAGGAGATTTTGTCACGGCAGCACGGCTCTCTTCTTTCTGAGGAGATGAGGCCTGCTCTTCCTGCGCGGGACTTTGCGCCTGGGGCATTTTGAACGGGATTCCCGCTCCGCCTAAAAGCCTGTCAAGCTCATCCTGGCTCAGCGCCACTCCGTGCTCTTTCTCCTCTTTATCGTGCTGGGCGTTATCGCTCCGTACATTATTTAAAACCTTGTCTATCTCTTCCTGCGAAAGTGCGATTAAATCTTCTGCCATAGGCCATATTATAGCATGCCTTTCCTTAGGTAGCAAATTTATGCTAGTATGGGACCATGCAGGACATTCTTTTTGAAATTGTGGAGCGGCGTAAGAGGGACATAGCGCAGGAAGGCTACGGGCTGGGCTCCTGTGTGCCGCCGGAGAGGGAGCGAAAGGGCGTGGTTCCGTTCGTGGACAGAAAGTGCGCCGTGCTTGAGGTTAAGCGGGCGTCTCCGAGCAAGGGTGACATAGCCCCGGACCTGGACGCGGGTGCCACTGCCGGAATGTATGCGGCGGCGGGCGCGGGTGCCGTAAGCGTGCTTACCGAGCGCCACTGGTTCAAGGGCAGCCTGGATGACCTCCGTGCAGTCTGCGCCGCGGTGGACGAATATGCGGAGAGAACCGGCTCCGCCAGAATCGCCGTCCTGAGAAAAGATTTCCTGCTTTCGCCTGAGGAGGTGGATGTGGCGTACAGATGCGGTGCCGACGCAGTCCTTCTTATAAGCCGCATTCTGAGTACCGAGGATATGATTTCCATGGCCAGGCGCTGCGAGCATTACGGCATGACGGCTTTCATAGAGCTAAGGCTTCCTGAGGACGTTCAGAAATTCGCGGAGGTTTGCCGTAACGTCAGTCCCAGGCATTTGGTGTGCGGCGTGAATTCGCGCGACCTGTCTGATTTTTCCGTGGACCTGCTCATGCCGTGCAGGATGCTCCCCCTTATAAGGTCCGCGGCTGGTGAGGATGCCAGGGTGATTTTTGAGAGCGGAATAAGAAGCGCCAGGGCCGCGTCTTTTGTGGGGAGCCTTGGATTCACGGGGCTTCTTCTGGGCGAGGCTGCTGCCAGGAATCCTGACAACGCGAAAGACTTCGTAGGGAATTTTCTGCGCGCGGAGACGGACGCATGCGGCAGGGCGTGGCTTGAGTACTCTGACTTTCTGCGGCAAAGAGAAATCTCTTCCCAAAAGCGGAGCTGCGCGCATGACAGAGCGAGTGCTTCAAAGCCTCTTGTGAAAATCTGCGGGCTTACCCGGACAGAGGACGCGCTCTATGCCGCCGCGGGAGGCGCGAGTTTTCTGGGCTTCATATTCTGGAAGGGCACAGAACGCAATGCGGACCCTGCGGTGGTGCTTGAGGTAAGGAAAATAATCGACGGACATTTTAAAGAGCCCGTGCGGAATACCGACGGAAGCGAGGACCCCGACGACGCTGCCCCTAAACTGGTGGGCGTGGTGGTGGACTGCACCAGCGATGAGTCACTTAAGGCCATAGACTTAGTGCGCTCCGGCACGCTTGATTTTCTGCAGCTGCACGGCGAGCGCGCGGTAAGGGAGTTTTTCGCGGACGACAGCCTTGCTGATTTACCGCACTACTGCGTGGTGAATGTAAGCTCCGAGGCTGATTTGGAGAGGTTTGACTCTCTGCGTCTTTTAGGCGAGCCCAGGATTCTGGTGGACTCAAAGACAGATGGGAAAGTGGGCGGAACCGGCATTGTGATAAGCGCAGGGCTCACGGAAAAAATAAGCGCCAAGACAAAACTGTGGCTTGCGGGAGGAATAAATCCGCTGAATGTGGCGGACATTATCCGCGATGCGGAACCAGAGCTTATAGACGTTAACAGCGGCGTGGAGTCGGAGCCGGGCGTAAAGGATAAGGAGAAAATGCTCGCGCTGTTCGAGGCGGTGGAGTCTGTATGACTGCATGCGTCATGACTGGTAATGCCCCGGGGACGATGCGCGCGGCGCTCAGAGCGCCGGGCCTCTATACGTTGAACTTGAAGAAGAGCACGTCTCCGTCCTGGACCACGTAGTCTTTTCCTTCCTGCCTGTATTTTCCGGCTTCCTTTATCTTTGCCTCGGAGCCGTACTGCCTTAGATCGTCCACGGTGTATGCCTCCGCTTTTATGAAGCCTTTCTCAAAGTCCGTGTGGATTACGCCCGCCGCCTGCGGAGCCTTGTCTCCAGCATGTATGGTCCATGCGCGGCATTCGTCCGCTCCGCCGGTGAAGAATGTGCGGAGCCCCATAAGATGGTACACATGACGCGCCAGCACAGTGAGGCCGCTCTCTTTAAGTCCCACGCTCTCCATGAATTCCTTGCGGTCATTCTCGTCCGTCACATCGCTCAGGTCCGCCTCGAATTTTCCGCAGATAACGACAACCTCGCTTCTGCTTTCGCCTGCGATGCGACGCACCGTCTCCACGTAGTCGTTAGTGCCGGACGCTATGGTGTCCTCGTCTATGTTGCAGACAAACACCTGCGGCTTCATCGTAAGAAGGTGCAGGTCGTACAGCGCGTCAATCTCTTCCTCGCTTAGGTCTGCCATGCGCGCGCATTTTCCGTCCTCCAGAAGAGGCTTTATTTTTTCCGCGGCGCTAAGGTAGTGCGTGTACTTCTTTTTTTCTTCCGCGCCCAGGGAGCGTATCTGCTTGGTGACTTTCTCGTTGCGTTTGCTGAGCGTGTCCAGGTCCGCCTGCGCAAGCTCGAAGTCTATGGTAAGGATGTCGCTCTCGGGGTCTATGCCCGCCTCTGTCTTGGCGTCCTCCCGCACGTGCTGTATGTCTGGGTTGTCGAAGCAGCGCACCACATGCGCTATGACCGTGGTCTCGCGGATGTTGGCAAGAAACTGGTTTCCCAGTCCCTCTCCTTTTGACGCGCCTTTTATGAGGCCCGCTATGTCCACGAAGTCCACGCTGGCGGGAATTTTCTTTTTAGGCTGGAACACGTCCGCCATGAAATCCAGTCGCTCGTCCGGCAGGTCCACCACGCCCAGGTTTGGGTCTATGGTGCAGAACGGATAGTTCTCTGCGCTGGCGGGAGTTTTTGTGAGCGCGCTGAATATGGTCGATTTTCCTACGTTGGGAAGGCCTACAATGCCGCATGTAAGTTTCATATAGATTTCCTGTACCTGAAATTTGTTCACGGATAATATAGAACTTTTCACCGCTTTGCACAATGTCCGCGGAATCCTGAAGGACATACGCCCGGCTGGAGTGGCGGCTTGCCGGCCGCTTGCGGCTGAAACCACGCAAGACGGGGAGCGGGGGAGGGCGCT
>JAFLSO010000019.1 GCA_022510925.1 Treponema sp.
GATAAAGTCAAAATATTCCTGCGGAGTTGCCATGCGCGGATTATAGCACGGGGTGCCGGGAGGAGACAAGCGCGCTTTAGGAAGACGCTGGGTCCGAGATGCCGCGCCATGTCACCGCGGGAAGTTCACTCCTGTGTCGTGCTTTCCGCCCGCGCTCAGAGTGCCCAGGGTGTCCGTAGTTACAGTGTTTCCGTATACGTCAGTAAGCCTGAACTTCATGCCGGACGTAAGGTTGTCGCCTGATTCTATGACCCACCAGTTGTTCTTATTGCCGGACAGCCTTTCCATCTGCTTGAAGCCGACTCCGTTTGAGTACTCTGCTTTGGAAAGCGGATAGCGCATGTTATAGAACCTGCCCGAAAGCCAATACTGGTTGGATCCGTCCTTAACCTGGAATTTTATGTTCTCTGCCGTGGGATATGGAATCATTTTGAGCGTAACCTCCAGGACTCCCGTTTCCAAATCATCCAGCGCGCGGAAAGCATTCTCTGACAAATCGAAGAAGTAATCATCTCTGCTCGTCCAGTGTGAATTCCCTGCGTTAGGACATAAGTCCGTGACCAGAATATGGATTGTTTTACCGCCGTATGTGATTTCTATCGCCGACTGCGGAGGAATCTCCGCCAGCTTGTTCTCAGAGACTGCGCAGTTGTACCAGCCGCTCTCAAGCTCGGGCGCATAATAGGCTGTGGAACTGGCCTCCGCGCCGGAGTAATGAGTCACAAGTCCTGTAACGGGCTTTGTGTATTTGCCCGAGAATGAGCCCTCTGGATTCCAGCCGCACTGTATAAGGGCAAGCGGCATGACCGTCATCAGAATAAAGAATCGTCCTCTCATGCCCATATTATAGACTGGAACGCGGAGAATTTCGACAGCGAGCGTGATTTTTTTTCTGCCGCAGCGCGCGGAATGCGGCTCATTTGTCCATTATGATAATCTCTACGCGGCGGTTCTTGCTGCGCCCTGCCTCCGTGGTGTTAGGCGCGATAGGCATTTTTGAGCCTGCGCCCTGGGTGAACACGTGATAGCGGTCCCTGACGCCCAGGCTCACAAGCTGGTCCGCCACGCTCTGCGCCCTCTCCTCGCTGAGCCTCTGGCAGGACTCCTCTGAGCCTACGCGCGCCGTGTGCCCGCATACCAGGATATCGTTCTGGGGGAAAGCCTCCAGAATCCTGGATATCTGCTCCAGTTTAAGAAGCTCGCTTTCCTGCAGCTCCGCGCTGTCCGCTTTGAATCCTATGTTCTCTATGGAGAGAGTGAGACCTTTCTCGCCCTGCTTCACGGTAACGTTCTCTATGCCCATGTCATGCACCTGCTGCTTTACTGCCGCCACGTTCTCTTTGGTGGCAGTGCGCTTAAAGTCCGTTACCTCCGCGTGCGCCGTTCCTCGGAATTCAAAGAGGTTTCCGTATGATGTCTCAATCAGAATCCTGAACGTCTCGGTGTAATGGTCTATGGCGCCTTTCTCCGCATCCCAGTAGATGAGTTCGTCGCTGAACCCCATCATTGTAACGGGGAATTCGCTCCAGTCTCCTCCGGCTGACGGCACTGGATGGTCAAAGTTCATGCTGTACGTGACGCGCAGCACGTGAAGCGTGTTGCCCTGCGATTTACCGGTCACTTTGTTGTTAGGCGTTTTGCTTTGGCTTGACTGCACGTAAGTCATCTGTGAGACTTTCTTTTTCTCGCGCCCCACCGTTCCCAGATATGTGTATGTGGCGGTGAACGGAACTTTGTACGGTTTATCCAGATTGAATCCGCGCCTCAGGTCATGGGCCTCATGTCCGTTTGCCGTCCAGCTTTCGCCGGGAGAGACCGCTTTGTCAGGGAACTGGGGAACGTCGCGGACTGTGGGCATGAAGTATTCGTCGCTTATGGTGTAGACTCCTGATTTGTCCCGGGTGAAGACGCTTTTGTATTCCTCGCCCCATGAGAAATTCGCGCCGGTCTGCGCTCCGCTTGAATTCTCCGTGGTCATGAAAGTGCAGTCGTGGACGGCGCCGTCTTTTGTGAGCGATGTTACCTCTGCGCTCACACGGTTCACAATCTGCGCCCTGTGGTCCAGCGTTCCGTTCACAAACACATCCTCATCCACAGTGGAGAGGATTCTGTAAGTGTCGCCTTTCTGATATTTGAATTCGAATTTTACCGCCGGACCTGTGCCGTCTATCTCTTCTGCGGGCGCTGACTGAGAGAAAACCTGCGCGGACATAAGGAAAGCCGCCGTTAATAAAGATAAAAATCCAATGCGCCTGAAAGGTGAGCCCATGTGTTCCTCCCTGCATAAAGTTCTGCTTTATTATCGGAAGGACACGGTGATATTGTGAGGGCAGGATTCTAAATCTAGAAATAAATGCGGAGGATTATGCCCTGGTCGTAGTTTCCGAATCCTTTTCCGAAAATGTTCATACCGCCCATGTGCTCCGCGTCTTCCTTTACGCCTATGCGCACGCGGATTGAGTGATGCTCCGATATTCTGAGGTCATCCAGTGTTACCCCGGAGATTTTGACTCCGTCTATGAAGCTGCCCTCATCCGTGACCGTCCAGTGCTTTAGGAGCCCGTACTGGCTTCCCTCAAGCTTCCACCACGTGGGAGTGTATTTTCCGCGCTTGTCTCCGAAGTCCCCCGGGCTTACCCATGTGCCTATCTCCGTTTTGTTCACCCACATGGTTATGTCACTGGGCCAGTTTATGTTTGTGCCCGGCGTCTCGCTGGAAAGCTCCATGCTTATCTCTATGCGGGAAATTTTTTTCTGGGCGGTGGCCAGGCTGTTGTTGGGGAACTTGTACTCAAAGCTTCCCGAGCCGCACCACAGCAGCCCCGCTTTCATGCGCTCAGGATTCAGGAAGCTGTCGGGAAAATCCAGGTAGCCTATGATGTGCTCCGCGGAGCAAAGTCCGCACGGGGCCGTGACCTGGCAGTCCGTGAAAATCCCTATGGGCATCTCCACTTCCACAAAGTCCTGCGTCTCGTTCTTTTTCTCCGGGAACTGCACTAAAAGCTCGCGGAACGATGGGCGGCAGAGCTTCTGGTTTCCTTTTTTTGCTTTGACCGATTCCGTGAAAATAAGTCCCGCGTCCTCCAGTATGGAGATATGCGTGGCCACGGTTGACTGCGGCAGGCTTAGCGCGTCTGAGATTTCATTTATGTTGAGGGTCTTGTCCCTCAGAAGATTCAGCATGTGAATTCTTGGTTCAGAAGCTAATGCTTTAAGCTTAGAGATGTCCTCCAAAGGATTTATGACTAATGTTGTCTCGACCTCTTCCATACCGCTACCTTTTGAATAAGTAAGTATCGCTTTATCTTGTGCTGCCCGCCGAACTTGAAATCTCTGCGCCTAAGTTTTAGAAAAACCGGCCTGCAAAAATCACAGGCCGGCGAAAAAGGAGGCTGAATGCTTTGAAAGGCATTCGCTATATAAACCGGGGCTTAGTGGCAGCAAGACCCCGGAATATATCTATTTTTTCTGCAGCTCCAGCACTGTAAGGGAATACGGCTTTACGGTGTACGTAAAGTTGGATGATACTCCGCTTACGCTCTCTGTCTTGGGAGCCACCTGGTCAGGACGGCGGAAGCTGTTCTCGTCGTCGAGCGCGCCCGTGAGGATTGTGGCTTTTCCCGTGGAGGCAAGACTCGCGCCGTTAAGGTTGAGCGTCACAGGGAGCGCGTCCTTGGAGACGTTCACCAGCTTCACTATGACTTTGCCGCCGTCTGTCTCGCCCACGTGAGCGTACAGGGGGTCAAAGTTCATGCTGTCAGTGAATTCGTGGATTAGGGCCCCGTCCAGATAGCATTTGTAGCTTTCTCCGCGGACCTCTATCTTTATTTTGTACCAGCGGCCGTTGGAAAGGCTCATCGCCTGGCTGTCGCCGATTATGCTCCTTCCTGTGAGAGAGCCTTTCTCCACGCAGCTCTGGGTGTTGCCCCATCCGCCCATGTTCCACCAGTAAAGGCTCTTGGCGCCCTTTACGCCGAAGCTTATAAGGAATCCTTCCGCACCGCCGGTTTTCTGCGCGCTGAGCTCCAGCGTGTAGTTGTCCACGCCTTCCATATCGTCCTCGTTGTCAAGGGCGTTGAAAGCGGGGGAGTCCATGGAGGCCTGGTTTATTACGCCGCCGCTCACGGACCATTTGCCTTTCTCTGTGGCGGCGTTGAACGCGCTCATCTTAGTGTTCTTGTCGCTCGCGAAAATAACCGCCCCTGTGTCCGCGTTCGTAAGCTTTATGTCCTTGAACTGAGCGGTGGTAGCCCATGAGCCCAGTCCCACAGTTCCGCCTATGCTCGCTTTCTTGGCGGCGCCCCCGGCCGGCTGCGTGACGGTTGTCTTTATGGTGCGGTCGCTCTTGTTGTTGCTGAACATGCTCTGCACGTGATAGTTAGGCGTGCCGTAGACCTGGCTGCTGTTGAACCAGATTGCGTCGGGGAACCACTGCACGAATCCATCGCGCGCGAAAAGCGGGGCGTAGCTGGCAATCTCTATGATGTCGCCGTTGCGCTCTATGCTGGTCATGTATGCGGCCTCTGTGAGGGCGGCGTACAGGCTGTTGTGGCGGCCGTCGTCCCATGCGGCGTACTCGCCTATGAACACTTTTGCGTTCTTGTCGCGCGGATAGAAGTCCAGGTTGTCGTAGCGGTTTCCGTTCGTGAGGAACCACAGCGCGGGATTGTAGTAGTGCTCGTCCACCAGGTCCACTATGGGTGTCTTGATTTTCTTGTCTTTCTCCCATGAGCGCACATGGTTCCACGCTGAGTGGAAGTTTGTGTCGTTGTATGTGAAGCCCGAGGAGATTATCAGCTTGATGTCAGGATATTTTGCCTTGAGCGCGTCCGCAATCTGCTTGTAGCGGGGGAAGTAGTCGTCTCCGCAGTCCTCGTTTCCTATGCCTATGTAGTTAAGCTTGAACGGAGCGGGATGACCTGCCTCCGCACGGATTTTTCCCCATGTGCTGTCCGCGGGGCCGGTGGCGTACTCCACCAGGTCAAGCGCGTCCTGCACGTAATTGGGCATGTTCCTCATGTCGTCGCGCTCGCCGGAGTGGGCCATGCCCACGCTGAGAACGGGGATGGGCTCCGCGCCCAGGTCCTCGCACAGGCGGAAGTACTCGTAGAATCCAAGGCCGTAGCTCTGCTGGTAGTTCCAGAAGTTGCGGTTCTCCTTGCGCTCCTCCACAGGACCCACCGTGTGCTTCCACTGGTAGCGGTCCGCCAGGTTCATTCCGTGTACTATGCATCCTCCGGGGAAGCGTATGAAGCGCGGGTGCATGGCCTCAAGCATCTCCGCAAGGTCTTTCCTGAGTCCGTTAGGCTCGTTCCTGTAGATGTCCGCCATGAAAAGAGACACGAAGTCCACGTCGACCGTGCCAGCCTGGTCCGCGTAGAGCGCGAGCTTTCCGTTGGTGGTTGTGGCGGCGGCCTTTAATGAGAACTCGTATTTTTTCCACTCTGTGCCTATGCCGTTTATTTTGGCTGTGGCAGTGGCGGCGCCTTTCTTGTCCTCGCCGATTGTGACTGTCATGCTGGTGACGGAGCCGTCCGTGCTGCGCAGATAGACGCTGCCCGGATAAGTCTTTCCTGCCTCGAAGAACATTCCCTTGTAGCCTTTGTTTGAGAATCCCTCTCCCGGAGCCTCCGCCTTGAACTGCACGAAAGTGGGGTTGTTCTTGTTAAGCCCGCCATTGGTGGTGGCCCTAAGGCGTGATTTCCCTTTTTCCCCGGAGATGTTGATTCTGTCAGTCCAGCTGTCTGTGTGACCTTTCCCTGACTGGCGGAATTCAAACGAGCGGTTCTGCACCATCTCGCCGTAGATGCCGCCGTCCGCGGCATAGTTGATGTCCTCAAAGAAAATGCCGTAAAGATTAGGGCTTACCGGTGTCTTGGCCGCGCTGAAGTCCGCGGTCACGGACTGTGCGGCGGCGCCTGATGCTATGCCGGCTGCCAGAGCCGCTGCTATGGCCAGACCTTTGAAATTTGCCATGATTCCTCCTTGTTTTAGAACAGGAAAACTTGATACAAAAAACCGTGTTTTAGTAGTTTTTTCCGTCTTATATCATAAATAATGAGACATAAAACACGTATTGTCAAGAAAAATATCAAAAAAAGCGGATATATATCTGAAAACATGCCGCGGTTTTCGGGGGAGTCCCGGAGGGTTTGAAGTCGGCGGGGTGACTGCGGACTGGCGCCCGCAGGGCGCGGACCCGGAGCAAAATCCCCGCGCGCGGAGGCTTCCGCGGACAGGGCATGCGGCCGGGACCGGATTATTCTACTGCTTGGATACCTTTATGTTTCCTTTGGCGAATTTTACTTTAAGCTCGGGGCCCTTGGAGTCCGTGTAGAATTCAGCGTGGTAGTTTCCCTTTCCTGCCGTTATGGAGCTGTAGAACACGGCCGATGCAGGGAGCGACAGGTCTATGCTGCCTGTGTTAACCTCCACGGATGACTGCTGGGAGAACGGTTTCACCATGCTCACGGAAGCGGCTCCCTTGTCCATACTCACGGAGAATTTGGGCGCGAGGACGCCTTTAAGGGTGATGTTTCCTTTTTTGCCGGTAACGATGAGCGTCTGTGCCTCCACCGCGTCAGCGGATGCGCGTCCGTCTCCTATGGCGAGAGTCAGGTCCTTGTCAGCGCGTATTTTGCCAGCGGTAAGGCTTCCCGTGCCGGTGGTGATTTTTATGCTGGATGCGGCCACGGGCTCCAGCGTAAGGTTTCCCTCCGACACGGAGATGACCAGCTCTGAGGGCGGCAGGTTCTGCGGGAGGGTGAGCTTTACCGTGCATATTCTTCCTGCGAGCATGTTCGCCTTCTTGTCTTTCTGCTGGACCTTAAGGCTCTTTCCGTCCTGCGTGACCACAGGAACTTTCTCTTTTATGTTTGATTTTATCTCCAGCATGGTGCTGTCCGAGCCGGAGGATACCAGGATGAATTCCTCCGCCATGAGGTTTATCTCTATTTTTTTGAACGCGTTGCCGGTGAACACCTGGTGGAACATGGTGTACATTCCGTCCGCGGGCACAGTCTCCTGCGCGGGAGTCTGCTGTGCCGCTGCCTGCTCAGGAGCGGTGGTCTGCTCTGGAGCGGCGGCCTCGGGCTCAGTCTCCGGGGCGGGCTGCTCCTCCTGCTCCGTGGCCTCAGTCTCCTGCTCGGCCTCATCTAATACTGCGGCGGGCTCCGCGTCCTGCGCCGTCAGGCTTGCGGGCATGACCGTGAGAAATGCGGCTGCGGCGAGCGCCGTAAGCGCATGGTGTTTTTTAAGTTTCATGTTAACTCCTGTTCCGGCGGTTCCGGATTCATGCGGGATTATAGCATATTGCGGCGCGGGTTTAAAGTGCGGGGAGATTTTTTTGCAGGCTTTGCGGAGATGCGGGGCATGAGCCCGGTATGGAGCCGGCGCGGAGCGCGTGCGTTAGCACCGGAGCGGAAGCGCAGCGGCGTAACACCGTTATAAGGGCAGGATGTATGTTTAATAAGGAAAGATACGCGCGTATCATGGGGAGGCGGCGGCACGGGATATTATGAGTCCATGCCTTTTGGTTGGGGACGCATGATGCGGAAATTTATTTTGCTTTTTGAATGAGGGTGCATTATAATGTAAGCGCGCAAATGAATGCGGTGGCCGCCGGAGTTTTTTGGCGGCGAACTTACAACACAAGGAGAAAATATTTATGACAAAATCCATAACGGCCATAGGATTCAGCTTTGAGAAAGATCAGTCCGACCTTATCAACGAGAAACTTAAGCGCATATCTTACGCCGACGACCTTATCGTGGATCTTATTCTGCGCGTGAAGGAGGATAAGAAATTCTACTTTGACTGCACTCTGAATTTCCGCTGGGGCGCGAACGCTCATGTTACCAGCGATGACTTTGACTTTGCGGCCGGAGTGAACAAGCTTATGGACGTGCTGGATCAGAAAGTGAAGAAAGAGAAGGACAAGATTCAGGAGAAAAAATAGCGCCGTTTTGTGAGGCGGTGTGACTTAAGGCACGGAGGCTTTCCGTGCCTTTTTTTATCTGTTGTAGGATGACTCCACGTTAAGCATGGCCCTGTACTTTGCCACCGTGCGCCGCGCCACTTTTATGCCGCGCTCCTCCAGCAGCGCGGACAGTTTCTGGTCTGAGAGCTTTTTCTGTGAGCCGGAGTGCTCCGCAAGAATGCTGGCCAGCTCATGCAGGGCTTTGTCCCGGCTTATGTCGGCGCCGCCTTCCGCGGAGGATAGCGCGTTGGTGAAGAAGTATTTTACCTCGAACAGCCCCCACTCGCACTGCATGTATTTTCCGTTCGCCATTCTGGAGACTGTGGTCTCGTGTATCTGGAGGTCATCCGCTATGTCGGCCTGCCTTAGCGGCCTGAGGTTCCCCGGTCCGTTTTTAAAGAAATCGCTCTGCCTCTTTACTATGATGCATGCGGCTTTAAGCAGCGTGCTCTGCCTGAACTGCACCGCATCTATGAGGTCCTGCGCCTTCTTTACGTTTGCCTTAAGCTCCGTGCTCTCGGCGGATGAGACCGATTTGTTTATCCTTAGCTCGGGGATGGTTTCACGCGAGAGCCTTATTTTCCATGTGACTCCGCCGGCGGTCACTATGCCGCTCTCCATTCTGTCGGCGTCTGAATTCTCCTTGGCGCGCTCCACGTAAATGTCGGGAGAGACAAAATGTGTCTCCTGCGTGCCGTACTCCCGCGCGGGATACGGGTCCAGCCCTCGTATGAATCTGATGGATTCCTCTACCTGCTCCGTGGTGACGGAAAGCTTTATGTAGCCGCTGGTCTTCTCATCCTGCGCGAACATGCGCGACTGCTCTTTCTGCCATGCCTTGATTTTTGCGATGACTTTCTCCGGCACGGGAGGGTCCAGGAAATTCAGATGGCCGTCCAGAAGAAAAAGCGTAAGCGGGGTGCAGCTCTTCCTCTGCCTGGCCTGCGCGTATAGGCTTTCCTGTATGTTCGCGGTGCATGTTCCGGGCGGGTCAAAGCTTTGTATTAGGTCCAGCATTTTCCCGAGCGACTCGGCCTGCTCTCCCTCGGCAAGCGATGCAGGGGCCAGTACGTGGAAGCCGTGTGAGTCCAGATTATGTATGAGTTTCTCTCCGAGCTCCTCCTCCTTTCGTGAGAGGCGCGACGTGTGGAGCTGAAGAAGCAGGTGCTCCTTAAGCGTCTCGCGGCTGTCTGCCCGGGACTCAAGCGCGGCCTCGAAGTTGTCGCTTGCCTCCGACGCGGCCCTGGACACCGTGCTTGAAGTGCGCGTGAAATCCCGCGGCCCCCGCCTGACGATGAGCGCGGGATTCTCAAGGCTGGCTTTGGTGACGGCCTCCTGCAGGTCCTCCGAGCCCAGCGAGAGCAGCTCCAGCGACTGAATCTGCTTCTGGCTCATAATCTGCAGCTGAGACTGAATTTGTTTTTGCTGTAAGTCTAGACCCGCCATGCACAGACTATAGCACATATTCTGCCCTTTGTGATATACTCGCGCCCATGAAAAGTTTTCGCGAATTCGGAATTGACGTGCCTGAGATTCTTCTTCCCAAGGACGCTGACATCTCTACGTGGTCGGTAATAGCATGCGACCAGTACACTCAGGACGAGTCATACTGGGACTCCGTGAAGAGGACCGTGGGGAGCAAGGACTCCACCCTTAATCTGATTCTGCCGGAAATATATCTTAACTCCCCTGACAGGGATGAGCGTGTCGGCAGAATCCGTGCCGCGATGAAAGATTATCTGGCGCGGGGAGTTTTTGCGCCGGCGGAGAGGGAGTTCATTTACGTGGAGCGCACCACCGCTTTCGGGCGGACCAGAAAGGGCCTTGTGGCGGCGCTTGATTTGGAGACATACGAGTGGAAGCCTTTCAGCTCCGCTTTGACGCGCGCCACGGAGGCGACCATAGTGGAGCGCATTCCTCCGAGGAAAGAGA
The DNA here is from genome assembly GCA_022510925.1 of Treponema sp. Classification (GTDB taxonomy): domain Bacteria; phylum Spirochaetota; class Spirochaetia; order Treponematales; family Treponemataceae; genus Treponema_D. The sequence continues at coordinate 9,911 of JAFLSO010000019.1, forward strand.
TAAGGCGCGGCGCGCCTCTGGAGATACCGCACATAATGCTCCTGGTGAACGATCCTGACCACAGCCTTATAGAGGCGTGCGGGGCGCGTGTAAGGAACGGCGTTCCGGCCTATGAGGGAAATCTGATGCTGGGCGCTGGCAGCATAAAAGGATGGGCGGTCAGGGATGAGCGTGATTTGGATTTCCTGCATGACGCCCTGAGTGCCATCAGGAAAAAGAATGCGCAGGATGACGGCTCTGTGTTTCTGTTCGCGGTGGGTGACGGGAATCATTCCCTTGCCACGGCCAAAGCGGTGTGGGATGAGCACAAGGCCAGTACGGGACTTACTGAAAGCCCGGTCCGTTACGCTCTGGTGGAGCTTGTGAACATTTATGACGAGGGCCTTACGTTCGAGCCGATACACCGTGTGCTGTTCGGAACTGACGGGGCAAGGCTCCTGGAATTCCTTCGCTCTGATTTGGGCGGCACGGTGAGGCAGTGCGGCGCGGAGGAGATGGAGGCGAGCGTAAGAAATTCCAGGGCGAGCTTCGGATTCGTTTACAAGGGCTTGTCCGGCAGGACGGAGCACGCCGTGCTTGAGACGGACATAACTGATCTGGCGGTGAGCCGCCTGCAGCCCGCGCTGGATGATTTCATCCGCTCAGAATCCTCGGGCTCTGATTCCGTGGAGATTGATTACATACACGGAAGCGACGAGGTTCTGAGGCTGGGCGGAAAGGACGGCGCTGTGTCGGTCATGCTTCCCCCCGTGGCGAAAGACTCGTTCTTCGCGACCATAAGCGCGCGCGGACCTCTGCCCCGCAAAAGCTTCAGCATGGGCGAGGCCAGCGAGAAACGCTTCTATCTGGAGTGCCGCGCGCTGTTCAGCTGACCGTGCGAGTGAGGGATGTCGTTCTTCCGCGTAAGAATCTTTTCCGCATGCTAATACTCGCCCCTTACTATCCTGAGCACGCTTGAGCCGAACCGCTGTGCCTTAAGCTCTCCTATTCCGTAGCAGTTTCTGAGCTCATTTAAGGACGCGGGCTTTTTCTCCGCTATGTCGAACAATGTTTTGTCTCCGAAAATCACATACGGCGGTATGTTCTCCTCATCGGCGGTTTTTCGCCTCCATACCCGAAGCTCCGTCGCTATTCTGCTTGACTCCTCGTCCTCCGCCGCGTAAGCCCGCCGCACGGAGACTCCTTTTGTCTTTAAAGGCTCAGGCCGGGCGGAGAGGTTTACCGGCAGAATAATCTCGCTCCTGTTTTTGAGAGCGCTGCTGCCTTTTTCTGTTACGCGAAGGACGGAATGCTCCATGGTTTTAAAAAGATATCCGTCCTGCACCAGCGCCTCGGACAAATCAAGCCATGCGGAGCGCCGCAAATCTTTTCCTATGCCCCATGTGCTTAGCCCGTTGTGCCTGTTCTCCAGAATTCTTCTGCCGCTTGACCCCATAAGGACATCGGCTATGTACGAGGCCCCGAAGCGCTCTCCCGTTCGCAGTACGCACGATATGAATTTCTGCGCGGGGATTGTGACGTCGTTTCCTTCCTCGGCCCCGTAAGCGCAGATGTCGCAGCAAAGGTCAGTGTCCTGCGGTCCGTCCGCGGACGAATGCTCCCCGAAGTACGCGAGCAGTTTTCGTCTGCGGCACATCCTGCTCTGCGCGTAGCCCACCATCTCCTGCAGAAGCCTCTCTGATTTCTCCGGGTCCGCCGAGCCAGAGAAAAAGTAACGGATTTTATGGACATCCCCGTAGCCGTAGAGAAGAAGCGCTGTGGCGGGAAGTCCGTCACGTCCTGCCCTTCCAATTTCCTGATAATACTGCTCTATGCTTTTTGGCAGGTCGGTGTGGATAACGAACCTGACGTTAGGTTTATTTATCCCCATTCCGAACGCTATGGTGGCGACCATTATGTCCGTCTTGTCCTTTATGAATTCACTCTGATGCTCCGCCCTGTCCTGATCGCTGAGCCCCGCGTGATAATTGGAGGCTTTTATGTGCGCCCGCCTGAGGGCATCCGTCAGGTCGTCCACCTGCTTGCGCGAGAAACAGTATACGATTCCGCTCTGGCCCTTATGCTCCATGATAAAATCAAGGACCTGCGCGGATATGTTTTTCTTGCGTCTCACGTCCAGATAAATGTTAGGCCTGTCAAAGCTCGCCACCAGCTCTGCGGGGCTCTCCATCCTCAGGTTCCTGATTATGTCCTTCCTTACCTGCTCCGTGGCTGTGGCGGTGAGCGCCAGGCATACCGCGCGCGGAAACTGCTTTCTTATTTCCGCAATCTCCATGTAGTCGGGCCTGAAGTCGTGCCCCCACTCGCTTATGCAGTGCGCCTCATCTATGGTGATGCAGTCAACGCTTATATTCCCGTCATTTAGGAGATCCCGCACTTTCGCGGAATTCAGTCCCTCGGGCGAGACATACAGAAGCTTTACGCCTCCGCCTTTTATCCTCTCCATGGCGGAAAGATACTCGCTCCATTCCATGCTGGAATTCAGGAACGATGCCTCTATGCCGGCTGATTTTAGCTGCGCCACCTGGTCCTGCATGAGCGCGATGAGCGGGGAGATTACTACGGTGAGACCCGGCATCATCAGCGCGGGGATTTGATAGCACAGTGATTTTCCGCCGCCGGTGGGCATTATGGCCAGAGTGTCCCTTCCGTCCAGGACGTTCTGTATGATTTCCCTCTGATGCGGGCGGAACGAATCGTAGCCGAACACGGATTTTAAAATCTGCTCCGGACTCCTGTGCTCTGCGCCGGATGGTCCCGTGCTGTCACAGGCGCTGAATAAGAGAGATGTCTGGTCCGTAAGTTTTTTTACGCTGTCCATAAGCAGATTGTAGCTTACCGCGTCCATTTTATAAACTCCTTGCGCGCATGGAGCGCCCTTGCACAAACCGGGGTGTTCTGCTATACTCTGTCAGCCTGCCGGTTTGGTGGAATGGTAGACACGACAGACTCAAAATCTGTTGCGCGCGAGCGTGTCTGAGTTCAAGTCTCAGAACCGGTATAAAAGACTGTGCCTTACGGCGCGGTCTTTTTTTTATCCGCACGGATGCCGCCGCTATTCTGACTTGCGGTTTTCGCTTAGGCCGCTTGCGTGTCTGTTCGATCGGACGGACCCTTCATGACGCGCCCCCTTTTCTCAGAAAGCCTGCTCCAGTGGCCCCGAGTTTTTTCTTAAGCCCACCGCCTCCGTTATGTGCTCTATGTTTATCTCCTCGCTTCCTTCCATGTCCGCTATGGTGCGCGCGGTCTTAAGGCAGCTGGCCATGGCCCTGGGGGAGAATCCCAGCGTCTCGCCCGCCTTGTCCAGTGCCCGCCGCGCGTCCTGCGTGCATATGCATATACTGTCCAGCTCGGAGGGTCCTATGCGCGAGTTCCATTTTCCCTGCCTCTCAATCTGTGCCCTCACTGCGCGCGCTATGTCCTTTCTGAGCTCCGCCGTGGACACTCCTGTTTCCTGAGTGCCGCAGTTCTCCACCTGCACACGGATGTCTATGCGGTCCAGAAGCGGGCCCGAGAATTTTTTCCAGTACTGCTCCACGCTTCTCATGGAGCACAGGCAGATTTTATCGCCCGAGCCGTAGAACCCGCACGGACAGGGATTCGTCGCCATAAGCAGCTGGAAGTCAGCGGGGAATGTAGTGCTTCTTCCTGCGCGGCTTATCGTTATGCTCCCAGTCTCAAGCGGCACGCGCAGCATCTGCAGGACGCCGGTTTTGAATTCCGCAGCCTCGTCCAGGAATAGCATTCCGTTGTGCGCCAGTGATATTTCTCCCGGAGAGCAGTGCGCGCCCCCTCCGCATATACCCTCCATGCTCGCGGTCTGATGCGGCTGCCTGAAAGGGCGGTCGTACTTCATGCTTTTTTCAGGCGGAAGAAGCCCCGCTATGGAGTATATGCGCGTTACGCTCCGTGTCTCCTTTTCCGTGAGCAGCGGACGAAGTGCCTGGAACTTCTGCATGGCCAGAGTCTTTCCGCAGCCGGGCGGCCCGAACGCCAGGACGTTATGCGCTCCCGCCGCGGCTATCTGCAGCGCCCTGACCAGACGCTCCTGCCCGCATACCGCCGAGAAATCAAAGCCTTCCTGCACTTTATTGAAAAGGATTCCGTCCACCTGCACGGCATCTCTCTGTATCTGCATGATACGGTCCGTTCTTTTTGCCGCGGAGAAACGCTCCGTGTTCCCGAGCGCGCCGAACGCCTCTTCCAGGTTCTTGGCGCCGAACACTTTCATGCCGTCCACGCCGCGCGCCTCGTCCGCATTCTCTTCCGGCACCAGGCAGAATTCTATTCCCTGCTGGGCCGCCGTGCTGGCCGCCGCATGCACTCCTCGCACTGCCCGCAGCCTGCCGTTAAGCTCAAGCTCTCCCATTACAAGCATCCTGCCGCTTTCGGGGCTGTCATCCTTGCGCGCCCTTTCCTGCGCCTCCAGAACGGCAAGCGCCAGAGCCAGATCAAATCCCGCGCCCTCTTTCTTAAGGTCGGCCGGGCTCAGGCTTATAAGGACCCTCTCCGGCGGGAATTCAAACCCGCTGTTCCGGATGGCGCTCCGCATCCTTTCCCTGGATTCCCTGACTGTTCCGTCCGCCAGTCCCACTATGTCCACCGCAGGAATGCCGCGCCGCAAGTCAACCTCCACTCCCACAAGCGAGCCCTCGTAGCCGAACGGCGAAAAACTAAAAATGCGCATCGTCTTCTCCTGCAATTATATGTAAGGAGAAAACACGTTATTTACCACAGAAAATATTATTTGTCCTGTAAATTCCGGAAGTATGCTATGAGGCTCTCCGTGAGGTTCCCGTTGCTGAAAAGATAATCGGAAAAATCCCTGAACGGACCGTCGCATCCGCCATGGCTTATTACGCTAAGAAGAGCCTCCGGGGTCGGCGCCTCCGCTTCCCTCATGCATTCTGCGGCCTCAGCGCAGATTCCGTCCGCGTCACCGTCGCGCGTGTTGTACCACAGCATGGTCTTTCTGTACAGGCGGAAGAATTCCGCGTCCTCTTTCTCCGCGAAGAAATTCTCCATTACGTTAAGCAGCGCGCTCACTTTTATAAGATGAGTGCCCTCCGACTGCCTGTATGCGTGCCAGATGAACGGAATGCCCGACAGACACGCCCTGGAAAAAGAGTCCTCTCCGCGTATGAAGTTAAAGTCCGAGCAGCACAAAAGCGCGTCCCATGCGGTCTGCGGAAGCGGCGGCAGTACGGTCACGGGAAAAGCAGACTTTGACTCTCTCATGGCGCTGAGGAAGCAGTCTTTTCCGGGACCTTCCGCCAGAAGCACATGCGCGTTCCCTTTTTTGCTGAGCGCCTCCGCCACGCAAGTAAAGTCGCGCTCATAAGAGAAAACCGTTACGCAGAAAATGCCGGGGTCATAGAGGGCGCGCGACGCGTCAGGGGGGAGAAGCGGCGCCATGTCCGCCATGGCGAGCTTCCTGTTTCGTACGCACTTTGTGAAATGCGCGTCAAGAACCAGGCCCGCTGTCCTCCGCGTGAAGCCCGGCATGAAATTCACTTTCCTTACAAGAGGGCTCCGCGTGCCGCTTTTCAGAAGATGGAATTCATCCGCCCATGTCTCGGCCGTAAGGTACTCCAGATTCAGCATGTGCGTCACGGATTTTTTATCTTTCCTGAAAAGAACGCCGTCAAGCCAGTCAGGGCGGCCGCACTGGAAGCACTCCACTATGTAAAGCGGCTCGTGCCTCATGAAGTACCGCCCGCATTCCTCGGCCGCATTCCAGTCGAAAATCCTCCATCCGCCGCGCCTCTGGTATTTTTTCCCGGCACTGATTCTTATGTCCGCTATGCGCGCGAAAGCCTCCAGATCGCTCACAATCAGGCTGAGCCTTATTCCCCTGCTGATTTCGCGGATGCTCCTCGCAAGCCTGTAGACGAAGCCTATGTCCCCGTAGTTGTCCACCACGCGGCATAAAACGGTGATTTCCATGCGCTGATTCTACCGCAACCGCCGCCCGCCCGCAAGGCATGGCGCAGTAGGGCTCATGCGTAATTTTCACCGTCCTCTGATTTACCAGTTGAAAAGAAATGCGCATTTATGTATACTTAGTTAAATTTTTTTGAGGAAGATATTATGATTTCAACTAACGAAATTCGTGTGGGCTCGGCGTTCATGTATGAGGGCGCCCCTCTTATCGTTCAGCGTATGCTCGGGCAGAAATCCGGACGCGCCGGCATGGTGACGAAACTCCGCGTGAAGAATATCGTTACCGGAAGCACGCAGGACCTGGGTCTGGACGCGGGCGAGAAATTCGACGAGGTGGATCTGGAAGAGAAGATTGTGAAGCTCTCATATATAGACGGTGATACGTTCCACTTCATGGACCAGAATACCTATGATGACGTGGCCCTGGAGAAAGAGGATCTGGGCGACAACGCGGGCTATATCTCCCCCGATGATGACTTTGATGTCTCCATCACTTTCTACGAGGGAAAGGCCGTGGGCGTTAAGCCTCCGATTAAAGTCACGCGCAGAATCACTTACTGCGAGCCGGGCATTAAGGGAGACACGTCAGGAAAAAGCACCAAGCCCGCCACTCTGGACACCGGCGTGGAGGTGAAGGTGCCGCTTTTCTGCAGCACGGATGACCGCATTGTGATAGACACACGCGACGGCTCTTTTGTGGAGCGCGCCAAGGACTAGCCCGCAGGCACGGGCTTTAAAGGCGTAAGGTTCCGGGGCCTCATGCGGCACCGTAATCCTGCGCCATGCGTGCGGGCTCCTGCGGGAAGGCCCGCCTGCGGCCGGCATGGCGTGATGCTGGCCGTGATTTTCCCGCGATATATTTTTTGATCCAGTAGCTCAATTGGATAGAGTGACAGCCTCCTAAGCTGTAGGTTGCGAGTTCGATTCCCGCCTGGGTCATATTTTTGTCACGTACATTGATTTTTTCGTCCGAGGGGCATGCGGCCCCGTGTTCTGCCCCGCATATAAAATCCTGCGTATTGGAAAAAAATCCTTTACATTTCCGATAATCATGCTATAATACTGATAGTGATACTATCAGTATGAGACTGAGCGTTCAAGGAGAATTCTTATGAAAATTACAAAACTGCTTGCGGTGCTTGGTGCCGCGGCCCTGCTTTCTGTGCCTTTATTCGCTGACGGGAACGCGCTCGCGTTTTCCCTGAACGTGCAGGCGGCGTATTATCCGGAGTCCGCGCACGTTTCGGCTGCATCGAACGCTGACAACGTGAACCATTTCGCCCCGCTCACAGGCGCTTATTCCGGACTGGAGGGTGCCGTTACCCCGCAGGTGGACTATACGATTTCCACTCCGCTGGGCGACCACTGGCTTTTGAGCGGAGCGAACCTAAAGCTGGGCGGCTGGATGCAGGTGACGCCCGTGACAGTTAAGCCCGGCGCGAGCATAACGTTCACCCCGATGCCGTTCCTGGTGTTCAGCGCGGGCGGAGAGGCCGGCACCGGCTGGGATTTAGGACCGTTTGAAGGCGGCATGGGCGCTTATGATAGTGCAAAGAATGAATACAAGAAGGGCTCCACGTTCGCCGAATGGTACCTTAAAACATGGTTCCAGGGCACGTTCCAGTTTGACACGGGTGCCATAATAGAGGGCGACTGGACCCATGTGCTCATGCAGTTCACTTATCAGGCCTACTACCAGGCATACACCGGCGCTGAGGACCAGGAGCTGTGGACATGGCAGTGCTCGGGGAACCGCGTGAACGGCTGGTACGAGTACATGTGCGGCATCCTGGGCTACCAGCTTCCCATTCCCGTGCTTAAGATGGTGGGCCTTATGTTTGAGAGCGAGGGCCCGTACTCAGAGAACGCTTACGAGTTTTCTTCATATAAAGGGAACTTCAAGGAAATCAGCCTGAGCCCCGTGCTTCAGTTCGCGTTCACGAAGAAAGACTCGCTCAACCTGCTGATTCACTTTAAATCCCGCAGGACACTGTCCTTTATCGGAAAGTTAGAGCTCCCGGAGAGTCACTATCCCGCAGTCGGAAGGGAATGGTTCTTCAACCGCCTGGCGTTCAGCTACACGCACACTTTCTAATCCCCGCATGATTCTGTAAGGATATGCCCGCGGTCCGTGGCGGCCGCGGGATTTTTTTTGTCTTCAGGCGGGCCCGAATCCGCTTAAAAAAAAGATAAATTTTTTCTTGACAACGCAAAAAACGTATGAGAGAATAGAGTAATGAATCAACACGAGTTGATAAAAGGTGTTGACAAGGCGGAGTGCGGGAAAAGCGCGCGGAATACGTGTCTTCCCCCTGCACGCATATCAGCCGTCGTCCGCGTGATGTCAGCGGTGCGGCGTGGAATGCCGGTCGGAGGCAGGGGCTTTCTTCTGGCTGATTAGGAGGCAGTATGAAAAAAGTTTTGTGCGCCGCTTTCGTGATTACGGCTGTGACGGCCGTGTCGCTGTGGGCCAGGCAGGCTCCCGCGGCGGAGGCGGTAAGGCAGCAGATTCACGTGGCCCCGGTGGAAGGTCTTTCCGAGGACTTTATGTGTGGCGTGGACATAAGCATGGTTGATCAGATAGAGAAATCCGGCGGCAAATTCTATAACGCTGACGGGCGGGAGCAGGACGTTTTCCAGATTCTGAAGGACCACGGCGTAAACTATGTGAGAATCCGCCTGTGGAACAATCCTACATATGAAGAGGACCAGTACGACAAAAACGGAAAGCTTGTGGCCAAAAAGGGCGACCGCATGGGCGGCGGCAACAACGACCTGGAGACTGACATAAGGATAGCCAGGCGCATAAAGGACGCGGGCCTTAAGTTCATGCTGGACTTCCATTACTCCGACTTCTGGGCGGACCCCGGCAAGCAGTATATGCCGCAGGACTGGAAGGGCCTCAGCGACAAGCAGCTTGAGGACGAGGTGGAGAGATTCACGCGCGAGTGCATTGACGCGTTCACCGAGGCCGGAGCGGCTCCCGACAGCGTGCAGATAGGAAACGAGCTTAACTCCGGGTTCATGTGGCCTGTGGGGCAGCTGTGGAGCGCCGACCCCAGCGTGAAAATCGGCGGAATGAAGGAGTTCACCCGTCTTCTGGGCAGGGCGTCCAAGGGCGTCCGCACCGCGCGCGGCGGAGATAAAATAAAAATCATAGTGCATCTTGCTGACGGCGGAGACCAGGACCTCTACAAATGGATTTTTGACGAGGTGAAGAAGGCTAAAATCGACTACGACATAATAGGACTTTCATTCTACACGTACTGGCACGGAAGCATGGACGAGCTTAAGGCTAACATGGAGATGCTCTCCAAGCGCTACGGAAAGGAGATGGCCGTAGTGGAGACCGCCTATGCCTTCACCGAGGAGAACGGCGACTTCCAGGGCAACGTGTTCCAGGTGTACTCAGACGAGGCAAACGGCTACGTTCCGAGCGTGCAGGGGCAGGCCACGGCAATCCGCGACATAATAGCCACGGTCAGCAGCGTTAAGGGCGGCGTGGGCGTGTTCTACTGGGAGGCGGACTCCATACTCTGGCCCGGCGCGAACCTCTCCACCACGGAGGGAAACACATGGGAGAACCAGGCCATGTTCAGCTTTGACGGAAAGGCGCTCCCCAGCCTTGCGGTGTGGAACCTGGTGCACGGCCGCGGCGAGGTGACGAACGCGTGGGGCGGAAAAGCGTCTCTGGCGGACGCGGGCTCATTTGTGCCCGAGGCCCTGGCGGAGCCGCTTTCATTCACCGTGAAGCCCGGACAGAATCCGAACCTTCCCTCCAAGCTTAAGGTGGTCTACACGGATGACAGCGAGCGTCTGGTGAGCGTCTCATGGGACGCCGTGGACTGGAAGGCGCAGAAGGAGGAGACCGTGCTCAGCGTGGCGGGAGCTACCCCCGCAGGATTTAAAGTCACCGCGAAAGTGGAGGTGTCAAACCGCGTGAATCTGGTGAAGGACCCCAGCTTTGAGAGCGGAAAACTGGGCGCATGGAAACTGAACGGTTCGGGCGCGGCAAGCTTCCTTGAGAACAACAAGGGAAACGCCCGCACAGGAAAATGGACTTACAAGTACTGGCTTGCCACAGGATTCAGAAGCATACTGAGCCAGGATTTCTCCGACATTCCTAACGGCACCTACCGCCTGAGCGTGTGGGCCATGGGCGGCGGCGGAGAGAACAACATCCGGCTTTTCGTGGCCAATTACGGCGACGGCAAAAACCAGATTACCGCGAAAATAACCAACACCGGCTGGCAGGACTGGCACAAGTACGAGATAGAGGTTCCTGTAACAAACGGCAAGGCCACCATCGGCATATACCTGGACACCGCTCCGGACTGCTGGGGCAACTTTGACGACGTGGAGTTCATAAAGATAAAGGACTAAAATTCGCGCGGTCATTTTCCTGCGTATGCTGAGCCTTACGGCAATGCGAATGACATGAAATCTTAAGCGGGCGGCCTTATGCAGGAGGCGCCGCCACAAAAGGGTATGATATGAAAAAAATACTGAGCATTCTGATTGGCGCCGCGGTTCTAGCGCTGCCGGCTCTCTCTCAAGCGGCGGACGACGGTTTCTTAGTGCCGTTGGACGAGGACCTCACAAAATCCGTGAGCGCCTCATCTGATAATACGGGGGGGGGTACGGTATCTGCCCCCGCATCCGGGCCTTCCATAGCGCAGGGTGTGTGGATAGAGGCCACCAGCAGCACTAAAGCTATAATCCGTGATATTAAGAGCGGAGAGAAATCCGGTTATGAATTAGATAATACGCACGCCGCCTCTAACGCAAACTGGTGGTTCTGGGGAGATTTCACTCCGAATTTCCATCTGGACGCGGAAATATCAGTCTGGGATTTCGACAAGACGCTTTACCAGGCTAACAGTTTCGCGGACGCAGATCCTAAAGTAAAATTCAAGGACGGCATCCAGAGTCTTGCGGCGCTTCCGTTCAGCTGGATGTACAATGCAAATGATTCTGGAATCGGCGCCTTTAATAAAATGGGCTTTACCATTGTGACGCCATATGTCAATACCAAAATCGGTTATGGCACTTTAAAGGCAAACGGCATGATAGATTTTGACGGAATCTATTATGTGATAGACCGCTGGGATGACCAGGGAAAAGGCTTCACTGAATTCTCAAATGGCGCGGATTTTAGGAGCATAGGCAATTTCACCATAGATGCTGTGGCCGCCCTTAGCATGATGCACGGGACATACGGCATGTACGACCTTCTGCGTGTACGCTACGGGGATGATGAGAATTCACCGTTAGTGGACGGCGTGCTCACCTTTGGAAGCGCCAGCGAGGCGAAGAATCTTTTTGACTATTCAACTGATGTAAAGAATGCTGCCAGCGCTTATGTGGCTTTCAGTCCTTTTGAGGACTTTAAGGCAGAGGTCCATGTGCTTGGGACTTTCGGCACGGGCATTACGTTTGGACTGGACACTCTGGCGTTCGCAGGGCGCGCAGGTTACAGCGCGGAAAAATGGTCGCTCAGTGTAATGGAAAGTTATGCGGGCGGCAGCGTGAATTCCGTGTGGGGCGCGGATGGCCAGAGCTATGATGACATCAACGCGGGAAAGAATTTCATTCAGCTGGATTTTGAGATAAGACCCGCGGAGTTTATAACGCTGGGTCTGGACGAAGGCTTTGCCCTTCCCTCTAAAAGCGGAAACACTTTTTATCTTAACCACGTGTCGGACACGCTGAGCGACTTTGAGCTGAGAAACCAGCCTTATGTGGATTTGGACTTAAGTTCCTTTATAGGGTCTGATTTTACGGTGGGACTTTATGGGGTCATAAATGTGGCGAATGCCGTGAACGGGGAAAAATCTGCCATTGTTCCCGCATTGGATGAGGCAGGAATAGAGCTCGCCTATGAGCCGGATTTTGGATTCCTCAAAAAACTTACCGTGGATTATGCGCTTAGCATGAGCTATGACAAATGGACCAGCAGCCAGGGCTCATACCTAAAGAATTCCGGCACGAATCACAGCGTGATTGTAGCGGCGGACATAACGGATAACTTCAACGTGTTCGGCGGCATGATTTACCGTGCTAAAGCCACTGTGAGCGCCAAGGACCAGCCGTTAGGATTCGCGGCGGGCTACGCCTTTAATAGGACGCCTCTCCCGGGCCGTCCGAAATTCTGGATGCATTTTGCCTACGGAATGGATCCGTTGGAGGACAACAACTACAGCCTGTTCCGTGCGGACGACGCGCAGAATAAACCTTTGCACCGCACATATTTGCTGAACACTTTGGACGCGAACATGACGGACAGTTTTATTCGCGTGGGGCTTATCTGGGATTTGTAAGATTTTAGAACGGAGGACTTTATATGAACTTAAAGAATATTTCATGCCTGGCGGCGGCCCTGCTGTGCGCGGCGCTCTTTACCGCCTGCCCTAACGCCGACGGACTGCACAACCAGAAAGAGCTGCTTGTAACGTTTGAGTTCAGCGGATTCGGGGATATAAGCGGTAATTACAGCATTCCTGGAAATTTTGATGGAAATAATAATAAGTGGACTAAAGGAGTGGATGTTACTGATGTTGTGATGAGCAACGGGAAAGGGACCTCCAGTACCATAGCGGTAACCACATCTAATATCCAGTTCTCGCTGTGTCCTAAAGGAGATTGGAACAGGGATTGGTATAAACTTAATGAGTTAATGGGTAATGGCTCTGACAAGGGAACTATGCACAATTTTTACATAAACGATTTGGACTTAGACCGCGGAACGGCCACCATAAGCGTGGAGCCTGCCGCCAGTTCGGATGTAAAAACGATGGTGACCGTTACATATACTGACGGAACTACTTTTGATTGTGTCGGTAATCCTGTGACATGACCCGGATGTCTGTTGGACTTGGTCTGAAATCAGCAGACGTAAAAAGCAAATCTCTGGTGCAGAAGCATCAGTGTAAAATAAAACCGTAATCCAAAAGGAGGATGCTATGAAAAAACTTTTAGGAACATTAAGCGCCATTGCCGCGCTCATGACCGCCATTGCCTTCATCGGGTGTAAACAGCCGAGTAATGAAGAAGATGAGACTATGCTACTAGAACTTAGTTTTGAAGACTTTACTGCAACGAGTGTAAAAATCACTTATGGACACAATGATGATGATACTGTTGTAGATGGCGTGGTTTCCTCAGACGGAAAAAGTGCGACAGCTACCTTAAGTAGCGAATATATGAATTCTGACGGGTGGATGGTCGTAAAGAAAATAGAGGTGAATAATGATGATGGCAAGATTTCTGTAGAATGTACAAGCTCAGATATGTGGTTTGCATTTGAAGCAGATGGAAAAAAACAGTTTACTTATAAACTTGCTGATAGCAATGTGACACCATTGCCATATGAAACCGACTATACTGGAACTGGAAGTCTTATCAAAATCTTAACAGGCGCTACGTTTGCAGACAAAGCTATTAGCAAACTGACTGTAGTTTTCAGTGAGATTACTTTGCCTGAGGGCGTTGACAACGACAGCGGTGATGCATGGATTTCTTTATGTGGCGATGCTAGTTGGGCTAAAGAATGGAAACTGAACAAAGAACCTTTTTCAGCCGATGATGGAACTTTCACCTGTAATATTCCTGGTGACGAAGAAGATACTTATGCCATTGGCTTCATTGAGGCTGTAAAAGAGAACGGTCTTTACATCGCTGGAACCAGCGGTTTCACCTGTAAGATAAAAGTTTCTGTAACTGAAACTAAATAAAATCAGGAGTTTGACTAACACCAATCCCTGAAACCTGTCCGCCCGCTGTTCCGGGCGGGCAGTCATTTTCTGTGCGCGGAATATTTCCCGGAGGCTGTATGAATTCTGTAAAGAAATTTTTTATGCTCATAGGCTCGGCCGTCATGGCTGCATCTCTTTTCACCGGCTGTCCGTCCGGTGGCGGGCCAGGATACCCTTCCATGACGCTGGTCCTGTCTTTCTCCGGGACCAGCGCCGCTTCCGCTACTAAGGCGGTCCTTACATACGGCTCAAGCAGCGATGAGTCTGTTACAGAAATCCTTACGGCCTCCGTATCCGCAAGCAAAGCGACATTCACTCTGAACGGTAATTTAAAAAACTCCTCTGGCTGGCTTAAAATCTACGGCCTGAGCGTCTACAGCGGGGACACGCTCCTTTCCTCCGCTATCTCCGGGAGCGACCCGTGGTTTGAGTTTAAAGAGGACTTCTCCAAGACAATCTCCTACACGCTCTCCCCCTTATCATCTGATAAAATTGACATGGAGGACCTTTCTGTGGAACTGGACGAGAATTTCCTGCGCGGATTCGATGCCTCGTATGTGGACTGGTACGAGAAAGACTGCAATGTGGTGTTCAAGGACACTGACGGAACCGATAAGGACTTTTTCAAAATCCTTGCCGGTCATGGCGTGAACACAGTGCGCCTGCGTATCTGGAACGACCCGTCGCAGTTCTCTTCAAGCGTTAACGGCGGCATGAACGACCTGGAGCGCACCGTGCGCATGGCCAGGCGTGTTAAGGAGGCGGGGCTTAGCCTTATGCTGGACTTCCACTACAGCGACACGTTCGCGGACCCCGGAAGGCAGATTGTGCCCGCCGCGTGGAGGAATCTGAAAAGCGCGGATGAGGTGGCCGATGCTCTGCGCGGCTACACCACGGAAGTCCTTTCCGCCATAAAAAATCAGGCGGGAATAACACCCTCTTACGTGCAGGTGGGTAACGAGATTAACCCCGGCATGATGATTCATAAGGAGGGCAAGAGCAAGAGCGACAACACAGCGAGCGGCTCTTTCGCTTATGCCGGCACCAGCGGCTCTTCTGCGGCCAATCTTGTTAAATACCTGAGCGCGGGCGCGGATGCCGTTCATGACTTTGACCCGAAGATAAAAGTGGTGATTCACCTTGCGTCTGCGAGCAATGGCGGCGACCTCTCATGGTTCTTTAACCGCATTAAAGATGTGGATTATGATGTCATCGGCCTTTCGTACTATCCGTGGGAAAGCTCGCACGGAACGATTGCCAGTCTTAAAAAGAACATATCCTCGCTTAAAAGCACGTTCAAAAAGGATGTGATTGTGGCCGAGTGCTCCGCACACTGGAAGGATGACAGCGACAAGTCCGCGCAGAATTACACATGGCAGCACATGAAGGATCCCGCGACAGGGAGCGTATACTCCGACCTTACGACCGCGACCAGCGGAAGCAAAACTTATGTGGTCGGCTCGGTGCAGAACCAGGCGAACGTAATCCGCCACATAATCGAGGAGACTGCGGCCTCCGGCGGAACAGGAGTGTTCACATGGGGCGGCGATTTGTACGGCAACTACAAGTGGGGCATGTTCGACGGCTCGGGCGTGGCGCTCGGCAGTATGGACGTGCTCGGCATAAGCTCCGGCTCGGGCAACGGTGCGGAGGATACCGACTATGCTCTTGGCACCACAGTGGATTATAAGGCTGACGGCAAGCTGTCCCTGTTTGCGCCCGCAAAACTTTTTGCGGAGGCCTCCTCGATAACGGTATCAGTCACGGATGCGGACTGGTTAAGTTGTGGTGAAAAATATAGATGGCTTGGTATTTATTCAGGTGTCGCTTCCGATGGTAGCTGGACGAATGAAGTAGCGATTATTAACTATAATTATAGTGGTGCTAGTGGCTCCGAGATCTCTTTCGGCTCTGTGACGCTCTCATCATCATCGTCAGACGAGAAGTCTGCTGCCTTCTCCGCCATAAAAGCCAACGGCCTTTACATTGCGGGCGAGAGCGGGCTTACCGCAAAAGTCAAAGTCACCGCCGAATAACCGCCTCTTGCTCTGCCGTCCGTCTGCCCCGCCTTCTCGCGCGTCTTCTGAATCATCTCGTCCTGCAACGCCATGATTCGCCGCGCGTAGTCCGCCGCGAGCAGCCGGATGATGTAGGTTTCGATGAACATGGGGGAATTATAGCATGGAATGGGGCGGCGGGGCTATACGCTGCGGGCATAGTCGCTTGCAAAACTAGCATTGTACAAAATCCCACGCCGCCGCTACAATCAACTCATCTCACAAACCCACACATTCACGGAGGACAATCCCATGAGAAAACTCATCGCAATCACAACCGCGCTGCTCGCGCTCTCGGCGGCGGGCGCGCAGACAAAGGCGAGCCGGGAAATCCCGAAGGACGGCACGAAAGTGAACCTCTTTTTCGGGGAAAAGCGCATCCCCGCCGTGCTGAACGGCAGCACCACCGCCCGCGAGCTGCTCGCGCGGCTTCCATGGTCGGTGAGGCTCACACGCTACGAAGTCGATTTCTGCGGCGTCATCGGCGCGGACGACTTCACGCTCCACCGGGACGAGGTGCGGCGCGGCTGGAAGAACGGCGACATCTGCTTCACGGCGGACGGCACCTACTTCTCCGTCCTCTTCATAGAACACAACGTCGTCCGAGTCCGGCAGCTCATCATCGATTTCGGCGGCCTCAAGAGAAACGCCGATGCTGCGGATGTCATTCAAAAACTTTCCGATTATCGGCTTTGAAATTCTGAACTCGGGGCGTGACATCACTTCCTTGTATTCATCGAGAATGTCGTCATTAAAAACCGGGATGATTTTGTTCTTCTTGTCAAGGAGCAGGGAAAGTACTTTGAGCGGAACGGAATCCTCTACTTTGTTTTTCCGCATGACGGAAATGAACGCCGAGACGATTATGTTCGTGTCCGCCACGACATAGCACTTCATTTAGCCTCCTTTTTGCTCTTGCGGTAGTCGGCGATGATTGCGTTAATCTCATCGAGCGTCATGTCGGCCGTTCCGTTTTTAATCGAATCCCTGCGGGCCTGCATGATGTTCTCCATCGCGTCCTCGTAACTGTAAGTGCTCTCCGCGCTCACGGAGAACGGGATTCCGCCCACCTGCACCGAGCGCGTGAAGAACATCCGCACGGCGGAGGAGAGGTCCAGCCCCAGCCCCTCGTACACCTTCGTAACTTTCTGCTTCAAAGCCTCATCAACCCGCACCTGCACAAGCGCACCTGCCATAACCGTACCTCCAAAAAACGTTTGTAATGCATTATAATGCAGATGCATGATATTTTCAAGGCGTGACGCTGTAATTCTTGTCCTGAATGCGCTTGACATTCACGCGAAATCAGTGAAAATATATGGGAGTCAACTCGCGTTGATTAGGTTCCGCGCGGGAAAAGAGGGGAAGTTATGGCCGGGGAAAAACAGGTCACCGTCACACAGAATGACGTTGCCAGAGAGGCCGGGGTAACCCGCAGCATGGTGAGCTACGTTATAAGCGGAAACACGGAGCGCTCTGTCGCTCCCGAGACACGCAGGCGCATACTGGATGCCATAGAGAGGCTGGGGTACAGGCCCAACAAGGCGGCGCAGGCCCTGCAGCAGGGTGACGTGGCCATGGCGCAGAAGCATATAGGGGTGGTGCTGTGCTCGCCGGATGTATTCAGGAGGCCGTACTACGCGGAGATTATAGAGGGCATACACACGGCGGCGCATGAGAACGGCTGCCAGGTAAGGTTCATACGTTTCTTTGAGGAGCTTAAGAATCCCGTTCTGTTCAATGAGCTTATCCACGAGGAGGAGATCGGGGGGCTTATCCTGGTGTCCACCGACCAGATAATCAAAGGTGAGGACGATTACGCCATAATCGAGAGAATCAGGGAGCGCATAAAGAAGATAGTCTGCATAGAGTGGCGGTACGAGGGGCTGACCAGCATCTGCTTTGACCGCAGGGAGAGCGCCCGGAAGGCGGCGGACTATCTGTTCCTGCGCGGATACACAGACGTGGCCTATCTGGGGCAGAACGATGCCAGGGTGGCCGGCGTGCAGATGTCATTGCAGTCGCACGGATTTGACTTTTCCATTGAGAGCTTCTATCTGGCTCAGGCGTTCACCATGGCCGGGGCGTATGACTCGCTTAAGTCCGTGCATAAAAAAAGGGGCTCCCTTCCGCGCGCCCTTGTGTGTGGCTCCGACGAGGTGGCCATGGGCGTGCTGTGCTACCTTAGCGAGGAGAGAATCGCGGTGCCGCAGGACGTGGCTGTCATAAGCATAGACAACATAGAGATGAGCGGTTACACGAATCCCCCGCTGACCACCATAAACGTGCAGAAGCGCTCCATGGGAAGCCGCGCCGTGGAGCTTATAGTGAACGGAAGCGCACGGCAGGGCGAGAACGCGCTGGACATAACCCTGCCCACTAACATAGTGGAGCGTAAGTCCTGCTAGCGGCGCCCTCACATTTCCTGTCCGCGGAATCCCATGCCAGCTAGCCGTAAGGCTTTAAATCCTCAGGAAAACGTAAAAATAAAATTTGACAAGTGTAATCAACACGTGTAAAATATACGTGTTGATTATGATCAGTGTTTCACTAGGAGGAAT
The DNA here is from genome assembly GCA_022510925.1 of Treponema sp. Taxonomy (GTDB): domain Bacteria; phylum Spirochaetota; class Spirochaetia; order Treponematales; family Treponemataceae; genus Treponema_D. The sequence goes on from JAFLSO010000019.1 coordinate 28,226, forward strand.
TATGAGAAAACCTGCATTCTTGGCGCTCGCGGCCTGTGCCGCGCTTGGCGTCCTGCTTTCCGGCTGCTCCAAAAAGCCCGCCGGTAAATCTTCCGACGGAACCGTCACGCTTACCGTGTGGGAGAGCCTGGATGGTCCCGATGAATTCATAAGGCAGGCGGGGGCGGCCTATACGAAGATAAATCCCGGCGTGAGGATACGCTATGTGAACGTGGAGCTGGGTGATGCGGCCGGACAGATAGCCCTGGACGGCCCCGGCGGAGTGGGACCGGATGTATTCGCCGCGCCCCACGATAAGCTCGGCGAGCTTGTGAACGGCGGCCATGTGCTTGCCACTGAGGATGCCGATGACGTGCGCGCCTCCGTCCTGGATGTATGCGCGGACGCCCTTACATACGACGGCGTAATGTACGGCTATCCTGTCAGCGCCGAGACCTACGCGCTCTTCTATAACAAGGACCTTATAAGCGAGGACGATGTGCCCGCCTCATGGGAGGAGCTCTCGGAGACGGTAAAGAAGTTCAACGCGAAGAATCCTGGAAAGTACGGTTTCGTGATGGACGTGGGCAACGGCTACTACACCATCATATTCACCACCGCCAACGAGAACAGGCTTTTCGGCGAGAGCGGAGATGACACGGAGCACACGAACATAAACACCCCCGCCTCAGTGCGCGGCATGAAATTCTTCCAGAGCCTGCGCTCCGTGCTTAACGTGCCCGCCGCGGACTTGGGCACCGCCACCAGCGACGCCGCGTTCCAGAGCGGAAACGCAGCCATGCACATAACCGGCCTTTGGAACGTGAAGCCGTTCCAGGACGCGGGCATAAGCTTCGGCGTGTCACCGCTTCCGTCATTGCCGGGAGACAGCCATCCCGCATCGTCTTTCAGCGGGACCAGGGCCATGTTCGTGAGCGCGTACAGCGACCATCCGCAGGAGGCCGCGGACTTCGCCAGGTTCCTTACCAGCGCCGAGATGCAGAGGCTCCGCTTTGACCTTACGGGAGCCATGCCCAGCGTCAGCATAGAGGTAGACAGCCCCTACATGCCGGGATTCCTGGCCCAGCTTGAGTACGCGTTCCCCATGCCGTCAATCCCCGCCATGGGCTCTTACTGGGAGGCCATGGCAAACGCCTCAAAGAACATTTGGGACGGCGCAGACGTTCAGAAAGAGCTGGATGCCTGTAACGCGGCCATCATAGGCAAGTAGATGATTTCATGGCGCCCTGCTGAGCATGATTTTTGCGGAAATCTCAGGCTTAGGGAATTTGCTCAGGGCGCCGTTATTTTTTGCTGATAGGAGTCTGTTATGCGGATAGAAAGCGACGGAAGCTCAAGGAAAAAAGTGCGGACCGCCGCCTCATGCTTTATGGGGCTGGGGCATCTGCTCTATCTTAAGGAATATGTAAAAGGCGCGTTGTTTGCGGCAGTTGAGGTGCTTTTCCTGGCCTGCTCTCCGTTCCTTGTAAAGAAAATCGTGGACCTGGTTACGCTGGGCTATCCGCAGCCGGATCTGCCTGTCAGGGAGCGCAGCAACTCCATGTTCATGCTCATAGACGGAATCCTGATTCTGGCGGTGATTGCTGTCTTTGTGGCGCTGTACGTCATATCGGTGCGCAGCGCGGGCGCGTCATACAGGACGTACTGCATAACCAAGCGTTTCGCCTCGCAGAAGAATGAGCTTAAGGAGACAGGAAACCGCGCGTTCCCGCTTCTGGGCCTTGCGCCGTGCGTAATCATGCTTCTGATATTCGTGGTGGTCCCGCTTGTGTTCAGCATAGCGGTGGCGTTCACTAACTACTCTGCGCCAAACCATATTCCGCCGAACAACACCGTGGACTGGGTGGGCATGCAGAACTTCAAGGAGCTGATGCTCGGCGGCACTTCCTGGTCCAAGGGCTTCGTGAGGATAGCGGTGTGGACCCTGGTGTGGGCGGTCCTGTCCACGTTCACGTGCTACTTCTGCGGGCTTCTGGTGGCGGTGCAGCTTAAGGAGAGCGGAATAAAATTCGCCTCCGCGTTCAGGTTCATATTCATACTGCCGTATGCCGTGCCAAGCGTCATAACCATGCTTGTGTGGCGCAATCTTCTGAACGGAACGTTCGGCACGGTGAACAGGACCCTGCAGGCGCTGGGCTGGCTCCAGGGTACCATACCGTGGTTAGGTAATGCCACTCTGGCGCAGGTCATGTGCATAGTTATAAACCTGTGGGCGGGATTCGGATATTTCATGATGCTCTCCATGGGCACCATGACCGCCATACCTCAGGACATGTTCGAGGCCGCGCGCATAGACGGTGCGTCCAACAGCCAGATTCTGCGCCACATAACGTTCCCTCTGGTTTTATATCAGACTATGCCGCTCATCATAATGAGCTTCACGCATAACATAAACAACTTCGGAATAATATACTTCCTGACAGGCGGAGATCCCACAGTCAAGGACAGTACCACCACGCTGGCGGGAGGCACGGACATCCTTGTTACATGGATTTACAAGCTGACCATTGGCCTGCAGAAATACAACTACGCTTCTGTGATAGCGGTTCTTATATTCGTGGCGCTCGCTCCGTTCGCAGTGTACCAGTTTAAGAACACCAAAGCCTACAAGGAGGGCGAAGTATGAGACTGAATCAATATGCCATAAAGCAGGTGAACAAGGCCGTCATAACGCTGCTGTTCCTGCTGATTTCATTTTTCGTGTTCTATCCGCTCGTTTATGTGGTCGCGGCGGCGTTCGCTCCCGGAAACAACATAGCCTCGCTCAACATAGTGCCTTTCAAGGACGGCGTTACGCTGAAGCATTTCGTTTATCTTTTCACAAAGACACAGTACTGGCTGTGGTTCAAGAACACTCTTATAATCTCGCTGTGGACCGCGGTTCTTACCGTGATTATCTCCTCTCTGAGCGCCTATGTTTTCAGCCGCTTTAAATTTGTGTTCAAGCAGTCGCTGCTGATGAGCCTTCTGATTCTTCAGATTTTCCCCAGCTTTGTGGGAATGATAGCAATCTATGTGATCCTTCTGCGCATAGGCGGACTTGACACTCTGTGGGGCCTGGTGCTTGTGTACGTGGCGGGAAACATTCCGTACAACACATGGATGGTCAAAAGCTACATGGACACGGTGAGCCGGAATCTGGACGAGGCCGCGCGCATAGACGGAGCAAGTCATTTCAGGATTTACGGCACAATCATCCTTCCGGTGACAAAGCCTATAATCACGTTCCTGGGAATATCCAGTTTCACCGGTCCGTGGATGGACTTCATTTTCCCCAAGATGGTCCTCCGCTCGCCCGAGAAGCAGACACTGGCGCTGGGACTGTTCAGCTTTGTCTCTGACAAAAAGAACGAGTTCACGAATTTTGCGGCGGGCTCCCTGGTGATTGCGATACCGTTCATAATATTCTTCCTGCTCACGCAGAAGAGCATGATGATGAGCATGGGAAGCGGCGCCGTAAAAGAATAAGATGCGTAAGAATCAGCCGCTGAAATAGCGCGTCTGATTTTAACCCTAGGTCTCTTGCAGGGACCCGGAATCAAAGTGCCGCGTCGCAGTAAATTGCTCAACGCGGGCGAATCAGGCATCCCGGAGATTGAGATTCTCTTCGGCGCTTGATTTTAACTTAGGGTTTTCTGCGAGAGCCGCCTGTTTATTGCCGTTTCTCAATTGCGTTGCGAAACGGTGTTTTCTGCAATGAAAAAACTGACACTTTTTTCATTGCAGAAAATACTAGGAACATTTAAAAAGCGGGTGTTTTATGACATACAGTTATGATGAGAAAAGTTTGCTCCGAGACGGCAGACGCTGGTTCCCCGTAATGGGAGAGATTCATTATTCGCGCTATCCTGCCGGGTACTGGCGCGAGGCCCTGCGTAAGATGAAGGCCGGAGGAGTAAGCATCGTAAGCTCCTACGTAATCTGGATTCACCATGAGGAGGCGGAGAACGAGTGGGACTTTACGGGCTGCCGTAATCTGCGTAAGTTCGTGGAGGAGATAAAGGATGCCGGCCTTGTGATGATTCTGCGCATAGGTCCGTGGGTTCATGCGGAGGTCAGGAACGGAGGTTTCCCCGACTGGCTTCTGAAAAAATGTCCTCGTGCGCGCACCAATGACGAGGCGTATTTTGATGAGGTCAGAAAACTCTACGGTCGCATTTTCTCCGAGGTGGACGGACTTCTTCTTAAAGACGGCGGTCCCATAATCGGCGTGCAGATAGAGAATGAGTACGGCCACTGCGGCGGGCTTACAGGAGAGGAAGGTGAGGCTCACATGCGGCGTCTTTTGGACATTGCGCGCGATGCGGGATTTGACGTGCCCCTGTATACGGCAACCGGATGGGGCGGCGCCGTGACCGCGGGGCTTCTTCCTGTTATGGGCGGCTACTGCGACGCGCCGTGGGACCCGCGCACCACAGAGATTGAGCCCAGCGGAAATTTCGTGTTCACTTACGAGCGCAACGACCACGCCATAGGATGCGACTTCGGGCTGGGAGAGGGCGTCACGTTCGACATGGACAAAGTGCCTTATCTTACGGCGGAGCTTGGCGGCGGACTTCAGCCCACATTCAAGCGGCGCACCGTATCCTCCGCCAAGGACATAGAGGCCATGAGCGTATCCAAGATGGGAAGCGGCTGCAATCTTCTGGGCTACTACATGTACCACGGCGGAACAAATCCTCAGGGCAGGCTCACCACGCTGGAGGAGAACAAGGCCTCCGGCTCGCTGAATGATTTGCTGGTCAAGAACTATGACTTCCGTGCGCCGCTCGGAGAGTACGGCCATGCGAACGAGACATACAGAAGGCTCCGCAGGCTGGCTATGTTCGTGCATGACTACGGCGAGGAGCTTTGCGGCATGAAGACTTTTATCCCGCCGGAGTCTCCGCTGCAGCCTGAGAATTTCTCGGAGCTGAGGCATTCGTGGCGCTATGACCCTGAGTCAGGCCACGGCTATCTTTTCATAAACAATTACCAGCGCCATCATGCGATGAAGGATTTCCCGTGCAGGCTTCTGAAGATTCCCGAGGAGCTTTCAGGCGCGGTCCTAGAGAGCGGCGTATTTCCTGAGAGCGGAATCACTGGCGTGCAGGAGACGCGCGGCGAGATTTCCCATGTGGCGGTGAGCGTAAGGAACGGCGACTGCTTTTTCATAGAGGTGAGCAGAGGCGAGAACCCGCGCACAGATTTAGTTCCGCTTTGTAAGCTTGACGGAACTCCCGTCTATTATTACCGTGAGCGCTACGGCTGTGATGAGGCCGTCTCTTTCTGTGACGGAAAAATAATTCTCTCTAACTCAGCCTCTCTGAACGCCAGCAAAATTCTTAAGGGCGGAAAGGAGCTGCTTGTGATAAGCGGCGGAATAGTCTTTGAGAACCCCTCAAAGACCGGCGCAGATTTTGTGGACGAGTATTTCGCTGATGAGAGGTCCGCGGTCCTTTATGTGGACGGCGCGGGCAATGTGCGTGAGGGAGGCCTTTTCAGCGACGCGGAGAAGAAAACGGCGGCAGAAGTGCCTGTCTCACCCGAGGCGTTCGTGGAGGAGCTTGAGTGCGCTCACGGAAAGAGATACCGCATAAGCGTCTCTCCTGTTCCGTCAGATGCATGCGACGTGGTAATGCGGATTAATTACGGCGGAGACTCCGCGCGCCTCTATAAGGACGGTAATCTGGTGGATGACCACCTTTTCACGGGCAGGAACATTCCGTGGGAGATAGGGCTTAGAAGATTCGGTCCGGGCCCCTCGGAATTTGTGCTTGAGATAGATGAGCTTCCTGTGCGCACCGATGTGTACTTTGAGCCGTCGGCGGTTCTGTCTGATGGTCCGGGAGAGACACTCTGCTCGCTTGAGAAAGTGACGTTCGCGGTGTGCTCCCTGTCTGAGCTGGGCTAGAGCCCCTCTTCCTGCAAAGGCCGCGCGTGCCTTAAGACCATGCCGCGCGGCCTGCCGTGCCCTTTTTCCGTGCGCCAGAATTCTCCCTGAAATCAAAACGTTTCTATTGACAGAAACAGAATGCTCCGTTATAATGTTTCTATAAAAAGAAACGGATTTTAGGAGAAATTTATGCCCAGACGCACGGACTGCATTTATCTTAGTTTGCCGAGCGACCGCTACACGCCTTTCTCCCTGGCGCGGAAAATAGGCGCCAAGGCTGTGCTTGAGAGCGCCAGGTTCAACCGCGGAAAAGAGCGCTACTCAATCCTGCTTACGGAGGAGGCGTTCCACGTGGTGCAGGATGACGAGGGGATAGCGTTCATGGTGGACGGGCGCCGCGTGCCGTTCACAGAGCCTGTGCTGGGCGCTGACGGAAAGCCCGAGATGATAGCGAGCGGAAGCAACGTTCCTCACACGCCCGACATTTTGGACGCGCTTCTGTATGTGGCGCAGGAGAATGAGATTCCCGTAAGGAACGCGGGCCAGACTATCCCCGTGCCTGCGAGCGGCATAGGATACTTGAGCTACGAATTCTGCGCGCGCTGCGACACAATCACCCTTTCCCCGCAGACGGACGAGCTTCACATACCCGAGAGCGAGTTCATAGTGGGGCACCTGTACATAGTGTTCGATCACTTCACGGAGACACTGCACATATTCGCCCTGAATTACACTGAGCATCAGATAGACTTGCAGAAAGCGGTGGATAATCTAAGGAACCGGCTGGGCGACCTGGACTTCAGTTATCTGGCGCCGCCCGAGGAGGCCAGGCCCTGCCGCATCATAACGGACCTGGAGAGGAGCGAGGAGGAGTACAAGCATAAAGTCACCGAGCTTAAGAAGCACATAGTGGCGGGTGACATTTTCCAGGCGGTGCCCAGCCGCCGTCTGCAGATTGAGTGCGAGAGCTCTGCCATGGAGATTTACCGCAGGCTGAGGCAGCTGAACCCCTCACCGTATCTTTTCTATCTGGACTTCAATGACAGGCAGATTGTGGGCTCCAGCCCTGAAAGCCTTGTGCGCGTCCGTGACGGAGTTGCGTCCATACGGCCCATAGCGGGCACCCGCCGCCGTGGAAAAAATCCCGCGGAGGATGAGGCGCTCAGGGAGAATCTTCTGAATGACCCCAAAGAGAAAAGCGAGCATCTCATGCTGGTGGACCTTGCGCGGAACGACCTGGGGCGCGTGTGCGAGAGCGGAAGCGTGCAGGTCACGCGTTACATGGACTGCGAGTATTTCAGCCACGTGATGCATCTGGTGAGCGACGTGGAGGGAAAGGTCATGCCGTCACTCAAGCAGATTCAGGTGCTGCGCTCCGCGTTCCCCGCAGGCACCGTGAGCGGCTCCCCTAAAATCCGCGCCATAGAGATTCTAAGCGGGCTTGAGAAAATAAAGAGGCGCTTCTACGCGGGTGCCATAGGCTACCTTCAGAATTCCGGCGACCTGGATTTCTGCATAGGCATAAGATGCGCGCTTAAACAGAATTCCACGTGGACTCTGCAGGCCGGCGGCGGCATAGTCTACGACTCAAATCCTGACCGCGAGTGGGAGGAGACTAACGAAAAGCTGGGCGCGCTTAAAGCGGTCCTGGAAGGAAGCAAATGATAACGGCAGGAAATCTTTAGGATAATCCGCATGGAGACAGAGATATTATGATACTTGTTATAGACAATTACGATTCCTTTACATACAACGTAGTGCAGGCGCTTCAGCGCCTTGGAGGCGAGGAGGTGAGGGTGGTGCGCTCCGGGGAAGTCACAGTGGCGGACCTGGAGGCCATGAGGCCTGACCGTCTTGTAATAAGCCCCGGTCCCGGAATTCCGTCCGAGGCGGGGGTAAGCGAGGACGCCATAAAATTCTTCGCGGGTAAAATACCTGTTCTGGGGATATGCCTTGGGCATCAGGCCATAGGAGAGGCGTTCGGCGCCAGGATAGTCCAGGCCAAAAGAATATGCCACGGCGTGGTGGAGGAGATGAGCCTTGACGGGCGCGGCCTTTTCAGGATAACGGGAAAAACCGCATCGTTCACGCGCTATCATTCCCTGGTAATAGACGAGGGCACGCTGAGCCCGGATTTTGAGATTACGGCCAGAAGCGCAGACGGCGACATCATGGGCATACGGCACAAGACGCTCATGATAGAGGGCGTGCAGTTCCATCCCGAAAGCATAGCCAGCCAGCGCGGGGATGACATTTTCCGCGCGTTCCTTAACTACCGCCGAGAGAACCTGCCTGTGGCGGACTATCTTAACCGGCTCATGCAGGGCGAGCATCTGACAGAGGAGCAGGCGGAGCTGTTCATGGAGAACCTTACCGACGGCGACCTTGACGAGCGCGTGACGGCGGGCATCCTTACTGCCATGTCCGCTAACGGAATCCCGTCCGTGGGCGAGATGGCCGGCTGCGCTAAAGTCCTTCTCAAAAAGAAAACCAGATTCCCGCTGGAGGACGGACACGGTCTTGCGGAGATTGTGGGAACAGGCGGAGACTGCAAAGGAAGCTTCAACATCTCATCGCTTTCCGCAATAGTGGCGTCCAGCTGCGGCCAGCCTGTGGCCAAGCACGGGAACAGGGCGGTCTCAAGCAAAAGCGGCGCCGCGGATTTCTATGAGGCGCTCGGAATAAAAATCATGGCGGCGCCGGAGAAAACAAGCGCCCTGGTCAGCCGCACGGGATTCGGCTTCCTGATGGCGCCGGTGTACCATTCCGCCATGAGGTTCGCGGCGCCCATACGCAAGGCATTGGGCATAAAGACCATATTCAACGTCCTGGGACCGCTCTTGAATCCCGCAGGCGCGGAGTACGAGGTCCTGGGCGTGTACAGCCCTGACCTGCTTGAAAGCTACGCCCGCGCCGCCAAAAGCCTGGGGGCCCGGCGTGTGATGGTGGTCTCCAGCAAAGACGGATTCGACGAGATAAGCCCGTGCGAGCCCACTTACGTCTTTCAGATAAACGAGGACGGAAAGGAATACAAGTACATGATAGACCCCGCTAAATTCGGCATAGAGGGCGCCGACCCGCAGGAGCTTTCGGGCGGAAGCGGAAAAGACAACGCGCATCTAGCCATGGACGTTCTGGAGGGCAGGGGTCGCAGGACCATAACCGCCGCAGTCTCACTGAACGCGGGCGCCGTGCTCTACTTAAGCGGAAAAGCCAGGACATTGCAGGAAGGCTACGCCATGGCGCAGGACTCCATCCGGAGCGGAAAGGCCAGACGCAAACTGGAGGAGATTGTGAGCGTCTCCAACAGCCTCTGAGTTTTTCTGACGGAGCCTCCCGCAAGGAGAGGTCATCTTCCCCGCTAAGCCTGCGCTTCCTCCGTGCCCCGCTTTCCGCCGCTTTGGTGCTTCGCACACGCTTACGCGTCGGCTGCAATCGGGCGTAGGCTCCCGGCCGCTCCGTAACGGGGAATCTGCCGGGTAAGAAATTAAAAATGCCTCCATAGCGGAGGCATTTTTTTAACTGCGATTCAGTTTTTATGTAAAAGACTAAAGCGCGTTTACTACATCTTTTAATAACTGTTTCAGAGAAAAATTCTCTTGAAGTTTTTTGAAATTTTCTGTTGTCTGGGTTATTTCTGTTCCCGTATAACTCGCACGCATAGGTATTGCTGCGCGGGGATGGACGTTCTGAGTACTTCTGTCTCTGAGATCTTTTTTTGCCAAATAAATAGCGGACCAAAGAAGTTTCATGTTATCATACGATTTATCACCCCAATCTTCTTCACTGCTTAAATCCGCATTAGTTTTATAAGTTTTGCTGTAATATGTATTTGCGCTCATTCCCAAACTTCCTATCTCTTTGGTGGCCCAAATAACTACCGTTAATCCTGGCTCTAATGTAATGCCACTCCTCAAATCATCACTGTTCTTACTTGTAGCAGTACCTACAAGGGGTTCCTCTGTGTATATAAATGCAACGTTTAGTTTTGCATTATTGTCTCCCTTGTAATTTATTTCCGTACTGCACCAAGTATCT
>JAFLSO010000002.1 GCA_022510925.1 Treponema sp.
CATAACCGATTTCTCGGAGCGCATATCGCGTGCCGGAGCGCCGTTCGGCGAGGAAGTGTATGAGCGGTCCGTGGACGAGCTCATCTCCTGCGTTGACGGAGCGGAGACCGCTGATTTACCCGGAGGCCGCCGCGCCACATGGTTTGAGCTTGTGACGCTTCTGGCATTCCTGTGCTTCAGGAACGCAGGCTGCGAGTGGGCGGTGATAGAGGTGGGGCTTGGAGGCAGGCTGGATGCCACCAATGTCATAACGCCGGAGGTCTGCTGCATAACGCCAATAGAACTTGAGCACACGGAATTTCTGGGCGGCACGGTCAGGGAGATAGCATTTGAGAAAGCGGGGATAATGAAGGAGGGAGTCCCGGTCTTTGTGTCGGGGCAGCCGCATCCCGAGGCCATGGAAATGCTGCTTGAGTGCGCTAACGGTCGTAAGTCACCCGTATTTCTTACTGCCGAACATTCGGAAGTTTATGAAGTTGTATCAAAAAGTTCACTAACTAACGGAAGTTTTTGCTATAAAAACCTTGTTATGTCTGATAAAATGAAAAACGAACGTTCGTTATATGACGTTTTTTCGCTTGAATCAGAGTTTTTCTCACGGCCTTTGGAGCTTTCACTGAGGCTTCCGGGACGTTTCCAGGCGGAGAACGCGGCTCAGGCCGCGCTGGCGGTAAAGCGCGCATGTCCTGCGGTTACGGAGGACGCGGTGGAGCGCGGCGTCATGAAGGCGTGGCTTCCCGGCAGGTTCGAGGTGTTCTTTCCCGGCGCGGGACGGGAAGACCTGCCTCTGGTTGTCATGGACGGGGCACACACTCCGGCCTCCGTAAGGCTTCTGCTTGAGAACTGGAGCCGTCTCTCCATGGCCCTGGGTAAAAGGTCACATCTGCTTTTCGCATGCGCGTCCGACAAGGACGTGGAGGGCATGGCATCACTTCTCGCAGGGCGCTTCACGTCCGTTACGCTTACAAGGCCGGGAGCGTCCAAGGGCTGCGACTTTCCCGGGATGTGCAGGGCGTTCGCAGGGCGCGGCACGAGGCTTTCACCCGAGGAGGACTTCAGGAAAGCCGTGCCGCTCGCGCTGGAGGGCGCCGCCCGTGAGGACGCCGCGCTTCTTGTGACGGGCTCTTTCTACCTGGTGGCCGAGGTGAGGGAGGCCCTGCGCTTTTCAGGCGCGCGCGCAAATTAGAGTTTATGCTTATTTTGCCAGCCTCCGATAATCTAGAAGATGAAGACTTTAGTTTTTTTGTTCGCCGGAAACGCGGGCGGGCATGCGTTTGAGAAAGTTTTTGCCGGTCAGAGCGCCGCGGAGCGGGCTTTGATCTGGGCGTCTTCCGTTCCGTCGGAGGAAGGCAGGGCGGACGTGACGGTCGCTGTGTGCCGCGAGAACGCCGCGGAGGTTCGCGGTCTTCTGGATAAATCAGGAATGCAGGGGGCCCGCACTGTCACTGACGGTCCGTGGACGGTCAGAAAGCTTCTGGAGGCCATGTGCGCCGCCGCCCGTGACAGCGGCGCTGGGCGGGTGGTATTCTCCTCACTGGACTGCCCGTTCCTGGACACGGAGCTCACTGAGAGGCTCCTTCTGGACCATGAGAAATATCTGGCGGAGTACACTTTCGCGGAGGGATGGCCGCTGGGCCTCGCGCCGCAGATACTGGATTCCGGCACCCTTAATATTCTCAGCGGGCTCTCGTCCGGCCGCTTTGCCACGGAGGGGGATGCACCCGCAGACAGCCAGTGCATTTTCAACCTGATGAAATGCGACCTTAACTCGTTTGAGATAGAGACGGTTCTTGCGCCAAAGGACTTCCGCATGCTTAGGCTTGATTTCTCCTGCGCGGACAAAAGCTCCCTGCTCGCGTGCGAGAATCTTTTCAACCTGGCGCTCGACACCAGGACGCCGTTCACGGCCACCGAGCTTTCTGTGCTTGCGGAGCGCTCGCCGTCAGTGCAGTGTACGGTCCCGCGCTTTTACAACGTGCAGATTGCCCGCAACGTGTGCTCTCTTTCCGTGTACAATCCGTATCCCGAGGCCGCGCGCATGAGATACGGAGAGAGCGTGCAGTCTTTCAGCGGCTCGCCGTGCATGGGCCTTGAGGCGTTCAACGCGCTTGTGAGCGAGGCAGCCTCTTTCTCAGGCGAGGGCACCGTGGTGTCGCTGAGCGCGTGGGGGGAGCCCCTTCTGGTAAAGAACCTTGCGCAGTATGTGGCGAGCGTCCTGTCGCACAGGGAGCTCAGCGTCCTCATAGAGACCGACGGGATTCTTCTTACGGAGGAGACCGCGGAGGCAGTCCGCGACGCGCAGAGGAACGGCATGGGAGGGACCGTCACATGGATTGTCCACACGGACGCCGTTACCGAGGAGACATACAGCATACTGCATCCTGCATCTGGAAGCGAGCCTTCTGGCGGCGCAACGCCCTGTCTGAAAGCGGCCCTGTCCGCCGTGAGCGTTCTGCAGAAATATTTTCCTGGCAGCGTTTATCCCCAGATGACGCGCATGAACGCTAACGAGCATGAGCTTGAGCCTTTCTACCGGTTCTGGCACGAGAAGACGTCCCCCTCCGGCGGGAAATTCATAATACAGAAATACGACAGTTTCTGCGGCATTCTTCCTGACGAGAAGCCCGCGGACCTGTCGCCTCTTGTGAGGATGCCGTGCTGGCACCTTAAGCGCGACATGACCGTCCTGTGGGACGGCAGCGTTCCGTTCTGCCGCGAGAGGATTCTTGACGGCGGGGCGGGAAATGTGTTTAATGACGGTATAGAGTCGGTTTGGAACGGCATAAGGAAGAAGGCGGGCTCCCATGTCCTGGGGTCGGATCCGGACGAGAAATGCAGGAACTGCGATGAATACTATACCTTCAATTTTTAACGAGAGGCAGATTAACCATACCGTCCTGGGCGGTGAGGAAGTCCCCGCCGGGGAAATCCTTATGCCCGTTACATGCGTGGTATTGAACCGCGGAAGCGGACAGTACAGGGAGCGCGTTTTCGAGGGCCTGTGCAGGAAAGGATTCGAGCGCATAATAAGCGTGGAGAGCGACTCGCAGAGCTTTAAGACTGAGCCCCTGGCCCGCAGGTTCCCCCAGGTCAAATTCATGGTCGCGCTGGAGGAGGGCATAACTGAGGGCGACATGCTGAACCTCGCCGTCTCCGAATGCCAGTCGCCCTACATGCTGGTCGTGCACTCGGACCAGTGCGCGGACGACATATCTTTCTCGCCGGGACTTGCCCACAGCCTCATGGAGCGTGACCAGTTCTGCGTGTGCCCCAGGCTCATGGCGGAGCGCTTTAAGAATCTGCCCGTGGGCTTTGAGCCGGGTGTGGAGCGCTCCGTGTTCACCGTGCGCTCGCTGGATGTGGCGTCAGACGGCGACAGCACTTTCTACGCGGCGGACCTGTCAGGGTTCTATGACCGCCTCAGGTTCGCGCAGCTGGGAGGTATGGACTACACCATAACGAATCCGTACTGGCAGAGGCTGGACCTTTTCTTCAGGGCATGGCTGTGGGGCGAGTCCACGTCCCTGTCGCAGGTTTTCGCTCTCTCATACAGCGACACCGTTCCTGAGAACGACATCTCCATAGACCGCTCCTACCTGAGGTTCTACATGAAGAATCTGCTTCCTGTGTTCAGGGCGGACCACGCGTTCATCCCCGCGTCATCGTTTTTCGCGTTCAAGTCTTCCAGCTCGTGCTCATTAAAAGACGCGGCACGTCAGTTCAGGGAGGCCCGCAGATGGGTGTCGCTGAACAGGTACAGATTCAAGAAAGACGCCCAGAGCCTGATAGAGAACTGGCAGTCAAAAGGCGGCGGAAAATGAGCCTGATGGATGTTTTGCGCAGGAAAAAGCGCGTAGTGGTCATAGTGCAGTGCCGTCTCTCCTCCACCAGGCTTCCCAGAAAGGCGCTTCTTCCGCTGGGAAAGAGAACTGTCCTGGAATGGACGCTCGCCGCCATGAAAAAAGTCCCCGCCGACAAGTATTACCTTGCCGTGGACACAGACAGCGCGGACGAGCTTGAGGGGGTTGCGCGCCGCGCGGGATGGGATTTTTTCGCGGGCTCCAAGAACGACGTGCTAGACAGATTCTGCAAGGTCATAGAGATATCGCGTGCGGACGTCGTTATCCGCGCCACTGCCGACAATCCGTTCCTGTTCTGGGAGAGCGCATGCGGGCTTCTGGAGGAATACGGCCTCAGGGAGTCAGTGTCACCCGTGGATTACATAACGTTCTCCGGCCTGCCGCACGGAAGCGGCGTGGAGATGTTCAGCGCTCGCTCCCTGCTTAAGGCCGCCGCGCTGACACAGGACCCCTATGACCGCGAGCACGTGGGCCCCGCGCTGTACAATCACACTGACGTCTTCGAGTGCGCGTTCATAAAGGCCCCCGCCCAGTGGAATTTACCGCATCTGCGCACCACCATAGACACTGCGTTCGATTACCGGCGCGCTCTCTCGGTGGTCAGGGAAATATCGGGCGAGGACACGGTGAGGGAGCCTTACACGTATGAGCAGATTCTGAGGGCGCTTGAGACCCCGTCAGTAAGGAATCCCATGCTCCTTATACCGAGCACGCGTAAAGGCCACGGTACGGGACATCTTCGCCGCTGCCTGGACATCGCTGTGAGGACAGGCGCTGACATCTACATTCCGCTTGACGCCGGACTTGAGCAGACCGCATCCCTGGTCACGGAGGCCAGACAGAGAGGGCTCCTGGACTGGCAGATAGCGCGCAGCCTTAATGACGCGGGTCAGTACAATCTTGTGGTAACAGATTTATTTAAAACTGACACCAAGCTTGCAGAGCGGCTTGAGAATGACTGCTCCGTGCTCGCCATGGACGAGGGCGCCGCGGACACGGACTACGCGGACTATCTGCTGGACATAATTCCGTCCCCGCAGCTTACACGTCCCGCAAACCGCACTGAGCCAGGATTCATAACGGTCCCCGAGAAAAAACGCCCCGCCAAGGACAGGCCGTCCGCGCCGCACACTGCGCTGGTGGTGCTCGGGGGAGAGGACCCGTCCGCTCTGGTGGTTCCGGCCGCCTGCGCCGCCGCAGCCTGCGGGCTTTATGTCACGGCGGTCTCTGACGGCAGGTCCTTTCTGGCGGAGCAGCACGTCTCATCCCTCCCTGAGGACGTGAGGAGCCGCATAAAATTCGTTCCTCCCGTAGAGAATCTGCGCGAGAAACTTTTCAACTACGATCTGGTCGTAACGCATTACGGGCTTACCGCATTCGAGGCGGCCGCATGCGGCTGTGCCGTTATTCTTCTTGGAACCACGCCCCTGCACCAGAGGCTCGCGCGGTCATACGGCTTCGCTTTCCTGGGCATTCAGTCCGTTACGGAGAAATCTTTTAGGGCGCTTCTATCTGAGCCCGGAAAACTTTATGTGAGCTTCACTCCGGGAGAGACGTCATCGGGCGAGGGCATGAGCCTCCTGGATTTCATGCTCTCCGCGTCGCAGGGGAAAAGCCTGCTGTGCCCGGTATGCAGAAAAAAAACAGAGGTGAAGGACACCCTGGTTTTCCGTGCCCCTGAGAGGACGTTCAGGAGATGCCGCACGTGCGGCATTATCTACCAGTCGTGGACAATGGACAGCGGAACGGAGTATGACCACGCGTATTTCTTCGAGGAATACCAGAGGCAGTACGGAAAGACTTATCTGGAGGATTTCGCCGCCATAAAGATGCAGTGCGTGCGCCGCATAGGCACCATAGACATGCTGAGCCACAGGCTGCGCTCTCCGGCCACGCCGTCCGTGCTTGACATAGGATGCGCCATGGGGCCTTTCCTTGACGCGGCAAACGACGCGGGCTGGCAGGCGTTCGGCACCGACGTGAGCCCCCACGCGGTGGATTACGTCCAGGAATCGCTGCATTATCCCGCCGTGTGCGCGCGCTTCCCCGAGGAGGGCATAAGCGCGGAGCTGGGCGTGGAGCGCTTCGATGCCGTCACCATGTGGTATGTGATAGAGCATTTTGAGGACCTTGACTCTGCCCTGAAAGAGGTCTCGCGTCTTACAAAAAAAGGCGGAATCTTCGCGTTCAGCACTCCGTCCGCGTCAGGCGCTAGCGCCCGCAGATGCCCCGGGGAATTCTACGGGAACAGCCCCGCGGACCATTACTCGCTGTGGGAGCCCGAGCGCGTCAGGTCAGTTCTGGGGCGGTACGGCTTCAAGGTGCTCCGCATAGTAAGCACGGGGATACATCCCGAGAGGCTGCCATTTGTAAGAAGGCACGGCTTTAAGAAAGACGGATTTGTGATGGGCCTCCTGCATCTGGTCATGCCGGTTCTAAGGATGGGGGACACTTTTGAGGTCTACGCCCGCAAGGAGGATGACTGATGGGAAAATATGTCATGATTCTGGGAGCGGGCCTCATGCAGCGCCCGTCCATAGAGGCCGCCATGGACTTAGGATACAGGACTCTGGTCACCGACGCTAATCCCGGCGCTCTGTGCGCTTCTTTCGCGGATGTGTTCGAGCCGGTGGACTTAAAGGACAAGGAAGGTCTTCTGTCGCTGGCAAAATCTTTCGGCGGAGAGCTTGCGGGTGTCTTCACCGCGGGAACGGATTTCTCCGCCTCGGTGTCGTATGTGGCCGAGGGCTGCTCGCTGCCGTCCCACACGTATCAGGCGGCGCTGAACGCGAGCAACAAAGCGCTGATGCGCGCATGCTTCAAGTCCGCGGGAATACCGTCCCCCGGATACACCAGGATTTTCCGCTCTGAGCTCGCCTCGTTCATGGAGAGCCATCCGCTTGAGAGCCTTCCGTATCCGCTGGTCATAAAGCCCGTGGACAATATGGGCGCCAGGGGCTGCCGTCTTGTCCGCACCAAAGAGGAATTCATACCCGCCGCCGAGGATGCCATGCGCGCCTCGCTCTCCTCATGCGCCATACTGGAGGAGTACATGAGCGGACCCGAGTTCTCCATAGACGCCATAATCTACAAGGGAACGTTCACCGTAACGGGGTTCGCGGACCGGCACATTTTTTACGAGCCTTATTTCATAGAGATGGGGCACACCATTCCGACGTGCGCGGACTCCGGCATCAGGAACGAGCTCATAGCGACTTTCGCGCGCGCGGCGCACAGCCTGGGGCTCACATGCGGTGCCGCCAAGGCTGACATAAAGTACACCGCCAGCGGTCCCATGGTGGGAGAGATTGCCGCAAGGCTCTCGGGTGGCTACATGAGCGGGTGGACTTTCCCGTACTCCTCGGGGATAGACCTCACGAGCCAGGCCGTCCTGGTGGCCACGGGAAACGAGCCCCACGAGCTTCTTCTGAGAAGGCAGCCCCTTCCCATAAGCGGTGTTCCTTTCCCTGTCTACGAGCTCCCCTCAATCAGGCACAGCGCGGAGCGGGCGCTCATATCAATCCCCGGCACAGTCAGGGAGATTCACGGCGAGGAGCGCGCTACGGCCTATCCTTATGTAAGGAATTATTTCCCGCGCGTAAAGCAGGCCTCCAGGGTGGACTTCCCCCGCAACAACGTGGAGAAATGCGGTAACATAATAACTTTCGCGGCGTCGGGCAGCCTTGCCTCAGAGTCCGCGGAGAAGTCCGTGTCGCAGATAGTCCTGCGCCTGGAGCCCTGTGACGAGGCCACAAAGAATTTCCTCTCAGGAATTCAGGGCAGAGCGGAGAAAGATTTTCCGCCGGACGCGTACAGCGCCGCCCGGGAAGTCACGGACTATCTTATGGCGGCGGACGGAAGCCTGGGCCGGGACCAGAAAGCGGCATCTCTGCTTAAGGACGCGCCTGACTATGTGAGCGAGTGGGCAAAGTCCGCGCGTGACTGGAACCACCGCACTCCCATGGAAAGCCTCTCCCTGTTCGACTCCATCTGCCCCGTCCATCCGCCGGTGCCGCTCGGGGATTTCTGGCGGGCGCTCATCAGGGGCGGCGTGCAGGGAATACTTTACACGGCGGACAGCCTTCGGGAAGGAGGTGACTGATGAGCATCAGAAAAACAGGGGCGCTCGCAATGTGCGCCGCCATAATCCTGGCCCATGCCACGGCGCAGCCCGTGAACCTGGCGGAGCGCGCGGCCCGTGACGGCATGACGCTCTACTGGGATCCGCTTGCCGAGACAGGGCTCCTTGAGAAAAACGGTCATCAGATTTCCTTCAGGGCGGGAGACGGATTCGTGCTGCATGACTACAGCGCCGTCTCCCGGCAGGACGCCCCGTATGTCCGGGACGGAGAGCTTCTTGCGACCAAGGCGTTCCTGGACTCCGCGGAGGCTTTCTTCCGCACGGAGAGCGACGCGGCCCCGTATAAAATCGGCGCGATTCTGATAGATCCAGGTCACGGCGGGAAGGACCCCGGCGCCAACGACACCCACACTATAAACGGCAGGAAAATCACAGTGCGCGAGAAGGACGTGAACCTTTCCGTGGGCCTTAAGCTCTACGACTACCTCAGGAAATCATATCCCGACAAAAAGATTCTGATGACCCGCAGCACGGACGTGTTCATATCGCTCGCGCAGCGCACCGAGATAGCGAACTCCGTCAAGCTCGCGCCCAACGAGGCCATACTGTACGTCTCCGTGCACGTTAACGCCAGCCTGGACAAAAAGGCCTCAGGCTACGAGGTGTGGTACCTTACGCCGGGCTACAGGCGACAGGTGCTTAACGAAGACGTCTCCGGCGACAAGACCGTGAATTCCATAATCAACGGCATGCTGGAGGAGGAGTACACCACGGAGTCCATACTCATAGCGCGCTTCATAACGGACGGAATAGCTGCGCAGGTGGGCTCTCTCAGCTCCAGCCGCGGGATAAAGGCCGAGGAGTGGTTCGTGGTGAGGAATGCCAACATGCCGAGCGTTCTGGTGGAGACAGGCTTCCTCACCAACCCGGGGGAGGCCGCTCTTCTAGCGGACGACAAGTACTTGCAAAAACTTTCCCTTGGAATATATAATGGACTCCAAGCGTTCGTGACACATTTCGAGCGCTCACGCGGATTCACCACACAGACCAGGTAAGCATGATGTACGGGAAAAAGCAGAGGATTCTATCACTAGTCTCAGCGGGCGTGTTCATTGCGGCCCTGGCGGTATCGTCAGTCCATGTGTGCGTGTCATCGCGGGGAACAAAAAGGCGGGTGCTTTACTTCCACACTTTCGACAGCCCCTCGCTCGTAACCGAGGTCAGGCGCATGGGCGCAGGCGCTCCCCAGGGAAACGAGGCGGCGTTCGTGGACGAGCTTCTTCTGGGTCCCTCAACTTACCGCTACAAAAGGCTTTTCCCGGAGGGCACGGAGCGGGATTTCTGCTTCGCCAGGGGCGGCGTGCTGTACGTGGGACTGAGCGCCAGGGCGCTTGAGGCCGGGCATGACACCGACGGCGTAAAGGAGGGCGTGTCTCTCCTTAAGAAAAACATACGGAGGAATTTCTCCGGCATAAAAAAAGTCGAGGTGTTCATAGACGGCAGGCCCGCGTACCCTGATGCCAGGCGCTGAGCGCGTCCGGCGAAAACAAGCGTTTTTTTGCTAAATTTTTGCCGATAAGCAAGGAAATAAGTTGACAAAACGTCATTCTTATTAGATACTAAACCTTAACAAGGCTACATCAAATAAGGTTTATTTAAAAGGAGCTTCGAATGAAGAGGACTTTGGTTTTCACAGTCGCTGTAATGTTTTTGGCTGGTTCTTTCGCTTTCGCCAAGCAGGATGTGCTGATCGACTTTACACAGTTGGACGCCGACATTTGCGCAGACGAGAACGGCAACCCCACACAGAACAGTAGGACCGTACAGGATTATTCTGTATCTGCTGGTGCGTCATTCACCAGTGAGCAGAAGTCGCTTATGAAGACATCCCTGGCACTGCCTGAGTGGGAAGTAATTCTTAACTCTTCAGCGCGCAATCCCATCTCCGTGGGCACTTCCAAGGTTGTCGCGGCACCGGTCAGCCCGGACTCAGAATTCTCACAGGTCGCAGGAAAGAACGTGATGGGCGTGTACGTACTGTTCCCCACATGGAACAGCAACGCCAACTGCAAGATTGTCCCCCCCTATGAGATCCAGGCTTTCGAGCCCCTCTCCGACGCGGACGAGGAAGGACAGCGCCAGGAGCCCACTGACGAGCAGAAGGGAAAATACTTGTATGAGGACGGATACGGCCTTATCCGCAACGTGGGTGTCATAAAGTCCATAGCCGTTACTGCTTTCGGTGACAACTTCCCCCATCAGCTCTATGTCCTCCTTAAGGACAACGACAACGTTGAGCGCCGCTATCTTATGGGCGACCTCAAGTTTGACGGATGGAAGACCCTCATCTGGAACAACCCCGATTACATCTCCGACGTGCGCACCCGCGAGATCCGCGTGGACCCCATCTATCCCCGCGGCATGCCGTTCATCAAGTTCTGCGGATTCCAGATCACGCGCGACGCGTCACATATTGGCTCAGACTTCGTGGGCTACTTCAAGGACGTGAAGGTCATCTATGACCTTGCGGTTCTGAGCACCGAGCGCGACATCGCAGAGGAGGACCTCTGGGGTATCGTCACAAAGCGCGAGCGCGACCGCCAGAATTTCGAGATGAGCAAGTTCGGCAACAAGCAGGTGATACGCTACATCGAGAACAAGAAGATGGCTACGGAAGAGACTTTCACATCATCTCTTGAGGATGATGACGGCTCCTCAGACTCACAGTCTGCCGCCGCAGAGAAATAAGTTCTAATCCATGAGCTTTAAGGGCTGTCCAAAAGGTGGCAGCCCTTTTTTTGTTTACGGATTTCAATCATAATCAGCATGACCGCATCGCGCGGTTATCTTCTACGCGAAAGAAAGGGTACTATGCAGGCGCAAAAGCAATCGGAACTTCCCAATAAAAAAGAGATACAGAAGCGCTATCTGAGCTACGAGAGTGTTTTTACGGAAATTCTTTCAAACATAGAGAGGAAGCTCCGGCAGACGCTTGTCCTGGCGCCTGCGCCCACATACAAGTCGCGGATAAAATCATTCGGAAGCTATTACAAGAAAATCCTGCGCCAGAAGCCCCGGGAGGCGGTGTCTGGCGGGTCTCTGGTCACTCTGACCGACATGATAGGCATACGCGTGATTTGCGCTTTCCTGGAGAACCTGGAGGATGTGGAGAGGCAGCTTTTAGGCTCGTTCAACGTGAGGGAGGTGGAGCGCAAGGGCGACAGGCAGTCTTTCAGGGAATTCGGCTATGAGTCAGTGCACGTGCTCATAGACATTCCGGAGGACTGCATGCCTACGGAGCACACGGAGCTTCCGCTGCCGGAGAACCTTGTGTGCGAGATACAGATACGCACCATATTGCAGGACGCATGGGCGGAGGTGGAGCATGAGCTCATTTACAAAAGCGAATTCAATCCGTTCGACAAGCCTTTGCGGCGTAAGCTTGCGAGCATAAATGCCAGCCTCAGCCTGGCGGACACGATTTTCCAGGAGATAAGGGATTACCAGAACAGGCTGCAGGCCGAGCTTGGTGCCAGACGCAACACTTTCTACGAGAAGGCGGACGACATATCCGAGCAGGAGCTGGGCCTTAGTAGAACCGGGAGAACCACTCAGAAAGACGTGATGGAGCATCCCTATGCGAAAGGCAGCATAGATGACCTGGTGCTGTCCGCCCTGCACGAGCACAACGCGGGGAACTTTGAGAGCGCCGTTACAATCTACACCAAGATACTGGACTCAAAGCCCGTTCCGCCAGACATGGTGCAGGCCGTAATACTCAAGCACCGGGGCATGGCGTATTTCGCGCAGAGCAAATATGACCAGGCGCTCGCAGACTTTAAGGGCAGCGTGGCCCGAGACCCGAACGCATTCAGGGCGCTGTATTACGAGGGCATAGTCCACTCCGCCAAAGGAGACGAGAGGAGCGCGGTGGACTGCTTTGACAGGTCGCTGGCCATAGACGGCTTCCAGAGCCACGTATATTACCGCCGGGCGCTCGCGCATTACAATCTGGGTGACTACCAGCAGGCCATGGATGATGTGAACGGGGCCATGAATCTGGGGCTCATGGACGAGGACGTAAGGCTCCTGCAGGAGAAGATATTAAAGAAATTCGGCATGGACGTGTGATGTGGCGGGAAGGGCGCTGATATTTCCCTCCGCGAAAAAAAGAGCCGCAGAACGACTCCTGCGGCTTTTACATCTCCTACGGGAGTCGAACCCATGTTGTCGGGATGAAAACCCGATGTCCTAACCACTAGACGAAGGAGACATGACGCCTGACAGAACCAGGCGCAGTGCGTGTATACTATCATCAGGCGCGCGTTTAGTCAAGGGACGGCACCGTGAATTCAGAAAGTTTCCGTTCGGAGAAGCCTGCCTTCTCCGCGGCGAATGCCGTGCGTAAAGGCGGAGCAATCCCCGACAAAAGCAATCCCTCAGGTCCCTTATCTGAAAATAATCACCAGAACCTGGGACACTATGACCACCGCTATCAGAGCGATGGGGTAAGTGGAGGCGTACGCACCCGCGACTTTCTCCGTGCCCGCCGTGCTTATGAGAGTTCCGAGCGCGGGAGTGCTGGTCATGCCGCCGCAGATGGAGCCCAGGTTGTTCAGCAGGTTGAGCCTGAGCGCGTACTTTGCGAAGATGTAGCCTATTATCATGGGAAGAAGCGTCATCACTATGCCGTAGATGAAGTATACCCACTCAAAGTATTTGACGAAGCTCGCTCCGCCGGCCACGCCTGCTCCTATCAGGAAGAGCATCAGGCCCAGCTCGCGGAAAACTTTCAGGGTTCCCTCCGCGGGAGTTATGGAGACCTTTCCTATGCGCGCGAAATGGCCGCACACGAGCGACACCAGAAGGCATCCGCCCGTGGTGGTGAGTGAGAAATTACCGAACTTAAAGGAGCCTATGAGTATGCCAAGGATGGCCGCTATGGCGAAAGCGCAGAAGCCGAACGGGTCCAGGTCCAGCTCGTTTCCGGTAAGCTTTTGTTTTCCCTCGGCCGCACCGGCGCTCAATTTGGCGCGCTCCTCGTCCATGTTCGCCCTGCCGAATTTGGGGATGAGCTGCACGAACAGGACCACGCCCACCACGCCGAACAGGTACGCTATTCCGTGGCCGACCGCCACCATGTTCTCAAGTTCCTCGCCGCGCACTGTGGCTTTTGCCGCGGAGAACGCCGGAGTGGATGTGAGCGAGCCTGAAAGAAGACCCACCAGCATGGCGGATGCCTCCTCAGTGTTCCTTCCGAATATCTTGGTGTCGAACACTATGCACGCGGCGCATGCAAGTCCTCCGATTACAATGATTATAAGGCCCAGAAGTATGTATGACTTGAAGTTCCGCTTAAGGTCCCCGAAGAAACTGGGGCCCGCTATGAATCCAACCGCCGTCACGAACAGAATCAGCCCCAGGTTCTCTATGATTTTCAGGGCGTTGGATATGTAGGATTTCCCGCCCACGAGCAGCTGCCCCGCAAGCCCGCCGGTGATGTTTCCGTCCTTGTCGAGCCCGTAGAAAACTGCCCCGAAAAGGAGCGCCACGATGAATACGCCCGCCGTGCCCAGCGAGACGCCCTTGATGGTGATTCTGCCCAGAAGGTAGCCCAGCCCCGCGATGAGGAACACGCAGAACACTAAGAATGTAACCGCAGTTACAGAAAGAATACCGCCGAATAAAACCATGGTATGGCCTCGTAATTATTAGAAATGTACCGAATTATACAGCCGCTAGGCATGAGTGTCAACGGAGAGGCCGTGGACGCGGCTCTAAGCGCGAACCTTGCTACAAACGCCGCTTTGTGCTATGTTTCTCTGACTGGAGAAAATTATGGCGGAAGAAGAGAACAGGACCTTTCAGGCAAGCCTTGAGCGGAGCAGAAAAATAGAGGAAGACATAGTGAAGAATCCCCTCAGGTACAGGGTGCTCACGGGCGACCGGCCCACGGGAAGGCTTCACATAGGGCATTACTTCGGCTCGCTTCAGAACCGCGTGCGGCTTTCCAAGATGGGCGTTCCCACCATGATTCTGATAGCGGACTATCAGGTTCTGACCGACCATGACGCGTTTGATGAGATAAGCCAGAACACACGGCAGCTGGTGATTGACTATCTGGCGGCGGGAATAGAGCCGGGCGAGAACGTGATAATCTATCCGCACAGCTACGTGCCTGAGTGCAACCAGCTTATGCTTCCGTTCCTTACGCTTGTCTCCAGCGCGGAGCTTGAGCGGAACCCCACGGTAAAGGAAGAGATACAGTCAGGAATCGCAGGCGGAAAGATGAAGGGCGTGAACGCGGGCATGCTCACGTATCCTGTCCACCAGGCGTGCGACATCCTGTTCTGCAAGGGAAACGTGGTGCCGGTCGGCAAGGACCAGCTGCCTCACATAGAGCTTACGCGCACAATCGCCAGAAAATTCAACGAGAAATACTGTGCGGGAAGGGAGCCGATTTTCCCCCTGCCTGACGCGCTTCTTTCAAAGACCCCGAGCATTCTGGGACTTGACGGGGGGCAGAAGATGAGCAAGAGCCGCGGTAACGCCGTAATGCTCTGCGCCACGGAGGACGAGACCGCGCGCCTCATAAAGAAAGCCAGGACTGACGCGGAGCGCCGCATAAGCTATGACCCTGAGGGCCGCCCTGAGGTGGCGAACCTTCTGATGCTGGTAAGCCTCTGCACAGGAGAGTCCCCTGAGTCCGTGGCGGAGCGCATAGGTGACGGCGGCGGCGGAATGCTCAAGGCCATGCTCACGGAGGCCCTTAACGAGACGCTGCGGCCGTTACGCGCGCGGCGCGCAGAGCTTGAGAAAAATCCTGACTATATACGGAGCGTGCTTCTGGACGGCGCCGAGCGCGCCAGGGCCATAGCCATAAAGACGCTGGATGAGGTCCGTGCCGCCATGAACATGGTCATTTAGGCCGCCCGCTATGACAAAAGACATGACGGAGGGTAGCCCCCTTAGGCTTATAGCGCAGTTCTCGCTTCCGCTTCTCGCGGGGAATATTTTCCAGCAGGCGTACAATATGGTTGACGCCGCCATAGTAGGCCGGGTGCTGGGCTCCGCATCCCTGGGGGCGGTAGGGGCGAGCGGAAGCGTTCAGTTCCTGATACTGGGTTTCTGCTTCGGGCTTACGGCCGGATTCACTATCCCCGTGGCACAGAGGTTCGGTGCCAGAACTTACGCCAAGATGCGGCGCTACATCTTTCACTCTGTCCTGCTCACGCTGATGCTGTCGGCGCTTGTGACGCTGGTATGCTCTCTTCTGTGCGCAAGAATCATCCGCTGGATATCCACGCCTGAGGAGATTTTCAGGGAGGCGTACCTGTACCTGCTGGTGATTTTCCTGGGAGTGCCGTTTACGCTCTTTTACAACCTGCTCTCGGGAATACTGCGCGCCGTAGGTGACAGCAGGACGCCGTTCATGTTCCTGGTCGTGTCATCCGTCCTTAACATAGGGCTTGACCTGCTCTTCATCGTGGTGTTCGGCTGGGGCGTAGTGGGCGCGGCGCTCGCCACCATACTGAGCCAGGCCGTGAGCGCTGTCCTGTGCATGATTCTGATTCTTGCCAGATTCGAGCTTCTTCACCTTAAGCCCGAGGACTGCTCCATAAGGCCCAAGTACATAGCGCGCCTGCTTTACCTGGGCATCCCAATGGGGCTCCAGTTCTCCATAACGGCCATAGGGAGCATAGTGATACAAGTGTCGAACAACAGGCTTGGAAGCCTTTATGTGAGCGCTTTTGCGGCCGGAAACAAAATCAAGCAGCTGGGAATATCCCCGTTCGATGCCGTGGCAAGCGCCGTCTCCACGTACGCGAGCCAGAACTATGGCGCGGGGAACATAAAGCGCATACGGAGAGGACTTTTCGAGGGAACGCTGCTTTCGCTGGGGTTGGCCATGGTTGTGGTGTGCCCCGCGATGATATTCCTGGGAAGGCCGCTCTCCATGATTTTCATTCCCGCGAGCGAGACTGACGTTCTGCTTGCGAGCGCGCGCTATGTGCGGCTCATGGGATGCTTTTTCTGGCTCATATCACTGCTGCAGATTTTCCGTCTGACCATACAGGGGCTGGGTTTCTCTAACCTGGCGATTTTCTCAGGCGTGTTCGAGATGATAGCGCGCTGCTCCGTGGGGTTCGGCCTGGTGCCCGCGTTTGGGTTCGACGCGATAATTTTCGCTGATCCCGCGGCATGGCTCAGCGCCGTCCTGTGGTGCACTCCTGTGCTGCTGTGGTGCCTTCACAGGATAAGCCGCGCTAGGAGAATCTAGTCCTGTAGATGCTAAGAGCCAGCGGGATCAGGCGCTCTTTCTCGTTCATCTCGGGGGAGTCCGTGACCGCCGCGAAAAGCTCGTTCAGTATAAGCCCCATGCTTTTTCCCGAGGGAATGCCGGCGGCAATCAGGTCTTTTCCGTCCACTGCCAGATCTTTAAGCGAGCCTGCCATTTTCTGCGCCCTGAGTCTCTCCACGCGCTCCATAAGCTCTGTAAGAAGTTTCCATGCCGGGCTTCTGTAATCCAGCGGAACGTTGTGCATGCCGTGTATGTCTGCCACGCGCAGCGCTATTATGTCCCCCAGGTTGCCTTCACCTATGCGGATTATGAATCTTCTTACGGCGGCGTCGCTCCACACGCTCTCATAGTTGAACATGTGCTCCCGCACAAGGTGCGACACTCTCTTTATCTCATCGTTGGAGAATTTCAGGCGGGACATGCTTTCCCTGCATATTCGCTCGCCCTCTGCCTCATGCCCGTGGAAGTGCACGCGAGTCACGTTTCCTCCGTCCGAAGCCACTGTCTCCTCCGTGCGCACCGCGGGCTTTCCTATGTCGTGATAGAACGCGCTGAGCCGCACTGTGAGGCTTGTCCCTTTTTCCGCGGAGTCATTGTCAGAAAGCGGGTAGGGAACGCAGGGCGAGTCGCAAGAGTAGAAAATATGGTCCGCCACGTCGAATTCATGGAAGCCCCTGTCATCGCGCTGTGAGCAGTTCCTGCACGGCGTGAATTCCGGTATGAAGATTCCCAGCATGCCGGAGGACTCCAGAAGCCTTAACCCAACGCTAGGTTTCTGCGACATGAGCAGCTTGCAGAATTCATCCCTGAACCTCTCTACAGAGATGCCCGAGACTTTTCTGAGTATGGCGGGGTCGGAGAGGGCTTTGAGGGTCTCCGCCTCTATGGAGAATCCCAGCTGGCTTGCGAAGCGCACCGCCCGCACAGGCCTTAGCCCGTCCTCGGAGAAGCGTTCGTGCGGGGAGCCGACAGTGCGTATTATTTTGTCCGCTATGTCTCTCTGCCCGCCGAAGGGGTCCACCAGCCTGCCGCTGCCTAGCTCCGCAGCCATGGCGTTCATGGTGAAATCCCGTCTGGAAAGATCCTCCTCTATGGTGGAGGCGTATGACACGCTGTCGGGATGTCGTCCGTCAGAGTACGCCGCCTCCGTCCTGAAAGTGGTAGTCTCTATCTGGCTTCCCAGAATGCGCACTGTGACCGTTCCGTGCGCTATGCCGGTGGGAATCACTTTATGGAAAATCCGCATGACGTCCGCGGGCGTGGCGTCCGTGGCCACGTCCCAGTCATGGCACGGCTTACCCATAATCATGTCGCGCACAGCGCCTCCCACAAGGTATGCCTTGAACCCATGCGAGGCGAAAATGGAATTCATTTTTCTGAGAGTCCCGGGAATCTTTATCTTGCCTGAGGAGAACATGGCATGATTCTAGCGCAAACGCAGGTCTTTTTCTACACGCCCATGGAAAGGAACGTGATTACGCGCAGTATCACCGTGACCGCCGCCGACAGCACCAGGCACAGTATGTACGCCGCCAGGAAGAGCAGGTACCTGGTCTTGTGATTCAGCAAAGACAGCGCTACGCTCTCAACGAGCCCCGCCAGAGAGATAAGCGAAAGCAGTATGGAGAATAAAGTGCACACGAACAGGATGAAATTCTGCGTGCTGTCCAGAAAATTCTGCCTGTTCCCGCTGACATAGAACAGCAGGAAGAACACCAGTGAGAACGCCAGGAACAGCGTGGACCGCCACGTGATGGCGAAAAGAAGCGGATGGGAGAGCTTTTTTCCTAAATCCTTGAGTTTCTTGTTTTTCATCTTGCACTTGTTTCCGACGCCCTTACGGAGTATACTATATGCAGGATAAAAAATCGATAGGGGAGCTAAATGAAAAAAGGCAGTTTTTTTGCTAGTACCATAATACTTCTGGTTTTGGGCGCGGCAGTTTTTTTCATAGGCTGGGTTCAGTTCTTCGTGAAGCCGGGATACTGCGGGGTAATGACATCCAAGACCAGCGGCATATATCCAAAACCCATAGTAAGCGGGGAATTCACATGGAGGTGGGAGAGGCTCCTGCCCACTAACACGGAGCTTAGGGTTTTCTCGCTGGCGCCCTACAAGAGCAGGCAGTCGGTGTCGGGCGCGCTTCCGTCCGCTGAGCTTTATGCCGCCATGCTCTCGCCCAAGCCTGATTTCTCTTACCGCGCGGACATGAGCGTGACCATTCAGCTTACCCCGGGGGCCCTTGTGGAGGCCGTCCGCTCTAATGACTTCAAGGAGCAGGTGGAGCTGGACGCCTGGCTTGAGAACAAGGTGAGGCTCGCCGCGCAGAACGTTACCACGTACCTTATGCGCTCCTCCTCCGAGCAGGAAATTCCGGTGGACATAAAGGCACTGAGCGCCGAAAGCCTTAAGGAGATCTCCCTCGCAGGCGGGCAGGAATTCAACGGCGTGGACATAATTTTCGTGGAGCTGCACTCGGCCAAGGTCCCGGACTACAGCCTCTACGAGTCCGCGAGGTCATCTTATAGGAGGTTCCAGGAGCGCGTGGACTCCGCTCTGGCAGACAAGGCCCGGGAGCAGGCGAATTTCATAGCGGAGGAGGAGAGGACTCTGAAGCAGCTTGATAAATTCGGCGAGCTTCTGCAGCGCTATCCTCAGCTGGAGGAGCTTTCAAAATCAGGGAACATAACGGAAGTCATAAACGCGCTGCGCTCATTACGGTAGCCAAGGACATAGAATATGAATGACGAACGACTTTACTGCATACGCGGTGCCACCTGCGCGGAGAACACCGCGGAGTCCATATCAAGGAACGTGGGGGAGCTGTGCCGCTCATTGTTCGAGAGGAATTCCCTGCGCTCAGAGAATCTGGTGAGCATACAGTTTTCCGTGACGCCAGACCTGGACGCGCTGAATCCCGCCACCGCGCTCAGGAACTGCGACACAGGTCTGGACACGTCGCGCACGGCGCTTTTCTGCTCCGCTGAGCCCTGCGTAAAGAACATGCTTCCGCGTGCGGTGCGCGTCATGATAAGCGCCTACATGCCGCGCGGATTCTCCCCGGAGGCGGTTTACATTAACGGCGCGCAGGTGCTGAGACCTGACCTGTCCGGGAATCCGTCATGACCGTGTGGCTTGTCTCCAGGGAGTACGCGGGCATAGCCGAGGCGGGCGGAGTTAAGAACGTGTCGGCCGCGCTCTCGGAGTCCCTTGTAAAGATGGGACATAAAGTTGTGCTCTTCATTCCTCTTTACGCCTGCACCAGCATGGATGACATAAATTCTTTCTCGTGCATGTGGCACAGGCCGGTAAGGGTCACTGTGGAGGGAAAGAAGCGCACCGTCACATTCGGCCACGGAAGCATCAGGGGAGTGGAGATAGTATTTGTCTGCCACAAGTCCTTCTCCGAGAAGCACGGTGTCTACACGTACACAAAAGAAGAGGAGGCAGAGAACCCCGGGCATAAGAAAGGGAGCGGCCATGAGGACTGCCTCATACTGAACACGCTTTTCCAGAAATCCGTCATAGCGTACAGCGAGACCTGTTCTGCGCATGAGTCCCCCGACATCATACACAGCCAGGATGCCACCGCCGCCATGATTCCTGTTTTCGTAAGGGATTTCTCAGGGAGGAGCGCTTTTGCCGCGGATTTTTTCTCACGGACAAAATGCGTTGTCACCATACATAACGCCGGTCCGGGCTATCACCACGAGTACCCGGATCTGGGCGAGGCATGCCGCATAACCGGCGTGAGCGCGGAGCTTCTTTCCCCCGGGCTGAGCGGAGCCTGCGTGGAGCCGTTCCTTCTTGCGATAGCGCACGGCGCGACTGTAACCACGGTCTCACCGCAGTATGCGGAGGAAATCTCTGACGGCACGGTGGAGACAGCGGGGCTCAGCGAGGCGTTCAGGAGGCTCGGAGTAAGGATACTGGGAATAACGAACGGCGTGGACCTGGAGCGCTACGACCCGCGCGACACCACGGTCAGCCTTCTTCCCGCAAGCTACGACACGGCCCATAAGGATCTTCTCGGAAAGTATGAGTGCCGTGGAATTTTCCTGCACACATATGCCAGCCGGAACAGGACGGTCCGCGAGCTGGAGCCGCCAGAGCAGGGCAGCGTGGAGCGCTACGGCTACTTGATGCCGCTCACCCCTGATGAGATTTCCGCCCACAAGGGAAGCTCCAATCCCATAGAGCCTGTGTACATAGCGTACCACGGGCGCGTGGTGCAGCAGAAAGGCATAGATGTGCTTTCGGAGGGCGCCGGCATGCTGCTGGAGAAGAATCTTCCCGTCCGCTTCATTTTCATAGGCCAGGGCCAGCCAGAGCTTGAGAGAAAATTCATGGACCTCACGGAAAAGTACGCCGGTAAGTGCGTGTTTTTCAGGGGATATGACAAGATGCTCTCACGCCTGTGCATAGCGTCCGCTGATTTCGCCGTCTTTCCCAGCAACTTCGAGCCGTGCGGTCTGGAGGACTTCATCGCGCAGATTTACGGAACGCTTCCTGTGGCGCACGCCACCGGAGGCCTGTGCAAGATAGTGGATGACGAGACCGGCTTCCTTTACCGCCCGAACACTCCTGAGAAACTTTACGAGACACTGTACTCGCTGGTCAAGATACGCGTGGGGGCAGGCGCCAACATTTTCTCCAACATGATATCATACGCGGCGCGGTATGTCTGGGAAAACTACAACTGGGGCAACGTGGCCAAAAAATATGTGGAATTGTACCAGAATTTGCTGGATTGCCCTTGACAGTTTCAGGGAATAGGGATATAGTCTTTCACATCATGCCGCTATAGCTCAGTTGGTAGAGCACGTGATTTGTAATCTCGGGGTCCAAGGTTCGAGTCCCTGTGGCGGCTGGTTCTCTTACGAGAAAGGGGAGTTTCCCGAGTGGTCAAAGGGGGCAGACTGTAAATCTGTTGGCTCGTCCTTCGTAGGTCCGAATCCTACACTCCCCATAATGCCGGTTCCTGCGAGCCGGTTTTTTTATGCCCTTGAAGCGGGCGCATATCTGCGTTAGAATAAAGCTAGGAAAAAACAGTGAACATTCGCTTTTGGGGCGTAAGAGGCTCGGTCCCCACGCCGCTTACATCTGAGCAGGTGCAGGCAAAAATAGCAGCAGCGGTCTCTCGTATCTCGCCGGAGGACTTGGAAAGCGAGGACTCAAGGATGCGTTTCCTGGCGTCATTGCCCCCGTGGATTTACGGCACTGTGGGAGGCAACACATCCTGCATAGAGCTTAAGTCCGAAACCGGCGCAGAATTCATACTGGACGCGGGAACAGGGCTCAGGGCCCTGTCAAAGCACGGCGCTCCCCCTGACAGCAGGCACTATCATCTTTTTTTCTCGCACTTCCACTGGGATCATATACAAGGGCTTCCGTTCTTTGAGCAGGCATTCGACCCTCGCACGCGCATAGATGTGTACTCTGCGTTCCCTGCGGCGGAGCGCATACTCAGTGAGCAGAGCAGGTGCCCTTATTTTCCCAAAAGCGGCTCATGGGAGGCCGTAAGGAATCAGTTCCATTTCCATCTGGTAAAGGCGGACGAGCCTTTCTTCGTGAGCGGAATCAGGGTGGAGTGCCATAAGATGCGGCATCCGGGAAACAGCTACTCCTGGTCATTCACGGAGAACGGGAAAAAATTCATATATTCCACTGACGTGGAGCTGCAGCAGAAGGATTATGACAGGACCCTGGCGGCGAACCGTTTTTTTGAGAACGCGGACATACTTGTCCTGGACAGCCAGTACACCGTGGAGGAGGGTCTTCTGAAAGAGAACTGGGGGCACAGCACTTTCTGCTACGCCATAGATTTTGCCGAGACATGGAACGTGAGGAGAATGTATCTGTTCCATCAGGAGCCTGCTTACGATGACCGTAAGCTTTACCACATACTGCGCTCAGGAAAGGCATACGAGGATTACAATTCAAGATGCGGCGTGGAGCTGTATCTGGCGCAGGAGGGAGAGGAAATAACGCTTTGAACAAGAGAAAAAACAGGCATGACCCCAAGAAAGTCCCGGGACCGCTGCATGCCGCGGTATGGGCGGCGGCAGTCATTGCGGTGCTGATCGTTTGCGCGCTGGGCGCATGGTCTGCGCTCACAGGTCCTGTCACCCGTGACCCCGGCAAGGAGCGCTCGGTAAGGATAGAGGTTCCTCATGGCATGTCCGTGCGGCAGGTGGGCGCCATGCTGAGCGAGCAGAATCTCATACGCTCGCAGAAGCTGTTCTATTACGCCGCGAGGCTAAGCCTGTATGACAGAAAGAGGCCGTTCAAGCTTAAGAGCGGTGTCTATACGGTAAGAAGCTCCATGGGCCTGAAGGAGATATACATGCTGCTGCAGTCCGGCGAGCAGGAGTACATAACGCTCTCCCTGCCCGAGGGCCTCACCATAGGGAAGATTGCGCGTGCCCTTGAGAATCTGGGGATCTGCGGCGCGGATGAATTCAGGGAGGCATGCGGGGACAGTGAGCTGCTCAGGGAGTATTCCGTTCCCGCGGCAAGCTTCGAGGGCTACCTTTTCCCCGACACGTATTTTCTTATACCGGGCATGGGCGGAACAAAGGTTGTGCGCGCCCTGGCGGATAATTTTTTCAGGCGGCTTGGCTCCATTCCGGGCGCGGAGAGCCTTTCCCCCGAGGAGCTTCATGAGAGAATCATCCTCGCCTCGGTGGTGGAGCGTGAGTACCGCGCCGAGGACGAGGCACCTGTGATAGCGAGCGTGTTCGTGAACAGGCTTAAGCACAACATAGGCCTTTACTCGTGCGCCACCATAGAGTACATAATCACGGAGATTCAGGGTAGGCCGCATCCCGAGCGCATAACTTACGATGACCTAAGGATAGACAGCCCCTACAACACCTACAAGTGGGCGGGGCTTCCTCCCGGACCCATATCAAATCCGGGCATGATTGCCCTCAGGGCCGCGCTGTATCCTGCGGAGACTGACTTCTACTTTTTCGTCCTGACCGACCCTGCCTCAGGGAGACACACTTTCTCCAGGAACTTTGACCAGCACAAGGCCGCGGAGAATCTTAATTACGTGACAAAGAAGGCCCCGTAGGATGGCAGGCTTCATATCGCAGGAATCCATAGACGAGGTCTCGGCAAGGACGGACATAGTGCGCCTGATAGGCGAGTATGTGCCGCTCACGCAGCGCGGAAACGACTGGTGGGGATGCTGTCCGTTCCATAATGAGAAAACGCCGTCGTTCACTGTCTCCCCGGAGAAAAAGTTCTATTACTGCTTCGGCTGCCATGCGGGCGGCACCGCCTTTAACTTCATTATGAGCATGGAGAAGGTAAGCTATCCCGAGTCCGTGGAGTTCCTGGCCAAGCGTGCCGGAGTGCAGCTGAGCTACACCGGCTCAGGCTCCACGGAGCGGCGGGAGGATCCCCTTGCCGGTAAGAAGAAAGAGTACATGGAGCTGTACAGCCGTGTGGCGGGAAGCTTTCACTACATGCTCATGGAGACGGAGGCGGGAAAATTCGCCCTGGACTACATAACAGGCCGCGGAATCTCCCGCGATACGATTGAGAAATTCAAACTTGGCTATTCCCCGCAGGACAGAAAGTGGCTCCATAAATTCCTCTCACAGAAAAACTACAGCGCTGAATTCCTTGCGGGCTCAGGGCTTTTCAGCAAAAAATACCCGGAGACGGCGTTCTTCAGCGACAGGCTCATGTTCCCCATCTTTGACCGCAAGGGCGAGGTGGTTGCCATGGGAGGCAGGTTCCTGCGCGGCGACAAAGACAAGAGTCCCAAATACCTTAACTCCGGCGACCTGATGTGGTACAAGAAAGGCTCCACGCTTTACGCGTTTAACTTTGCGCGGGAAAGCATACGGCGCGAGAGGCGCGTCATATTCTGCGAGGGCTACATGGACTGCATAGCATATCACCAGAGCGGTATAACATGGGCGGTGGCGCCCCTGGGAACGGCGCTCACAGATGAGCAGATAAAGCTTGTGAGGCCTTTCGTGGACACCGTGTACCTCTCGTTCGACTCTGACGGCGCCGGGCAGCAGGCCACAAAGCGCGCCATACTCATGTGCCGCCGCCAGGACATATCGGTCCGCGTCATACGCCTGCACGGGGCCAAGGACCCCGCAGAAATTATGCTGAATTTTGGGGCGGAGATATTGACACGAGAGGTGAATTGTGCTACACTAGATAACGATTATCTGCTGTCTAAACTGCTCGAAGTGTATCCTAAAGACACCCCTGAAGGCAAATCCAAAGCATCTCTGGCGTTCTTTACGTACATAGACGCGCTGCAGTCCGACGTGCAGAAAAATGCTTGCCTGGACCAGCTGTGCCAGGCATACAACATAGATCCGGAGGCCGCCAGAAAAGATTTTTCCAACCGAGCCAGGCTCACGCAATCCGTTTCCAGAACAGTCCGACCGCAGAACCAGGAGAATGCGCCTGAGGCATTCAGACCGACAGCGGAGCTGAGAGCCGTCTTAACGGCTGTGACTGACGATGTCAGGCTGTTCGATGACATGCGGAGCCAGATCTCAGTGGAAGACCTGACCGACCCCCAGGCAAAAAAAATGTTCACCATTATGGAAGACTGTGCGGAGAGCGGCACGTTTTCCGTGAGCAGCATACTTAACCGCGCCGGAAGCGACACTTTGCGTGGCATCATAATCCAGAATGCCACCGAATATTCCAATCATTTGGAGGAGTCGGTGAGGGACAGCATCCTGCTCATAAAGCGCAACTCCCTGGAAAGAAAGCGGGCCTCTCTGGTCGAGAGAATCCGCGCCTTGGAGCACAGCGCTTTGCCGGAAGACAGGCAGCTAGCATCGCAGCTTCTTATGGAGAAGATGAGCGTAGACCGGCAGATAGGCTCTGCTAAAAGGAAAAGTAATGGCGCAGACTAAAAAGGCTCCCTCTAAAAAAGCCGCAGGCACGGCAAAAGATACTGTAAAAAAGACGGCTAAGGCCGCATCATCCAAAAAGACCGCGGAGAAGACTAAAGCCACGGCGGCAAAAAAAACGGCGGCCAAAACCGCGCAGACCAAGGCGTCAGCGTCAAAGGCAGCCAAACCCAAAGCCGCGGCAAAACCGGCAAAAACCGCCGCTTCCAAACCGGCGCCCGCCAAGGCATCCGCAAAATCCGCCAAGCCTGCGGCAAAGACCGCATCCAAGCCGTCCAGACAGCAGGAGAAACCCGCCGCAAAGACCGCGCGTAAGTCAGACAAGGACAAGGTCTCTAAATCCTCCAGAACGCAGAAATCCGTGAAGGAGAGTAAGCCCGCCAAATCAAGTGGAAAGACTGAGAAATCCGTGAAACAGGCCCGGCATGATGCCGCCGCGCAGGAAACACCCAGGGAAACGGCAGCCGTGAGCGACGACCTTGTGCTTGACGCCGACCTTTCCTCCGAGACAGAGGTGTCCGATCCCCTCATACAGAAACTTCTGGATTACGCCCAGACCAAGCAGGTTGTGTCCTGGGACGAGATAACCGAGATTCTGACGCCTGATTTCGTGAATTCCCCCAAAATGGAGGATGTCCTGCAGCTCCTTACCAAGAACAACATCCAGGTCATGGAGGAGGACGCCTCCATGATGGACGACGAGGATGAGGGCGACATGGACGATGTGGATGCCGAGGACGGTGAGAGCGGCATAAACGAAGCCACTAAAGTCGATGACCTGGGAAAGCACCGCCTCATGGCAGGTGACAAGGACTCAAGCATAGACGACCCCATACGCCTCTACCTGCGCGAGATAGGCAAGGAGAACCTTCTTACCGCGGAGCAGGAGGTGGAGCTGTCAAAGCGCATGGAGGACGGCCAGAACATCATAAAGAACGTCATAAAGAGCGCCGGCATGATGATTCCTGAATTCTACGCCGTGGCCCACAAGGCGTTCACGCGCATAGATCTGCACGAGCAGGGCAAAACTCGCAAGGAGATAAACGAGGACATGGCGGAAAAACGTCGCCTTAAGACGTGCTACAGCGAGCACCTTAAGCCCGTCCTGCCCGAGATGAAGCAGTACATGGCGCTCAAGAAGCAGCTGAACGAAAGCGACCAGACCCTTGCCATTTTCCAGAACGAGCATCTGGTGGCCCTGCGCGCCAAAATTCTTCCCAGCCTTCAGCAGATAGACATACAGACTGAGGAGATAGAGAAGTTCAGCAACAAATTCATGGAGGCCTCCCGCAAGATAGACGAGTACAGGCTCAGGCAGGAGAAGCGCATGAAAAAACTGCGCATATCTGACGCCGCGGGCCTCCGCTCCATAGGACGCCGCCTTGCCATCCACACCGAATGCGTAAAGCTGGAGAAAGAGCTGGGCATGACGGCGGACGAGATCCGCGCGGACTACACGGACATACAGAAAATAGACCGTAAGCTGCGGGATCTGGAGTATGACTTCGAGAACTCCGTGGACGAGATTCTGGCCATGAAAAAGGAGATAGAGCGCGGAAGGGTCATGGTGGAGCGCGCCAAGAACCGCCTCATAAACGCCAACCTGCGCCTTGTCGTCTCCATAGCGAAAAAATACACGAACCGCGGCCTGCAGCTTTTCGACCTGATTCAGGAAGGCAACATAGGCCTCATAAAGGCGGTGGAGAAATTCGAGTACCGCAAGGGATATAAATTCTCCACCTACGCCACATGGTGGATACGGCAGGCCATAACCCGCTCCATCTCTGACCAGGCGCGGACCATACGCGTGCCCGTGCACATGATTGAGCAGATAAACAAAGTGGTGCGCGAGAGCCGGCAGCTGGTTCAGAAACTGGGACGCGAGCCCACCGACGAGGAGATTGCGGCCCAGCTCTCATGGCCGGTAAGCCGGGTCAAGCAGGTTAAGAACGTGGCCCGCGAGCCCATATCGCTTGAGACCCCCATAGGCGAGGAAGAGGACAGCTCTCTGGGCGATTTCATCGAGGACAAGGAGGTCGAGAATCCCGCGAACCAGACCGCCTACACCCTGCTTCAGGAGCAGTTGCGCACGGTGCTCAGCACGCTTCCTCCCAGGGAGCAGGAGGTCCTCAAGATGCGCTTTGGCCTGGAGGGCGGATACTCGCTCACGCTGGAGGAGGTGGGGCTCTACTTTAACGTGACGCGCGAGCGCATACGCCAGATAGAGGCCAAGGCGCTCCGCCGTCTGCGCCATCCCCGCCGCGCCGCAGGTCTGCGCGACTACATCGAATAGTCATGTGGCGGCTCTCAGTGCCGTCACTAGACATAAATTCATAAATGATATATAGTCTTATCCTAAGATTATAGTTTGCAATTAAAGCGAGGTGGGTTCCTATGCAGATGTCAGAACAAATAGATAAGCTCATAGTGCTTCAGGATGTTCTTGCAGAGAAGTACGAGATTGAGGAGAAAGTAGAGGAGAAACCCAAGGAGCTTAACGCCAAGACAGAGTATCTTGATCAGTATAAGGCGGAGTATATCCAGATAAACGCGGAGTCAGAGGCGCAGAACGCCAAGGTAAAGGAGCTCAAGTCAGCGCTTGAGGAGACCATGCGCACCCGCGAGAGCAAAGAGAAGGAGATGGACGCCATAACCACCCACCGTGAGTACGAGGTCCTGGACAAGGAGATACAGCGCATTCAGGGTGAGGAGGATAAAATCCGCAAGGATTTGCAGACCGAGGAGAAGCGCCTATCGGAGCTGGAGGACAGGCTCAAGGGCCAGGAGATGCTCATCTCCTCCACCGAGAAATCCGTCAACGAGGATCAGGAGACCCTTAACAAAGAGATAAGCGTGTATAAGGCGCGCCTGGATGAGCTTGCCGCGCAGGAGAAGGAGACTTCCAGCAGCATAGACGGTGAGACCATAATAAAATTCCAGCGCATAATACGCCGTAACCGCAAGGGCATTGTGGCCGTGCGCGGAAACGTCTGCGACGGCTGCCACATGATTCTTCCCGCCCAGTTCGCCAACGAGGTGCGCAAGGGCGACAAGATTCTGTTCTGTCCGTACTGCAGCCGCATACTGTTCTACGAGGAGACCTCTGAGGAGGACGCTGACTACTCAACGCTCGATGTGGTGGGAAGCCTTGTGGATCTGGATGACGAGTTCGCGGACAATGACACTGATTTCTCCTCCCAGGACGGCTACGAGGAGTCGGGCGATGACGAGGAAGATGAGGACGAAGAGAAGTCCGTGGACTACGAGGCCCAGTAATAAGCAGTCTAAACGCTGCCTGTGATTTGTTTATAAAAAAAGGATATATGGCCGCGCGGGAAGCGCTGATGAGAGCGCCTCTCCGTGAGGTAAAGTCCGGGCTCCTCCGGAAAAGATGCCGGGTAATAACCGGGCGGGGAAGGGCGGCTGTCCTTGCCTGACAGAAAGTGCTACAGAAAATAACCGCCTGCCATGCAGGTAAGGGTGAAAAGGTGCGGTAAGAGCGCACCGCGTCTTTGGCAACAAAGGCGGCAAAAGCAAACCTCATCTGGAGCAAGATTAAACAGCAGTTTGGTTTCCGGCCTTATGCTGCGGGTAAATCGCTACAAATGCAGGGCGACCTGCATTGCGGATAGATGGCCATGAGAGTGCATCTCGCCACGGCGTGCTGCATTCTTACCAGAACCCGGCTTACTGTATCCTTTTTTTGTTTTGGTGGGGAGCATGAACAGGGGAAACGTCAACGGCAGGGTTGCCAGACAAAAAAACAAGCTGATTCCTCGCATTGTCTTTATTTCCGTGAGCGTGCTCTTTGTCGCCGTGGTGAGCGTCGTCACATACAGAATCATCCATCACCATGTGCACAGCACGGACTCTGTGGCGGCGCTCTATGACGGCTGGAACGCGGGTGACTACGCCAGAGTGTACGAGGTCTCCGGGAACATTCTGGCCAAGGCCCCGCTGCACAACGCCGCCAGCACTTTCCGCGGGTACAGCGCCCTTTTCCTGGCCCTGTCGCAGGTGGAGGATTCCTCCGTGTCGCAGGCGTATCTGGAGGAGGCCGTGAACCGCCTCAGGATAGCGCTGCAGACCGCCAAGGCATCCGTCCGCCCGCAGATTGAGTACGCCCTGGGAAGGACCTATTTCATAAAGGACCGCACATCATCATATCATTATTATGCGGACCTCGCGGTGAAGTACCTGGAGCTGAGCATAGCCCACGGCTACAAGGCCGACGACATCTTTGAACTTCTGGGACTCAGCTATGCGGAGCTGGGTTACACGGAGCGCAGCATAGCCGCGTTCACTGAGGCCCTGCTGGTGCGCGAGAGCGACATCCTGCTTTTCGACATAGCCAAGCAGTATTATGCCAACGGTCAGAGAAACGTGGCCAAGCAGTACCTTTACCGCGTAATCTCCATGACCAACGATGACCTCCGCCTTATGGACAGCCGCAATCTTCTGGGAAGAATTTACATAGACGAGGGGAATTTCACCGACGCGCACAAAGAATTTGAGGCAATTTTGGAAAAAAACGAGAATTCTGCTGACGCGCACTATGGACTTGGTGTAATATATGAGAATCAGGGTGACATGGCCAAGGCCCGCGCGGAGTGGAGGAAATGCCTGCGCCTGCAGGTGAACCATGCGGAGGCTTTGAGCAAGCTTTCATAGATAAACGGACTCGGTCGTAAAGTTTGGGAGGAATATATGAGTTTTTGGGACAATTTTACCACGGATATAGGCATAGACTTAGGCACGTGCAATACGCTTATTTACGTCAGGGACCAGGGCATTGTGATAGATGAGCCTTCCGTGGTGGCGGTGGAGAAAGGAACCGGCCGTGTGGTGGCGGTGGGCGCCGAGGCCAAGCGCATGCTGGGGAAGGTTCCCGCCGGAATCACAGCCATAAGGCCTCTCTCTGACGGAGTCATCTCAGACAGCGACTCCACTGAGAAAATGATAAAATACTTTATCTCCAAGATAATCTCCAAGCGTCACTTGTTCAAAAGCACCAGGATGAAGATTGGCATCCCGTCATGCATAACGCAGGTGGAGCGTGACGCCGTGATGGCGGCAGCCCTTAAGGCCGGCGCCAAGGAGGTTGAGGTCATAGAGGAGAGCCTGGCGGCGGCCATAGGCGCGCAGATTCCCATTTACGAGCCGGCCGGTCACATGGTGTGCGACATAGGCGGCGGCACCACTGAGGTCTCCGTGATTTCTCTGGGCGGCATGGTCGTTACCAGCTCCATACGCACCGGCGGAAATGAATTTGACGAGGCCATAATAAAGCACATCCGCAGCGTGCACAATCTTATAATCGGCCAGCAGACGGCGGAGAAGCTTAAGATAGAGATAGGAAACGCCATGGCGGACAAAACCATAGAGAAGATGGACATAAAGGGAACGGACGCCATAACCGGTCTTCCGCGCCGCCTGGAGGTGGACAGCGTGGAGGTGCGCGAGGCACTGAAGGAGCCGACCACAAAGATAGTGGAGGAGATAAAGCGCACACTGGGACGCACGCCGCCTGAGCTCGCCGCAGACATAGTGGAGCGTGGCATAGTCATGACAGGCGGCGGCTCAATGCTCAAGGGGCTTCAGAAACTTATCTCCAAGGAGACAGGAGTCCCGGTGATTCTTGTGGAGCAGCCGCTGCAGTGCGTGGCCGTGGGCGCAGGACAGGCTTTCGAGCTGTTCAAGAATATGTCCTCCAACCGCCAGATTTATGACAATCTCAACAGCTAGCTTATAGACGCGCGGGTGGTCTGGAATGAAAAGGTCCATGCATTTTCGCCTGCCGGAATTCATTTTCGCGGCATTGGTGCTGTTCAGCGGCGTGATGCTCGGTTTCTCTTCCGGCGGTTTTATAATAGATTTTCAGAGGCTGGGATTCACGGTGCTGTCATCCATGCAGAAAGGCGTGCATGTGGTGGTGAGCGGAGTTACGGGAACAGTTACGGCCGTGCGGGACATGGCGAATCTGAAAAAAGAATACAAAATCCTCACCGAGAAACTGCAGGACTACGAGTACATGCAGCGCAACAACACTGAGATACGCAAGGAGAACGAGCGCCTCAAGGAGCAGCTGGATTTTGCCCGCAGCGCCGCGAACAAGAATATCTCGGCGCAGATTATAGGGCGCGACCCGGACAGCCTCTATTCAGGCATAACAATAGACAAGGGAATACGCAGCGGCATAAGGAAAGGCATGCCGGTAATCGCCATACAGAACGGAAACGTGGGCGTTGTGGGCAGAATCGTGACGGTGGGTGTGGGCACCAGCCTCATCATGCCGCTTTACGACATTAACTGCAGCATATCGGCCAGAATACAGACCACGCGCGACATAGGCATAGTCTCCGGCAGAGGCTCGCAGGACTCGAATCTTTCCTTGCAGTACATAAGGAAGCGTGTGGCAGATGAGCTAAGCAAGGGCGACATCGTGGTGACAAGCGGCGAGAATGACAACTACATGCGCGACATACCCGTGGGCCGCATAGCGAAAGTCACAGTGGTGGATTACGACTCCTCCCTGCAGATAGAGGTGGAGCCCATAATAGATTTCGCGCGGCTGGAGACAGTCCTGGTGGTGGACCCCGGGAAAGAGAACGACAGGGATTCGGAGACTGAGGACAGAAATGGTTAGGTCGATTCTAAAGTCTTTTTCAGTGAGCTGCCTCATTCTTCTCTGCACGGTGATGGTGCAGACCGCCATACTGTCTAACATAAGCATGCTTCCAGCGCTGCCGGACCTGGCTCTCATCTGCGTCCTGTATTTCTCCCTGCATAACGGAAGGCTCCTGGGAGAGGCCACGGGCTTTGTCTCCGGGCTTTTCCTGGATTTCCTCAGCGCCTCGCCGTTCGGGCTTAACTGCCTTTTCCGCACCATAATAGGTTTCCTTGGCGGGCTTTTTCATAAGACGCTGAACACGGAGGGCATTCTCATACCCGCATTGCTGGGCTTTCTGGCCACGCTCCTTAAGGCGGCCATGCTCTGGCTCATATCGGTGATGTATCCTTCCGGGATAATGGCATACAATCCTGTCTCATGGATGTTTTTGTTTGAGCTTGTGCTTAATTCCGTGCTGACTCCCCTGATGTTTAAGTTCCTGAAGCTCTTTTCCAACTTAGTGCTGGTGAAGCCGGAGAAAATGATTTAATGCTGGACCAGAATTATTCCACGAACGCGGAGGACTCCGCCAAGAAAAATTCGAGGCTGTTTTTCCTTACTGTGCTCATTCTGGTAGTGTTCGTGATTTACGCGCTCAGGCTTTTCACGCTGCAGGTGGTCCAGGGGCAGACATATCTCTCACAGTCACAGCGGATATCAAGCACCGTTACCACCATACCCGCGCAGCGCGGAGAGATTTTTGAC
This sequence comes from Treponema sp., assembly GCA_022510925.1. Classification (GTDB taxonomy): domain Bacteria; phylum Spirochaetota; class Spirochaetia; order Treponematales; family Treponemataceae; genus Treponema_D. The sequence goes on from JAFLSO010000002.1 coordinate 32,519, forward strand.
AGGAACGCCAACATGCCGCTTGTCATAAACATTGACTCTTTCGCGGTGAACCTTATTCCCGGCGAGATACCTGCGGGTCACTATGACACCGTGGCCATGAAGCTTGCGGGATACCTGGGAATAACTAAAAGCGAGATTGACGCGCGTGTTCCGCAGAACAGAAGGCGCGCGTTCACGTCCATAGAGATAAAATCCAACGTTCCGTTCAGCGTCATAAGCAACATAGCGGAGAACCGCACGGACCTGCCCGGTGTCTCATGGCGCAACAAGCCTGTGAGAAATTATGTGGAGACCGGCTCCATAAGCCACATTCTGGGCTACGTGGGAAACATAACGAGCGAGGAGCTTAACGTTATGTACAACCGCGGATACACGAGCAACTCCATAGTGGGGAAGACGGGCATAGAGAAGCAGTACGATGAGCTTCTGCAGGGAAAGGAAGGCAGGGAAAGCCGCACCGTGGATGTGCGCGGGCGCATAATTGACAGCACGCCTGTGGTTACGCCACCTGTGAGCGGAAAGAACATAGTCCTTACGCTGGACACATCCATACAGCATCTGGCGGAGAAAGCCCTGGGAGAGAGAGTGGGCGCCGCGGTGGTCCTTAAGCCTTCCTCCGGGGAGATACTGGCCATGGTGTCGTATCCGTTTTTTGACGCGAACATTTTCTCCACGGACAACGCCGCTCAGGAATACACCAGGCTTGCCAAAAGCAAGAACAATCCTCTGCTGAACAGGGCCATAAACGCGGCGTATCCTCCCGCATCCACTTTCAAAACAATAATGAGCACGGCGCTGCTGGCGGAGGACGCTTTTCCCTCTGATAAAAAAGTGGAGTGCACGGGGCGCCTGGAATTCGGCGGCAGGACTTTCCGCTGCCACATAGGGGTGCCCGGCCACGGTTGGCTTGACATGAAGAACGCCATGGCGCAGTCCTGCGACATATACTTCTGGGAGGTGGGACGGCAGCAGCTGGGCGTGGATCTCATAAGCTCCTATGCCCGGGAATTCGGCTTCGGGAAGAGCCTTCTCATAGACCTGCCCGCGCAGTCCGAGGGATTCGTGCCCACAGCCAGCTGGAAGGAGAGGCGTCTGCACGAGAAATGGATGGGCGGAGACACCATGAATATGTCCATAGGGCAGGGCTACATAACCGTCACGCCGCTGCACGTCGCGAACATGATGGCCATGGTCTGCAACAGCGGAAAAGTGTATAAGCCGCATTTCCTTAAGGAAGTCAGGAACGGTGCCACAGGAGATGTGGAGCAGGAGACGCGGCCTCAGCTCATGCTTGAGTCCTCCATAGCGCCAGAAGTCTGGAAAGAGGTCCAGGAGTCATTGCGCTATGTGATAACTGACGGAACCGCGGTGTATCCCATGCACAACAGGACGGTCAGGATAGCGGGAAAAACCGGCACCGCGGAGGTGGCTGGCGTGGGCAAGGACCACTGGCATTCATGGATGGCGGCATACGCCCCTTATGACGCGCCCCCCGAGGAGCAGGTGGTGGTGGTCACTCTGGTAGAGGCCGTTAACGACTGGGAATGGTGGGCGCCGTACGCCACCAACATCATCATACAGGGAATATTCAATGACCAGACCTATGAGGAGGCCATAGAGGCGCTCGGGTTCAAATATCTTACGCAGCAGAGAGGCCGCAGGGAATGAAGAGTAAATTTTTCGGGCACATAGACTACTTTCTGCTTCTGTGCGTGATTTTCCTTACCATCACGGGAATACTGTTCATATTCTCATCGGGGATAAATTCAAGCGGCGTGAACGTCTCCAACGAGTACATAAAGCAGATTGTATGGGCATCGGTGGGGACGGTCATAATGATACTGGTCGCGGTGTATGATTACCGCAGGACCTACCGCTATGCGCGCTATCTTTTCGTGGGGCTGGTCGTGGTGCTTCTTGTCACCAGGATTTTCGGACGCAGGGTCAACGGCGCCAAAAGCTGGCTGGGCATAGGCGACCTGGGCATACAGCCGTCCGAGATATGCAAAATCATTTTCATACTTTTCCTCGCCTGGTATCTGGAGCGCTCACAGAAAGAGGAGCCTCTCAGGCGTTTTCTAAGCGCCTCGGGCATACTGCTGGTGCCGCTAGGTCTCATTCTTTTGCAGCCGGATCTGGGAACGGCCAGCGTGTACATCCCGATTTTCCTTGTGATGTGCTTCATGGCGGGAATTCCCCTGCGCTACATAATGCTGGTCCTTTCGTTCGGATTCCTTACAATCCTGCTCGCGGTGCTTCCCATCTGGCAGGAGGAGATATTAAGGAAGCCGGTTCCCGCTCTCTCTGTCCTTACGAACATAAAGCTGCGGCTGATTCTAATGCTAAGTTTCCTGATGATAACGCTCATCGGCCTGCTGGGAAGAATACTGCTCAAACGGCCTTATTTTTACTGGGTCACGTGTGCGGCAGGAATAATAACCGCGGCGCTGGTGGCGTCTCTTCTTGCGGGAAAAGTGCTTAAACCGTATCAGATTCAGCGCCTCATAGTGTTCGTGGACCCGTCAAGCGACCCCAGGGGCTCCGGCTGGAATATAATACAGTCCAAAATCGCCATAGGCTCGGGGAACTTTTGGGGCAAGGGCTTCATAAACGGAACGCAGAGCCATTACCGCTTTCTGCCCCAGCAGAGCACGGACTTCATATTCAGCATTTTCTCCGAGGAGATGGGCTTCGTGGGCGGGCTAGTGCTCTTCGTGATTTTCGCGGGAATCCTTCTCCGCATAATCTATATAATCAGGCAGACCACGAACGTGTACGGAACTCTCATAGCCTCCGGGATTCTGGGCATGTTTTTCTTTCACTTCATAGTCAACGTGGGAATGGTGATGGGAATCATGCCCATAACAGGCATACCGCTTCCGTTCCTGTCATACGGTGGCTCCGCACTGCTCACCAACATGACCGCCATGGGGCTTCTTATGAGCATAAACAACAGGCGGCTGGATTTCACGCCCTATGCCACATAATCTTCCGCCCGTAGAGCCCCTTAAAGTATTCGGTGCGTCTTTGAACTCTGTCCAGGCGCCGGCGAGGTATCTGGGGGGAGAGTACGGCGCAATCATAAAACCTCACTCTGATGGCGAGACATTCTTTAACTTTGCGGTGGCGTTCCCGGATTTGTACGAGATAGGAATGTCTAACCTGGCGGTTAAGATAATATACAACGCTCTGAACGCCAGGAACGGAATCAGATGCGAGAGGGTATTCGCGCCCGACACGGATTTTGAGCGCCTGCTTAAGGAAAAGGACGTGCCGCTCTACACGCTGGAGACCGGCATGCCGCTCTGCTCCTGCGACATGATAGGATTCTCTGTGGGATATGAGCTTGGAATCACGGAGGTGCTCGCCATGCTTGAGGCGGGCAGGGTGCCGCTTCTGAGCGCTGACAGGGGCAGGGATGACCCCATAGTGATAGCGGGGGGCTGCGGCGTAACTAATCCCGCGCCCATAGGCTCTTTTTTTGATGCCATAATGATAGGAGAGGCCGAGCCCGCGCTCTTTACCCTTACGGAGGAGCTTTCCGCGCTAAAAAAATCCGGGGCAGGGAGAAGCGAGCTCATGGCGCTGATAGAGTCCAAGCCGTTCATGTGGACCCGGACAAAAAGCCCTGCCAAAGTCGCGCGCCGCGCTGTGCAGGCGGACTTCGGTCTTGTACCGTCCGTGCCATCTTACTATCCTCTTCCCGCGCTTAAGCCCGTGCAGGATCACGGCGTGGTGGAGATTATGCGGGGCTGCCCCAACGGGTGCAGATTCTGTCATGCCGGAATTTATTACAGGCCCGCCAGAATAAAGAACAGCCGGCTCATCATAGACGAGATCGACCATTTGGTGTTCGACGCGGGCTACAGGGAGATAAGCCTTAACTCGCTGAGCAGCGCGGATTTTCCCGGCATAGGCGGCCTTCTGGACGAGCTTAACGCGCGCTACAAAGGGTATAACGTCTCGTTCCAGCTGCCGTCACTCAAAGTGAACAGCATGTCGCTCCCGGTCCTGGAAAAACTTTCCGCGGTGCGCAGGAGCGGCCTGACGTTCGCGGTGGAGACTCCCGACGAGCTGTGGCAGCTGAGCCTTAACAAGGAAGTATACGCCCAGCATCTGGAGAGCATAATCCGGGAGGCAAAGGCAAAAGGGTGGAGCACGGCGAAATTCTATTTTATGATAGGGCTTCCGCTCGGAGACTATTTTGATGACGGCGCCTCCAGGCGGGAGGAGGAGATAATAGCGGACTTTCTGCTGGACCTGCAGAGGCGCACAAGGATACAGTGCAGCGTGAGCGTAGGGATTTTCATTCCCAAGCCGCACACACCGTACCAGTGGGTAAGGCAGATTACTCCTGACGAGGCGCAGAGAAAGCTGGACTACCTTTACAAGACGCTGCCGCGGGGAAAATTCAAAATCGGGAAGCACAACCTGTTCAGCACTGTACTGGAGGGGCTTATGAGCCGCGGCGATGAGCGCGCGGGGGAGCTGATTCTGAGCGCGTTCAGGAAAGGTGCCAGGCTTGACGCATGGGACGAGCACCTTAAGGCTAACCGGCCTATATGGGAGTCCGTGTTCTCCGGGGTGGACTGGAGCGTGGAGGATTATGTCTGCAGGGAATGGAGCCTGGAGGAGACGCTTCCGTGGGAGGGAGTGAGCCTTGGTCCCGCGAAAAGCTTCTACAAAAAAGAATGGGAGCGCTCCCTGTCCCATGAGCTGACCCCGAAATGCCGGCCAGACTGCAACCATAAGTGCGGAATTTGTAACCAGAAAGACGCCGTGAAAGTGCATAAGCAGAGCGATGTAGAATCTCTGTCACCATGTATGGAAAATAAGACTGTCACTGTGCCCCCGGAGCGTCCGTCCGCGAACATACCCGTGCTCTACAGGGTGAATTTCGCATTCAGGCGCTGTAACGGCGGCGAGTTCACGGCATATCTTTCACAAGTGGAGATTTTCCACAAGGCCATAATACGCAGCCGCCTGCCGTTCGTTTTCACCGCAGGGTTCAATCCGCTTCCGAGACTGGAATTCGCAACCGCAATGTGCCTGGGGATTCCCTCGAGTGAGGAGGTGGCCACCGCGTACCTGTACGAGCCTGTGCTGGAGGCTGATTTCATGAGCGCCATGAACGGCGTCCTGCCTGAAAGCTTCGCCATTTTCCGGGCACAGATTTTTCCTGTCACCACGCAGCGCAAGAGGGAGTCGCTGAGCGAGGCTTTGTGGGGGCAATCATACAGCATCCGTTTCCGTGACTGCGTGGAGGACCTGAGGATAGACGGGTTCTTTAAAAGCGAAGCCTTCGGTGAACTGAGAAAATCGCTTCCTGACGGGACGTTCAGCGGGGTCTGCGGACGGGAATTCAGCGTGAGCCTCCCCAAAAGCGACAAGGCGCTTAGGCTCGTGGCGGAGGAATTCTTCTCGGCAAGGTGGTGGGAGATTATGGAAATCAGCAAAACCGCCACGCTCGCAAAGCCCCAGGTCTCAGGCTGGACACTGCATGACGAGAGGGCCTGGAGGGAGGACAGCCGGAATTTCGTGAAAGAAAAGGGCCACTCGTTTGACGCCCCGGTGTCCTATTTCACGCTGTTCGAGGAGATAGCAAGAATAAACGCGGAGCTCATAGCCGACCGCGAGAATTTTATGAGGCAGAGCCGTGAATTTTACAGCGAGCATCCGGAACTTGCGGAGCGGCACGGGAAAAAATAGGGAAGTGAGAGTGTACGCGCCGCTCGAGCGGATTCCTGTGTTTGTGCGCGTGCGATAAAGTCACGCTGAGAAATCAAAAAAATCATTTTTAAAAATTCTGCCAATTTTACTTGACATAATAGGCGTGGGGGGTATATTTTCCTCAGTTTAAAAAGACAGGAGAAAAATATGAAAAAAAATTCCATGGTTCTGAGAGCGCTCGCTATTGGTTTTGTGTTGACGATGCTCACGTAAGGTTACTACATCATATGACTTGCTGGATAGCGTTACATTTTCAGCAAAAAGTTATGGTGAGGTTCGTTTTGGTGACACACAGATGTATTCCAGTACAAACTATGACTATTATTATTTGAATTTTAATGGTATTAAATATGAACAACCAGTTTACGGTAGAAAAGGTGACGTCATTGGGTTTGACACTCCGCTGCAAATTTATAAAGTTGGTAACACGTACTATACTGATGATAGCAGCATCGAGAGTTTAACCGTAGACCCTAATTTTGAGAGCGACACATTTACAGTAAAAATAGATTTCAAACCTGATGCCCTAGAGTATCATTATTTCCAATTGAGTGAAATTAGATATGAGATATACAGGTTGTATTCTATTCATTGCCAGAAACCATTTTTTGAATTTTTCCGTTATGAGTGAAGCCGTAGGCAGTTCCCCCTTGAACATAGAAGGCAATTTCTAAATCATTGACAAAATCAGACTTTTTCTTTATATTATTTATATAAGCACTTGCTGATTTGCTAACCCGCATTTGGAGCGTAACCATTTCAGCAGGTGTTTTTTCCATATCTAAATCATTCATGTAAACCAAATAGCCTTTTTTTGCCCAATCATTAACAAGAATATCTTTTCCTGTTCCATGACATTCACACGTAAGTAAAAGCAGTTTTGCACGCCTGTGAATTTCTGCTTTCGGCTTAAAAATCGTTTTGGAGAATCAGGCGGGCAATCAGCTTTGCTAGGACATACGTGTTATGCCCTGTGTACAAGTAGACAGAATATACATTATGAGAAGTTAAAGATATACGGAAAAGGCACCTTTCCCGGGGTCTCCCCGCCTGGAATTGTGACGCTCCCTATGCGAGGGCCTCCAGCTTCTCCTTTATGAAATCCGCCTTGCTTGCAAGATCTATGCTTCCTGTCTGAAGCGTAATCTGGTCAGGTGCCGCGGGGTTCAGTTTTACGCGGCCCGCTGAAAGCTTTATGAGCCTCAGGACTTTGTTTATGCTCACTTTGGAGACATCGCTGAACGTAATGTGGACCACGCCCTGTTTCTCTTTAAGGGAGCTTATGGAGAGCCGCGCGCAGATTATGCGGATTTTGGCCAGGCTCAGCAGGCTCTCGACCTCATCGGGCACAGGCCCGAACCTGTCGAAGAATTCCGCGTACATGGACCTGAGCTCCTGCTCCGAGCTTATGGCGGCTATCTTTTTGTAGAGCTCCATTTTCGTCTGCGGGTCGTTTATGTATGTGTCGGGGATGAAGCCTGTGTACTCCAGCTCCATAAGCACTTCCTCCTGGGCGTGCCATCCGCTTGTGGTAAGGCGCTCTATGGCGGCGCTTAGCAGGCTCAGGTACATCTCGAACCCCACCGCGCATACCTCGCCGCTCTGGTCTCGTCCCAGAAGATTTCCGGCGCCGCGTATCTCCATGTCCTTCATGGCGATTTTAAATCCGCTTCCCAGCTCTGTGAAATCCGATATAACCTGGAGACGCTTCATGGCCACCTCAGACAGGGACTTGCTCTCCGGGTAGAAAAGATACGCGTATGCCTTGCGGTCGCTTCTTCCCACGCGTCCCCGCAGCTGATACAGCTGGCTCACTCCGTACATGTCCGCGCGGTCTATTATGATGGTGTTCACGTTGGGGATGTCTATGCCGTTCTCGATTATGGTGGTGGCCACAAGGACGTGGAATCCGCCCATCTTGAACCTGCGGAAAATGTCGTCCAGTTCGTCCGCGCTCATCTGCCCGTGAGCCACGTCTATAAGCAGCTCCGGCACAAGGCGCTCCAGTTTTATGCGCGTGTCGTCCAGCGTCTCCACCCTGTTGTGAAGGTAGAACACTTGCCCTCCTCGCTCTGCCTCACGCCGTATTGCGCGCGCTATTTTCTCGTCATCATAGGGCTCTATGGCAGTCTCTATGGGCTGCCTGTTCTGTGGCGGCGTGGTAAGAAGAGACATGTCGCGTATTTTCAGAAGGCTCATGTGAAGCGTGCGCGGAATGGGAGTGGCGCTCATGGCAAGGCAGTCTATGTTGTTCTTGAGGACTTTTAGACGCTCCTTGTCCTTTACGCCGAAACGCTGCTCCTCGTCTATTATCATGAGCCCCAGGTCCTTAAAAATCACGTCCTTCTGTATTATCCTGTGGGTTCCTATCAGTATGTCCACCTCGCCACTAGCAAGGCGCGCGAGAATCTTCTTCTGCTCGCCTGCGCTCACGAAGCGGCTCATCTGCGCTATGGTCACGGGAAAATTCTTGAAGCGCTCCATGCAGCTCTCGTAGTGCTGCTCGGCCAGAATCGTTGTGGGCGCCATGAACGCCACCTGCTTTCCGCCCATCACGGCCTTGAACGCCGCCCTCATGGCAATCTCCGTCTTTCCGTAACCCACATCTCCGCAGACAAGGCGGTCCATGGGCACGGGTCTCTCCATGTCTGCCTTTATCTCCCGGGCCGCAGTAATCTGGTCCGGCGTGTCCTCGTATGGAAATGCAGCCTCGAATGCGGCCTGCCATTCTGTGTCGGGCGGGAACGGAAATCCGCGCGAGGCCTGACGCTTGGAGTAAAGGTCTATGAGCTTCTCGGCCATCTCCTCCACCTGCGCCTTAACCTTTGACTTTCGCGCGCTCCAGCTTTTGCCGCCTATTTTGTCAAGGCGCGGCCGCTCGTTCTCGTTTCCGATGTAGCGCTGCACCAGATTTACCTGCTCTATGGGGACAAACGCTATCTCCTGGTCCGCGTACTCAAGCTTTATGTAGTCGCGCTCGGTCACGCCGTGAGGCTCCCCGTGGCTGAACCCCTTGGTTTTGACGCGCTCTATGCCTTTGAAAAGGCCGATACCGAAGTTCACGTGGACCACGTAGTCTCCGGGGCTTAGTTCCACGAAAGTGTCTATGGCGTGGCTCTGCGCTCGGCGCGTGGACGCCGGGGCGTTTCTTCTGCGGCCGAAAATCTCGTTCTCCTGCACCACGAGGATTTTCTCGTCTGTAACCGAGAATCCCTCATTTATGGCCAGAGGAAGCACCTGCACGGGATAGAACGAGGTGTCTGTATCCTGCCCGTCAGCGTCGATGAATTCCTTGAGGATTTCCTTTATGCGGAGGCTCTGGTTTGCGTTGTCTGCGAAAATATATATGCGCCAGCCCTGGCCCTGTAGCGACCTGAGCTCCTCCTTGAAATAATTTATGTTCCCGAAAAAACTGCGGCTTGTCTCGCACTGCATGCGGTACGTCTTTATCCTGAGCCCTGAGTCCGCGGACACTGCATTCTCCTCTGTCTCCAGCGAGCGGAAGCGGAGCACGCGGCCTGTCTCCTCGCCCAGCCGCCTGAAATCCAGCAGCATGTCGGCTGGAGGAAGGACTGGCATGGAAAGCCTTGCCGTGCGGTATGAGACCTCATACTCGTTCCTTAGCGCCATGACGGCGTTCTTGAGCCTGTCCCAGTCATAGCATATCACAGGGGTGCCGTCACGGACATAATCCAGCACGGAATGCTTTTTATCCCAGAGAAGCCCGTAGAACAGCTCCTCGCCCTCCCCGCCTCCTGAGGACATGAGCTCCTCCAGAAGCGCATCTTTCTGCCTGAGGGCGTCCCTGGTGAACGCAAGACGGACGCCTGTCCCGGAGGGAATCTGCTCCCGCGAGGCATCTTTTTCCGCTGCGACCGTATTCTCTGCGGGCGCTTTCCTGTCACCGTCCGCCGCTGATGCCGTGGTACGTTTTCTGGCGTCGTATGAGGCGAAGTCATTCTCTATGCCGCCCTCGTTTGCCGCGCTTAGCTCATCGCCGAGCTTTCTTACCAGGTCCTCCGTCCATATCACCTCTTTCATGGGATGGAGCGTTATGCGATCGAACCTCTCGGCTGAGGCGCTTTGTGTCTCAGCGTCAAAGCTTTTTATCTGGTCAATCTGGTCAAAGTCGAACACTACGCGCACCGCGCTGCCGTCTCCCGGCATGAAAATGTCTAGCACCTCCCCGCGAAGCGCGAATTCGCCCCTCATTCCCACGCGGGGGACACGCATGTATCCCAGCCCGGTGAGCCTGTCCGCCAGCGACACGGTGTCTATCTGCTGGCCTTTTCTGAGCGTGACGGAAAGGGACCTTATGTATTCCGGGGGCGGAACAGGAGACAGAAGCGCGCGCAGGCTGGTTATGAACACACGGGGCCTGTCGCAGGAATTCTGCATGGCGAGCTTTGAGAGCGCGCCTGCCCTCTGCCCGAACACCGCGGCGTTCCTTGCGGCGGCCCTGTACGGAATCACCCCCCACCACGGAATCTTGTGAATCTCCGCCCCGGCCGTATCGCCCAGTATGCTTGCCAGGTCAGACTCGCACTCGTCAGCGTCCTTGTCCGTGACGGTTATTATCACGTAGTCGCCGTGCTTTGTCTCGGAGCCGGTGCGCTGTGCCTCACGGACCGCGCGCATCTCGCACGCGCCTATGAGTCTGGCGGTGAAAAAGGACGTGAGGCTTCCCTTAAGGCCCTCTATGTCCGCCGAGGAGGAGCTGTCCCCCGCGAGCTCCAGTGCCGCGTCATTGAAGTCACGCCACCTCTCAAGCCTTTCCGTGAGTGAATTTGCAGATAATGTATTTCTCATATTTTGCCGATACTGTATGCAGGTTCATGTTTAAAATCAGGACCCCATAAGGAGTTGTGACGTGAGACGTACATACAGCGTGATTATAGCGGTTTTAGTGCTTTTTGCCCAGTCTGTGGCGGCCCAGGAATCCGGCGGCTACGGTCCTAAATCTGACGTAAGCATAAGATTCTATGACCGCACCATGTACTATCCGGGAGACTCCGAGAACAATCCCGTGTACGTGCACATAACCGTGAGCAACTCCGGGAGCGACACGCTGCGCTTCAAGCTGGCGGATGACCGCATGTTCTCCATAGATTTCTCGGCGTTCAACGTTAAGAACGTCCAGCTTCCCGCCACCCCCGCACTCACCAGAAAGCGCACCACCAACCAGACAGTGTATTTCAGGGAGATATCGCTTGAGCCCGGCGAGGAGTACTCTTTCGTGGAGAATCTAAAGGACTATCTGGAGATAGCGGACCCGTCCATTTATTACGTGAAGCTCACTTTCTATCCCGAGCTTTACAGGAACAGGAGCGTGCAGATTGCCTCGAACAGGCTGAGTCTGGAGGTACGGCCCGCCCCCGCCGCCGCGACAAGCTCCATGCTTCCCGTGCAGGCGGAGGCAGCCAGCATACTTCAGCCAGAGGCCATAAGCCCGGACAAAGTCATAGAGCAGACAATAGTGGCGCGGCAGAAGAGCCTGTGGGACCAGTTCTTCCTGTACATGGATTTGGAGGAGATGCTGAAGCGCGATCCGTCCAGAGGAAGGCGGTACAACTCCGTGGGCGCGGACGAAAGGAATGAGATGCTGCGCTCTTTCAAGGCGGACCTCATGCAGAACCGCATAGACGGCGACATAGTGTCAATACCGCACCGCTTTGTCATAGACACGACCACCTACTCCCAGACCGAGGGCACCGTGAAAGTCATAGAGTGGTTCAAGAACGAGACGTTCACGGAGCGGAAGCGCTACACCTACTATGTGCGGCAGCGCGACGGGATATGGCAGATTTACGATTACACGGTAGACAACCTGGGCACTGAGTGAGCGGATTTCCTATGGACGATCAGAAAAAGTCTGCGAAATATTTCTGCGAGAACTGCGGCGCGGAGGTCGGCGCCAGGGCCAAATTCTGCCCCAAGTGCGGTAAATTCTTCTCCAGCGTAAGATGCCCGGAGTGCGGCAAACTGGGCACCGTAAGGGATTTCAAGGACGGCTGCCCCCGCTGCCATTACGCTATGACGCACGAGGACATTTACGGCGCCCCTGAGAGCCGGAGCGCTGACGAGGGAACTCTGGACGGCCTCAGGCACCGCCTGTCGCTCAGGTCCCGGCGGAAAATAAAAAGCGCGTTCAGAAAGCACGAGCAAAGGAGCGCGGAGCAGTCCGGTGACGGCGCGCCCGCATGGCTTTTCGTGGTGAGCGTGATTATCCTGGGAGCCATAGTGGGTGTAATAATATACCGCTGCAATCCTGTGTGAGCGGCCCGCATTCCGTGAAAAAAATCACCCGCTCGGTTGACAATATCCTGCAGTTGATGTAATATGCGTCATGTAAGTTTTGCCCAGATGGTGGAATTGGTAGACACGCTAGTTTCAGGTACTAGAGCCTTTCCGGGTGTGCAAGTTCAAGTCTTGTTCTGGGCAGAGAGCCGCTTCCTAAACGGAGCGGCTTTTTTTATGCCCGGAACTTAAGCCGGCACGTCCATGCGGAACGAGAGCTTTCCGCTTCCGGCGGGGTCAGGGAATTCCATTCCGCTGGCCCAGAAATGCAGGAAGTCACCCTGCCCGCATACGGGGTTATATATGCGGTCTCCCCTCACAGGAAGCCCCAGCCAGGCCAGATGACAGCGTACCTGATGCCTGAACCCCGCGCTTATGACGCACGTGGCCCTGACGGTTCCGGGGCCGGTCTGCTCCGTTAAAATCCGTGTGGAGTAAACCGTGCCTGAGGCTTTTCTGTCCGCGTATGAATTCCCGCCGCCCGTTACAGGCCGGACGCTCTTTCTCCCCGGACCGAAAAAGCGGAATTCGGACGATACAGTATACTTATGCATACATGTTAATAACGTTTCTAGTTTTATTCCGGCATCGTTCGCGGGGAATCCTCCCAGTCTGCGGGTACAGTCAGGCTCTATCTGACAGTCCGCCGTGTATGTCTTTATGAATTTACCATCCGCCTGAAAAGCGAGCATGGCGTCATGGAAATCCTGGTCCGCGGCCAAAAGCAGAAGCCCCTCCGTGTCGGTGTCCAGCCGGTGAAGCAGTCCGTGCTCCACGGCTTTCCTCCCCTGCACCTCATCTAGAATCGGGTACAGACGCGCGGCCTGCGTGTACGCGGAGTCATCCCCCTGTCTGAGCGGCGCGGACGGAAGCCCTCTGGGCTTTACGATTACGGCGAAAGGCTCCTTTGCGCAGGGCTCATGCAGGATTTTTATGCGGGGACCGGCATTTTTTCCGTCTGGCGGAATGTCCGCGGAATTCACACTCACGCTAATAATCCTTGGGCATGATGAATTTTTTATGCCTTTTTCTAAGGACGGCGACCGTCTTCCTGAAACGCTCCGGCTCAGGGGCGCGGAACACGGATGGCACGGTGTGCCCGGGAAGAGTTATGGTGAGCCTGTACGAGTGCAGCATCAGGCTTGCGGACGGGAAGCCAGGGTCCCTGCGGCCGTAAACCGGGTCTCCCAGAACAGGGCAGTTAAGGAAGCGCATGTGCGCCCGTATCTGATGCGTCCGCCCCGTGTATATGCGGACTTTCATGAGCGAATAATTTCCGTAGCACGCGATGCACTTGTATGCGGTGACGGCACGCCTTCCGCGCGCGTCATCCTGCGTCGCCACAAAGCGTTTCCTGTCCTTGGGGTCGCGCACAAGGCCTGCGGTGATGAGCCCGTGCTGATGAGGGGGCCTTCCCGTGCAGATGCAGATGTACTCTTTTATGAGCGTCCTGTGGTTCCTGAACTGGGCGGAAAGGAATTCCTGCGCGGCGTGGTTCTTTGCGGTAATCATGACACCGCTTGTGTCTTTGTCCAGGCGGTGCACTATGCCGGGCCTCAGCTGCGTCTCATCCCCGGCGTTCTGTATGGCTGACTTTTTGTACCGCCACAGAAGCGCGCTCACGAGCGTTCCGCTCCAGTTGCCCGCCGCGGGATGGACTACCATCCCCTGCTCCTTGTCTATGACGCACACATCGGAGTCCTCGTATATTATTCTTAGCGGAATGTCCTCGGGCTCTATGTCCTGCGGGATATTCTCCTGCCAGCGGATCTGCACGGAGTCGCCCGCGCTTATTTTGTGCGAGAGCTTAGCGTCCTTGCCGTTCACAAGAATCTCCGTGGCGCATGCCTTCAGATGGCTCCTGCTGATGCCCCCCGGAATCTCAGAGACATACTTGTCAATGCGCGTGGATTTTGTGCAGTCGCCGGGGACTGTAAAATCAAATGCCGGCATTTAAATTTTCCAGTCCGCGGAGAACTACAGGCGGAAACGGCAGAAGGGTGAGCATCTCGCTGTCAGGCAGGTCGGGCGGATTTACATCAATGTCCGCATTGTCTGCCTCGGTTCCGGCGGAGCCGTCCTCCTTTGGCGGGGAGACGATGTCCGCTTCGTCAGGAAAAACCGGGGTCACATACGGGCGGTTTCTTCCTTGCTGTATTTTTCTGAGCCGTGCCGAGCGGTTATGCCGGCGTATGAGCGTTATCCCCAGATCGGTCAGCCCCAGTACCGCGCTGGCCGCGAGCGATATGCCCAGTACGGCTACCTGCTGCTCCCGAGTGAATGAGCCCGATGCGGAATTCAGCGGGTTCGGGAAACTGCTCAGCGTGCCGTTCGCATAAAGAATCCCGCCGTATGCAAGGCTGACTCCAATGGTCACAAGCGGAAGGGAGCCGAACGTGATTACCTCCGTGCGCCTGAGATCATAGGCCCACTGCGGGAATGAGCCGGGAACGTAAGGCTCGGGCACTCCGTCAGCGGCAAAAAGCCCTGAACGGAAAAATGAGGACATGAGAACCAGAACAAGAACGGCCGTTTTCCTATGCATTTACTGAAACCTCCCCGGGGGAAGCGGCGGTTCCGCGTCCGCCGAAAATGGCGCTTCCTACCCGCACCATGGTGCTCCCCTCCTCCACGGCTATTTTAAAGTCCGCGCTCATTCCCATGCTGAGCTCCGTGAGCGGCAGGTCCGGGAAGAGGGAGTTTATCTCATCTTTAAGGCGCCGCAATGTCCTGAAAGAATTCCTTATCAGGTCCGTGTCATCGGTCAGCGGCGCCATGGTCATAAGACCGCGCAGGGTTACGTGCGGACAAAGGCCTTCCGCAATGCTCCTTGCTGACTCAATCAGAGAAGCGGACTCCGCGTATCCGCTTTTTGAGTCCTCGCCCGTGCGAAGCTCCAGGAACACGTCTATGCTCTTTTCAAGCTGCCCGCATCTTTTCTCTATCTCGCGCAGCAGCTCCACGCTGTCCACTGACTGTATGCATCTTGATATCTCCACGGCTTTTTTGACTTTGTTTGTCTGCAGGTGGCCGATTATGTGAAGCTCGGGGAGATTTGCTGACGGGTCCTCCCGCGTCAACGTCATGCGCACCGACTCGAATTTATCGCGCGCCTCCTGCACCCGGTTCTCGCCGAAAAGCATCTGCCCGCACGAAAGCGCCGCCAGGACTTTATCCGCGCCATGGAATTTGCTTACGGCGCACAGCCTCACGCTGCCTTCCGCGCGGCCCGCGGCTTTCTCCGCAGAGGAAATCTCATCTCTTATGCGTGCCAAATTCCGCGCTATGTCCGCGGTGCTCTCTGTGAAAGTATCCAATTTTCTCCTCACGTAGACATGCCCATTGTAGCAGATGAGAGATTCAGGCTCAATACGCTGAAATCATCTGTGCAAAGGCTCTCCGCCCTGCACCCCGGGTCTATTCCGCTTTTTACAAGAATCTCCTCGGCATCCGCGCCCTCAGGTAGAACTGACTTTATGTTGTTCGCGACGGTTTTCCTTCTGCTTGAAAAAAGAGCGTGGACGGTCCTTGTGAACATTTTTGTCTCCACGGCGGACAGGCCCGCTGAGTCTTTTCCGCGCGGAGAAAGGACCGCGGTCTGAGAGGCAACGTTAGGTCTGGGCCAGAAATTCCCCGCGCCCAGGACAGGAAGAAGCTCCACGTCATAGAATCTCTGGCAGAGGACGCTGAACGCGGAGTAGTCCCTGGAGCCTGCTCTTGCCGCCATGCGCTCCGCAACCTCCCTCTGCACGGTGAAAACGCACCTGGAGAATACCGTGCCCGAGGATATGGTGTCGGCTATGAAAGACGCCGCTATGTTGTACGGAAGGTTCCCGAACAGCTTTATGCATGATCCGCTGCCGCAGGAACGCATAAGCTCCGCCTCCCAGTTTTTAAGCACATCGCCCTGCACTATCTTGAGCGTGTCGGATTTCTCGTAATCAGAGAAAAAATCATGCAGCGCGCCAGAGAAGCCCCTGTCTATCTCGAACACTGTCAGCTTAGCGCCGGACCTTAGAATCAAGTCGCTCATGCATCCCAGTCCCGGGCCCACCTCCCATACGTTGTCACCGGGAGACAGCTCCAGCGCCGATACGATTCGTTCCCTTGCCGCGGAATTTATCAGGAAATTCTGGCCGAATTTTTTCTGCATGGCCATTCCGCGGCCGTCAAGGAATTCTTTGATTGAGAGAGGCGAATTATAGTCTGGATGCTCCATAATGTCTCCGTCAGAATGTGATGCGCGGTGCCCGGGCGAAAATGCCCGCCGCAAAGATTATAGCGCGGTAAAGCGCGTCAAGTATAGCGCCAAACATGGGCAAAAGAAAAGGCATCAGAAGGCACAGGATTATGCTCACCAGAGACAGCGCCAGGAACAGGCTTATCAGCGGGGTCACAAGCACGGAGGAGATAATGCTCACTGGGGTCATTATGCCGAACAGACTCAGGCTTATGGGCGCGGTGGAAAGGAACGCTCCGAAGGACGCGCTTAAGGAGGATGCGGTTCCGGGCGGGAACAAAAAGGACGTGATTCCTGTAACGAGCGGAGATATTATGAGTATGCCCGCGAGCGCTCCGTAAGAGAGCATGAACGCGGCGGTCTTTATATGGTGCGGAAAGATGCACGAGTGAATCAGGAACGATGCCGCGAGCACGCTCAGGAAGTCCGGCCCTGACACAAAAAGCCGCGCGCCCAGCATCATAAGAAGCGTGCAGAGGAGCGCCCTGAAAAGCGATGGTGAGAGCCCCGCGAACCATACGAACGTAAGTATTCCGATGAGCTGCACTGTCTGAGAGTGCTTTCTCCCGAAGATTCTGGTCCCTGTCATTCCCGCCGCGCGCGAGAAAAACGAGAGGTGCATTCCGCTCAGCGCAAGCACATGCGACAGCCCCGCGTCACGGAAGAGGTCCCCCACTTTACCGGGAGTGTACTCCCTGCTTCCCGCAAGAAGCGCAAGCACCAGCGCACCCGCCTCCCCCCATGCGAACATAAGCCTCTTGAACTGAAGCCTTGCCAGCGCCCTAAGTCGCATTACGCGCCCTGCAAGGCCGTCTCCCGGGCCTATGTGCTCGGTAGCGTAGGCGATGAACGTTCCTGTCACTGGATTGAATCTTCCCGCGCAGCGCACGCGCTCGCCTGATTCTATGAGCGCCCTGGCGCCGGAAGAGGAGTAAAGTTTTCCCGGATAAAGGGATTCCACCACTGCGCTGTCAATGCTCACCGTGACTACCCCGCCAGCGGAGGACACAGCATTTCCCGGACCGCCGTAATCTCCTGTCACGCTCTCCAGCTGTATCTGCGTCCTGTAATATGAGCCGCTGTAGCCCCTTACGGGATTCGAGACTATGCGGCCCGTTAAGCCCGTTACGTTCTCCAGCGGAATAAGCGTCCTTACGGGGCGCCATGGCCTTATGCGCGCGCTGCCGGTGTAGAACAGGACCGCGCATGCAAGGGCGGATATTATTATGGGATTAGTGATTTTCTGTCTTACATGGTCTACCACTTGAGATTTGCGAGGGCGTTCCTCGCGGCCTGCGTCACCTTCTCGGGATAATCCAGGTACGTAACGTACAGAAGGTAGTCAAACGCCACTTTGTCGCCCAGTCCTCCTAGAGCATTGATTACGGCTAGAATCACCACCTCCTCCGGCATGGTCCCGGTCTCGGCGCTTTTGTTCAGAGCGTCAAGATACTGCGAGAGCACCTGCCCCATGTCCGCGGATGCCACGGACGCTATGTCTCTGATTACCCCTGCGAACTGCACGGCATCTATGCTCCCGCCGTCGAATTCATTTCTGGCGATGGAGAAGAATTCCGTTACCATGTCCGATGCCCGGGTCCAGTGCGTGTCCGCTATGGTACGCAGCGAGAGAAGCTGCAGGCCTATGAGGCTTTCCGAAGGCTCCGGTGAGTCCCCTGCTGTATATATAGCCTGCGACAGCGCGTTTTCCGCAACTTCTCCCTGAATTTTTTCAGAAATATGCGGATTTTTTACTACGTTCGTCAGCACCACCAGCTTCTGCTCCACGGACACTGTGCTCAGGATATTCAGAATCTCCCTGCCGCAGCTGTTCGCCAGGGGCCCGTAAGAGTCCGCCAGCGCGTCGCTGTAATCGCTCCAGATTCCGAGCAGGTCCGCCACGAAAAGCAGGTTGAATGACGTTCTGTTTCCTATGGTTTTAAGCGATTTTATGGCGGCCAGAAGAACGTCGTCCATGGGCGCGCCAGACTGCACTTTCTCCGACACGTAGGCGTTTATTATGGACACGTTGCCCGCGGACGGAAAGGCCGCAAGGCTTGTGAGAGCGGCTATCCTGAGCGCGCTGTCATGGAACGTGTAGAACACTTTTCCCAGAAGGGCCGACACCGCCTGCTGCTCGCCCGTGCCCGCAAGGTCAGACAAAGCCCTCACGCTTGCTATGGCCAGCGATATGACACCCTCGTCCTCGCCCAGTGTGTGGTACTCCTGAAGTACGAAGTCCAGCGCCTCTGCCGCAAGCTCTGCGTTTCCGCCCTGTGCCGCGCTTTCCACGGCGGCGGTTTTCTCGCGGATGTCGCCCAGCAGATAGCGCGCGCGGTCAGGGTCAGTGCCCCTCGCGGAAAGCGGAAGCGCCAGAATCAAAGCGTAGATTAAAAAAAAGTTTTTTGCGTCCGACACAGTTCAACTCCTATTCCTGCGCGGGACCTGTTCGGTCAGGTTCCCCGTCATCAGCAGGTTTATACTCGCCTATAGTAATTGTATCTGAATTCCCGGCATTTTCAAGGGGCGGACGAGGATTCTCCTCCGCAGAATGATTTTCCTCAGCCTCCGCTCCGTCATCCTCCTCCAGCCGCATGAGCGCGTCGTGAATCTCCTGCTCCTCCGGCGGCATGACGTTGTACACGTAAGTCAGCACCGCGTTCCTCATGCCGGGCGATATGTGCGTGCACTCAAAGTGGAGCCTGCTCTGGTCAAGCGCGGCGTTGAATTCCACAGCGCGTATGACGCCGTGCATAATGATGAGCGTTCCGCCCAGAGTGAACTGGAGCTTTATCTGCACGTTGCTGCGCCCTTTTCCGCCTATGCGTATCATGGCGCCGTCCTCGCTTATGTCCTCCAGGAAGCAGCGGAATCCCGGCTCCTCCTCCACCCGCTCATAGTCCACGTCCGGGCCGGTTATCATGTACATCTGCGCGTATATCTCGCACACGGCGCGTATGCTCTGCCGTTTCTGCGAGCGGTCCAGCTTGTCTGTGTGCCGCAGGAACAGCGCAGGCTGCGCCCTGTAAGTGCCGGATGCCGTCACCTGTGTGTCGAACGCGTAGCCCGCGTCACCTTTCCTCCACAGGTACACGGAGACTGACTTTCCCTCCCAGTCCTTGGGCTTCAGGAAGAAGAGGCTCTCGGTCTTGGGGTTGAACCTGGTGGGAAGGCTTAGTATGAGATCCCTTCCCGCGCTGAGTATCCTTGCCGAGAAAACTCCCTGCCCTTTTAGCACCACGCTTACTTTCTGCCTCTCCGCCAGATACTTGGTGCTCTCTATCCCCTTCCTGCGGTCAGACTCCAGCGTTATGCGCGTGCGGTAATCATAGAGCCTGGACAGGAACGCCTGCACGTTCTCCGACTGCTCGGTGCCGTCTTTCTGCGCCTGCGATATTACCGTGGCTATGCAGCTGTTCAGCGCGTTCACGGACACAAAAAGCGCCTGGGGCTCATCCAGGTCGCATTCCTTGGCGAGCCGCCACAGCGCCCTGAGCTCCCCCGCGCGGAAACCCATGTCAGTTCCCTTGGAGTAAAAATCTATTTTTCCCTTGTAGATTACCAGCAGCCGCACAGCGACCAGAATCACGCCCGATGCTATGAGCACTGGAACAGCCACATGCAAGTTAACTTGACCTCTCTCTTTGTTTATTATACGATGAATATATTATCACATTTCGTATGAAAAAGACACTACTTGTCCTGGAATTCATCCTGATATTCCTAGTGCTTCTCCTTCCCCCCGTATTCGTAAAATCAAGCGGCGGCATTATAAGCGCGGCGGATTTTTCGTTGCGGCCCGCTCTGGTGGAGGCCCTCATAGCCCTGGTCCTCCTCTTGCAGAATCGTTCATTAGCGCGCGGAGAAAAGTCCCGGGAAGAGCATGGTGCGGCCGCAGAAGCAGGCGCTGATGGCGAAAGTCCCGGGGCCGGCAGGTTCAGGCGCATGGTCTCGTTCATGCGGTGGACGCCGCTCACGCTTGGGATACTGCTCATACAGTACGCAGTGCTTGAGGCGCTTTACGTATTTTTTCCCGGCATAATGCCTGACGCCATGGAGCTCTCTGCCGCGGGAGGCTCACCGGCCGCATGGGCAAGGCTAATGGTCACTTTCCTGTGCGCGTCTTTTTTTGAGGAGGTCCTGTACCGCGAGTACCTGCCCGGGTCGCTGATGTTTTTTTTCAATGCGGGTGCGGCATCAGGCAGAAAAAAGGCAGTCCTTCGCCTTGTTCTGGAGCTGGCAGGCATAGTGATTTTCGCTCTGGCGCACCGCTATCTTGGAGTGCTCGGAGTGATAAACGCCCTCATCTCTGCCGTGGTGCTAAGGACATGCTATCTTAGGACAGGCTCGGTTTTCGCAGGCTGGACGGCGCACTTCCTGTACAACGCTTCCGTAATGGTGTTCGCATCCCTGGTGTCCCCTGCGTAGGAGCCGGACCTGCAGCGGCGCGGTACCGCTCACTAGACTACATGCCCCTTTTCTGCTAGTATAGCGAAGTTCTATTTCCCTCAAATTTTTAGGATATTGAGACTAAGGATAACAAAATGGTTTACACTGACACAAGAGATAAATCCGCTCAGGTGAGCTTCAAGCAGGCGGTTGTGGACGGCATGAGCGCGAAAACCGGCGGTTTGTATGTTCCCGTGGAATTCCCAAGACTGGACGGGGCGTTCATAAGCAGGTCACCCGAGCCGTCATTCAGGGAGGTTGCGTACGAGATGGCAAAGCCCTACGTGGAGGGTGAGATCTCCGACTCCGACCTGCAGTCCATAATCCAGGACGCTTATCCTTTTACAGCGCAGGTGGTGCCCATAGACAAAATAACCTACGTCCTGGAGCTTTTCCACGGTCCCACGTGCGCTTTCAAGGATTTCGGAGCCAGGTTCATGGCCCGCGTCATGGCGTACTTTAACCGCGGGGAGAATGACAACCTGCACATCCTTGTGGCCACGTCCGGCGACACGGGCAGCGCCGTGGGAAGCGCGTTCCATAATGTTCCCGGCATAGACGTCACCATCCTCTATCCTGACGGAAAAATATCCCCCCTGCAGGAGAAGCAGCTCTCCACGTTTGACGGAAACGTGCGCGCGCTAAAAGTAAATGGCACGTTCGATGACTGCCAGAGGCTTGTGAAGACTGCTTTCACCGACGCGGACCTCAGGAAGAGATTCAGGCTCTCCTCCGCCAACTCCATAAACATATCGCGTCTCCTGCCGCAGAGCTTTTATTACATGTACTCATCGCTCGTGGTAAGGAACAGGATTCCGCACGACTCAAAGATAGAGAATCCCGCCATAATAGTTACGGTGCCTAGCGGAAATTTCGGGAACCTGACGTCGGGTCTCATAGCGCGCGAGATGGGCGCTCCCATAGCAGGTTTCGTTGCCGCCACGAACGCAAACCACACTGTGCCGGACTGGATCTCCACAGGCAGGTATGAGGCTCGCGCCTCGGTGGAGACCCTCTCAAACGCCATGGACGTGGGCGCGCCCAGCAATTACGAGCGCATAGCGTATATGTACAGCCTGGATCAGGTGAGGAGCCTTTTCGCAAGCTACTGGACTGACGATGAGGGCACAAAGAAAGGCATAGAGAAATGCCACGAGAAGACAGGATACATAATCGACCCGCATGGGGCCGTTGCGTGGAGCGCGTGGGATGAGATAAGGAACGGAGGCATGGACAGGCTGATGGCAGGAAACGCCGAGACCGACACATCAAAGCCCGGGCTTTCCGCCAACATTCCCGGCTGGGCCGAGACCATAGCGGAGAAGCGGGCCGTGGGCATAATCCTGGAGACCGCTCATCCCGCCAAATTCGGAGCCACGGTCACGGATGTGATAGGCCGCGAGCCCAGCATGCCCGACAGGCTTGAGAGAGTGCTCTCCCTCCCTGACAGGGCCATCCCCATGGAAAAAGATTACGAAAGCTTCAAGGAGTGGCTCACAGGGAACCTATAGCATTCCAGCGGCCACAGAAAGCGCGGAGCCTTGTGCTCCGCGTTTTTTTCTGCCCTGATTCATCCCGGCGCGCGCTGTGCTTACGACCGTAAGCGGGCACACGTGGATTCTATCTAACTACCGTTCGGCAATACAAGTCTGAAATCTCATACACTCTCATACTTATTATGAACTAACGTTCGTTCATGAAGCCGCTCAGTCCTCAAAAAAAAATCCCCGCATGCTGATGAAAGCGATGTGGGGCGTATGATTGCTGTCTATTGCAGGGCTATTTTACTTGAGCGCCTCAAAGATTATGTCCGCTAGGAATATGGCGGCCAGGACCCATGTGACCACAGGGATGTCCTTGACTTTGCGGCCTGCGCACTTGGCTATCACATAGCTTATGATGCCCCATGTGATTCCCTTGCTTATGGAGTACGAGAACGGCATGACCATTATCGTTATGAACGCGGGGATGCCCTCTGTGGGATCGCTGAACTTAATGTCCACCACGCTCTTCATCATAAGGTAGCCCACGAAAATAAGCGCGGGGGCAGTGGCGGCGCTGGGAATCAGGAAGAAAAGCGGGCTCAGGAAAAGCGAGAGAAGGAACAGGACCGCAGTTACAACGCTGGCAAGTCCAGTGCGCGCACCCGCCGCGACACCGCTTGATGATTCCACGAAGCTTGTGACCGTGGATGTTCCGAGGCATGCGCCGCATACGGTTCCCACAGCGTCGGCCAGCAGGGCGCCTTTTGCGTTCTGGACCTCGCCGCTCTCTGTCTTAAGGTTTCCCTGCTCCGCCACGCCCAGCAACGTACCGATGGTGTCGAAAAGATCCGTGAAAAGGAACGTGATGAAAATCACAAGGAATTTCCCGAGCACTGCCATGGAGAACGCGCCGCTTGCAGGGTCAACCGCGATGCCCTTGAAATCGAATGCGAAAAAGTGAGGTGCCGATGGAACGCTGAACGGTTTCCAGTCATCGGGGACGGCCGTCACGCCGAACGGGATTCCGACCACGGTGGTGACTATGATTCCTATCAGTATGGCGCCCGGAACATTAAGCGTGTAAAGCACGATTGTTATTATAAGTCCTATGACAGCCACGATGGCGGCTTTGTTCGCCATGGTGAAGTTCACGAAGCCTATGGGAGTTCCCGTGTCTGTGGCGACTATTCCTGCGTTCACAAGACCGATAATCGTTATGAAAAGACCTATTCCGACCGCGACCGCCTTCTTGAGGCTCTCGGGTATGGAGCGGATTATAGCCTCGCGCACGCCGCAGACAGAGAGCACTATGAACAGTATGCCCTCCAGAAGCACCGCAGTCAGGGCGAGCTGCCACGTGCAGCCCATTCCTATGACCACAGTGTAAGTGAAGAAAGCGTTAAGACCAAGTCCCGGGGCCAAAGCCACAGGAAGGTTCGCCAAGAAAGCCATTACAAGCGTCGCGACCGCCGCGGAGACCGCAGTAGCCGTAAAGACGGAGCCCCATGCCATTCCGCTTTCGGAAAGTATTCCGGGGTTCACGGCAAGGATGTATGCCATGGCAAGGAACGTGGTGATGCCGCCGATAATCTCGCGGCTTACGGTTGTGCCGCGCTCGCTCAGCTTAAACAGTTTTTCCATAGAATCCTCCTAATGATTCCTAAATGTAAGGCGATTATATCATTTTAGGCGCGGCATTGTACAGCGCGGCGCCGCGCATTCGCGCATGACGGACCGTCTCCGCCTGAGAGAGCGCGGAATCTAAATCTCCAGGGAGCCCGCAGGAAGTGCCCTCCATGCGTCCAGCTGGCCCTGTATAAGGGTCCTTGACTCCTCCAGTATATGCTTCTCCTCTTCCTTTGACCGGGGGGCGGGATAAACTTTCAGAACTTTGACCCGGTACGCGCCTCTTTTAAGATTCTGCATTATGGTCCGTATGTGGGAAAGCCTCCATCCGCCGTCTATGGCGCACACCACCACAGGGAGCCTTATAGTCTCCTCCAGACGCCGGAATCCCGCGGCATAGAACGCGCTCAGATTCCCGTCGCGGCTCCGCGTGCCCTCCGGGAAAATGACCGGTATCTGATTTCTCTCCACCACCCTGTTCCCGAATTTCTCAAGCTCCCTCATGGCCACAGACGGCGCGCCTTTCCTGGGAATCATGCAGTGCTGCTGGCTCTTAAGCATCTTTCCCACCATGGGAACCATCTCCAGACTGTCCTTGGCCACGAATCTGGTCCTGAGCCCGCCGAAGTAGCGCAGGTAGAGCACTATGTCCAGAAGGCTCTGATGGTTCGATATGACAAGGAACTGCCCGGGCAATCCGCGCATGCTCTTTTTGTCAGGCAGATAGTTGAAATGGCGGTAATAGCGGAGGATGGCGAACACCACGCGGTCTGTGTGAACGGTGATGTAATTGGACCAGAACAGCGCGGCCTTGCGGCTGAATGGATAGACAATGCACAGCATCAGCGTAGGAAACGCTATCGCGCTGAAAAGACAAATCAGGGTCAGAAAACTCAGCATGAGAAGATTATACAATCGGACGGTAAAAAATTCAATCGCGGATACATAACGGCGGGTCTGAGGGAATCCTAGCCTGACTCAATGATCAAGCCCGCTAAAGTCCCAGGAAATCCCTTACGGCGCCAACTATCTCATCAAGCGGGGCGTACATCCTGCGTGCGGGCGGTATGCTCCCCGTGAACTGCCTGCCGTACGCTTTCTCGACTATGCGGCGGTCAAGGACCACCACGGCGCCCTTGTCATCTCCGCGGCGCAGAAGCCTTCCGAAACCCTGCCTGAATTTTATCACTGCCTGGGGCACGCTGAGCTCCATGAACGACGAGCCTCCCCTTTTCTCCACCGCCTCGGCCCGGGCCTCGAAAACAGGGTCGTTGGGCACAGCGAACGGCAGCTTTGCGATTATGACCTGACTCAGGCTCTCACCCGGAACGTCCACGCCCTCCCAGAAACTGTCGGTGGCGAAAAGCACGCTTGTCCTGTCGTCCCTGAAATTCTCAAGGAGCCTGAAACGGTCGTCGTCACCCTGCTTCAGAAGCGTTATTCCGCCTGCCGCAAGCGGTGACATGCAGGAGTTATACGCGCCCCTGAGGCTCTCGTAGGATGTGAAAAGAACCAGCGTCCTTCCCCCGGACGCCAGTATTAGCTTGGGGAGCGATGCCTCTATGTAGGACTGGAACATGCGGCTGTCGGGGAAAGGCGCGTCTTTTGTGACCGCGAAGAGCGCGTTAGTTCTGTACGGAAAAGGCGACTCGTAAGCCCCCTCCAGAAGCCGTCCGTCCTCTATAAAAGAAATCCCCGTGCGCCGCATCCAGTAGCCGAACGATGCGCCCGTGCGCAGGGTGGCGCTGGTGCACACAACGCTCCGCATGGGCTCGAACACGCCGGTGTTCATGAGAGGGGCTATGTCAAGCGGAGTTTTCACCAGCTGTATGAAAGTGACCGGGACCTCTCCCGCGCGCCTAGGGGGAAGCCTCATTCGCTCCAGATAGAACACGGTGTCCTCGTGCTCGCTCCACTCAATGAAATCCTTAGCGAGCCTTACAATGCCCTCAAGCCTGCGGAGGACGGTCCTGGCCTCCCACACGCACGGAACGTCCCTGTCGTCCTCGGCGATGCCGTCTATCACCTCGCGCACGAAACCTGTGAAGCGCCCCAGGCTTGTCCTGAGCCTGCCCAGAACCGCCATCGTGTTCGTGAAGCGCTCCGCCGCGGCCGGCTGTATGCGGGCCGTAAATTCATCGCCCATGTCCTCAAGGCCTATCACGTCAAGCTCGGAGAGGATTTCCTTTACGGCGTTTATCTCCGCGGCGGCTTTGTCCATGCTGTCTGCGGCGGCTGACAGAGCCGTTATCTGCACCAGAAAACCTGCCGCAGTTCCGCCGCGCCTCCTGTACAGAAGGCTTATCTGCTTCATCACTTTAAAGCGCGTGATGCTCTCGCTGAAAAAACTTGTGGCGCTGTCCTCTATTCCGTGGGCCTCGTCAAGCACGAGCCTCCTGTACGGCGGGAGCACTGCGGCGTCATCGTATCCCGCACCGCTCATGCGGCTCTCTATGTCCGCGAACAGAAGATGATGGTTCACCACAAGTATGCCGGCGTCGCTCGCCTGCCTTCGCGCCTTCAGAACAAAGCAGCTCTCCCGGAATTTGCACCTGCCCCCCAGACATCCGTCGCTCTCGCTGTTAACGAGAGTCCATACGCTGTCGGGCGGAAGGAAGGACAGGTCGCTTTTGCTCCCGGTTCCGCTAGTCATTGCCCACTCGCCGAGCCTTTCCAGAATCTCCGGGTCAGCGCCGAAAAGGTCAGGCTCCATGCGCGCATCCTCCAGCCTCCTCAGGCACACATAGTTCTGCCTTCCCTTGACCAGAACTGCCTTTATCCTCTTACCGATTATTTTCTGCGCGGCGGGAATGTCTTTCTCTATGAGCTGCTGCTGTAAGTTTATGGTGCCGGTGGAGATTACCACGCGCTCCTTGTTCCTCAGCGCCCACAGCATGGCGGGAAGAAGATACGCGTAGCTTTTTCCGACTCCCGTGCCCGCCTCGAACACGCCGATTTTAAAATCATTGAATGCGATGCACACGTTCCTCAGAAGCCCTATCTGGCCCGGACGCTCCTCGAAATGCCCGTCCATGCAGGAGAGCGGACCGCCGCGGGATATGTACAGCGCCACCTCCTCAGGGTCCAGGGGGCTGAAATCGGAGGGAGAAAGTTCCTGCGCCATATCCATGGGCATGTCATCACCGGGCGTTTCTGAGCTGTCCTGAGCGTCATGACAGGATTTGTCTGTCAGGGAGGAGCCGTTAAGTTGCATAGGCGCATGCTATCACATATTCGCATTAAATGAAAGTGACCGGGGCTATGTTGAACATCGCCTCAAAATGCCTTATCATAGTGCGCATGGAAAGCAATGAGGGCGTAAGGTTTTTGCAGAGTGAATTCTGGGCGGAATTCAAGGCATCGCACGGATGGAAGGCAAGCTATTTTTTGGTGCGCCCGGACAAATCTTTGGAGCCACTCACGGATACTCACGACCGTTCGTTAGTAGAAGGCAAGAACGACTCACGAACGGTCGTTCTCACAGTCCTGACGCGGACTTTCTCAGTGGCAAGATTCCTGCGCCGCACGCTCGCATACATCCCCATGGCGCCTGAATTCCCCGGTGCCGCGGAGTCTTTCAATGATAACCCCGCGGATTTCTGCGCCCGGACAGCCGCAGCCCTCTCTGATTTGGCGGAGGCGCTCAGGCCCCATCTTCCCGGTGGAACGCTTCTCATACGGTTCGATCCTGCCATTGATTTCCCCTCGCCCGACGTGCGAGACTCATTTAAAATCATGCTCAGCGAGAGCGCAAGAAAATCGGGGCTCCCGGTCCACACGGCACCCGTCTCCGTGCAGCCTCCTGACACTGTCGTCCTTGACCTCCTTCAGGACGAGGATAAGATTCTTGGCGGCATGAAAAGCAAGTGGCGGTACAACATAAGGCTCGCGACCAAGAGGGGTGTCACAGTGAGCCGGCACTTCGGCTCGGACGCGGACTTTGATGAGAAATTCGGGCTCTTCTACGGGCTTTTCATGCAGACAAGCGAGAGGGACGGAGTGAGCTTTCACGGCAGGGATTACTACGCGGATCTTCTGCGGCGCGGCGCGGCCCTGGGTGAGGACGCCCGCATGCGTGTGACGCTTTACCTTGCGCGCCACGAGGACGATTACATAGCGGGAATCATAACGCTTTTCTGCGGCAGGGAGGCGGTCTACCTTTACGGCGCGAGCGGGAACGTGAAAAGGAATCTTATGCCCGCCTACCTTCTCCAGTGGACCGCCATACAGGACGCCAGGGCGTTCGGCTCGCCGTGCTACGATTTCTACGGCATGCCCCCCACGGACAGCGAAAGCCATCCCATGCACGGCCTGTATCTTTTCAAGACGGGATTCGGCGGCGCTAAAGTCCACAGGCCCGGAAGTTTCGACGTGCCGCTCGGTCGCGGATACAGGCTGTATCTGGCCGCGGAGAAACTGAGGGCCTGGTGGCACAGGAGCCTTCTTAAGAGACTCAGGGGACGGTAGGAATGCCGCAGTCCGGGCCTATGATTTTTTATTAGTATTCCTGGATGATTTTATTCTTGTGGGTATGATGCTGAAGTTAAGCGTCTTCTCCATCTCCATGCCGGCAGCAAGGTCCACCGGCCAGTATAGGGCCGCCGCCAAAGTGTGTGACGTCTCCCTTACCTCGCCATCCGCGGCCGGTCTCCTGAACGCTATGTCGGAGCATGCGAATCCGCCCGCCTCGTTGGGCTCCACCACGAACAGCGTCTTGTCGGCGGAATCGGTTATCTGCACCAGAGATACTCCTCCCGATGTCCTGTAGCCTGTTCCCGCTGATATTTCCTTGCGGTTTCCGTTCTCTATGAGGACAGCGGACAGAAGCTCCTTGCACAGATTAAGCTCCGCCACGAACTGCGCCTTAAGCGGAAGCGGGCCCTCATTCTTAAGTATATACTGCACGGAGAACCCGCCCGAGAATGCGATGTAATTTTTCCTGAGGCTCACCGGCAGATTCAGAGCAGAGAATTCCGTCCTTCCCTCCAGATGAATCTCCTTGCGCCGGGCGTTGAATTTCTTCTCCTCAAAGCGCACGCGCGAGAAAATGCCCGTGTCCACAGTGCCGCTTGATACATACTTCTTAAGCTGCTCCGCGTCCAGAAGATGCTCCACGAAAAGCCCGCGCTGAAAGTTATCCTGCTCGCCGTCGAACTGCTCCATGCGCCACAAATTCGCCGCGTAGTCTCCCCCGCTCCGCATTATGTTGAAATTAGAGATGAGGCCGCCTGTGCACGAGACCACGGCGTTATACTGCTCCATCTGGAATATGTACTCGTTGAGACCGTCGCCGTTGTAGTCATAGCATGTGAGAGACTCCTTGAAAGGCTTGCACTCCCTCAGAAGTCTCTCCGCCTCGTTCAGGGACCTGTACGCGCTCTGCCTGAAAGAGGCGTCTGCCGGTAAACCTAACGTTAGGTTTACGTAATTCTCACCACGCTGGGCCTCCCACAGTTTCTCACACGCCGCTTTTTTCCGGATTTTGTCGCCGCCATGTGTCTGCGCTATGAGCATGCTTATGTACATCATGCGCTCATAAAGTTTCCTGCAGGAGGAATACGTGTTAAGGAAATCATATATCGTAAGCGAGAAACTGCTTTTTCCCTCGCTCTTGATGAACGGCTTTCTGGCCCACTGCGCTATGCTCCAGTCCATTCCGGCTGGAATGTACGCCGCGGTGAAATCTCTGGCGGACTTCAAGTATTCCTGCGGAACGGAGAGCCTTATCCCGCCCTCGTCTTTTTCCGAGAGCTCAGAAAGATAGCTGAACACGGGGGAGTCCATGAAAGGCCCCATCTCATCCGGTGTGAAAGAGAGAGTGAGGACGGGGAAAGTTCCGCCCTTAACCGCCTTGGTCACGCGCGTCTCCCAGTCAGCTCCGCTCTCACCCTCCGCGGGCTTAAGGTCATTGAAAACAGGGAGGATTTTTATGGACTTACCCAGCTCGCTCGCAATCAGCGGAAGATACGTGCGCTTTGATGAGGAGATGAGCGAGCCGCTTAAATGCACGTACTCTATGCCGCAGGAATGGATGGTGGACACAAGGGACGAGTCCCATACGCTTGCGAACAGGGACATGCCGCGCGGTCTTTTTCCTGTCATGGACCTTACAGCGGCGTTCATCTTCTCTATCTGCCCGCTACGGTCCGACGGGAAAAGAAGCGGGAAAATCGGAGAGTAATAGCCTCCTCCCAGAATCTCCACCTGCGCCCTGCCGGTAAGATGGCTCAGAAGCTGCAGGACCTCGGGATGGGAGTCAGAGAAAAATTCCAGCTGGCTTCCGCTGAACCCGAGCGTCATTTTGAATTTGGGATGAGCGTACAGGAACGATAGCAGAGGCTTGATGGCTTTCTGATAGCACTGCTCAAAATCCGCACCGGAAGAGAAAGTGGAATATTCTGAAGAAAGCTCAAGACAAACACTCAGGACCATGACCTTACTTTCCTGTCAGTATTTTATAGAAATTCTCCCAGAATTGAAAGTGCCTCTGGTCGGGGAACGGCGTCTCCCGGGTCTTGTGGCACTCGGAGCACGGCGCTGTCTCTCCCTGGGGAACCGCGCACTGGGCGCACTCTTTTATGTCGGCCGGAACAAGCTTTATGAGATGCTTTGGGCACGCCTCCACGCACAATCCGCAGCCGTTGCATATTCTTGTTATCACGGCGGTGCCGTCCGAAATCTCTATGGCGTTCCTGGGGCATGAGAAAGTGCACGTGCCGAATCCAAGGCAGCCGTAGGAGCATCCATATTCCTCGCCGTAGATGTTGTCGAACATGGTGCAGTCGCGCGCGCCGGTGTACTTAAAGCGCCTCCCGTCAAGAATGCGCTCCGGGGAGCACA
Organism: Treponema sp.; assembly: GCA_022510925.1. Classification (GTDB taxonomy): domain Bacteria; phylum Spirochaetota; class Spirochaetia; order Treponematales; family Treponemataceae; genus Treponema_D. Next base: position 63,185 of record JAFLSO010000002.1, read on the forward strand.
TGACGATTGCCCTGCGGCTTATGGATGCCTGTAAGCCTTCCTCTGCACAAGCGGAGGAAGAATCCTCCGTGGAAAAGAGAGGCTCCGACAAATCGACCTGCTGGGCGCTCAACGAAGGATAAAATATTCTCAGCACAAAAATCAGGACCGCCGCCGTCACCATAATGAACAGAAGCGAGAAAAGGATTGCCGCGACCATCAGAATTCTCCTCCCGCATTAAGCCATGTCACGTTCCATATTGAGAGAAGGAAAATTATCACGGCTATGCTCATAAAAATAAGGCATGTGTTCTCGAATTCCCTTTTGGGATGGAACACCTCTATGCATTTCCCCACGCACATGAATACCGGCACATAGATGAAGAAAATCAGCACGAACGCGCACGAGTTAAGGACGCATTCCGCCAGGGAGCAGCTCTCCGCCAGCGCAAGGAAAACGAAGAGTATGGATATTCCGAATTCTGACGTGCTCACTTTGGCGGTTATGCGTATTATGGCCTCTATGAACACGGAGAGAGTCGTGTAAATCAGTACCGCCACGAACGGATAAAGCTCCGCTAGGTCCGCGGGAAGAAGCAGGAACGTGACCAGCAGATATGACAGCACCGACGTGCATGTGACGGTTATCAGAATCTTTATGGCGGAAAGAATAAGGTGGCTGGGGCTCCTGCTTATTACGACCGCGCGGTTAAGGCCTATGCCGTAAACCATGACCACGGAGGAATATATCAGGTAGCAGGCAAGATTACTGAGCGTCATCATAAATCTTCTCCGTGATTTTTATTTTGCGCGTGATGAAGAACATAAGGAGCGCCAGTGCGGAGCACATGATGAGAGCGCCCGGAACTGAGGCCCACAGCACGCCCAGGAATGACAGCGCCCAGTCCTTGAATATCACAATCTCGCTGATTCCGCCGCGCACAGGGAAAGTAAAAGTACCGTAACCGAAAATGTCCCTGAAAAGGAACACGAACGCCATGAATCCTGAGAATTTTGCGCTCTGAGTCATGTTGCTTCTGAGTTCGGGGAGCAGCGCGTCAGTTTTCCTGCGGCTGAGGCTTCCCAGAAAGAACGCCGACACTGCCGGCATGTAAATCTGGAATCCCAGAGTAAGGGATGCCAGCGGCGAGAGAAGCGTGACCCACTGCTTTATGATTATGCTCAAGGAGATAAGGAACACCACCAGAAGCGCATCCTTAAGGTCCTCCAGGCGGAGGATGTCCACAAGCCGGCAGAAGCATGTGCCCGCCAGCACAAGCAGGTTAAGCGCCGCTATAAGTATGATGCCGTATGCGAAGCGCCCGGGAACAGGCACCAGCAGCGACAGCAATATGAAAATGTACTCATAAAGATATTTCTTTCTCATTTTTTATTCACCTTGGACAGCATCACGGGGATTTTTCTCTGCCAGTAATAAATCTGCGATGCCCTACTGTTATCCTCCATATGACGGACTGACACTCCGTGCAGGTCCGCGAAGCCTTTGAACACAGCCAAGCCGCTCTCATTCCCGCACACGAACACGGCGGGCACAGGACCGTACAGAGTGGTCACGCGCGCTATGACGGCATGGAGACTTTCGCCCGTGGATTTGCTCTGTATGCTGTAGGCGGCGCAGCTGGTGGAGACCGGGGATGACAGCAGCTCGAAGTCACCCACAATGAACTCGCCGGGGTCCGACATCTCAAGCACCTGCTCCACCTCTGCCCTGAGCCCGTTTCGCCACGAAGGACGCGATACCAGTATGAACAGCACCATCAGGCCGAACAGGACGCAGAGCATTCCTATGACTATACCGTACCTTATGAGCTCCTGCCTGTACTTTAAATCCATGCTAGGCATTCTCCACCTCCTGCAGGAGCCTCAGGCGCGGAAGAAGGACGCCCTCCACCCTGCGGCGCACCTGCCTGTCCTCCAGAGTCTGTATCATCGTGCAGAAAAGATTCATAAGAAGCACGCAGTACGCGTACCCCACGGGAGACGTTCCAGCACCCATCACGAAGAACGCGGCTATTCCCGCGATTATGCCGTAGACCGCTTTTCCCCACCTGGTAGCGGGAGTTGTGCCGTACCACTGCAGCAGGAACAGTGTCCCGAACAGAGTTCCGCCCGTAAGAAGAGCCAGCAGCATGTCGCCCTGAAAGAACGCGCCGCCTGCCAGCGCAGGTCCGAACACATGCACCAGTGAAAGGTATACGGCCACGAACAGAAGCGGCACCACGGCCTCCACTATTCCAAGCGACACGAGCAGTATTGAGGAAAGCAGCGTTATCAGGTTGAAGCGGAACGCGGGAATAACGGAGCCGGTGTCCCAGAACAAGGAAACATAGCCGTCAGGGATTACGATGCCGAAAATTTTAAAGACCGTCCTGTTCAGGAAAGCTGTCACGGAATGATCCGCATGGACCAGAGGCACGCTTCCGCTCTGAATCAGAAAATGCGCCGGGTTACGGCTCAGAAGGTCCTGCCGGCTTATGAGGAATCCCGGGAACGCGGATGAATTGAGGAAATACGCCACCACCACGCACAGCGCCACGGGATTTATCCAGGAGCGGGAGAATCCGCCGAAAGCGTACTTTCCCAGCAGGAACGTGCACAGCACCACAAAGAACGCGCCCGCCACAGGATACGATGAGGGAAGCAGGAGCCCCGCCATGGCGCCCTGCACCAGCGCGATTATCCATGACTCAAAAAAAGATTTCCTTAGGAAATGATAGATTCCCTCCGCGCACAGCGACGCGCACACGGCCGCGAAAAATATTATTACGGACTGGAAGCTCCCTGTCAGGAACAGCATCAGAAGCTGGACCATGAGCAGCGCGCACATAAAAAACGCGGAGAAGCCCACTGAAGGCACTATGTATGTGAACGGATGCAGGGATATGGAATTCTTATTCATCGCTTGCGCTCCTTAGAAGTGAGATTGTCTGGCTCAGCGGAAGCCGGGCGGGACACACGCTGTTGCATAAGGCACAGAACGAGCATAAGTCCGCCGTGGCAAGGAGCTCAGGTCCCGGGGATTTTCCGCCGGTCCTGTGCAGGAACATAAGGTCCGGGTAAAGGCCCTCCGGGCAGATTGTCCTGCACCGCACGCACCTTATGCAGGCGCTTATGCGGGAGTCCATGAATTCCGCCACCGGCACGAACGACACCGACTTCACGTATTTTGTAACCGGCGTGGCCAGATCGCTTATGGCGGTGCCGCATATTATTCCGTTTACTATGATTTTCCCCGGCCGCTTTTTAAACCCGCCGCACTGCGTGACAAGGTTCTCTATGGGAGTCCCGAGCCTTACCCTGAACAGCGCCGCTGAGCGCAGGCAGTTTCCCGTAACGTGCACGAACTGCTCCAGGCACGGCTTCCCGAACACCACTGCCTCATATGCGGCCACGGAGGTCCCGGGGTCCACGAAGACGCTGTTGTGGTTGACTTTGGCGAACATCTGGTTTGATAAATTCCTGGAATTCTCCCTGATTGTGTTTATGAGGTTCTGTTTGTATCCTGCCGGGTAACGGGAGTTGTCGGCGCTTATGCATACATACGGCAGGTCCAGGAAATTCTTCGCGGCGGTGTCTATGTCAAGGCTCTCCTTGGCTGGACAGACAAATATCACGCCGTCCGCGCTCATGGACTTGGCGATTATGTACGCGCCCTGCACCACCTCCTTTGTCATCGCCCTGGCCACAAAAGAGTCCGTGGAGCGGCTGGGGTCCTCGTCGAACATGCGGACCACAAGGAATCCTCCGTCGCCTGAGCGACGCCTCTCCAGTGATTTTGAGAGTGAGACGGGCTCACCGAATGTGTTTATGACGCCTTTCTCTAGGAAAACCGATTTCAGCTGCCCGGGGGTCTTGTCCTTCCATGAATTCTCCCGAAGGGGCTTTCCCAGAAACGAGAAGCTTCCCGACAGCCTTATCCTCACCGCCTTTCCCACATGGCCGTCCGGCAGGGGGCACGTAACGAGCGAGTCCACCGTGCCGGGAATGGATGAGTGCAGGAGCAGGCCGGATTTTTTAGCGCACTCGCCCACAGTCTGCCCCTCGCTCACTGAATCGCCCTGCCTTATGATGCACGTGATGTCCGAGTCCTTGCTGTGATTAAGTGGCTGCACCACATATTTGGGCAGGAACGAGCGGACCGATGCTGTGAACGGCCTCAGCTCCTCCTGGACAAAATTACTTACTGTTCTCATATCCACCACGTCCAAAAACATAATAATACGCGCACAGCGCCGCCGGAAGAAGCACGGACAGAATCATAAGGACAAGCGCCCATGAGTCAGCCCGCATCCTAACCGCGCCGCGCCTGCTGTACGCCACATGAAGTCCGCGCCCCTGCCTCTGCATAAGCTTCTCTATGGCAGGATAATCCAGCGCCGAAATCTGCCGCTCCGCCTGCGCGCGGAACGACTCATTATATTGCAAAATCAAAGATTGTGAAACACTTATGCCGCCCGGTCCGTTCTCATAGCGCTCAAAAAGCAGCGTCTCGCCCTCCTCCGCGAGCCTGTGCTCCTCCCTGTAGTTCAGGCTCCTGTACGGGAACGTGCCGGCTTCCCACAGCCACTGAAAGTAGTCCTCCAGGACGGGAAGCTCCTCACCCGCCGTCAGTCCCGCGTTCCTGGAGGAGACAGGACAAGGCAGCGATATCTGGCTTACGTATGATGACTTATTGAGCCTTGCCGAGAACAGGAACAGCAGAAGAAGCAGGGCCATGAGGCCGGACGCATACTGCAAAAGACTTATGTTTCCCTGATGCACAAGGCTTATGCTTCTGGCGGGGATTATGCTCACGAACGTGAACGAGCCCCCGGAGTCCTTGCAGGACTGCCGCTCATGCAGAAGAATCAGCGAGCATGCGGATGAGGCGGACGCAAGGATGACCAGCACCGCGCTCCGCCATGAGTAGGCCGCGCCCAGGACAATGCTTCCCGCCGCAAGGGAAACTGCATAGGGATTTTTAATCAGGGCGTGCAGGGCGTCTCTCCTGAGCCACAGGCGCTCTGATATAAACACGCAGACCATGGCAAGAACGCACGACGACGCCACCGGATAGAACGGAAGCGAGACTGTCATGAGGGGGAAAACACGGCGCAGATAAGGAATACTTTCTTGTGCGTGGAGAACACAAGCAGCGCCGCGAACACCGCGAACGAAAGCACTGCCACAATCCACGGGTAGCGCTGCCTTCCGTCCAGCGCGGCGGTGGCCCCACCGTCCTTTATGAGATAGCCCACGGCCTTTGCCGCGCGGGCCATGTCCTTCTTCGGAATGTAGTACAGCTCGTAGCGGGAGTCCCTGTCAAAAAAGTAAGACAGCCTGGAGCTTAGGTACTGGCTTCCCAGAGCGCTCTCGGGAGGTATTATGTCAGCGGAGAAAGGCGCGCGCTGAAGGCTCAGGCTTATCACGTCCGTACAGCCGCTTCTGCGCAGGGCATCCAGGACAGTGCTCTCCGGCAGGGAGCGGTCCGCATAGAGCACTGAGTATCCGCTCCAGATGCGCGTTACGGGCACTGTGCGGAGCAGCCCCAGGGCAAGCAGGTTCATGAGAATCACAAGTATGCATATAATCGTGACGCGTTTGGGTTTCATCTTAGAGGATATTGAACGCCAGCCCCACAAAAAGTCCCAGGAGGGCGCCAATGAAAACCTCAGGCCCGGAATGCCCCTGCACCTCCTTTATGGGGTTGAAATCCAGAATCTCCTTGTCCGCCAGCGATTTTCCCACTATGTTGAGCGTGCGTGCCTGCACCCCGCTTGCGCGCCGCACTCCCAGGGCATCGCGCACCGTCACCATAAGAAAAGCCAGGGAGAGCATGAACACATCGCTGGACACGCCGGAGCTGAATCCTATGCCGGTGGTAAGGCTCGTGACAAGCGCCGTGTGGCTGGAGGGCATGCCGCCTGTCCTCCAGAAAAGAAGCTCCAGGAGCTCCCTTACGCTGTGAACTTTGCGGGAGAAAAGCTTTATGAGTGTTTTTATGAACTGTGCTGAGAGCCAGCTGAAAATACAAGAAAGAAAAATGGGATTTGCTATGACCGAGAGAATCTGTTCCTTAACATTTTCCATGGGGAGAGTATAGCACAGTATTTTCTTTTGTTCTATAATCCTCGCATGAATTTCACTGATTTTAAAGCCCGTGCGGACGATGACGGAAAAAGGCTGGACAGGGTTTTAAAAAAAATTCTCGGAGACGGAGGAATGAGCGTGCACGCTCTCCTTCGGAAAAAACTGATACGCGTCAACGGCGAGAAGGCGGAGCATTCCATGCGGCTGTCGGACGGGGACACGGTGCAGATAGCGTCCTTCCTGCTTGAGGGAAGAAGCGCGCATGAGGACGGAGCGGAAATCCCGGGTGTCGGAGACTGGCGCACGGGCTCCGTTCAGGGAACAGCAGGACTTGACACAGTGTTCAGAAACGGGCACCTGTGGGTCATAAACAAAAAGAGCGGCATGCGCGTGCAGGAGGACATTGCGCCACTGGTAAGGGATTTAAGTCCTGTGGAGAACCGCTCGCTCTCTTTCACCCCCGCACCTCTCCACAGGACAGACAGGCTCACAAGCGGGCTTCTTGTATGCTCGCAGAGCGCAAGGGGCGCCGAATGGTTCTCGCATCTGCTGAGGGAGGACTCCCGCGCTCGCACGGACGAATATGAGGCGGACGTGCCGTCAGGCGGAATAAAAAAATTCTATCTGGCTGTGGCGGAGGGCTCCATAAGCGATAGCCTCACTCTGGAAAACCTCATACAGACGGATGACGCCCCGCGCGGAGGCTTTTCCACAGTGAGGGTCTTCCCCGCATCGGACAGAAATTCCTGCGGTAAACCCGCGCGCACTATTATAGTTCCCCTGGCGCACGGCTCCTGCGGGGGAAAGGAGCTCACACTGATTCAGGCGCAGATTCTCTCCGGCAGAAAGCACCAGATAAGGGCGCAGTGCGCTTACCACGGAACGCCGCTTTTCGGTGACAGCGCTTACGGCTCGTCGGCCGGCACCGGCGGAAAGTTCCTGCTCCACGCGAGCTGCATGACTTTTCCCGAAAACGATCTGGGCATACCTGAGAGGCTTACGGCTCCCCTGCCCGCAGATTTTCTTCGCGCGCTGATTTCATTCGGAATACCGCCTGAGGCCGCGCGTCTTTCTCCGTGCTGATTTTAAAACTTGATAAATCCGCCCGCAGAAATTATAATCTAGTGTCAGATGAACATACTCCAGAAATTCACGAACCACGGAATGACAGTCTACGCGCTGGTCGGCGAGAGCGGCACAGGAAAAAGTTTCAGGGCCAAGCTTCTTGCGGAGAAATACGGCATAGAGGCCATAATCGACGACGGGCTTCTGATACAGGACGATAAAATTCTTGCGGGGAAAACGGCCAAGCACGAGAAAACATACATGGGCGCGGTGCGCATAGCGCTGTTCGACGACAAGGCGCACAGGGACGAAGTGGCCCGCGTCCTTCAGAGAAACAAGATAAAGAAACTGCTGATAATCGGAACCAGCGAGAAAATGGTGCAGAAAATATCGCTCAGGCTGCAGCTTCCCCCGCCCGCGCGGATCATAAAAATCGAGGACATAGCGAGCCGCGAGGACATAGAGAAAGCGATACGTAGCCGGCAGATAGAGGGAAAGCACGTCATACCTGTCCCCGCCATAGAGGTTAAGAAATCATATCCGAATATCTTCAACCGCTCCATGCAGGACATGATCTCACGGAGCAAGCTGCTTTTCAGCGGAAAGAAGCAGAGCGTAAGCGAGAAATCCATAGTCACCCCGGAATTCAGCAAGAAAGGCAGGATAGAGATTTCCGAGGCCGCGCTTACACAGATGGCCATGCACTGCGTGAGCGAATTCGACGGGGATGTGCGTGTCAAAAAGCTTTCGATAAAGACTGACAGCAGGGGCTACCGCCTCATCCTTACATGCGACGTGCCGTTCGGGAAGCAGCTCACGGGACTCATACACAACCTGCAGCAGTACATAATCGACAACATAGAGCGCTACACCGGAATTCTGATAGAGGAAGTCAGCATAATAATCGACAAGATAATGACCGACTAGCGGCGGATGTCACTCCGGCGGAAGGACCATGCGCGCGCGCCTTTTAGGCATCTTGACCTGCACGCCGTGCGACTGAAGCACTTTCCTGACCGCATGCTCAAGCTCCGTGCGCTGGGGGTTCATCGGAAGCACGAAATTCCGGCATCTGGCCCATGTGTTCCTGTAAAGCTCCGCGGCGGCCGCTCCCTTGGTTCCCACGCTCCAGTCCGTCATGGACTCCACGAAATCCCGTATGATGAAAACCAGCTTCTCTCCCAGGCGTGAGTCAGGGCGGTTCCTTGAAAGCTCGTCCAGCTCAGCGAGGCTTTCCATGTACGCCTTCCTGAAAGCCTTGCTCCCGAAAATAAGGCTCGCGGCGGCGGGCTGAAGATAAGTGTAGAGGTCTGTCTCAAGCGCCATGGCCACAATGTCATGCGCATGCGATGAATTTATGATTTTAAGGAGCTCCTCCGTTAGGCGCGACGGCGAGACCGGGCTCAGCAGGGAGGCGCTCCTGGTGATTCTTCTCCTGAGCTTTTTCGGGAGCCTGCATTCCGTGGTGGCGCCGTACTTCACCGCCCTGAGCATGCGGACCGGGTCCTCTATGAATATGCGGTCCAGCGGTATGACGGGGCTTATCACTTTGTCCCTTATGTCCCGCACGCCGTTCACGTAGTCTATGACCAGCTCTTTCTCCGGGTCGTAGTACAGCGCGTTTATGCTGAAGTCGCGGCGCATGACATCCTCGTCCATGGTGCCGAACGAGTTCCCCACGCTTCCGTCCACCGTGGAGCGGAACGTGCTGACCTCAAACACTTTGGGGCCGAAGAAAACGTGCACCAGCCTGAACCTTTTTCCGATTATGCGTGAATTCCTGAAAATCCGCTTTATGCGGCTGGGCGTCGCATCAGTGACTATGTCAAAGTCCTTGGGCTTTTTGCCTATGAGCAGGTCCCTGACCGCGCCGCCCACTATGTAGGAGTCGAAGCCGCTCTCACGCAGGCGCCTCACCACAAAAATCGCATCGGTGTCTATGGACTTGAGAGGAATCTTATGCTCATCCTTTGTGTAGACAACAGCCTTCTTGACAGGGCGGCCGTTTTTATCTGTAGAGTAACGGACTAACACGGTTCGTGCATTGTAGCGAAGTGCGGGCGGTTTTTCAAGTGCGCGCGGCGGAGTATCCGATTTTTTGCTTTGACGCAGGACAAATCATAGCTCCGCCCTCACAGACGCGCTTATGCCGGAGAGAAGCACTATGCGCGCTATTTCGCCAAAAGATTTCCCGCGCAGGAATGAGAGGTCGTTCCGGCCTGAGACACTCACGGGGACTACGAGCGACTTACCCGCGGATATGTGAAGGCGCGATGAGAAGGCTGCGGGCCTGAGATGAGCCCTGAGTCTCTCCTCAAGATTCTTGACAAACTGATTACAGTGAGCATCTCTGTGTCAAACGGCTCGTCAGATACATTCAGCAAAACTTACACGCCGTCCCAAATCTACAAACTGATTATGGACGTGCTGATCTAAACAGAAGGCGGACATCCCGCAGAAAAAAGCCGTGCCGGCGGCAGGACGGCGTCCTTTGTCCGCCGGCACGGCTCTCCTTGCTCACATAAAATCACGCTACGCTATGTGCGACTCTATCCAGGCGATTGTGTCGGCCTCTATCTCCTCTTTGTTGGTCTCGTTCATGAGTTCATGGCGGGCCTCGGGGAAGAGAGTTATGCTCAGGTCTTTTATTCCGTTTTCTGCGTAGATGTCATGCAGTTTCTGCACTGTGACGCCGTAATCCCCCACAGGGTCGCCGGTACCTTCTATGAAGTGGACGGGGAGCTCCTGCGGTATGGCCGCCATGTGCCCCTTCTTGTGGATATACGAGAGTCCCGCGAACATATCGCAGAAAAATCCGCCGGTGCATGTGAAGCCGCACCACGGGTCCGCTATGTATTTGTCCACCTGCTCAGGGTCGCGGCTAAGCCAGTCCACGGACGTGCGCGCGTCCTTTATGCGCTTGTTGTATGAGCCGAACGCCAGGTTGTCTATGAATTTGGACGGATTCTTCTTGCCGCCGAAAAACGCCGCTATTCCGCCCACGAACCTTGCGCTTCCCACCAGAGCCCTGCGCGGACCCGCAGTCCCGCAAAGAACCACGCCGTCAATGCAGTCAGCGTATTTCTCTATGAAGCACTGCGACACGAAAGAGCCGAAGCTGTGCCCGAACAGTATGAGCTTTTTCCCGGGATAAGTCTTTCTCAGCATCAGGGCCTCCTCGTGTATGTCATCCACCACGCGGAAAAAACCGTCCTTATCGGCCAGATACCCGAACTTTCCCGTGCCGTTCTCCTCCGCCAGCTTGGCCGTCTCACCGTGCCCGCGGTGGTCCTCCGCGTAAAGCGCTATGCCCTTCTCCGCGAGAAGGCCCGCGAAGCGCTCATAGCGGGAGGCGTGCTCCGCCATCCCATGGCTCAGGAGAACGACACCCTTTATCTCCGAGTCAGGCAGCCAGTGATGGACCATGTTGACCGCGCCGTCCGACATAGTGAATTTCTCGCAAGCGTACTTCATTGTAAAATCCTCCTAGTATTTACGAAAAAAATTTGCTATAGTCGCCTTATGGTGACAGTTGGCGATTATGCGGACATTATAGCAGAAAAAATGGTTTTTGGGGGAGACTGCATAGCGAAAATCGACGGAAAAACTGTTTTCGTTCCGTTCGCCGTTCCGGGAGAGCATCTGAGGGTTCAAATCACGGCCGATGAGCGCGACTTTTTCCGCGCGCGTGTCACAGAGATACTGAGAGGCTCCCCGCACAGGACCGAGCCTTTCTGCCTGCTCTACGGAAAATGCGGCGGATGCAACATGCAGCACATAGAGCACGAGGAGCAGAGGAATTTACGCGCGCGCATCCTTAAAGACGCTTTCCTCAGGGAGGGTGTGGAGACAGGAGACGTGCAGGTCGTATCAGGAAGCCCCTGCGGTTACAGATGCAGGTTCCAGCTTAATGACGGAGGGCTCATGGAGCGCAGGTCCGGCAATGTACTTGACATAAAAAGCTGCCCGGTCGCCACCAGGGAGATAAACAAGTATCTGGCGGAGACGGAAATAAATGACAGGCCTCGCGGAAGGTCTCATCTGTTCGCGAGCGACAGGATAACATCCATCCCCGAGGGCTACGACAAAATCATCATAGCGGAGGAAAGCGGCGTCAGGGAGCGGCCGCACACTGAGCCCCGCCCTGCAAAAGGCATGAGGCGCAGGAAAACGCCGCGCCGCTTTGAGGGAAGCGTTATAGACCCCGGCAGGGCATGCGCCGTCACCGTATGCGGCAAGACAATAAATTTCGACGTGCTCGGATTCTTCCAGTCTAATCTGGAGGTGCTTGAGAAAGCGGTTCCGCTGATTATGGACGGGCTGGGCGGAAAGAGCGCGCTTGACCTCTATGCCGGCTGCGGGATTTTCAGCGTATTTCTGGCGGACAGGTTCGAGAAAGTGAGCCTTGTGGAGCATAACAAGTCCGCACTGGTGTTCGCCGAGAAGAACATGGCGGGGCTAAGGCACGAGAGCTTCGGTGTCAAAGGAGACGTGTGGGTCAAATACCATGCGCCCGGGATTCATGCGGAGGAAGACGGTGCGGAGTCGCCGTTTGACGCTGTGGTAGTGGACCCGCCACGTCAGGGCATGGAGAGGCAGGTGTGCAGGTGGCTGTGCGGGAGCGGCATTCCCCGCATCAGGAGCCTTTCCTGTGACACGGCGACCCACGCCCGCGACGCGAAATTCCTCATCCGCGCAGGCTACAGGCTGGAGAAGCTTTTCCTGCTTGATTTTTATCCGCAGACAGGGCACATAGAGAGCCTCGCGTATTTCTCAAGATAAGGCGGCAGATTTGGATTTCAGGGCACACAGAAAGTCAGTCATTCTCCTCGCCATTCTCCTTGCCACTTCACTGTGCGCGGGTGCGGTGGACCTTAAAGGCTCCGTTCCGGGATGGGTAGCGGTGCTGGGCGGAAATCCTATCTGCGCCCCGGCAAGAACGTCTTCGGGATACGCGGTCCCAAGCGACGGCAGGACGCTGAGCCTTGTGTCCGCGGGCGGAACCGTCATTTGGGAGAAATCGTTCAGGTCCAGGCTGCAGCCGTTCATAAGCGTGGGAATTTCTGACATGATATATACGGTCACGAAAGACTCCGGCGTCCACATGGTGAATCCCGGCGGCGTACTGGTGTGGAGCCACAAAGCTCCGTTCACCGTCACGGAGCCTCCCCTGTGCGGCAGTGACGGGCGGATTTTCCTGCGCGGATCAGACGCCATGGAGTGCGTGGGCCTTAACGGAGTGTCAAAATGGACGCTGAGCCTTGCTGCGCAGGACACAGGAACAGGCGCTCAGTTTTTCCCGGACGGCTCCATACTGTGCGTGGAGAAAAAACTTTCTGACGGAAAGACACGGGCAGTGCGCGTAAGCCCGTTCGGCGATGTGCTTGAGGAGATAACGTTCGCCTCAAGAATAGCATACGTCAGGTCCTGCGCCGCGGGCATAATCCTCTCGTTCGATGACGGGAGCATGGGGCTCTGCACCGTAAAGGACGGGGCCGCGCTCTCCTTATGGGCGCTGGGCAGAGGGACACTGGGCTCATCCTCCGCTCCCAGGATACTGGATGTAACGGACGGCGCATGCTTCATGCTGGCCGGCGCGCAGGTAAAGAAAATAGACCTCCTTACGGGAGAAATCCTTCAAAGCGCCGTAAGCCCGATTGATTTCCAGACCATAGCATACTCGGGCCTCACTGCGCAGGGGCTGGCCGTGGGAGACAAAAAAGGCGCGGTATGCCTGAGTCCCGACAGCCTGGAGACTGTATGGGAGTGCACGTTCCCGCCGCAGAAAAAATGGAGCCACATGCTGTGCACGGACGCGGGCTTTGTGATCCTCTGCACAGCGTCATGGTCCATGGAGGCGTACCGCGTGAAGCAAGTTCCCGGAAAGACCGGGGTCTCATACAGAAGCATAATGACCGGGGCATACAGGCAGTTCTACGCGGAACCGGGCGCCGCATCCTCTAACCTCACAGGCCCCGCCATCATGGAGGCCGGCGCGGAAGAGTACCTAGCGCTTTTAAAGAAAGGCGGCATAGCGGGACGGGAGGCGCGCCTTCTTCCCATGCTTGACGCGGAGCTCTCCGCCCTTCAGGAGGACTGGGCATGGAATTCCCCAAGGCCCGGCCAGGAGCGGCCGTTCTTCAGGCAGAACCCGGATTACGGCGAGACCATCGTGAGCCTTGCCGCGGCGTCAGGCACGCTGCTTTATCAGAAAAACATAGCCGGCCTTCTCAGGCTCATCACGGACCGCAGCTTCCTTCTGTGCGTCATAAAGGCCGCAAAAGAGAGCCCCTATGACGCGGACTGCACCATGCTGTCGGCGCTGGAGGGCATCATAAGGCGCGGCCAGTTCTCCAAGGACATCGTCATACTGGAGGCCGTATGCGACGCGGTGTACGAGATATGCCGCTTCAACGGCAGCGCGCGCGTGGCGCAGAAAAGCCAGCAGATTCTCTCCTACATGCTCTTCCCCCAGTACGGATACCAGGTACAGAAGCATGCCCGCAGTACGCTAGACAAAATCATTGAACTAAAGCTATAATTCATAGATAAAGACGGAGGATTTATGAGAAAGTCAGTTTTCGTTTCGCTAGCTCTTTTAGCGGCCGCCGGCATCACCCTCACCGCGGCCTCGAACCAGGTGAACGAGCCGGAGATAAGGAGCGTGGGCGCTGAGGATGTCGTTCAGTTCGAGAATTACACCGGCCCCCACAGGGTCATAGAGACGGCATCGGACATCACTTCCATAGGCACCGGCATGGGAAAACAGATGGCGGGCGACCTCTCCGCATCAAGGGTGATAGGCGCGGGAAAATACAGCGTCATCCATGCCGTGGACCCGAATGAGCAGGGAAAGCTCGACGCTGACATTCTTCTGATAAATTCTACCGCCACAGTGGATCACGTGCGTAACCTCCGTCGCATCATCGCGGGCTACCTCTCCGCCGCTTACGGCTACTCCGAGCGCGACGCGTCCACTCTGGCCACATTCATAACCGTCTACAATGCCGTGTACCGCGGCAAGCTGGACATATACCAGTCCAAATACAAGGATGTCGTGACCAGTCACCTCACCGCCGAAAAATGCGGCCTGAGCACCAGATGGAGCGACTGGCCCGGGAACTCGCAGATTGTTATACCGCTGGGAGACATAGAGTCAGGCGGGCTTTCATCCGTGGACACGTCCGTCATAAGCGACCAGAACGTGGTGGACTCCATGCGCGAGGACGAGGACAAGGGCGTGGAGCAGCGGAAAGATATGGTTGACATAAAGGAGCGCGAGTCGGAGGCGGCGCAGGAGAAGGCTGACGAGGACGCACAGAAGGCACAGGAGGCCAAGAAAGAGGCTGACGAGGCCAGGCAGAAAGCGGATGAGAGCGCAAAGGAGGCGCAGCAGAAGCAGGAGGTCGCTGAAGAGGCCAGGCGCGAGGCCGAGGAGGATCCTGACAACACCCAGAAGCGCGAGGCCGCCGAGGAGGCTCAGAAAGAGGCTGACGAGGCACAGGAGGCCGCCGAGGAGGCTCAGAAAGAGGCTGATGACGCACAGGAAAAAGCCGCCGAGGCTTCCAGAGCGGCAGAGGAAAGCCAGCAGACCGCAGACAGGAAGCAGGCAGAGGTCCAGGAGGAGCGCAGGGAGATTGCCAGGGACCAGCAGCAGATAGAGAACCAGGCGATAAGGGATGCCAGCGCCAACGCGGTATATGGCCTTGTGATTACAAACGAGTCCGGGCTTCTTTCCGCCATGACAAAAATAAATTCCGACACCGGCGAGACCATGAAGACATCGCCCGTGACCATGGTGCGCGGAAGGACCATGCTGCCCGTGCAGAACCCCGATCTTTCCGGCACAGAGGCCGAGTCCGAGAACATAGACACCTCACTGCTCTATATGGCGATATGCGGTGAGGACTCCAAGAACGGCGTGGTCAAGCTCTGCCTTCTGGACACCACCAGAATGGAGATACAGAAAGAGAGCGTGGAGGAGCTTTCCGCCTCATCAGTCCTTGTGAACCAGGGAAGCGACTATTACGTGATCATAAAGGACGGCTCCCGCTACGTGGTCGGAAAATACGACAAGTCACTGAACCTGAGGCAGAAAAGCCCTGTAAGCGTGAACCCGTCCACGCCAATCACGGTTACGCAGAAAGGACTTGTGGTGACAGGCGCGAACTCACGTACACTTCTTCTGGAGCTTTCATCGCTTGATACCATAGCGCAGGACTCATCCTCGCCCGCGGTAGAAAAATAAGAGGCGCCCGGGCACGCGCATGGATGCAAATCCTGCGGTCCCGGGAATCACGGCGCATGACGGAAGGCTTCTCCGCAAAAAGGCCTCCTGTCACCCGCGCCTTGGTCTCTCCGCTTAAGAAATCCTCCAGACTTTTCAGCCCGCTTACAGCGCACAGCGCGCGATAAAATCATTTGGAAAGGTACTCATCATGAACACAAGATTCTTTACATTGGCGCTCCTCACATCGCTTACCGTGGCAGGATGCGCCAGCTCGCAGAACCGCATGCAGGCATCGTCATCCGGCTCTGAGACAGATATAATCAGCGTGCGGCAGGGACTCCTGTCAGGCTCAGTTAGCGCTGACGGCTCCGTGGAGATTTTCGCCGGCATTCCCTACGCCGCTCCCCCGGTGGGCGACCTCAGATGGAAAGAGCCGCAGGACCCCGAAAACTGGCATGGCGTACTTAAGGCCACGGAATTCGCGCCCATAGCATGGCAGCACAGGGACGGAAAATTCGTCCGTTGGGTTTACAGGAATTTCATATACCACGACAGGGACGGTGACAGGCAGGATTATGCGCCCATGAGCGAGGACTGCCTTTACCTTAACATCTGGCGTCCTTCCGGCACGGCGCAGGATGCGAACCTGCCCGTCCTTTTCTACATACACGGCGGAAGCCTCATGTCAGGTAGCAGCATCTATGAAAGCTACGACGGCTCATCGTTCGCCAGAAACGGCGTGATAATGGTGACCGTGGCGTACAGGCTGGGCGTGATGGGATACCTCGCGCTGGACGAGCTCAGCCAGGAGAGCCCCAACCGCACCACAGGAAACTACGGGCTTCTGGACCAGATAAAAGCGCTGGAGTGGGTGCATGAGAACATAGCGGCGTTCGGCGGAGACAGCGGGAACATAACCATAGCGGGAGAGAGCGCCGGTGCCACAAGCGTGAGCGCGCTGTGCTCATCCCCGCTTGCAAAAGGACTTTTCAGGCGCGCCATAGCGGAAAGCTCAGGCATACTTGTAAGGCGGCCGCCGCACACTTACCGTACTCTGGAGCAGGCAAAGGATGTCGGGGAGGCCATAAAAAAAGAATTCAAGGCATCCACGCTGGCGGATTTGCGCGCCATCCCCGCAGAAAGGCTTGTAACCACATCATACAGGAACGACGGCGTGACCATAGACGGATACGCGCTCACGGAGCCCCCGTATGAGACATACGCGCGCGGAGAGAACAACGAGGAGTCCGTACTGGGCGGATTCAACGCACGCGAGGGATACTTCTTCAACTTCTTCAATCCGGCCAAAAAGAAAGACTACGAGGAGCGTGTAAGAAGCTATTTCGGAAAATACACGGATGACGTCCTGGCTCTTTATCCCGCCGGAAGCAACAGTCAGGCGCGTGACAACTGGAACACAATCTGCGGCATAGTATGGTTCGCGAACACTCATCACGTCTGGAGCGAGGTCCTTTCCGCGCAGGGCAAAGACGCATGGGAATACTACTTCACTAAAGAGAACGGCGGCATAGGCACGAACCATTCCGGAGAGATAATATACGCGTACGGGAATGTTCCTGAAACCAAATACTACACCAGTCAGGACCATGACCTGGAGGGCATGATGATGAGCTACTGGATAAATTTCGCAAGGACAGGAAACCCAAACGGAGTGAATCTTGTAACCGGGGAGACGCTTCCTGAATGGCGCAAATACAGCGAGAGTCCCGGCCAGGTTATGGAGCTCGGACCTACTGTGGGAATGCGGGCCGACCCCTATCTGGAGATGTACGACATAGTCCTTAAGGTCATGGAGGAATAGGAATCACCGCGTTCCGATAAGCCGCCCATCTTTCCGCGCGAAAGCCAATCCTTTAAAACAAAAAGCTCCCCGCAAAGCAGGGAGCCAAACGGAACTGTATGCAGGTTATGCTATAAGTCCGAACACCATCGCGAACAGAGCGACCGTCTCGCAGAGACCCACCACCATGATGTAGTTGGTGAAGCCCTTTCCTGTCTCACCGAGCGCGTCGCTTCCTGCGGCACCGGCCTTTCCCTGAGCTATGGCGGACATACACATGGCAAGACCTGCCGCAAGGCCCAGTGCCATCGCGAACAGAGGCTCCACCTGTCCCAGACTGACTTTTCCCTTAAGAGAATTCATCAGAAGAAATCCATAAATGGTCTGTGTAAGAGGAGCGCCAGCAAACACAACCAAAAGGAAGGGAGCGGGCTTGTTGTTAAGGTAACAGCGCTTCCACGCCCCTATCGCGCCCTGTCCCGCGATTCCGATACCAATTGCGCTACCCATAGCCGCAATGCCCATAACCAAACCGGCACCTATCATTCCCCAGTTCAAGTCCATAGTTTAACTCCTTAACCGCGTTCCGCGGAAATAATTTCTATTTTTACAGCGGCAAAAGCCGCCGCGTTGCATTGTTTATGCCAGGCCCCAGATTCTTAAGAAGCCTGTCCCGCATCTATCTCTCTGCGAACGGACGGTACTTCGTTCCGCTCCATGCCATGCCCAGATGCTGGCTGAATTCCAGCGTATTGAGGCGCACGCCATGAACGATTACGGAAAGCACGTTCAGAATCATGTTGAGCCCGTGCCCGAACACCAGAAGCACCACGCCCGCCACAAACAGCGTGAGCTTACCGAGCCACGGACCGGCCATGGCATTCACAGTCTCGCTGATTGCCGCGCCCGCCAGAGCGACCGCCCACAGACGTATGTATGACACTATGTCGCTGAACACGTTCACCACGCCCAGAAGCACGCTTATTATGTTCTTGCAGCTCTCAAGGATGCTCTCGCCCAGACTTCCGTTGTAATTTGAGAACACGAAGCTCAGCACGAACCCCGCGCCAAGCACGCCAAGCGCTATGAGCGGCATGTTTGACGGAAGAACCAGCGCGCCTCCGAACACAGGTATGGCCGCGCCCTTGTCAGAGAGCGGAAACCTGATTCCGTCCACCACCATGTTCATGACCACATAGAACATTCCCCACAGCTGCATGAGCGAGCCCAAGTCACCCAGGCACTTAAGGCTTTTCCTGTCAGCGATGACGCACTTTATGTGGGCCACGCTGAGCTGCGCCAGGGCGAGCAGGAAACAGAACACCTTCTGGTTGTCAGAGTAATGGGCAGGATTCTTGGCGGGGCTTATCGGTGCGAACGATATCTCCCTCATCCACTCGGGAAGCCTGTCAGTGCTTATGCCGAACCAGGAGCATGTCATAACGCCCCATGCGCACGTGCACAGTCCCAGAACCGTGACCAGCACGGAGAGGCTCCTGGAGCCTTTCTTGCTCTTGCAGAGCAACAGCAGTCCTAAGAGCGCTATAAGGGCGCCGTAGCACGCATCCCCGAAAATCATGGCGAAGAAAATACAGAAGAACAGCAGGAACCATCCTGAGATGTCGAACTCATGATAGCCGGGCGTTACGTCCAGGAAGTCCATGAGCGGATAAATCATGCTCACAATCCTGTTGTTCCTGAGCTTGGTGGGCACAGGGTCATCGTCCGCAGGATCAGCGCATGCGAAGGCCCACTCGTTCTCCCTGCACGCGGCGGAGAAATCATTCATCGCCCTCTCAGGCACGTAGCCGGTGAGCCACGCAAGGCCCGCTCCGTTCTCCGCGGAAGAATCCTCACCGTCATCACCCGCTTCCCTGGACATTCCACTGTAAACGGTCTCGAACTCTATGTCCGAGGCAAGCAGATTCTTGTAGGAATGAAGGGCGGACTCGAACCTCTTGCTGTCAGAAAGCTCCCGCTCTATGCGGCTTATCTCCTGCTCCGCGCGCCGTATCTCGTCGGTAAGCGCCTCGCTGGATTTCTCCGCCATGGGAACGGCATACGCCTCAGGAGGAAGGCCCGCGGGACGCTCCGTAATCTCCGTTCTGCTCAGAAGAAGGAACCTGCTCACTTTGTCCGTGCTGTTCACAAGGACAGTGCTGACGTCATTTCCTATAAGGGCGTACTTATCTTGCGGAATCTCGTACATGTAGAGGAAGAGCCCCTGCCCTGCCAGTGTCCTGAAGTCCTCTGGGTTCACGGAGCCCCACTTGCAGAGCCTCTCAAGCTCCTGTGTGTTCTGCGTGATGGAATCCTGAAGCGACTTCTTTTTCTCAGCCAGGGAAAGAATGAAACCCGCCTTCTCGCGCGCCTTGTCCTTGGAAAGGCTCTCCTGCGGCACCGCTTTCTTTTTGGGGAGTTTTATCTCCTCCAGAATGGAGATGGCTTTGTCAGTCTCGCTTGAGCTCTCTTTGTAGGCGGCAAGCACAGCGCCCTGCCCCTCCACGGTCTCCAGATGGACAAGCCCTATTTTCCGCAGGCGCTTAAGGGACTCTTTGCGCGTGGAGTCCAGGACCACGAGGGAAACTTTTTTCATTTTCTCTATTGCCATTTAGTTTTCCTCCTCTCCGTCTGACTCACCTGCGGCCTGCAGCTTACGTTTTGAAATCTTAGAGCGAACCACAGCGGCAACCTGCTCATCGCCTAAGAACACGCCTATTTTCTTTATGTTCGCCTTTGTCTCAGGAATCTTGACTTTCTCGAACAAATTCACTCTCTGGGTGGTGGTCCTGAGCTCTTTCTCAAGCAGGCGCACCTGCTCGTCCAGAACCTCAGCCTGCAGGTCAAGCTCCAGAACCTTTTCCATGCGATCAGCAGCCAAGTCTATCCACAACGGAGTCGCGTAAAGGTCATAATCACCGCGGCCAAAATCCGCACCCTCATAGATGGGGATTTTCACTCCGGCTATATTGCCCCAGCCTTTTCTTATGTTATCGACCGTAACCATTCCCGGTTTAAAGGCCTCTTTCTCGCCAAAGACGGCTATCCATTTCTGGAAGTCCTCCTCCAGGGATTTTTTCTCTGCCCTGACCTCTTTGGCTTTCTCGTCTATCGTGCGGATTTCAGACTGCAGCTGCTGTTTTTTGAGCGTAAGCGTGGGAAGATAGCGCTGGTACATTTTAAGCGCGTCTTTCTGTGCCTTCTGCTCGTTTTTAGTCAGCTTAATCTTTGCCATTCACAACCCCGCTATAATTTAGGCCAGAACTCTTCTATGAGCTCCGTCTTGAGACCAGTTTCCTGTTTCTCAAAGCACTGCGCCAGAATTTTCCAGCCTGAATCCAGGGCGTCCTCCAGAGGAATGTTCACGCTCAGGTCCATCATCTGCGCCTCGAACAGCTCGCCGTACTTAAGGAGTTTCTCGTCCCATGCGCTCATGTTGAAGCCCATGCTCTTTTTCTCCAGAGTGTCGCGGTACTGCGCGTACAGGCGTATCATGTTGTCCATGAGGGCGCGGTGGTCCTTGCGGGTCTTGTTGTTCACCTGCTGCTTGAGGCGGCTCAGGGAACCGAACGGCTCTATGTGCCCGCCCTTCAGGTAGAACTGGCCCTCCGTGATGTAGCCCGTGTTGTCAGGCACCGGGTGAGTAACGTCATCGCCGGGCATGGTGGTAACGGCCAGAATCGTGACGGAGCCGGAATCAGAGAAGTCAACCGCCTTCTCATACCGGCTGGCCAGCTGGGAATACAAGTCTCCGGGATAGCCGCGGTTAGACGGAACCTGCTCCTGCGTGATGGCTATCTCTTTCATGGAGTCCGCGAAGTTAGTCATGTCGGTGAGCAGCACCAGGACGTCTTTTCCCTGCAGCGCGAACTGCTCCGCCACCGCGAGCGACAAATCAGGAATCTTCATGCATTCCACGGTGGGGTCCGCGGCAGTGTGTATGAACATGACTGTCTTTGAGAGCGCGCCACCCTCCTCCAGAGTGTTCTTGAAGTAAAGATAGTCATCATATTTCAGGCCCATGCCGCCCAGGACTATGACATCCACCTCGGCCTGCATCGCTATGCGCGCGAGAAGCTGGTTGTAGGGCTCTCCTGATATGGAGAAGATGGGCAGTTTCTGTGACACGACCAGCGTGTTGAAGATGTCTATCATCGGAATACCAGTGCGTATCATACGGTTGGGCGTGATGCGCTTGGAGGGGTTCACGGAGGGGCCGCCTATCTCCACCAGGTTGTCCGCGAGGGATGGTCCGTGATCGCGCGGCTCCGCGGAGCCGTTGAATATGCGGCCCAGAAGATTGTCGCTGAACGAGACACGGAGCTCGTTTCCCAGAAAGCGGATCTGGTCGTTAGTGGCCACACCTCGTCCGCCCGCGAAAACCTGCAGGGAAACCAGGTCTCCGTCTATCTTGTTAACCTCCGCCAGGGATTTTCCGAACCGCGTGTTAATCTCCGCGAGCTCGTTAAGTTTCACGCCCTTAGCACGAACGGTAATAACGCTTCCGTTTATGCTCTCTATTTTGCTGTATACTTTGTTCATCACTCACCGTCCTTTAGAAGAGCTTTAACTTCCTCGCTTATGGCGGCACCGCACTCTGCGAGGAGCCCGTCTATCTTCTTTTCCTGTGCCTTGAACTCGGTGCTCTCAAACACTGTATAGTTCATGTCTATGAAGCTCTGGCGCAGCTTGTTAAAGAACACGCGGGCCTCGTCTTTCTCAGAGAGGTTGAAGTCGGAGCCAAGTATGCCCACGATTTTCTTAAACACATAAGTCTGGCGCTCAGGGCTGGAGGCGCCCTCAATGTCGTCAAAGCTGTCCTGCTGCATATAGACCGCGTCCAGGAACTCGCTCTTAAGGTAAACTATGAAGTCCTCCTGGGACGTGCCTTCCTCGCCCACAACCTTCATCATCTGGTTCACCTCTGAGCCGCGCTTGTACATGGAGCGCGCGTAGCTTATCAGGTCGCCGCGCATTACGGAATGGTACTTTGACCATGAGTCCAGCGGGTCAATGGCGGGATAGCGGCGGGCATCGCTGCGCTCACGGCTAAGACCGTGGAACGCGCCCACGACTTTAAGCGTGGCCTGGGTAACCGGCTCCTCGAAGTTTCCGCCGGCAGGGGATACCGTTCCGCCAATAGTGACGGAGCCGGTGGAGCCGTCGCGGAGCCTCACGATTCCGGCGCGCTCATAGAAAGACGCGATGGTGGACTCAAGGTACGCCGGGAAGGCCTCCTCGCCGGGAATCTCCTCCAGACGGCCTGACATCTCGCGCATGGCCTGCGCCCAGCGGCTGGTGGAGTCCGCGAGAAGAAGGACATGGAGTCCCATCTGGCGGTAATACTCCGCGAGCGTGACTCCCGTATAGCAGGAGGCCTCACGTGATGCCACGGGCATGCTCGATGTGTTGCATATTATAATCGTGCGCTCCATAAGAGAGCGTCCTGTGCGCGGGTCCTTGAGCTCGGGGAATTCCGTAAGGGTCTCCACGACCTCTCCCGCACGCTCGCCGCACGCCGCGATGATTACTATGTCCACGTCCGCGTTGCGGCTGGTTGTGTGCTGAAGGACTGTCTTTCCTGCTCCGAACGGTCCGGGAATGCAGTAAGTTCCGCCTTTGGCCACGGGGAAGAAAGTGTCTATCAGGCGGACTTTAGTCACCATGGGCTCGTCGGGGCTCATGCGCTCCTGATAGCAGTTCACCGCGCGCTTCACGGGCCATTTGAAGCTCATGCAGATGTCGTGGCTTTTTCCCTTCTCGTCCACCAGAGTGGCTATGGTGTCATGTATCCTGTACTTGCCCGCCTTGGCCACGCTCTTAAGCGTATATGCGCCCAGAAAAGTGTAAGGCACCTGTATCTTATGCATGAACGGCCCCTCAGGAACCGTACCCACAGCGTCTCCCGCCATGAGCCTTGCGCCTGTCTTCGCCGTGGGTGTGAAATCCCAGAGTTTCTCCTCGTCAAGGGCGGGAAGATATACGCCGCGCTCCAGGAAGTAGCCGGAGTGCTCCGCCAGAAGGGGCAGAGGGTTCTGCAGGCCGTCATAAACCTGTCCCAGAAGGCCCGGTCCCACCTCCACGCTGAGAAGATCGCCCGTAAATTCCACGGTGCAATCAGTGGAGATGCCCTTGGTCATCTCATAAATCTGCATCTGTGCAGTGTTGCCGCGGACCCGGATAACCTCTCCCTTAAGGCTCTGCCCGTCAACTTTGACGTAGCCCACCTCGTTGAGAGACACCTTTCCGCTGAATTCAACGGAGACCATGTTCCCGTTGACTGCAACCACTTTGCCTTTTGTATCAGTCATTTCTTTTCTCCCAGAATCTCATCATAAATTTTGTGGTACGAAGAAAGACCTTCGTCTCTTGTAAACTTCTTCATGCGCTCCGCGAGCATAAGGCGCAGCCCGTAGCTGTACACCGCGTCCGTGCAGAACTGGTCCAGAGGACTGAGCCTGTCCAGCACGCCCAGGCGGTACTGGTTCAGAAACTGCTCCGCCCCCAGAGGACTGTCCATGCCGGCCGCAGTGCGCGCCGCCTGAATCACCTCTCCGTCAGAAGTCACAGGAAGATCCTTTATATCCTTCTTCATTTTGAGTGCGCGGACCTGGGCCAGAGCAAGCCTCAGGGAACGCTCTTTTTCGTACCACTGGTCAAGAAAACTTGAGCCCGTGCTCTCTCTTTCAAGCGGAGGTGTAAGCGAAAGCTCCTGCGCCGCCTTTGCGCTCTGAGGGCACATAAAGCGGGCGCATAAGTCGCGGTAGTAGTCCACGCTTATGGGAAGCTTGGCGCCTGAGTCATCGCTCACTGTGAAAGCCGGAAGCTGGGCCACCAGATAATACAGTTTTTCCACTCTGTACCTCGATTACTTCTTCGCTTTTTTCGTTGCGGCGGGTTTCTTAGCGGGAGCCTTTCTGGCCGGCTTCTCTTCGGCCGCAGCGGACTTTTTGCCGGTATTCTTCTCAGCCTTCTCCTCTGCGCCTGAATCCGCGGACTCAGACGGAACGCCTCCGGCCGCGCGCTTCATAAGCTCGGTGGTGCGCGGGTTCAGATATGCGCTGAAAAGACCCGCCACCTCCTCCGCGCTGAAATCATAGAACGCGGAGCCGTCCTTGGAGCCGATACGGAAACCTGAAGAGACTGAGGAATCAGCCTTAAGCACAAGTCCCTTGGATATCTGGGCTTTGAGCGCGGTCTTTAAATCTGACTCCAGAGCCTTAAGATCCTTGGGGGAAAGAAGCACTGCAAGATCGGAGGCATCGGGATTCGCGGCCCATGCCTTTACCGTCTCGGGGACAAGTTTCTTAAGAACATCCTTGTCCAGAGCCTTCTCCGTTTTTTCGGTGACAATGGCTGAAAGCTCCTTTGTTATGCCGTCCCGGAACGAAATAATCAGGTTCCGTCCGGCCTGCGTGATGGCATCCTCGCTGGCTTTCTCCATGCGCGCAGTCTCGGCCCTGGCATTCTTTATAATGCCGTCCGCTTTCTCCTGAGCCTCGCTAATGATTGAAGCCGCCTTTTTTTCCGCATCAGCGATGATTTTCTGTGCGGAGGTCTCGGCGCTTGCAACTCCGTCTTTTTTGATCCTGTCGATCAGTTCTTGTAACTGGACGTCCATCAATGACCTCGCTTAAAAATATATTAACCTTGATGCGGAGCCGCAAAGCCCCGCCTGCCTAAAACTACATGTTAAAGGCGTATTTAGTTACCTGGTGATATTCCTCTCCCGGGCGCAGTATGCAGCTGGGGAACTGCGATTTGTTAGGCGCGTCAGGATATGCCTCCGCCTCCATGCAGATGGCATCATGCTTATGGTAGACATGGCCGTTCTTTCCCACAAGCCCCTCTATGAAATTGCCGGTATAAATCTGCACGGCGGGCTCGGTGGTGGCCATGGTCATGCTGCGGCCGCTCTCGGGGTCCTTAAGTTTGGCGAAAAGCCTGAGCTTGCCGTCGCCGGAGCCATCCACACAGAACGCATGGTCATAGCCGTCTCCTGTCTGCGCCATGTCCTTTCCCAAAGTCTTAGGATGCGTGAAGTCGAACGCGGGGTTGTCCCTGACGTTTATCTTGGCGCCAGTGGGAATAAGATTGTCCGACACCTCCACATACTCGGAGCAGTCCATCTGAAGCTCAAGCGGCTCTATGCTGCCAGCCTCGTTTCCGCGCAAATTAAAATAAGCGTGGTTCGTGAGGTTTATGGGAGTGGCTTTGTCGCTCTCCGCGAAATACTCAAGCGTAATCTCGTTCTGCTCGTTGAGCGTGTAAATCACCTTAATCCTTACATTGCCGGGGAAGCCCTGCTCGCCGTCATAGCTGTACCGGCTGAACTCCACGCCCAGACCGTGCTCCGTGCGGATTTTCTTAGCCTTCCACACTTTTTTCTCGTAGCGGTCAAAGCCTCCGTGCAGGAAATTCTCGCCGTCATTTTTATCAAGATTGTATTTTATGCCGTCAAGCGTGAACGACGCTCCGCCTATGCGGTTTGCGAAACGTCCCACCACAGTGCCGAAGCACGACTGGCTGTTTATGTAGCCGCTGAGGGACGAGTAGCCCAGAAGGACATCCACTTTTTTTCCGCCCTTCGCGCTGAGTATTATGCTTGTGAGTGTGCAGCCGTAATCAGTGCAGGAAAAACTCATCTTACCGTTGGACACGGTGTACAGGCGGACTTTGGTGCCGTCACCAAGCAGTCCGAACTTCGCTTTCTTCAGTTTCAAATCGCTCATATTATTATAGAGTATAAACGTTTTTTACGAAAATTCAAGCGCTAATTTCACTTCGCTCACGGTTCTTCCCAGTTTCTCGGAGATTTTCTCCGCGTCGAATCCCAAGTCCGCCAGGCTCCTTACCTGCGCATAAAAATCCTCCCTGGGAGAGGACTGCCTCTCATCGGCAAAAATCCTGGGCTCCAGGATGGGGATGTAATGCACGCGCTCATCAGGCTCCGGCACCTCAAAGTTGTCAGAGGGCACTGACGCGGCAAGCGCCTGCTCCTCCGCACCCGGCGCGCTATCCCCGGATTTCCTTACGGCGTTGGCGGCGTAAAAAGAGTCTATGCGGGCACCAGAGCGCGGTCTCTCGCTTTTGTCTTTGTCCTTGTCAAAGAGGAACTCTGACTGCGCCTCCTCCGTGCCTTTTTTAGGCGGGCGGGATTTTCTTGCGGCGTGGTTCGCCTCCTCCACCTTGGACTGGAATGAGCGGCGCGTCTCTGCCTCCACTTTCTTAAGCTCGCCGCGAAGCTTTGTTATCTCACGCTCCGCCTCCGCCGACACCGCCCTGAGCTCCTTTATCCTTTCGTTAATCAGGCTCACGTTCCTTTCCGCGTTCCTGTTCATCTCAGTCAGCAGGGAATTAAGCTCGTCGCGGGTGCGCCGCATTATGTCGTCCGTGGAGAAAATTTTCTTGAAGCGGAATGCGAACACAATCCACATGGTTATGTTGAATGCTATGAGCAGAAATGCCAGGGTAAGCACAGCGTCCATGTCTACCTCGTTATGTCTATGTGACGGCCCAATGCAGGGTCGGTTATCTCCGCGTATTTAGGGGCGGGGCTGTCCTCCTGCTCCCTGTCCTGTCTCCTGGCGTCTCCGTCCTGCCCGGCCTGCTGCGATGAGCCCTGCGCGTTGTTCTTGACGCCCTCCTCTTCCGTCTGCGGCTTGGAAATCTGCCGCACGGACTGCGATTTCTGAAGGTTCTGCTGCTCCGTGTGCGCCTGATTCACCTGGGACGCTATCTGGGCGTTCTGCCCCTGGGACGCATTGTACTTAGCGACTTTGTCCATCTGCGAGTAGATGCCAGTCAAATCAATTGGATGAATAGCCATCTGGCAGCTCCACGTCCGCTGTAACCTGGGTGGGATCAAATTTGCCCCTGCGCACGAAACCGTTCTCGTAGTAGAAGCACACGGCCTTGCAGTCCGACTTGACCTCATCCTTCTCATCGCGGACAAAAATCTTGGTGCCGGCGTAAACCGTGCCCGAGACATTGACTTTGCCCACCACCTTTAGCTCCGCGAGGCGCTGCTGGATTTGGGTTATCTCCTCAGTCCACTCGTTGCTCTGCTCTGTTATCTCACCCTTGCGCTGCATGAGCTTTGCCAGGGACTCCTCTTTATCTGCGGGAAGGGAGCGGCGTATCTTCTTCTGATTCTCAAGCGTGAAGATGTTGAGGTCCACCTCCTCCAGCTCTTTCATGAGGTCGCCCTGAAGTTCCTGAAGCTCTATGAGGCGCTGCTTTTTCTGCGGGTCTATGCCCACCTCAAGCACGGTCTCCGTACCGCCGCCGGGACTTCCGATGTTCTTGGCGGAGATTTCCTCCGTTGCGAAAAGGTGTCCTCCAGTAATCTGCGCGCGTTTTCCTTTGAGTATGATTTTTCTCTGGGCGGTGACATTGCTGTTCATTATGTTGTCGTTGACGATGACATACTCCCCCGCCCTTACGGTCTCGTTCTGTATGAAGCGCGCCCACACGCTTCTGGGAGTGGTGATTTTTCCCTCATCGCGGCCCATGACGCCCTGTGAGATTACGATGTCTCCCTCCGCCTCTATCTGGCAGTTTCCTACGGAGCCGTAAATCTCCACGTTTCCCGTAGCCTTTATGTTGTAGCCGTCCTCCACGCTTCCGCGGCAAATCACAGTGCCCATAAAGTTTATGTTTCCTGTCTTTATGTTCACGCCCGGAACCTCGTAGACTTCCTCCACGGTAATCTTTCCGTTCACCAGCATGACCTGGCCGCTTTTCTCCGCGACTACGGTGCGGCCGTCACTGTCAAGCCTTACGTTCTGTCCCAGCTGTATGTTTATGTCCTTGCCGTTCTTAGCCTCAAGATATTTGCCCATTATGGTCTTTCCGCCTTTACCGCGCTGGGGAAGCATTTTCTGTGCAAGCGGCTGCCCCTCCACCACGTTCTGTATGAGGTTCAGCTCCTTGAAGTCAACCTGCCCGTTCTCCGTCTCCTTTATGCGGAGCTTGGTGCGGTCAGTCTCAAAGTTATACGCTATGTACGCGTCGCGCCCATGGACGGGAAGAACAGCCTCCGCCACCACATACGGCATGTCGTACACGGGATTGTCAAGGAACGCCTCTATCTTCTCATCGCTTATTCCGGCCACCACGTTCTGCGTCTTGAGAGCGGCAAGAATCTGATCCTTGGTAATCTCCGACCCGCTGCCTGAGGGCGGCGAGACAGTTATTGTGGCTTGCATCTCGTCATCGGCCACATCCAGCGCCATAACGGCGTCTCCGGCAGGCTCATGGTTATAGAGACCCACCTCCTTGTACTCGCCGTCAGTGCCCTTCTCCGCATATTTCTTTATGTCGCCTTCCTCTAGGGATGTGGTGTCCCCGCGGCGGCAGTCCTCCAGAATCATCTTGTAGTTTACAGGCTTTCCTCTGCCCACAGGAAGAATCACTTTTATGCAGATGCGGCTCTTGAACCTGTGCACGTAATATATTCCGTCCTTATCCACAATCTTGTTCTCTTCCTCCATCTCAGAGTCTGAGAAGATTGCCTCGTCCGCGGATTTCTTTTTCTGCTGTATAATCTCGGGATTCTCGTAGACTTTCAGATGCCACGGCTTTTTCAGAAGCCCGAGCATTCCTGAGAATCCTTTCTCCACGACCTCGTACTCAAGGTTCTGTACATTCGTCTCCAGCTGGACAGCCGCGTCGGCCAGACAGTCCTCCAGGGTGTCCGCCTGCACCTCCACCACATGAATCTCTTTGTCTATGGCGAGGCGTTTCTCCATGTCCAAGCGCAGCTGGTCCAATGTAACCATCAGAAAATGCCCTTCCTTATGCTGGTGAGCTTTGCGCGCAGATGAAGGTTGGCTTTGGAGTGAAGCTGGCTTATGCGGCTCTCGCTTACGTTGAGGACCTGGCCTATCTCCTTGAACGTAAGGTCCTCGTGATAGTAAAGGACTATGACCATTTTCTCGTTCTGCGGAAGCTCGTTTATGGCCTGTATGATTACGCGGCGCACCTCCTCGCGCTCCACGATTACGTCGGGGTTGAGGGAGTTGGGGGCCTCTATGCTGTCTCCTATGGACATGTGGTCTGAGTCGTCACCGGAATACCAGACATCGTTCAGGGAAAGCATGCTCGTTCCGCTGACTTTCATTATGGTGGTCTGGTACTCGCTCTCCGTCATGCCCATGGCCTGCGCTATCTCAGCGTCGCTCGCGGTGCGTCCCAGACGGCTCTCCAGCTCGGCGATGGTCTCCTCTATCTCGCGGGACTTCTGCCTTACGGAGCGCGGCACCCAGTCCAGCTCGCGCAGCTCGTCGAATATGGCGCCGCGGATTCTTGTGACGGCGTAAGTCTTGAACTTTACGTTCTTGTCCAAGTCGAATTTATTTATGGCATCCAAAAGCCCGAACTGGCCGAAACCCACCAGGTCATCGAATTCCACGCTCTCGGGCATGCCGGTGGAGATTTTTCCGGCCACATACTTCACGAGCGGCATGTACTGCCGAATGAGCTTATCGCGAATCTGCGGAGACTTGGTCTTTTTGAATTCGCGCCAGAGTTCTTCTTCTGTCTTTTCGTCTAAAAGCGAAACTGCCATTTAGTCATCCTTTTTCAACAGCGTCTGTATGGCCTTGGCCATGGTAGATGCGTCATGATTGGAGGCCTGCGAGCCGTCCACCAGCGAGACACGGCCAGACTCCTCTGAGTCCGCGGACCCGGAGCTGGCAAATTCGCTGTCATTTATTACTTCTCCTGAGGAGCTGCCGTCCGACAGACCAAAGGAAACATCTCCTATGTCAGGCAGGCTGTCTATCTCTTTTATGTCCGCCGCCTGTTTAGCCTTGCGCTCTGCCGCCGCCTGCTCTTTTGCGGAAAGATGCGCCTTGTGCTCCGGCTCGGGCGGAGTCTTAAGCGGCTCCCCGAGCTGGACGGGCTTGAACTCAGGTTTCTCGGGCGGAGTGTCCGGCTCCGTTTTGGCGGCCTCACCTGCGGAACGCTGAGGGGAAGCTGTCTGTGCCGCCGAGGCATTCTGCGCCGCAATATCCGAGGATGCGCCGGTTGCAGGAGACTTCTCTGCTGCATCTGGCGCGGCGCTGGCAGCGGGCTCAGGCTCAGTGCCTGCTCTCTTACCGAACGACGGTCCGTGCGGCATGGCAGCAATCTCCTCGGCGGTGGGCTTATCCTCCTGCACGGGGGCATATGGAGCGGGCTTTGCCTTTTTGGCGCCTGCACTGAATCCCATAGAGCCGGAGCCTACGGCGAACTGCGGTCCCGCGCCGTCATCCGTAAGATTCTCATCGCCTATGGTTATGTCCACGGTTCCTCCGCGGCCCTCCCCCGGCTGGGGCTGCTGAGGCTCCGACAGGGAGTCATCCTCCACGGAAAGGAACTTGCCGCTAAGGAAATCTATTCCCAGCGCCAGAAGCCCGAATACCACGGCAAAAATCACGGAGCGGAGAAGCGTCCTGCCTATGCGATGGGTAGCTATGATGCTGATAAGGAAGGAAAGCACGAAGCCCAAGCCCGTGCAGATGAAAACTCTTTTTAGTTTCATATCCCCTCGACTCCCATTACATAAGAGTAAGGCAAAAAGCCTGTCTGGTCAAGTTCAAGTTTGCCTTTCACCTGGATTTTTTGCCTCCAAGGAATTTCTTAAGGAAGTTCGACACTCCCGCGTCAGAGCCCAGGTCAGTTTTCTCTATGCGGCCGACTATGTGCTTAAGGCACATGGCGGGCTTGCTGGTGGGATTCACCACGATGAAAGGTTTCTGGCGGATAACGCTCGCCTGCACCACAGGGTCATCGTAGACGAATCCTATGTAGTCCACCTTATAGTTCAGGAACTGCCCCACTATGGTGATTATGCGCTCCGAGATTCGTTTTCCCTCGTCGGCCGAATGCACCCTGTTCACAAGAAGCTTTAAATTTATCTCCCGGTTAACAAGCTCTGTGGTGATGATTTTTATTATGCCGTAAGCGTCCGTGATGGCGGTGGGCTCAGGGGTCGTGACCACATAGACCTCATCTGCCGCGGCCACGAACTGCAGCACGTTGTTCGCCACGCCCGCGCCTGTGTCTATGATTATTATGTCCGCATTGGAGAGGGACGCGAACTCATTGGCGAAATAGTCAAGCTCGTCCTTTGAAAGATTCGCTATCTTGGAGAAGCCGGATGCTCCCGCTATGAACCTTATGCCGAATTCAGTGTCCAGTATTATTTCGCTCATTTTTTTCTGATGGTTTATGACGTTCATCAGATTGTACTGAGGGACTATGTTCAGGAGCACGTTCACGTTCGCCATGCCAAGGTCGCCGTCAATCAGTATGACTTTTTTCCCGAGCTGCCCGTACGCTATGGCCATGTTCACGGCCAGGTTGGTTTTTCCCACGCCGCCTTTACCGCTCGTTATGGCGATGATACGGGTCTTATGTGAGTTGGGGCGGGAAATCCTAGAGCTCTCAGTGCCCTGCATAAGCGCGCGAAGTTCGTCTGCCTGTTCTTCCATTTATTTCTCCTCAAGGCTTTCTTTGCCAAATTTGTCGTCTATATGGGCGCGGTCAACGCTGAATCCCTCAAGCCTGGTCAGGAACCATGCAGGATGTGCCCTGCGCATGGTGCGTATGACCTCCTGCCCGTATGTTATCCACGATATGCTTTTTTTCTTCTCCCAGAGGACGCTTATAATGTTTCCGAAATACGATGTCTCGTCGCACTTTGTGACTATTACGCTTTTGTAATCGAACGACTCGTAGTTGCGCATGATTCTCTCCAGGTCGCGCGCCTTGGTTCCGGCCATGACAGCAAGATAGACATGGGGCCTCATTCCGCGCACGTCAAGGCTGCGGTGCATCTTGGCGATGTGCTCCACGTCGTTAGGGGAGTAGCCCGCGGTGTCTATGAAAATGTAGTCGTAGCTCTCGCCGAAGTCCTTGTAGAGCCTCTCAAGCTCCTCCGCGTTCTTGACGGACGCCACGCGCAGATTCATTATGTCGGCGTAATGCTGTATCTGCTCCGCCGCCGCCACGCGCACGGTGTCCGCGGTTATGAGATGGACTTTAGGCTGGGGCCGCGGGGAGTCCGGATGGTGATCATTATAATCCTTGGCTGAAAGTATTATGTCAGCGCTCATTTTGGCGACGGTGGTGGTTTTTCCCACGCCGGTGGGCCCGACTATGACTATGACGCTCGGGCAGTGGAACGGAGGCTCCGGCGCTATTTTAATCGACTCCCCTATCCAGTCCACCACGGTACTCTGCACTTTCTCAAAATCGTCAAGCATGTTCAGGGAGATATCCTGCATCCTGCCGCTTATGTCGGCGATGTATGACGCGGTGAATTCGTTCTGCTCCAGAAGCTCCTCGATTCGCCTTATGGAGGCATGCTTAATCTGGTCATTCTTCTGTATATGCTTGTAAAAGTCCGTCATCTGGGTCTGGACAACCTTTGACATCTGCGAGAGCTGCACTGCCGAGAATTCTGACGACTCCCCCATCCTGTGAAGTATGGCGTCCTGGTTCCGCATGAACTCGCTCTCCGGGGAGGCGGACGGTCTCTGCGGATTCTGCGCGGAATAATATCCCTGGTCCTGCCGCACGCGCTTCTCGGTCAGCACGTACTCCACCTCGACCTCCTCGCGCTGGAAAAGGCCCAGGAATCCGCCCTTCAGCTTAGGACGCGTACTGAGCAGCGTGTAGTCCTCGCCGTACATCTCATAGAGTTTTCTCTTGCACTCATCGCGGGTCTTGCCGCTCATAGTGAGTGTCGCGCTTCCCATTTTCTCGCTATATGGCATTTATTTCTCCAATCGATTCTATTTTTATGTCGCTGCCTGCGGCCAGTATCTCTCCTATGGATATGACTATGAGACCAGGAATCTCCCGCTCCGTGGAGGACTTCACAAGGAGCCTCACCTCGTCAGGGCACATGACGATGGGAAGGAAATTCCTGTCCCTTACGGATGCGATTGCGGCGCTAACTGCGGAGATGTATCTGCGGGCGTCAGCGGGCTCGAACGCAACCTGTGGCTTTTTGCCGGGAATGACCGACGCGTGGGACAGTATCTGCTCCGCGAGTGCCTGGTCCACGCTTATTACATGAAGGATTTTGCTCTCGTCCGCGTACTGCAGGCAAATCTGCGCGCCCAATGACGTGCGCACAAGCTCGGTGAGCTGCCATGTGTCGCGCGTGTATTTAGCGTTGTCGCTGAGTGTCTCCAGAATCTGCACCATGTTGCGTATGCTCACCTGCTCGGACAGAAGGTTGCGCAGGACCGCCTCAATCTCTCCCATGGTGAACGCGCTCGGTCCCTGGGTGACCTCCTCCACCACTTTGGGAGCGCTCTCCTTAAGCTTGTCGAGCATGGCGCTGACTTCCTGGCGGGTAAGTATGGACGATGCGTTGCGCCGTATGGTCTCGGTAAGATGCGTCGCTATTATGGTGGGAGAGTCTATGACCGCGTAGCCCGCCTTCTCCGCCTCAAGGCGCTTGGACTCAGGAACCCATATCGCCTCCATTCCGAACGTGGGGTCCCTGGTGGCCTCGCCTGCGATCTCCTTGCCTGAGGGAACGCCGCCTGTGTTGAGGCACATATAGTATCCCATCTTAAGATGGCTCCGTCCCACCTCTATACCGCGGATTTTAAACGAGTACTCCTCGGGATCCAGGGCCATGCTGTCGCGGATGTGTATGTTCGGCACCACGAGCCCCAGGTCCAGGGCCACCTCCTTGCGAATCTTAGTGACACGCTCCAGAAGCTCCGCGCCTTTCTCCTTGTCCACGAGCGGTATGAGCGCGAAGCCCAGGTCCAATGACAGGGGGTCCACCGTGACAAGGGGCGACACCTCGCTGGGACTGGAGCCAGTCTGCCTGGAGACAGCGACCTTTGCCTCCGCCTCTTTCTCCGCCTTAAGCCGTCTGGTCTCCGTGGTTTTCATGCGTATGCCCGCGAACACCAGAAGCCCGCCCACGGGAACGAGCACCATGGCAGAGAGGTTATGGAACGCCACTCCCAGGACCGAGAGCGTTGCGCCCACAATAATGTAAATGGTGCCGTCCACCGAGAAATTCTTTCTTATCTGGTCAGTGAGCGAATAGTCGTCGTTGGAGCCTGTCACGAGAAGTCCCGTGGAGAACGAGATGAGCAGGGCCGGAAGCTGGCTCATGAGACCGTCGCCTATGGTGAGCCTAGCGTAGCTGTTCAGGGCGTCCGTGAAATTCATGCGCCCGAAAACCATGCCAGTTATCATGCCGCCTATGAGGTTCACCACAGTTATGAAAATGCCCGCCTTGACGTTACCGCTCACGAATTTGGAGGAGCCGTCCATGGTGGAGTAAAAGTCTATCTCGCGCCTTATCTGCGCCTTGCGCCTCTCCGCCTCTTCCTCGGTGATGGCTCCTGAGTTAAGCTCGTTCTGCACGTCGAACATCTTTGAGTTCATGCTGTCCAGTGAGAAGCGGGCGCTTACCTCGGACACGCGCTCCGCGCCCTTGGTCACGACCAGGACCTGCACCACTATCAGTATTATGAAGATTATGAAGCCTATCACAAGATTGTCGCCCGCCACTATGTCCGCGAACGTCTTCACCATCTCGCTCTGGCTGCTCATGCCCGGCCCCACCGCGGGATGAAGCAGTATGTTCCGCGTGGACGCTATGTTTATGGCCAGACCGAAAAGCGTGTCCAAAAGTATGGCCCTGGGGAACGATGAGAAATCCGCGGCGCGGCGCATATAGACTACGGTAAGGAGGATTACAAAAGAGACGGCCAGATTCAGGACCATGGCTATGTCTATCATGGTCTTTGTCATGGGAATGAACATGAACAGGACAATCACGACAACCGCCACGGCTATGGTGTTGCCCTGCAAAATAGAAAAAATCCTGCCGCGTGCGCTCTCGCGGCCAACCGCTGCTTCTGGCATGAGCCCCCCACCCATTATCGTTTTACGGCAGTATCCCCCCTGCCGGCATTATGACTGCCGCCCCTGTCTCTCCATGAATCCTATCTGGCCATAGACCGCGGCGACAACCCTAATATATGCTTCTGGTATTATATCACCTATTTCAGTTTCTGTATAGAGAGTACGCGCCAAAGCTTTGTTCTCCACTATTGGGACATCCGCCTCCCGAGCTATTCTCTTTATGTTCTGCGCCGTCATGTCCGTTCCCTTGGCGCTTATCATGGGGGCATCCGCCGTCATGGAGTCCCACTTGAGCGCTACCGCATAGTGCGTAGGGTTAGTGATGACCACGTCGGACTCACGCACCGCCTGGGCCATGTTCACGCTAAGCATCTGACGCTGGGCCTGCTCCAGGCGGCTCTTGGTCTCCTGGTCCCCCTCCAGCATTTTGAATTCCTCTTTCACTTCCTGCTTGGTCATCTTCATGCTCTCGCGGAAAGTCCTGCGCTGCATAAAAAAGTCCGCCACACCTATCACAAGGAGCACCAGGGCGGAGACTATGAGAATCTTGGCGCTCATGCCGGCTATCTGCCTCATTGCCAGCCTGGGACCGCCCGTCTGCAGAAGCTTAAGAGTCTCGCTCATGTCCGAGCGTATGAAAATGAACGCTATAACCGATACGAGCGCCACCTTGACCAGCGATTTTGCTATGTTGAAGAGCCCCTCCACGGAAAAGAGAGTTTTCTTGAAATACTCGCCGAACTTGGGGATTATCTTGTTGAATTTGGGCTGAATGGTTTTGGTGGTGAAAATCCATCCCCTGTTCTGCACTATGTTAGCCACCACGCCCGCAATCATCCCCATAAGCGCAAACGGCAGAGTAAGCATGAGGAAATAGCGGACGAACACGTAGGCGAACTGGCGGTTGTCTATGACAGTGGCGGTGGAGTTGCTGAAGAAAAAAATCATGACCTCCTCAAGCTTCCGCTCCACCCACGGGGCCAGCACCACCAGCAGAAGCAGCGCGAGCAGATACACTATGATGCCGTTAAGCTCCTGGCTTTTGGGAAGGCGTCCCTCTTTGCGCGCCTCGCTGAGCTTGTATTCCGAAGGCTCCTCGGTGCGCCCCTCGTCCTCGGCGGCGAACCACTGCAGGTCTATCCGGCTCATGGAAGCGCCCCCTGTCCCATGCCCGCAAGAAAAAACTGCATCTGCCTGAAAGCCGAATGGAATGTCCTTACGAAGAATTCGCACAGATACGGCATGAGCTGCGTTATCACAAAAAATGACGTGAGCATCAGAATAGGGAATCCCTCCGAGAGCAGGTTCATCTGCGGGGCTGCCTTAGCAAGCACGCCTACGGTCACGTTTATAAGGAAAAGCGTCCCCATCACGGGAAGCGCTATCACCAGGGCGTTGAAAAAAAGCCTTGAGAGAGAGAGCAGCATGAACTTAAGGAGTGCGTCCGTGTGCTCCGCCACCGAGAAAGCGCTCAGCGTGTCAAAGCTTCTTAAGAATCCGTTTATGAAAAGTGTCTGGAACCAGTGGTTCTGCATGAAAATGAGCATTGCTATGAGGTTAAGGTACTGGCCCATGAGCGGGTTCTCCACCTGATTGAGCGAGTCGTATGCCTCCGCCGCGCTGAAACCCATCTGGAACGCGAAGAACTGGCCCGCCGTGCTGAACGCCGCGAAAATTATCTGTATGTAGAATCCAATCACCACGCCCAGAAGCCCCTCTCCCAGGACAAGCAGGACGTACTCCGCCGTAAAAAGCCCGTTCGTAAGGAGGTGCGGGGCGTATTGCGCGAACGGACCTGAAGCGAGCGAAATCTGAGGCGTGATGAAATACGCCATGTAGCCTGCCAGGGCCAGCTTGGCGTAGCGCGACACGGACTGCGACGAGAAGAGCGGAAGAGTCATAATCATGGCGAACGCCCTTGCCGCCACCAGAAGGAAAATGGTGGCGTTCCTCAGAACCATGTCTATCAAATCACGTTACCTCGACACCTGAGGGATAAGCGCGAACAGGTCCTCCGCGTAGCCTCGCATTGAGGCGAACATCCAGCCGCCCAGAAGGGCCAGCATCAGAAGGATGGTCAGAAGCTTGGGCAAAAAAGTAAGCGTCTGCTCCTGTATGGATGTGGTCGCCTGGAAAATCGCAACCACAAGGCCGATGATAAGGGCCGAGCCAAGGACGGGTGCGGTAAGCTTGAACACCTGCCATATTCCCTGCTGCATAATGCCCACGATAATGTTCTGTCCCATAAAAACCTCCGTAGTTCAGATAAGGCGCTAGCGGATGACGCTCGCGAAAAGCTGCTGGGTAAGAAGGCCCCAGCCGTCCACCAGAACAAAAAGCATAAGCTTGAACGGCATGGAAATCTGCACCGGCGGAAGCATCATCATGCCCATGCTCATAAGGATGCTTGCCACCACCATGTCTATCACGATGAACGGAATGTACAGCAGGACGCCTATTTTAAAGGCCGCCGTAAGCTCATGCAGTATGTACGCGGGAATAAGGATGTGCGTGGGAACGTCCGCCAGCGTCTCGGGCTGCTCCATGCGGGCCATGCGCATGAAAGTGCCTATGTAAGAGGTGTCGTCGCTCATCTGCCGGAACATGAAGAGCCGTATGGGAGCCTCCGCCTGCGAGTAAGCCTCCTCCAGCGCAATCTCGTTGTTGGAGAGCGGCCTGAACGAATTCTCGTAGACATCGGTGAAAGTGGGCCACATGCAGAAAAGCGTCATGAAAAGGGCGATTCCGTTCAGAACCGCCGTGGGCGGAACCTGCTGCAAGGAAAGCGCGCGTTTTATGAAATCCAGGACTATGCTGAACCTGAGGAAGCACGTCACAAGAATCAGAAGGCTTGGAGCGAGCGTGAGCAGTGTCAGGAAAAGCAGCAGCTGCACGCTGAACGCCACCTCGCGTCCTGTGCGCGGAGCCGTGGCCGTAAACGTAATGTTCGGGAAATCTATGCCGGTGATGCCCCCGCCCATCTCCGTGGTGCCCAGTGATGAGCCCTGCGGGAAATTCTGGTCCGACTGCGAGAATCCCCGCGAGATGCCGGCGAAGAGCAGCAGAAGAAGCACGAATGTCCTTCGCTTAAAAACATGTCTCACGCGCTACTCCTCCTCGCCCTCTACGCGCTTGTGCTTAAGGGAATCCAGTATCCTGCTGGTGGAGCGGTCGTAGGCGGTTCCCTGCCGCTCCTCGGAACTCTTCTTTCCCATGAAAATCTCAAGTATGTCCGCGAAGCTTCCGGGCCGTCTCACGCCGTCCGTCCTGTCCGCATACACGTTGAAGTCCTGAACCAGCTCCTGGTCAGGGGAGCCATCCTTGCCGTTTATGGTGTCCAGAAGCGTTACTGAGTCCTCTCCCACGCCAAGCACATAGGCGCGGTCTATGAGGGTCACCACATGGACGGACTTTCCGGGAGAAAGCGCGAGCGTGGCCACGTTCCGCAGAAACGGATCGTTAGTGGCTGCCCCGGGAGTGTTTTTCCTCATAATCTTCAGCACGAACCATATAATCACCACCACAAGGGCCAGCACCAGTATCATGCGGATAAAAACCCACAGGCCGCCGGCTGAGCCGCGGGCACTGCCCTGAACATCCGTCTGGCCGGAGGGAGCGTTTATGGGAATGAGGGATTCGTCTGTCTGGCTTATGACCGACCGCGCGGGAGCGGAATCCACGTTCGGTGCAGAAAGGTCCTGTGAAAACACGCAGCGCGCCCCAAAAAGGCCTATCACCGCCATAAGGAGCGCTTTTCTAAGCAAAGAGTTTCTCGTAATGTCCCCCCACCCATAAACGCTGTCCCATGCAGGATGACTCCCGCCGGAGCAGCGTGACCGAGCGCTACATGGAAGAAGTGACGTGCTCTATCGCAGGAAGAATCTCGGTTACACGAACACCGAAGTTCTCGTCTATGACCACAACTTCTCCTTTTGCAATCGGCTTATGGTTTACTAATATGTCCACCGGCTCACCGGCAAGTTTATCAAGCTCTATGATGGTGCCCTCGCCCATGCCCAGTATCTCTTTTATGGTCTTTTTTGTGCGGCCCAGCTCCACGGTCATCTCCATGAAGACGTCCATGATGAGGCTTATGTTCCCCTGCTCGCCCGCGTTGCTTGAGGGCTGAAGGTTGGGGAATGAGAGCGACTGCACGTTAGGCGGAGGCTGCATCATTCCGCCCATCTGCATGCCCATGCCTCCCATGGGCATACCGCCCATAGGCATTCCCATTCCACCCATAGGGGCCGCCATGCCCATTCCGCCCATCTGCATGCCCATGCCTCCCATGGGAGCCGCTCCTCCCATATTCATTCCGCCCATAGGGGCCGCTGCCATTCCTCCGCCCATGGAGGAGAAATCCGCCGCGGGAGCGGACGCCGGGGCCGCTGTCTTGACCGCGGAGCCTCCACCTAAAGACGTGGCCATTCCCTCCGCCACGGGAGCGCTCACGGCCTCCCACAGGGTATAGCTCTCTCCTGCGAGGGTGACCGGATATGTGAACAGGGCGAACGTTCCCTGCGGCATGCGCACCATGGCCTTAGGCTGATTGAACGCCTCCGGCGGATTGGTCGCAAGCCCGGGAAGCTTTCCTCCCGCACTGAGCTCAGTTATCTCCGCGCCTGCATGGGACGCCACCACCTCAGAGATTACGGAGAGCGCCATGTCATCCAAAGCGGGCGCCTCCTCTTTGTTTATGAGGGCCACTATCTTAGTCGCGAATTCCTTTGAGAGTATGAAAAGGTGATCACCGCTCAGCGCCGTGGAATAGTCGGCCATTACGGCTACGACCTCCTCCGAAAGCTTGGCCAGGAACTGATCCCTGCCCAGGGCCTCCACTGTGGGCGCACCCGCCACGGCATCGCTTTCCGTCATGCTGTTGAGTATGCCAGCGAGCTTGTCCTTGATTTTCTCGGCGAATCCCTGGAGCGTGGCCACGTCTATGCTGGAGCCGGAGTCAGCAGAAGATGCTCCGCCTGAACTTAAGCCACCCACGTCTACGCCTGAAAGCAATGCGTCAATTTCTTCCTGGGAAATACTTCCTTCGCTCATATAGATTCTTCTCCTTCTGCCGTAAGTTCCTCAAACTCGTCGTCTTCGATTTCTTCAAGCTTGCCGATTATCTGCACTGCCATTTTTTTACCAACATTTCCGGCCTGGCAGTAGAATTTCTTTTTGTTTCCCACGCTGAGCGTAAGCGGATCGTCCACGCGCACGGTGTTAAGGCGCACCACGTCCCCCGCCCTCAGGCTCAGGACATCGCGTATGGGAACGTTTATGGTCCCCACCTCGGCCACAATCTCCATCTCCACGTCGCTCAGCTTCTCCTTAAGCGTGCCCAGATACTGGGTGGTGGAGCTGCGGCGCACGGAGCTGAACCAGAACTGGCTGGAAAGCTTGGACACGATGGGCTCTATGGTGATGTAGGGAATGCATATGTTCATCATGCCGGCCTCATCACCAATCTTTATCTCCAGCGTGACCAGAATGACCATCTCGCTCGGAGGCACTATCTGCGCGAACTGCGGGTTGGTCTCTATCTGCTGAAGGCGCGGGCGAAGGTCTATAACCTGCGTCCATGCCTCCCTCATGTTCGCCAGAATCCTTACGATGATGCCCTCCATTACGCTCTGCTCTATATCGGTAAGGTCGCGGTTCACTTTTCCGCCGGTGTCGCCTGAGCCTCCGAAAAGACGGTCAATCATTATGAAAGTGATTTCGGGCGCTATCTCAAGCACGGCGTTTCCCTTGAGCGGGTCCATGTTTATTACGGCCAGCGTGGTGGGCGTGGGGATGGAGCGTATGAACTCCTCGTAAGTAAGCTGGTCCACGGACGCCACGTGCACGTGCACCAGAGTGCGCAGCTGCGCTGAGAGGCTTGTGGTGGTGAGGCGCGAGAAAGTCTCGTGCATGTTGGAGACTGTACGGATCTGCTCCTTTGAGAATTTGTCAGGACGGCGGAAGTCGTAAATCTTAATGCGACGGGTGTCGCTTACAGGCTTGAAGTCATCGGTCTCTGCGTCGCCGGAGCTTATTGCCTGTAGGAGCTGGTCTATCTCGTCCTGTGACAGAACTTCATTCATGTCTCAATCCACCTTGCCGCGGCGCTACTGCTGCACCACATCCTTCGCCGTAAACATGACAGCCCGTATGCGCGCGTTGCTCAGTATGTCATCGTTTATCTGATCCCGAATCTGCTGCTTCAGGACCTCCTCGTTCTGCGGCTTAAGCTCCTCGACCGTTTTCTCGGAGAAGAAGCGCCTCAGGAAGTCTATTATCTCTATGCGGCGGGAAGTTATCTCCGCGCTGGCCGCCTTGTCGTCCTTCTTGTAGCCGAGCGCTATCGTAACGGAGACGCTCGCAGGCATGGCGTCGCTGGTGGATGTGCGTATCTGGTCCAGGCTGGTGTACCAGTCGTAGTCCTCGCGCTGCGTGGTGTACTCCTCGCTTACGGGAATGAAAGTCTGCTTCTTTCCGCCCTTGTTAA
This sequence comes from Treponema sp., assembly GCA_022510925.1. Taxonomy (GTDB): domain Bacteria; phylum Spirochaetota; class Spirochaetia; order Treponematales; family Treponemataceae; genus Treponema_D. The sequence continues at coordinate 104,732 of JAFLSO010000002.1, forward strand.
GGATAAGCGTGGTAATGACAACAATCGTGACAATGAGGATAACCGCCCCGACACCTATCAGAATCCATTTTAAAAGTCCGGGGACAACACCTTTCAGGCCGCCTTTCTTGCCGCCTGACGAGCCGCCGAGGTCATCTCCCAAGTCGTCTGCATCGCCGTCGTCTGCCATTTTATCCTCCAAAAATACTTTTCTGCCTTATTTATCGGTTTTTTTTTATTTTAGTTTAGGGCATTCTAGAAATGCCCGTCGTCAAGTATTATCACGTCCACGCGCCTGTTGTGCGCCCTGCCCTCAGGCGTGCCGTTGTCATACTTGGGCCGTGTGTCCGCGTAGCCCGCTATGGAGAACTGACGCTCATCCACGCCGAAGTCGCTCAGGTAATGGAGCACGTTGGCGGCCCGCGCGGCGCTCAGCTCCCAGTTGCTAGGGAATTCGCTGTCGCTGGGAACGGGAGTGTTGTCCGTGTGCCCCTCTATGCGCCATCTTTTTCCCTGCACCTCCGGCTCCTCAAAAAATCTGGCCAGATGAAGAAGGACATCGCGGCTGTCGTCTATGTTAAGCTCGGCCTTGCCCTCCTCAAAGAAAGCGTCGCTCGCAAGCGATATGACAAGCCCGCGCTCATCGCTCGTTATGGTGATTTTGGTGGTCTTGACTACCGGGGCGAAGCTGCTTATGGCCTTCTTCATGGCAGGTCCCAGGGCCTTTCCCTTGTCAAGGGACGGAAGCGAACTCACCACGTTTCCCAGGCTGGCGAGCGTACCGGGACTCAGCGACACGTTTCCGCCGGTATATGTGTTGGACAGAGCCGCCTGCATCGCGGCCATCTGCACTGCGTCTGTCTCCGAGGGATCGTACAGCATGACGAAGAAGCAGAGCATGAGCGTTATCATGTCGCCGTAAGTTCCCTGCCACGCGGTTGACGGCTTGCCAGGCTCTTTAGATTCTCTCTTACCCATCCAGGAACCCCTCTAGTCCTTAAGGACGTCGGACTCAATGGCCTTGCGGCTTTTAGGCTCAAGATACGTGAGAAGCTTCTGCGCCAGGACACGTGGGTTGTCGCCGGCCTGGATTGAGAGGATTCCCTCTAGGACCATCTCGCGGCTGTTCATCTCGCGCGTGTTCTGTGCCAGGAGCTTGGTGGCCAGAGGACCGAACAGCCAGTTGGCGAGCATGGAGCCGTACAGCGTCGTTATAAGGGCGACGGCCATGTTCGGACCCAGGGAGCTTTTGTCCTCCAGGTTCTGAAGCATACCGATCAGACCGATAACCGTACCCATCATTCCCCAACCGGGAGCGTATCCTGACCACTGCACCATGACGTTCGCCCACTCCATGTGCCGCGCCTCCATCTGCGCCATCTCGTTCTCCAGTATGGAGCGTATCGCGGTGCCGTCAGAGCCGTCCACCATGAGGCGAAGCCCCTCCTTAAGGAAAGCGTCGTCCAGGTCGTCAAGGCCCTCCTCCAGCGCGAGTATTCCCTCACGCCTGGCCTTCTCGGAGAGAGCCACCATGTTCTGCACGGCGTTCTTCTCGCCGTAATCGTAAGTCTTGAAACAGCGTCCCAGGATGCCCCAGATGCCCAGCGCCTTGTTCATGGGCGAGCTTACGAAGAGCGCCATGTAGGATCCGCCTATGGTTATGAAAACTGACGGTATGTCTATGATGTTCATGATTGACGAGCCGCCGGAAAAAACGCCCAGAAACACCATGGCTATGCCGCCGACGAACCCTATGATGGTTGCTATGTCCATTTATAATTTTCCTCCCACACCCTTCTCTTACAGTTCCTGCGGATAGATGCCGATCCGCCTGCGGTACGCGACGATGCGGTCTATGACCTCCTCCGGGCTCTCGCTCACCACAACCTTTTTCCCCGAAAGGAGAGTGAGCGTCAAGTCTGGATTCTGCTCCATGTTCTCAATCTGATGGGGGTTAATCCAATACTTTTTGCCGTTAAGACGGGTCACTTCTATCATTATCTCTATATAATGTACGGTTATGCGAGAACCGTCAAGTATTTTATGACCATTTTTGATTATTTTTTTGTCCGCGCACGGACGTCACGCAGGGGCGAGGTATAAATTTTCGTTATAGGCTTTAAAAATAACAAAAAAACAATTGAGTTTAGAAAAGAATGGCGCTAACCTAAAAGCATGAGTAGCAGAATCCTGGTTATAGAAGACGTGCCCGAGATGCAGGAGCTCATCGTCATGTACATGGAGAGCGCTGGCTTTGACGCGGCCGCGGACGAGAGCGCGGAGCTTGCCCTGGAGCGGCTTAAAACCGGGTACACGCCGGACCTGGTCCTGCTGGACCTGAACCTGCCGGGGATGGGCGGGCTGGAATTCCTTAAGAGGTTCCGCGCGGAATACAAGGCGACCATCCCCGTCATAATAGTGAGCGCGCGGGACTCCGACGAGGACATAATAGCGGGCCTGGGATTCGGTGCGGATGAATTCGTGACGAAGCCGTTCAGCCCCAGGGTGCTGGTGGCGCGTGTACAGGCAAAGCTGAACCGTCTCAGCGCCACCGAGGCCAGCATGGAGGAGACGCTCACGTTCGGACCGTACACGCTTTACTGCAACAGCTGCGTGCTTAAGAAGGGCCCGGAGAAAATCCCGCTCTCGACCAAAGAGTACGAGGTCCTGGAATTCCTTGTGCGCAACGCGGGGCAGGCGCTCAGCCCGGAGACGGTGTACAACAGCGTGTGGAAGACGCAGTACGGCGACATAACGGCGGTGGCAGTCTACATACAGCGTCTGCGCAAGAAAATAGAGGAGGATCCCGCCAAGCCCCGCTTCATCACCACCATGTTCGGGATGGGGTACAAGTTCATAATATGAAAATCAGATCACAGCTTACGCTCCTTATACTGGGCATAGTAATAATCCCGCTCCTTACGCTGTGCCTTCTGCCTGTGTACCACTACATGAACTCGCCCATGCGCTTCATAATGAAGGACTACAAGCAACTGCGCCGCGTGGAGGCCATGGACCTTACGGAAAAGGACTGGGACGAGCTCAAAAGGCAGCTCAGGGACATGCCGCCTAACGTGCAGGTGCTGGTGTATTATGACGGCAAGGTTCAGCTGTCCACCATGCAGGAATTCAAGGCGGGGTCCGTGTGCCCGCTGGATAAGATTTTCGAGCTCATACGGAGCACGGGATACAAATACAACTATCAGTTCCAGACACCGTTCAAGGGAAGGGAGTCAGCCGCCGCAAGGGATGATGTTCCCCGCGCGGAAAGCGGGCACGGCGATGACATGGCGGTAAGGAAACCCGCGGACCGGCTGAGGAAATCGGCGCAGGGTCCGCTCGGGAAACTCTCCGTGCGCTCCGAGAGAGATGAGCTGTCCGCGGAGATATCCCCCGCCAGCACGCTTCTTGTGATAAGCCGCAGCACGGCTCCCGGGCAGAAGAAAAAGCACCAGGGAAGATTCCTCATCTCCGTGTTCGCGTCGGTATGCCTGTTCGAGGCATTCTGCATAACGCTCATAATCATAACGTCGCGCAGCATAACCAAGTCCATAACACTGCTTGAGAAGACCACGAAGAAAATCGCGGACGGAGACCTGGACACCCGGGTGGAGGGCACGGAGAAAAATCACAGTGCCAACGAGATAACATCGCTTGCCGTGAGCCTTGAGAAAATGAGGGAGTCGCTTAAGGACGACAAGGAGAGGCGCGCTAAATTCATAATGGGAATAAGCCACGACCTTCACACGCCGGTGGCGCTCATAAAAGGATACACGGAGGCGCTTACTGACGGGATTGTGACAGACCCCGAGCGCGCAAGGAAATCACTGGCCATAATACATTCCAAGGCCGACCAGCTTGAGACGATGATAAACGACCTCATAAATTACGCGCGGCTGAACAACACCGACTGGCGGCAGACACTGGAGGCGGTGGAGCTTCTCTCCGTGCTGAGGGATTTCGCGGACTCGGCGCAGCAGACCTGCGACGTGTACAAGCGGCGCTTCTCCCTGAGCATGGACGTTCCCGCGGACATGAGCGTTCCCATGGACAAGAATCTTTTCTCCCGCATGCTTGAGAACATCTTCTCAAACGCGCTCCGCTACACGGCGGACGGCGACTCCATAGCGCTCACCGCGCAGGCCCTCACTGACGAGGCCGGCAAACAATGCGTGCGGATAAGCATAAAGGATTCCGGCTCCGGCATAGAGGAGAAGGACCTGGAGCGGATATGGGATCTTTTCTACCGCGGAACGAATTCCCGCAGGGAGCAGGGCTCGGGCATAGGGCTCTCCGTGGTGAAGACCATAGCTGACTCGCACGGCTGGACGCTGGGCGTGAAATCAAGCATAGGAGAGGGCTCGGAATTCACCGTCAGCATCCCGGTGTGAGAAGATGCCCGCTCCGCGAGCAGAAATCGCTTATGACACGCTCCGCGCCGCTGATGTCGTCCGCGCTCACGGTGACCGCTCCCGGAATCCCGCGCATGAAAGTGTACTGCTTCTTGGCGTACTGCCGCGAATGAAGCTTTACGGCCGCCTTTATCTCCTCCTGGGACTTAAGGGACGGATCGAAGAATTCCCTGTAGCCTATCGCCCTCATCCCGGGGCTGCCCATGACACAGCCGTCTCTCCTAAGCGCCTCCACCTCTTCCTGGAGCCCGAGCCTGAACATCATCTCCACACGCTCGTCTATGCGCCTGTAAAGCTCGTCCCGTCCGCGGGAAAGTATGACCGTGCAGAATGAGTAGCCCTCCCTGAGCCTTGTATCCTGCCTGTAGGAGCTCAACGGTTTCCCTGACGAATAGAAAACCTCCAGCGCGCGGCAAATCCTGTACGCGTCATTCGGGTTTATTTTCTCCGCGGACTTCCTGTCCACGGCGGAAAGCTCCTCATGCAGGGCACGGGAGCCCTCCTCCGCCGCGCGGGCATTCAGACGCTTTCTGAGGGCGGGGTCGCTCACGGGAGTGGGAGGAAGTCCCAGAAGAAAATTCCTCACATAGAAGCCAGTCCCGCCCACGACGAGGGGGAATTTTCCCCTGCTGAAAATATCCGCGCACGCCTCGTCGGCCATGGAGACGAACCTTCCCGCGCCGAACTGCTCGCATGCGGGATCGGCAATCCCCACCAGATGATGGGGAAGCTCTGAGAGCTCCTCCACGGACGGAGAGGCGGTGCCTATGCGCATGCCCCTGTAGACCGCCTGGCTGTCCGCGCTCACGGCCTCCCCCATGCCTTTAAAAGGCGAAAGACTGCTTTTACCAAAAAGTCTTACGGCAAGAGCAGTCTTTCCACACGCTGTGGGCGCGAAAATAACTATTACTGGAATCACGGCGTCATCTGCGCGGCGAATCTATGCGGTACTGGACCTCGCTGGTGAAGAGCTGGCGGGCCGCAAGGCTCACGACCTTGCCGTCATTCTCCTCTACCACAGGATCTTTTATCATGGCGAGCTGATACGCACGGCGACTGGCCGCCACTGTAATCTCGTACATACCGCCCTTGAATTTCGCAAGCTCCTCAAGAGGAAAAATCATAGCGCACCCCCTCATTCATAATATGCGCGGATTATAGCATAAAAGCCATTTTCTGTCTATACTGGTCTCATGGCAGAACGGAACACATCCACGCCCGCAATCATCCTCACGGTAAAAAATTCAGGCGAGTCCGACAGGAGCGTGCGCGCGCTTTCTCCGGAGAGGGGCATTTTCTACTGCACGCTTTACGGCGGTCCCAAAAGCAGGATGCGCTCCCTGGTCCAGCCGTTCAGTACGGGGAGGATATGGCTTTACGAAGACCAGGCGAAAAAATCATGTAAGATAACTGATTTCAGCGTGGAGAGCTGCCACATAAGTTTCAGGACGAGCCTGTACAAGATGTGGGCGGCGAACCTGGCATGCGAGCTTGTGATAAAAACCAAGTGCGCGGGAGAGTACGAGAAATCATACATCCTCCTTAAGGCGCTCATGGACGGAATGGATGCCTGCGATGAGGACGAGGCGCGCGCGGGCACGCTAAGGTTCCTGTGGCGGTACCTGGGAGTGATGGGGCTTCAGCCCGACACCGAGAGATGCTCGCAGTGCGGGGAGCCGCTCGCCGTAAGGCCCGAGGACAGCGCATTCTACAGCCACGAGAATAACGGCTTCACATGCGCGGACTGCGCCACGGAGCGCTCCGGGGGACTGCGCATGGACTCAGAGGGACTACGATACCTTGGGGCGGTAAGCTCACTGAGCCCGGCCAGAGTGCGCGGGATAAGCGTGTCACCGCAGAGCGCATGGCTCATAAAAAGCACACTCTATTTTCTTGCGGAGCATGCGGCCGGCACAAAACTTAAGTCGCTTGAGAGCGGAATCGGAATACTGTGAGCGCCGACGCTTGAACTTATCCGGCCGCCCCTGTATACTTTGATAAAGCATTCGCGGGGGGAAAATGAGGGCAAGCGACATAATCATAAAAAAACGCGGGACGGGCGGTCAGAAAGGCTCCGTGCTCTCGCGCGAAGAGATAGACTTCATGGTGAGCGGATACACATGCGGCACCATTCCAGATTACCAGATGTCCGCCTTCCTTATGGCGGTGTACTACAGCGGCATGACGTTCGAGGAGACAGGCTTCCTTACCGAAAGCATGCTGCGCTCAGGCGACGTGATAGACCTTCACGGATTAAAAAAAGATTTCCCCGAGCTCCGCGGACCGTTCGTGGACAAGCACTCCACCGGGGGCGTGGGAGACAAGATAAGCCTACCTCTGGCACCCATAGTCGCGAGCCTTGGCGTGCAGATTCCCATGATGAGCGGGCGCGGGCTGGGGCACACCGGCGGCACGCTAGACAAGCTTGAGTCGCTCAGCGGCTACAACGTGCGCCTGGACAAAAACGAATTCGCAAGGCTCATAGGGCGCACGGGATTCGCCATGATGGGACAGACTGAGAGCATAGCTCCCGCGGACCGCAAGATGTACGCACTGCGCGACGTGACAGGAACGGTGGAGAGCATACCGCTAATCACCGCCAGCATACTCTCAAAGAAAGTCGCGGAGGGAAGCGACTGCCTTATGTTCGACGTTAAATGCGGCTCCGGGGCGTTCATGAAGACAGCGGATGACGCCCGGTCACTGGCGCTGTCGCTTGTAAGGACCGCCGCCTCCATGGGCAAAAAATCATGGGCCCTAATCACCGCCATGGACTCTCCTCTTGGAATGAAGACGGGAAACTACCTGGAGGTGGAGGAGACGCTGGAGTGCCTGCAGGGAAACGGTCCCGCCGACATAATGGAGCTGACTCTCGCCCTTGGCGCGCGCATGGCGGTTCTGGGCAAAAGAGCGGGCTCCGTGCAGGAGGGGGAGGAGCTCTGCGCCGAGCAGATAAGGAACGGGAACGCCCTGAGGAAATTCCTTGACAACGTGAGGGACCAGGGCGCGGACCCCGGAAAGCTTCTGGACGGTCAGGGGAAAAGACGCTCGGAGAACCACGCGCAGATACTCGCGGAGCAGGACGGATACATAAGCGTGGATGCATACAGGACAGGAATGGCGTGCATAAGCCTGGGCGTGGGAAGGACAAAGACATCTGACAGCGTGGACGCGGACTCAGGAATAATTTTCTCCAGGCGCACAGGAGACTATGTAAGGAAAGGCGACCTTATCATGGACGTCTACGCCAGGGATGAGCAATGCCTTGAGAGCGGAGCGGAGGCCCTGAGAGGCGCCGTCACATACACATCCTCCGCCCCCGCGCAGGGGCCCCTCATCATAGAGGAAATACAGCCGTGAGCGAGTGGAGCAAGAGAGCCGTTCCCAAGGAGCTGGTGGAGGAGCTGGAGAGGCGCTTCAATCTGGACGCGCTTACCGCAAGCATAATGGCACGCAGAGGAATCACGTCCGGGCAGGACATGCTCTATTACCGCGAGGACGACCTGCGTTTCCAGAACAGCCCCTTCCTCTTCAAGTCTATGGAAGACGCCGTGGACCGCATCCTTGACGCGCTTGAGGAAGGCGAGAGAATACTCATCTTCGGGGACCGCGACGTGGACGGAGTGAGCGCCACCACCGTCCTGCTTGAGTGCCTGAGGTCCCTGGGCGGAAAAGACTCCGGGGCCAGCGTGCGGTACAGGCTTCCAGGAAAAGACGACCCCTACGGGCTAAGCATGCGCGCGGTGGAGGAATTCGCCGCGGAGGAAGGCTCACTGATAATAACGGTGGACTGCGGGATATCCAACAACGAGGAGATAGCGCGCGCGGGAGAGCTTGGAATTGACGTAATCATAGTGGACCACCACACTCCCCCCGAGACCCTCCCCGAGCCTGCCATAATCATAGACGCAAAACTGGAGGACTCAGGCTACCCATTCAAGGACATATCAGGATGCGCCGCAGCGTACAAGCTTGTAAGCGCGCTTAGGTTCAGCCGCACCAGATGGTACAAGGAGGACATGGCCCTTCTTAACGTGCGCGAGGACGGCGGCCTGATGACGGTGGACTGCATAAAGCTCAGGAACCTGGTCCCCGTCAGCACCCTGAGCCGGAGCTTCGAAAGCCCGGTGTCCGTGACGGAGACGGAAATACCCATCTACCTGCAGGGACAGATCGTCCTTGTGTGGAATGAGAAGGAGCAGCGCGCCATGCTCAGAAGGCTTTTCGGTCAGGGCGCGGAATTCAGCCTGCTGGACGTGCAGGCAGAGGCCGCAAAGCTAATGCCCAGGACAGGTCCGCTTCCGCTCTCAAAACTCAAAGGTCTCTCAACGCTAGCAAAATACGGCGACCATGCCCCCACCGAGATAGGCGGCTTCTACAACATATTCGTCTCGTACGTCCAGGCTGCCCAGAGAAAAGAATTCCCGTCAATGCAGGAGGACGAGGAGAAAGACATGCAGCTGGTGGCTCTGGCAGCGCTCGCGGACATAATGCCCATGCGGAACGAGAACAGGCTTTTCGTGAAAAAAGGCCTTGCCTCCATAAATGCAGGAAGGACCAGACCGGGGCTCAGGGAGCTCATGGCTGAGCTAGGAATGCTGGGAAAGCGAGTGACGTCCACGGACCTCAGCTGGGTCGTCGTCTCAAACCTGAACGCGGCGGGACGGCTGGGGCATCCTGAATTCGCGGCGGAGCTGTTCCTTACTCAGGACCAGGACACACGCACTGCCATGGCAAGGAAAATCATGGAGCTGAACACGGAGCGGAAGCGCCTCTCGCAGGAGGGGCTCTCCGTGGCAGGACCGCAGGCATCGGTCTCCATACAGGCATACGGCGGAAAGCTCTGCGTAATAGCGGACGAGCGCATAAGCCGCGGAGTCAGCGGCGTCATAGCGGGGCGCCTTGTCGGAATATACGACGTGCCGTCCATAGTCATAACGTTCGTGGAGGACAATGCCATAGGCTCCATGAGAAGCTGCCGCGGACTGGACGTGACCAGGTTCCTGGACCAGATGGATGACATCTTCCTGAACCACGGCGGGCACAAGGCGGCGGGAGGATTCAGCCTCAAAAAGGACAGGATGGACGAACTCACTGCCAGACTGAAAGAGCTGTCCGGCACCATAGAGCTTGAGCCTTCCAGCGCGGGGAAGTACGACATAGACGCGGAGATTCCGCCATCATACCTTACGCCGGAGCTTCTGAGCATAAGCGACGGCATGGAGCCGTTCGGCGAGGAGAACCCTCCCCTGCTCCTCATGACCAGAGGCATACCCGTGTTTGACGCCATGATTCTGGGCAAAACAGAGCAGCATCTGAAAATCACGGTGGGAACTGAGAAAACAAAATGGCCCGCCCTGTTCTGGAATGAGGCCGGACGGCTGCACAGGGATTTCGAGACCGGCGACAAGATAGACATTCTTTTCCGTCTGGAGCGTAACGTCTTCAACGGAATGGAGACTCCGCAGATGATTGTCGCGGACCTTAAGAGAAGCAAATGATAATTTCTAAATAAGGAGCCACACTATGGAAAGGATTTTCAAGGGACGCGCGGGAAGGATCGCCGCATACCTAACGTTAGGTTTTATACTGACAGCGGTCTCTCTTCCCGCATACGCAAGGGATGCGGTTTTCACAGGCGAGGATTACGACATAAAGCTCAGCTACAACGATACGGCATTCCCCGGGGACGCGGTATTCGTCCGCATGAGATTCCTGCAGGCGAACAAGAGGAGCAAAGTCACAAAGGAGCAGCTCTCGTCCACCACCGCCACACTGGAGCTGTACTCAGGCGACAAGATGCTTGACAAATCAAGTTTCTACATTCTGGGAGACGGCACAAACAAAAACACGCTCACTATGCTCACAGGAATTCCACTCTCCTCATGGTGGAAGGATGACGGGCGCTACTCCCTGAAAGTCTCATACAACCTTTACGGCACCACGTCCATGGAATTCACGCTTCCGTTCGGCATAAAGAACAAGGAATTCGTGAGCGAGACCATACCGCTGGACGAGTCCAACACCAGCATAAAGACGGACACCAGTCCCAGGCGCATGGCGCAGATAGAGAGGCTGAACGGCATACTGGGAACGGTGAACGCAAAGTCCGTCTACCAGACATCGCCTTTCGCTCCTCCTACGGCCGCCACGCGGAGAACCTCATTTTTCGCGGACAGGCGCGTCTACACTTACACCAACGGAAAGTCATCCACGAGCCTGCATTACGGAATAGATTACGGGGTTCCCACAGGCTCCCCGGTCACATCATGTGCGGCAGGAAAAGTGGTGCTCGCGGAGGACAGAATCTCCACCGGGCTAAGCGTGGTCATAGAGCATCTTCCCGGACTTTACAGCCTCTATTACCACATGAGCGAGATGAAGGTAAAAGAGGGAGAGAGCGTTAAAGCGGGAGACCTGATCGGACTTAGCGGCGCCACGGGACTTGCCACGGGCCCGCATCTGCACTGGGAGATGCGGCTCAACATGAGCGCCGTAAGCCCTGATTTCTTTACCGGGGATTTTACGTTCGAGTCGAATAACTGAATCAGGGAAGATTTAAATCTCCATCAGAAAAACATTTCCCGCCCAGTCTATGCGCACGGCGTATTCCTTTCCTGTCTCGCACGGTGACAGGTCCAGAGTGCTGTAGGAGATGTGCCGTCCCTCGAAAAGCCTCGCCATAGGAGAGAGCGCGAACGACGACAGGGTGTGCCATGCGTCACGCTCCTTAAGTTCAAGCGACGCTCCGGCCAGCGCGCAGCCGCGCGAGGAATTCACGTAGCGGGAAAGCGATGTGCCGCGCATGAAAGAGCTGTCCCTCCCCCTGACCTCCAGCGGGAACGTGTAGCACACGGAGGAGAATTTAGCGCTGACAAAATCTATCACAATGTTACGCGATGCCCACGAGCGCTCCACAAGGCACACCTCCTGCGAGTTTGTGTCATACATGGAAAGCCTTGCGCTCACGGTGCTGTCGCCCCTGCCGTAAATGTACACGCGCATGTAGTCGCCGGCAGGAAATTCGCCTGCGGTCCGTGCCGCCCTAAAGCATGACAAGAACCTGAGAAGCGCGCCTCCCAAAGAGAGTGCAAAAAGGGAGACAACGACCATTCCGATTATCCGCACAAGCCTGTCGCTTTTTGTCATGGGCGCTATGCCTTTATAAGAGCCAGGAATGCCTTCTCATCAATCACGGGAATCCCCAGCTGCGTGGCCCTGGCATTCTTGGCGGAGCCGGATGATGTGTCGTTTGTCACCAGATAGCTAAGTCCCTTTACCACGGAGGATTTCACAGAGCCGCCTTCCTGCCGCACAAGTTCCTGGGCCTCGGTCCTTCGCATGGAGGTAAGCTCGCCGGTGAAACAGAAGCTGAGCCCTGAAAGTTTTCCGCCTGCGGCCTCCCGCACGGTTATTACCCCCTCGCTCACAAGGAAGCGCATCTCCTCGGAATTCTCCCTGAGCCCCTGAAGCAAAGTCCGGGCCATTATCTCCGCGAACCCGTAGACGGAGGCAATCTCCTCCTCTCCGGCGGACAGAAGCCTCTCCAGACTGCCGTACCCCGCGTCCACAAGTTTCTCCACCACTGTCTCGCCTATCCCCTCTATGTCAAATCCTGCGATGAATTTAGACAGCGGCAGTGTCCTACGCGACTGTATGGACTCATAGACTTTCTGCGCGCCCAGGGATTTTTTCTCCTGCTCCAGGCTCTCCTCGTTAAGAAAATACGGAGCCAGAGTGTCTGCGGTAAGCGAGTAGATGTCCCTTATGCTTTTTAAAACATGGTCCTTAAAAAGAGACGTGACAAGGGTCTCGCCCAAATCGCGTATATCGGCCACGGAGACCCATTTCAAAAGCTGATGCAGGACGCGCTTGGAGCAATCCTTGTTCGGGCAGTAAAGCCTGGTCCCCTCGTCCACAAGCCTCGCTCCGCATGACGCGCACACCTCGGGCTGCTCCACGGGCAGAAGATTCTCGTCATTGCCTGAAGAAACCACGCTCTCTATCTTGGGGATAATCTCGCCACGCTTTACGACAACAACCCTGCTGCCTATGCGTAAACCTAACGTTCGGATAAGATTGGGATTCGCAAGGCTGGCCCTCTGCACCGTGGTTCCGTTCAAGTCCACCGCGTCAAAAACCGCCACCGGAGTGTATGTTGCGCCCGACTCGTTCCATTCCACCGAGCGCACTGTGGTCACCGCCTCCTCCAGACTGAACTTGAACGCTATCTGGCGGTCAGGACGCGCTCGGACCGCATCCTCATGATTCACCGCGCGCTCCTTAACCACAAGGCCGTCTATGTCGTAGTCCAGGCTCCTGCGCTCCTCCATCACATGCGCGCGGTACTCTATCACATCACCGGCGGTTTTAAGTATGGCGAGCCTCACTGTCTCGAACCCGCACTCCTTGAGCCACGAAAGCTTCTCCACCTCGTCGCTGAAAGGCTGCGCGCCGTCAGTGGCCCACACGTCGTAAGCGATGAGCGTGAGGTTCTCGGAGCCCTCGCCGTCCTTTCTTCTCATAAGGCCGTTCGCCGCGTTGCGGCAGTTCGCCTTGTCGGAATAAAGGCTCTTATGGACGCCATGGGTCATTATCACCTCGCCACGTATTCCGCCCGTAAAATCCACCGGCCCGGCGCCCGTCACAAGCTCTCTCCTCACCCCCTGCATCCTTAGCGCGTTGGAAGTGATTACATCGCCCGTAGAGCCGTCTCCCCGCGTGACAGCGCGCACAAGCTTCCCCCCCACATACTGGAGCTCAAGGCTCGCGCCGTCAAGTTTGTCCTCTACCAGATACTCGTCATAAACATGCCTGGACGCCCATGCCAGAAACTGCTCAGGATCCGCGGCTTTCTCCTGGCTTCCCATGGGCATCACGTGCGGGGCCTTCTCAAAATTCCCGCTGTCTGCGCCCACCTTGTGAAGGACAGGATTCGCGGGGTCAAGGGCTTTAAGCTCGTCCCACAGAGAGTCGAATTCCGAGTCGGAAATCTCGCCCTCGCCGTTGTAATAAGATTTCTGGTAGCGCGCTATGAGGCCCTCAAGCTCAAGTATTCTCTCTTTAGAATCCTGCCGCGCGGATTTCTTTCTGCTTCCGCCTGCCTTAGTGCCGCTGTCCACGGCGGGCTCCTCCATGCCGAACAAATCCATTCCTTATTCCCCGGGCTCGTCTTTAAGAAAAATAATCTCGCGGATGTTGCGCTCCGCCTCCATGCCCTTCATCTCGAATTTAGTCCTGGGCCGCCATTCCTGGCGCGGAGCGAAATCCCCGTACTTGTTGTGAAGCCCATCGGTGAGAGAGAGCTCCCTCAGCGCGAAATCCGCGTACTCCTCCCAGTCAGTGGCGAAATAAATATACCCGCCAGGAGTAAGCTTTTTAGCGAGCAGGTCCGTGCGCGGCCTCTGCATCAGGCGGCGCTTGTGGTGCTTCTTCTTGGGCCATGGGTCGGGGAAAAATATATGGAACGCTTCCAGGGAGTTATCGGGAATCATGGTCTCCAGAATCTGAAGCGCGTCGTGCTCTATTATGTAAAGATTTTTAAGCTGCCGCGAGCGTATCTCACCCAGAAGCCTTCCCACTCCGGGCTTGTGGACCTCGCAGCCCAGATAATTAGTCTCGGGATTCTCCTGCGCTATAACCGCCGTGGCATGCCCCATGCCGAATCCTATCTCCATAACCACAGGATTATTGTTCCCGAAAACCTCGGTGAAATTCAAAGTGCGGTGCTCGAACGGAACGCACCAGACGCCGCTCAGGTCCAGGTAATTCCGCTTCTCGCCCTCTGTCATGCGGCCCTGACGCAGAACGTAAGTCTTTACGGGACGATGGAAAATATTCCCGTCCGGCTCAGGCAAAGGGTCCTCATTTCCCGCGGACCCGCTTTCCGCAGGGAACATACCGTCGCTCTCAGTCATCAGCATTTTGCTCCTCAAAAATATTTCTCTCCGGCAGCAGATACATAACGCCGCCGTTTATGTAGCACGTGCGCGCGGTCCTTGCTGTGGCGTACTCATCCGCAATGTCGGAATCTTTTTTCCATGATTTCTTGTGGTCGCCGAAATACAAAAGCACCCTGTCTCCGTCATACACCGCTGTCTGCCTCTTCCCGCCGAACGATGTCTCCTTGACCTCATTCAGGGGGGAGCCGGGCTTGTCAGACGGATAGTCCACGGTGAACATAAACTCGCTCACTCGGGATGCCATGTCCTCGTAATAAAGCACGTAGCGTCCTGTAGGCAGGGTTTTCCCTGCGGGAACCGCGAATTTAGGACAGCCTGACCAGAACCTCTTCTCATCGCCCGGATATCTGATCAGGTCGCCGGTCTCCCATTCAAGGCCGGTCTCCTCACTGTACGCGCGGATAACATTCGCCCTGCGCGCGTCGCTCCCGGTCTCGGCGAAAACCGCAAGGTATACAAGCGGCACCGTGTCATTGTCGGCGTAGTCAAAGACCACAAAATGCTCCACTGACAGAACGGAAGGCTCGGAGTCAGAGCATGAGGACAGAATGACCGGCACCAGTAAACAGGAGAGAAGCAAACTGTGAAAGCGCCGTCTTATGCTCATGCCTTTAGAAATTAAAAATAAGGTTTATAACCGTAAGGTCATTCGCGGCGAACTGATTCACCAGGGACTCGAATTTTATGTCAACTTTCTTGCAGGCATCATCCAGGTACGAGAGGTAATAGAGCCCCAGGTCGGTGCCCTCCTCTCCGTCCGGCATCTGGCGGTAAAAATCTATGAGCGACTTCTTGTTGGTGTTGGCCGCCATCTTGCTCTCTATGCTCTCCTTCACGCCCTGGAATTCATCGTTCTTGTTGTAGAGGGTTATCTGAAGCCTTCCCTGCTTGCCTATGGCGGTGGAGCCACCTCCTATCTTCCATGAGATGAAAACAAGCTCATGGTTCCTCTCCAGCTCCTGCACAATTTTGGCCCTTATCTCGGGGTCGTATATGAGCGTGTCGGAGTTGTCTATTCCGTGGTACAGGACTTTGGCGGCCTTCCGCATGTTGGTGTTCTCGCAGTTGAGCGCCAGCTCCATCACCATGACGGAGATATACTCCGCCACCTTGGACTTGTCCATGTACTCGGACAGTGACTGGCGTATCACGTGCATCATCTGCGTGAAGCCTTCCTGCTTGTAGAATTTGGTGATTATGTACCAGTTCATCAGGCTAAGCCTGTTAAGGAATTTCTCTGTCATGAGGAGATACACATTCTTCTCCTCCGTGGTGGTGTCCTGGTTTGCCATTATGCCTTTCCACACAGGGTCCAGGATTGTCTGCCGGCTCTGCTGTATTATGTTGTCCTTGAGCGAGAGCTGTGTGCGCAGCTGGCGGTCCGAGATTTTAGTGCGCTCGTCTATGAGATGCGACGGATTCGCCCTGTTGTGCTGGCGGACGCAGTCGCACTGTATGAGCTGGCTGAAAATCTGCCTGTCGAACTGCTTGTACAGCACGGAGAAGACAATCAGCTTGGACAGGTCCATTATCTCCTGCCGCTTGGTCACGAACTCAGGCATGGAAATTTCTATCTTGGATATGTAGTCCAGTATAATCATGTTCTGCACGGAGTTCGGCGAGAAATGCTCCATGCTTATCCCGTACTCCTCCTGATTGTCGGCAAGCTTAAAGCGCAGAAGTTTCTTATTGTTGCTTATAAAATGAGAGGCTCCGGCCTCTGTAAGAATTACTTTCAGAGGCAAGTCCAGTGTGAATTTCTTATCCGCGCTCATTATCTGCAAAAGCTCCTATTACAACATTTCTATTATACTACAAGGGTATTGAAATGTAAACTCCAATACTATATTCTAGCCTCATGCCCTACACATGCAGAAAAAAGTGCTTTTTTCCCCTCATGTGCTTTGTTTTTGCGTTATCCCGGCCTCCTGCGGAGCAGAAAATAGTGAGCAGGCAGGAAAGCGCGGCCGTAGCGAAAAGTCTGGGCGCCATGGGATACAGCACGGAGCTTCAGCCCCTTGTGGTGGCTGACGGGCAGCATTTTCCACAGAACATACTGGTTACATTTTCGGCATACACGGAAAATTCCGTTAAGGAATATTCCACGCAGGACACGGTCATTCTGGCGTTCACGCAGGATTTCGCGTTCGCTCACGAGGACGCCGTGAGGGACATCCTCAGGGAGCTGTCGGCCAGGGAATTCCCCTGCACGGTGCAGGTGCTTTTTTCCGCCAACGACTCCAACATAAGGTTCCTTAAGGAGCGCGCGCCCCCGTCTCTTAGCGGAACGGACGTGTTCGTGCAGAACATAATGCAGACGGAGAGCATCCGCGCGATTGTACTTGACGACGAGGATAATTTCACAGAGAGAAACAAGTCCGCGCGCACAAGGCATATAACGGCGGGCGCAAGGAGCGGCGCATCCCCCGCATGGCTCGTGAGGGCCGTAAGGAGCTCGTTCTCAAAGAATTCGCTGGACGCGGAGCTTCCGCGCTCGTTCGGCTACCTGTACGAGAAAGGAATTTATCCGGGAAGCAGAAGGCTGGACGCGTTCCTCTCGCAGGAGATACAGGCGGCGGGCGTATCCATCTCAGGCACCGCGGAGGACGTAAGGTCCGTGTGCGACCTGGCGGAGAGCGTCGCATCCCGGCGAGCGTCCTACTGGGACCGGCACTACTCTTTCCTTGCCGTAGGCAGGGACGGAATATGGACGGGCGAGGCATTCTACGCGGTCCTTTACATTATTTTCGTGCTCTTCACTCTGGGCGCCCTGAACTTCTACCCCGTCCTGCGCCATAAAAGGTACCTGGCGGTGCAGAAAGATTTCCGGCGCTCGTTTTTCGTGATTCCATCCGTGATTCTGGCATCCGCGGCCCTTCTTCAGATCGGGCAGTCGGCATTCAGGGGGCTTCTGGGAGTTCCAGCGCTTTTCATTGCGTGCAAATGCCTCTTGCCCGTCTTCCTGATAATGGCCGCCATGGAGGTACAGGTGAGGATGCAGTTCAGGGTATCGTCACTGGCCATGGGACAGCAGATGATTCTGATGTCCAGCATAAACCTGTACTTTTTCTGCGTGGTGGACATATCGCTCATTTTTATTTTTTTCGCGGAATACCTTATGGCCGTTATGCTAAGGAAAACCGGGAGCCCTGTCCTTAATCTCCTGGGATTCTTCATGCTGTTCATACCGTTCATACCGTTTACTGCCAGCCTTCTGCGCTATGCGGACCAGAGCGCGCTCGCCCAGTTGTTCTACGGGAATTTCATGTCCAACCTGCTTCTGTCCTGCGTGCTGTTCGTGTTCTTCATACAGTGGCAGAAGACATGCATGGCATTCACACTGGCATCGCGCGGAAAGTCGTTCGCGGTGATTCTGGGAGCCGGGACCGCCGCCTGCATAATCGCCCTTTACACGCTTTTCTCGGTAAGCCAGCTGTCCGCGGGCACGGTCAGGGAAAATGACGTGCTTGATTACTCGGCGCTTGTGGCAGAAAGCGATGACGACGACGCTTTTCAAATCACAGGCTCGCGCTCCGAATTCCTGGACCTTAGCACTCACAGAATAACGCTCTCCTCTCCTAACAACGTGGCGCGCTACTCCCTGCGGCTCGAATGCGAGGACAATGCCATCCCGCTCTATGAGAGCAATTACGAGTACTCGTTCTCGAATTCCGTGGCGCTCTTCACCATACCGGATTTTCCGAGCGGTGACCTGGAGGTGATTTTCTCCACGGACGCGCGTGACTGCGTTCTCTACGCCGACTGCTGGACTTTCAGCGGTGAGGTCCCGTTCTATCATTCAAGGAAAGTGCTGCGCCTTGAGAGCGCCGGGGATAAATCATGATGCAGAAGGTGTACTTTCATGTGGACCTGGACGCGTTCTTCTCGTCAGTGGAGCAGCTTGACCATCCCGAGTACAGGGGGAAGCCCGTGATAGTGGGCGGGATTCCGGGGGACAGGAGGTCCGTGGTGTCCACGGCATCATACGAGGCCAGGGAATACGGCGTGCATTCCGCCATGCCGCTGTCGCAGGCGGAGAGGCTGTGCCCCAACGGAATATACGTGCGCCCTGACATGAGGCGCTATCAGGAGATGTCGCAGAAAGTCATGGGCATTCTCGGGGATTTCTCACCCACCGTGCTGCAGATGAGCGTGGACGAGGCGTTCATAGACATGACGGGCACCGAGAGGCTTTTCGGGAAGGCTGAGAACTCTGCAATGGCGCTGAAGAGACGCGTGGCGGAGGAGACGAGCCTTACCGTGAGCGTGGGCGTATCGCGCAGCATGTACGTGGCTAAAATCGCCTCAGGCTACAGAAAGCCTGACGGCCTTACGGTGGTGCCCGCTGGAAGCGAGGAGGAATTCATGCTGGGACTTCCTCTGGAGAAATTATGGGGCGTGGGGAAGAAAACCCAGGAGCACTTAAGAGGCGCGGGACTGACCAGCATAAAAAGCATCCGCTCAAAATCAGAGCCGCTCCTGCAGAGCATGTTCGGGAAAGCGACAGGCTCGTACATCTACAATGCTGTGCGCGGAAACATGGACATGGACTTCGGGGCAGAGGCAAAGAATCACTCCATAAGCGCGGAGACCACATACGATTTTGATCTTACGGACCGCTACGCCATAGAGACCGCCATCATGGAGCTGAGCGAGAACGTCATGTACCGCATGCACCGCGAGAACGTAAGGAGCAGGACCGCGGCGCTGAAAATCCGCTATGAGGATTTCACAACGGTCTCTGTGCAGGAGACGTCGGAGAGTGCGGTCCTAAGCGCGGACGACCTTTTCGCAAGATGCGCAAGGCTCTTCAGAAAAAAATGGGACGGAAAGACGGGCATAAGGCTTCTGGGCGTGGCGCTTGAGAAAGTGGAGCCCAGGAACGCGCCGGTGCAGGGCGACCTGTTTGACCTCATGGACCAGAAAAAAGCGCGCGTGGAGGAGGCCGTATTCAGCATGGAGGACAAGAACCCCGGGCTTAAGGTGAAGCGGGCCAGGACACTGCTTTAGCGCCGCCTCATACAGCTCCCGCTACTGGAGCGGCGCGAAGTATCCGGTCTCGTCACGCCCCGAGCGGTTCAGAAGATAAGTCTCCACCTCCACAGGAAGATACTTTCTTCCGTACTCCGTGGTGAGGGCGGAATCGTATCGCAGCTGATAAAGCCCTGACGGCAGGTCTATTATGTCCTGAATCACCGATGAAAGCCCCTCAGGCCTGTAAACATAGTACGAGCGACCGCGGGTATTCTCTGTTATGTAAGAGACCTCCTGCGCCATTGTGCCACGGGAAAGCATTATGGTGCTGAATGACACGGAGTTGTTGTTAAGATATGTGGCCAGGTCAGAGAGCCCGTACTGCGCGAACGCGGTCTGCCCTATGGCGCCGTCTGTAAGATAGATTATGCCGCACTTTTTCTCCGCGTTCACAAGGTCGTTGGCGGCAAGGCGTATGCCCAGGTCCAGCCGCGGAAGGTCCGTGGGCCCGGCCTTAAGGACTGCGGGCGTAAAGTCCTCAAGCGAGCGCGGATTCCCGGAGAACTCCTTCACAGGAACATCGGACGCGCTTATAATCTGAATCGTGCCCTTTCCCTGCATTGACGCGGCCACCTCACGCACGGCGGTGGTCAGCTGCTCGCGGCAGGACTCCATGCTCACGGAGCGGTCTATTATTATAGTTATGTCCGCCACGTCGTTATTGTTGGCGGCGCCCATAAGTTCCATGTTCGCTACGGGGCGCTTTCCCTCGGTTATGAGGAAATTCTCCTGCCTCAGGCCCACCACCTGCTGTCTCCTGCGGTTCTCGACCCTCACCTCCAGGATGACGCTGGGGAAATTATCAGCGATGACACGCTCTATGGTCACAAAGAATCCGCCCACAAGCTCGCTCATCTTGGCCATCACATAAATTTCGTTGTTCTTGAAGTCTGTCACTATGAGATTTCCGTTCACATCCGGAACGGCGCTTGTTATGGCGCCCGGGGCGCTGCCGGTGCGGGCATTCTCGAAAACCGCGCCTGTCAGAGTGTCCACGGTGACCACACGGTTCATGTCGGCCACCAGAAGATATCCGCCCCACTCCTTCATGCTCTCCGCCCGCGTGAAAGTGCCCTCGTTCACAAGCGTGGAGATAAAGTTTCCTGCGCGGTCGAACTCGTACACCGCACCGCGCACGCTGTCCGCCACAAAAACCCTGTCGCGCACCACGGCTATTCCAGTGGGTGACTCAAGCCCCTTGAAAGAGCCGCTCCTGCCGCCGAAATGAAGCAGACCGTTTCCCTCGCTGTCGAACACTACCACGCGCGCGTTCCCGAAATCAGTGGTGTAAATGTTACCGTAGCTGTCCTGCGCCAGATACTGCGGTCCCACGAGCTCGCCCTCTCCGCGTCCGCGCCCGCCTATGTAGCGCACGAAAAGGCCGTTTCCGTCCATTACGCAGAGCCTGTCGCCGGCGCTCTCGCTTATTAGCAGGTTCCCGTCCTTAAGGCGCATTATGTCAAGCGGCCTGTCAAAGCCGTTCAGGGGGCCGCGCACGCGCTGAACCACCACTCCGTTCACGTCATATCTCAAAAGCTCGTTGGAGCCGTATGCCACAACCCAGATGCTTCCGTCAGTATTGGACAGCGATGACGTGGGCTGGCTGTATATGAGGGTTTTTCCGTTCATGTACGGATACGAGCCGCTCTCAGTGTAGCGCTGGTTAAATCCGTATGAATCCTCCGTTATGCGCCTCTCGCCCACAATCTCTATGCGGTTCTGAAGAAGTATTCCGCCGTATCCCGCCTCCGCTGCGAAATTCCACTGCTGCAGCGCGGCGCCCTCTATGCCCGCCCTGTAGTACGCCTTGCCCAGCCAGTCCAGTATGAGGTTCTCGCCGGGAAGATATGAGAGGGAGCGCTCGAACTCCAGTATGGCCTCGTTGAACGCGCCACGGTAATAGCTCTGCACCCCGCGCCTGAACTCCTCCTCCGCGAAGCCTGCGTTGGCGCTGCGCATAGTGCTGTTCTCGGAGCGGGCGGTGTCCTCCAGGTAAGACTGGGGAAAAACAAGGGGAAGGGCAAGGACCAGCGCCATGGCCCCGGCAGTTTTTTTGATGGAAAAAGCTCTGCTCATTCTTCGTCTGCCTCCGTGGCGGCCTTAAGGTGAGACTCTATCACGGCGTCCTGCGGTGATTTCTTTTTAGCGCGGGAAAGGAATTTCTTGGCCTCCGAGTAAAGGCCCATGCGGTAATAGCACCATCCGAGGCTGTCAAGGCAGGCCGCGCTGTCGGGAGCGAAGTCCAGGGCCCTCTTGCAGTAACTGAGCGCAGTGGTAAGGTCGCGGCTCTCGTCCGCAAGCACATATCCCAGCCCGTTGAGCGCGGTGGGGTTCTCGCCATCCTCGGAGAGCGCCTTGCCGTACAGGTCCAGGCATCTGTCCACGTCTCCGTCCTCCCACGCAAGATACGCGAGCGATGAGTATACCGCCGCGGGCCTGTAGCCTGAGTCCAGAAGCTTCTTGAGCTCAAAGTCCGCGAGTTTCTTGCGCCCGCTCTTGCAGTAGATAACCGCAAGCAGATAGCGGCACTGCATCACGCGCTGCGCGGTGGCGGTCTCGGGGGACTCTCCCTGCGCCGTCACCACCTGCTCCAGATAAAGCAGCGCGTCGTCATGGCGGCCCAGCTTAACATAGCACAGCCCCAGATAGTACGCCAGCTCTATGGAGTCAAGGGAGTCGTCCTCCGGCAATGAGAGGAAATATGTAAGGGCACCCGTGTAGTTTCCCGCATTATAAAGTGACACGCCCTCTTTTATAAGATTCTGGTCTGCCATAGATTCCTCCTAGGAGCACACGAAGTCTTCCGCCAGCCCCTGATGCTCGCTTACGGGCAACGCCCTTATGCGTGAGACGGACACATATCCCTCCTGCACGGTGATCTGGTCATGCCCGGCCTCGCCCAAAGACTCTATTCCCACGCCGCCCAAAAGGCTCGTGAACGCGCAGCCGTCCGCGCGCTCCAGCGCTATGTAGTCGTTGTATTCCCGCTCGCAGACAGGAGCCCAGCGCGCACCCTTGAAACGCTCCGCCGACGGGGCGTTCACGTTAAGGAAATACTCCCCGCGCTCCCCGCAGCAGCGCACAAGTCGCTCCAGGTTATCCATGGCGAAACGGGCCAGTGCACCGTAAAGGAACCCGTCCTCTCCGTCCGCGCCCTGCATCCGCTCCACGCTCAGCGCCAGTGAGGGAACTCCGTATATAGCCCCCTGCCTGGCCGCCCCGCACGTGCCTGAGTACACTATGTCCGTGCCCAGGTTTCCGTCACGGTTTATGCCGGAGATTACGGCGTCTATCCTGCCCGGAAGAAAGCCTCCCTTTACGGCCGCTATCACGCAGTCCGCGGGGGTCCCGTCCAGTGAGAACCTGAATGAGCCCTCCCCGCCCCTTTCCTCAAGCCTGAGAGGTCTGGCCATGTTTATGCCGCACGAGCAGCCCGAGCGGTTCGCGGAGGGTGCCACAATCCACACGCTGTGCTCCGCGCTCAGGGCCTCGTAAAGCGCCTCTATGCCGTCCGAGCCGTAGCCGTCGTCGTTCGTGAGAAGCAGGTTCATAGGACGCGCACGCCCCCCGCAGGCTTAACTATGTGATATTCAGGCTTGAAGCCGAAGATATGCTCGTACTCGTCAAGCCGGGCGCGGAATTTATCAAGGTCACCGTTCCGGATTATGGTGTACGTGCAGCGCCCGAAGCCCTTTCCTGTTATGCGCCCGCAGTTAACGGGATTCCTCAGGTCATCGGGAGACTCATCGAGCATCTGGACGCGCTTAAGAATCCAGTCTATCTCGGGGCAGGAGATGTCGTACAAATCCCTGAGCCCCTCGTGGCTTGATTTAACCGCGCGCGCGAAAGCAGGGAAATCACCCTTCTCTATGGCGGACACCGCGTCCAGCACGCATTTATGCTCGTTCATTATGCAGAGGAGCCTTCTCCGCGTGTCCTCGCTGCTTACTACGCTGAGCACCTCGTTCACCTCTGCCTTGCTGTCCTCGTAATGCCATCCGCCGTAAACGTTCGCCTTCCTCTCCTTAAGCTCGCCCAGAAGAATCACGTTCTCAGGCTGCTGCAGGCTCTCCTCGTTCCATGTGGTTATCCTGGGAACCCGCGCGTCGGTCAGGACCACGGTGTGGCCGGGGAATTTGAACGGAATGACATCGCACTCTCCGCGGGCATAATCAGTGAGCACAAGGGAGCCCGGCTTGGAGTAAATGGCGGCAAAATTGTCAGCCTTAATGTTCTCCGCGCCCAGAAAATTGCGGTTGGCGCGCTCCAGCACCTGGAGCATCTGGTCGTCGCTGCACCGGAATGAGTGAAGCTTGCGCACAGCCCACGCCGCCGCCACTTTCATGGCCGTGGTTATGCCGAACCCTGCGGACGGAAGTATCTCGGAATAGACGGTGAAATTCATGCCGCCGCAGGAGAATCCGCCCGACGTGAAACCGTACACCACCGCCTTAAGGGCGTTCGCCCAGCGGTCCTCTTTCTTGATTTTAAGTGATGAGAGGCTCGCGCGCTTTTTCTCGTTGAGCTGCACGAAGTCAAAGCGCAGGTTGGAGTCGCTCCGCCTGGAGACAGCGACATAGACCGGCAGGTTCACCGCCATGGAGAGCGTCTTGTCCTTTACGAACCAAGTGTGCTCCCCTATAAGATGAAACCTTCCGGGAGCCGAGGCCATGACGTCCGGCCTCTGGCTGTACTCCGCAAGGTGGGCTTCTATAAGTCTATCCATAATTCCCCGTCCCGTTGCACATGACTTTATCGCGCAGAGGATTGTCTCTTAACTAACAGCGCGCAAAGCCCGGCCTAAAATCCGCAAGAACGCCCCCTGATTGATTTTTAGCACGCAAAATAATAAAATAACTATACAATGAATTACTTTGTTTTACAAGTTTTTTGTTCAATCTTTTCTGGGTTTATGCTCGCGGCGGCCATATCCAACGAGGTCCTGGCGTTCGGCTCCCCGCTTCTGGCGCTTTTCTGCCTCGCGCCGCTTTACACCGCGTTCTACGGTTCCAGGAGCGCTTCCCGCGCGGCCCTGATATTCTCTGTTCAGATACTGACCACTCATCTCATAAGCAGCTTCTGGCTGGCGAATTTCCACGGATTCGCCGTGTTCACTCTGGGCGCAAGCGCGTTCGGAACAGCGCTGGAGGGCTGGATGTGCGGTTTCGTGGCGTACAGCATGCCGTTCCTGACGGAAAGGAGACTGGGCTCCAGGAAGACCGCGGACATGATGGAGAGCGCTGGACTGCGACCTTTCTCCGCCGCAGGCAGGATATTATGGTTCACGGCGAGCTGGA
This sequence comes from Treponema sp., assembly GCA_022510925.1. Classification (GTDB taxonomy): domain Bacteria; phylum Spirochaetota; class Spirochaetia; order Treponematales; family Treponemataceae; genus Treponema_D. Next base: position 129,416 of record JAFLSO010000002.1, read on the forward strand.
TTTTCTACGAGTGGATAAAGAGCACAGGCGCCATGGGCTACCCCTGGGGCACTGTGAGCATGGCGGCATACAGATGGCTGGTGTTCCGCCAGATAGCGGACGTTACAGGCGTATGGGGCGTGAGCGCGATATACGTGCTTGTCTCATGCGTGACAGCGGAGGCAGTGGCTCTCATAGGCTCAAAACCATCCGACACGCACTCCATGGAGGGATACGGCGCACGATGCATGGCCGTAAGGCAGTGCGCCAGACTAACGCTTGCGCTTTTCGCAGTGAGCGGACTGTACGGGCTGGCGCAGGTGCTGGCTCCGCGCATGCCGGTCAAGCACATGAACATAGTCCTTGTGCAGCAGAACAGAGACCCCTGGGAGAGCGGTGAGAATGACTCCATACGGATATCGAAGAGCATAACTGAGGGCGCTGTGGCCGCCATGAGGGAAAGCGGCATGGAGCCTGACCTGGTGCTGTGGAGCGAGGGAATCCTGGACAGGGCGTTCCCGGGAAGCAGGACTTACTACGAGCATAATCCCGGTGACGAGGGGCTCGGGGAATTCATAAAGCGGATGGGAATACCTTTCGTGATAGGCGGAAGCACGCGGGTGAACCCAGAGAAGAAGCACACGTCAAACAGCGCCATTCTGTTCGACAAGAACGGAAAATACTCCGGTTTCTACTCAAAGATACATTTGGTGCCGTTCGCGGAGGTAATCCCCTACGGCGAGAACCCGCTCATGCGCATGTTCATGAGCAGAGTCGTGGGCTTCTCCAGCGGCTGGACACCGGGGAACCAGCTGGTGCTCTTTAAAGTCCCGCTCAGCGGAGCCTCATCATACACCGCGCCCTTAGAGTACAACCGCCCGCTTTACGATGAGATAGCGCTCAGCGAGAAAGGCCTGTCATCTTCCAAAGATACCGAGAGGTTCATCACAAGCGGACAGGAGAACCCCGACGCGTTCGTAAGATTCTCCGTCCCCATCTGCTTTGAGGACGCGTTCAACGACGTGTGCAGGAGACTCTACAACATGGGAAGCGAGGTTTTCCTGAACATCACGAACGACTCATGGTCGCTGACGCCCTCCTCAGAGTACCAGCATTATATAGCGGCGAGCTACAGGGCCATAGAGTACAGGACCACGCTGGTGCGGTGCGCTAACTCAGGATACTCCGTGGTGGTGGACCCGGCGGGACGGGTGCTCGCGGATCTGGACGTCTTCACGGAAGGCTCTCTCTGCTACAACGTGCCTGTATACAAGCGCGCCCGCACCATATATGCCCGCTCCGGGGACTGGCTAGCGTACTGCGCGCTTTCATGCATCGCGCTGTGCATGATCATGGCTTTCTGTAATGTGCACGGCATCCGCATTCCCAGAATAAAGAAAATACAAATCATAGTAACGGCGGCGGCCCCACGGACGGGGAACGTCATCGGAGGAGAGTAAAAATGAAGGAGCACACATTACGGACTATACTCAGGAGCACTTTCACGGCGCTGTTCGCGGCGCTCATCTGCGCGGGATGCTTTATCTCCATCCCAGTGCCGGGGAGCGCCCTGCCCATAGCGGTGCAGAACATGCTGTGCATGCTGGCGGGCGGAATCCTGGGCGGCATACATGGCGCGGGTGCCGTGGGCCTATTCATAATACTGGGCGTGATGGGGCTTCCGGTGTTCTCCGGCGGGCACAAAGGTTTTTCGTGGCTGGCGGGGCCCACAGGAGGCTACCTCTGGGGGTACTTCATCGGGGCGCTCTTAGTGGGACTGATTCTGGGAACGCCGCACGTGAGCGAAAAGAAATTCAGCATAAGGATGTGGATAAAAATCGCGCTGGCATCCTTACTGGGATATGCGGTGGTTTATGCGCCCGGAATCCCATGGTTCATGCACCTTATGAAAGGACAGGGAAATCCCGTCTCGTTCGAGCGCGCGCTGCGCCTCATGTTCATCCCGTTCATTCCCGGCGACGTGATAAAGCTCATAGCGACCGTTCCTCTGGTGGCGGTTCTGCGCCCTGCCGCGGCCAGGTTCCTTTATCCCGCGGAGGAGAAGGAGCTCAGGGAGATGCTGGATGATTTGAAGGCCCGGGACGGCTCCTCGTCCGCCGCTGACGGGAACTGAGCATGAGGAAAGGCACGGAGCGCACGCCGGACCCGGAAACGAGCATGGCGCCGGCGGTCAGGGCGGAGGGCATATACAAGCTGTTCAAGACGGACTTAGGGGACCCGCCGTACAACGCCGCCCTGAACGACGTCTCCCTCACAGTGAACAAAGGAAGCCTCACCATAATAGCGGGAGCCAACGGCAGCGGGAAAAGCGTGCTCATGCAGATCATAGCGGGGCTGATGGAGCCTACGGAGGGAAAAGTCTTTACAAGCGGCAAAGTGGGGCTGGTGTTCCAGGAGGCAGGCGCGCAGATTCTGGGGGACACTCCGCTGGAGGACGTATGCGTGGGCCTTGAGAACATGGGGCTCAGGGGAAAGGATGCGGTGAGCAGGGCGGAGGCCGCGCTCGGTTCCACGGGCCTCCTTGAGAAAAAGAACTATCCCGCGGAATTCCTTTCAGGCGGAGAGAAGCGGAGGCTCGCGGTGGCCGCCATACTTGCCATGGAGCGCGACATCATAATCTTCGACGAGCCTTACGCCAACCTGGATTTCAGCAGCGTGCGGGAAGTGAGCGCGCAGATAGAGGAGCTTCACGGCGGCGGCAAGACTGTAATCCTGCTTACGCACGAACTTGAGAAATGCATGCACATGGCGGATAATTTCGTGGTGCTTCATAAGGGGCGAAAAGTCTACGACGGCTCACCGAGCGACGCCCTGGGCCTGAGCCTGGAGGACTGGGGCATCCACAATCCGCTGAAGCCGTGGGTTTAAGTCCCGCGCATACAGGGCGCAGACAGAGGAGGCTCGCATGAGGAAAGGACGGCTCAGAATCAGGCCAGACGACGCCATGCTCTTTCACTACAAGACCGGCCGCAGTTTCCTGCACAGGGCACCGGGGCTTCTTAAGATAATACTGATGCTCGTTCTGGGGACGGCGGCCTTCTATGTTCCGCCAGTGCCTGCGCTGTGCGTCTGGGTCGCCCTCATACTGCTGTCAATGGTTCTGCTCCGCTTCACGCCCGCGGACATCGCCACGGACCTGATTCCCGCACTTTTCTACGCAGTGCTGCTCTACTTTGCTGGAATGGCACTGAGCGTCACGGAGCTCTCACAGCTTTTAAAAGACGGCGCGGATTTTTCCGTTACAAAAAGAATCCTTTTCGTGCTCAGGCCCCGGCTGTCATACGCCCCGCTTTTGATGCACCTCACCCTCTCACTTGAGATAACGTCGATTTTTTTCCGCACCACAAGCACCGTCCAGTTCTCGCAGGGATTCAGGGGCATAGAGAGGGCCCTGACAAGGAGGACCGCGACCCCGGTGGCGGACGCCCTGACACTCACCATCATATTCATTCCGCGCGTCGCCGCGATATGGCACGCGGCAGGCAGGGCATGGGAGTCCCGGGGCGGGAGGAACGGCGTGCGAAAAATCACGACGTTGCTTCCTGTCCTTTTCAGGAGCGGCATGCGCTCGGCGTACACCACGGCTCTGGCCAGGGCCGGAAGAATGCAGGAGCCCGGGGAAAAAGACAGGGTCTCCGTGACGCGCGGCAAGGAACTTTCCGGCGCACATAAAAATTCAACTTGAACACACCACCCATAGCGGTGTATTATGTAGCGTAGAATATAACGCCGCTATTTTAGCTTGGGAGGGTAAAATGCGTTGTCCTTACTGCGGGAGCCTTGACGACAAGGTCATAGAGAGTCGCACCATGGCGAACGGAGAGAGCATAAGGCGCCGCAGGGAATGCGTAAGCTGCGGGGCCAGGTTCACGAGTTACGAGCGCATAGAGGAGAAGCCCTTCATGGTCGTCAAGCGCGACGGCCGCCGCGAGCCCCTGGACACCGCCAAGCTGTCAAAGGGCATAGAGCGTGCCCTGGAGAAACGTCCTGTGGCGACCAACATGGTGGAGCAGATTGTGGCGGAGATTGAGGACGAGGCGTACTCCTTCGGCAAGCAGACGCGCGAGATAGCCACGCAGGACCTGGGCGAGCTTGTTCTCAAGCGCCTGTACACGGTGGACAAAGTGGCGTACATCCGGTTCGCCAGCGTCTACAAGCATTTCAACAACCTTACTGAATTCATAGCGGAAGTGAACAAAATCACAAACGAGACATAACGGGCATGTCTGACTAATGGCGCTTATGCCCGCGGGCTTTGCGGAATCAGATGCAGCATGACAGGGAGGAAAAATGTCAGAGCAGAATGTATTTCCTGAATGGAGAAGTTTTCTAGGTACTAGCGGCGACGGCGAGACGGCAGGATTCCTGCGCAAGGTCGTGAAGCGCTCGGGCGAGATAGCTGACTACGACAGAAAAAAGATAGAGCGCGCCATAGGAAAGGCTGTCCGCGCAGTTGAGGGCAGGGACAATCCTGACAAGGCGGAGCGCCTCACAGACCGCGTGGAGGAGAGCCTCAGGGTTCTGCTTGCGGGAAGAAGGGCGCACTCAATCCCCGCCATAGAGGAGATACAGGACATCGTGGAGACCGTCCTCATACAGGAGAAGGAGGTGGAGATAGCCAAGGCATACATACTCTACCGGGAGCGCCACAATGCCGTCCGCGACGCAAAGAACCTCATGGTGGACATCTCCAAGACCATGGACGGCTACCTTAAGCAGAGCGACTGGCGTGTGAACGAAAACGCAAACGTCAACTTCTCGCTGGGCGGGCTTATCCTGCACAACTCAGGCACCATCACCGCAAACTACTGGCTCAAGAACATCTACACGCCGGAGATAGCGCGCGCGCACAAGACCTGCGCGTTCCACATACATGACCTCTCCATGTTCTCGGGATACTGCGCGGGATGGAGCCTCAGGCAGCTTATACAGGAGGGGCTCGGCGGCGTTCCCGATAAAATCACCAGCAAGCCCGCGAGCCACCTCAGCACGCTCGTAAACCAGATGGTGAATTTCCTGGGCGTCATGCAGAACGAATGGGCGGGGGCGCAGGCATTCAGCTCGTTCGACACTTACCTGGCGCCTTTCGTCAGGGCGGACAACCTCACGGAGAAGGAGGTGCGCCAGTGCCTGCAGAGCTACATCTACGGCATAAACACTCCCAGCCGCTGGGGAAGCCAGGCCCCGTTCACTAACATAACGCTCGACTGGATGTGCCCCGATGACCTAAAGAACCAGAGGGCCATAGTGGGCGGAAAAGAGACAGACTTCACCTACGGCGACTGCCAGAAAGAGATGGACACCATAAACAAAGTGTTCATAGAGCTCATGCTGGAGGGCGACGCTGACGGGCGCGGTTTCGGCTACCCCATCCCCACGTACAACATAACCAGGGACTTCGCATGGGACAGCCCCAACGCAGAGCTGCTCTTTAAAATGACCGGCATGTACGGCACCCCATACTTCCAGAATTTCATAAATTCGGACCTGGACCCGTCCGATGTAAGGAGCATGTGCTGCCGCCTCAGGCTGGACAAGCGTGAGCTCAGGAAACGCGGCGGCGGGCTTTTCGGAAGCGACGAGTTCACGGGAAGCCTCGGTGTGGTGACCATAAACCTTCCCCAGCTGGGATACCTTGCGCAGGGCGAGAAAGATTTCTACGCGCGTCTGGACAGCCTCATGGACCTGGCGCGCGACAGCCTGTGCATAAAGCGCAAGGTTATACAGAAACTCCTGGACGGAGGTCTTTTCCCATACACCAAGCGCTACCTCAGGACGCTTGACAACCACTTCAACACAATAGGCCTGTGCGGCATGAACGAGTGCTGCCTGAATTTCCTGGGCCAGGACATAACAACCCCGCGAGGAAAACAGTTCGCCTCCGAGGTCCTCGACCACATGAGGGAACGCATGCAGGACTATCAGGAGAAGACGGGGGAGCTGTTCAACCTGGAGGCCACTCCCGCAGAGAGCACGAGCTACCGCCTTGCGCGCCACGACAAAGAGAATTTCCCCGGCATAATCACAGGCGGAGAAGACGCGCCGTACTACACCAACAGCTCGCAGCTTCCCGTGGACTTCACCGCGGACATCTTCGAGGCACTGGACCATCAGCAGGACCTGCAGACAAAGTACACCGGCGGCACCGTGTTCCACACATTCACCGGCGAGGAGATAAAGGACTGGAGGGCGTGCAGGGAGCTTGTAAAAACGGTGTTCACTAATTACCGCATACCCTACCTCACCATAAGCCCCACATACAGCGTGTGCAAGAGGCACGGCTATCTGCCCGGCGAGCAGTACGAGTGCCCCAAATGCAGGGCGGAGAGAATCGCGGCGCTCAAATCCCGTCTGGCAGAGCTGGAGGCGGAGAGGGACAGGCTGCTGGCCGCGGGAGAATAAGACAGAGCGGCGCACAAAACTATGGAACTAAAATCGCAAACATGCTATAATGGCGTAAATGGGAAAACAGGGAGGATATCATGGGAGCACGCACTTTAGAGCAAATCAATGCGGAAATAGCGCAGACAAAGGCGCAGATTGAGAGCGTCCACGGTGACGAGACGGAAGTCTACGCCCGCATAGTGGGATATTACCGCGCCGTAAGAAACTGGAACAAAGGAAAGCGCGATGAATTCGCGCACAGGACGCTTTTCGAGCCAGAGAGGTTCTCAGGATGCCGCGTCACGGCAACCGATGATTCCCCGGCACTGAGCGACGCCGCGGACAAAGAGAGAGAGAAGTCCGTGGAGCAGGCCAGGCTCAGCATAAGCCGGGAGAACATCTCGGCAAGCTCATGGCGCTACGAGCTTTTCACGCGGCCCGGCTGCCCGCACTGCCCTCCCGTGGCAGACTTCATGGCCCATTCAAAAATCACCGGGAATTCCATAAACGTAGACACTGACGAGGGAATGAGCCTTGCGGCGGAGCGCGGCGTCTTCTCCACGCCCACTGTCATTTTCTACAACGAGAGCGGAGCCTCCTTCGCCCGCGCGCATAACGTGGACGAGCTGAGCGCCTGCCTTAACTGCGCCTCATGACCGGGGCGGGTTTTGCAAGCGGACACTCAGACTGACGCCCCCGCGGGCACGCTCATAAAGACCACGCTCACGGATTTTCCGGCGCTTGTGTCGTGCGCGGTTTTTCTCTGCGGGTGCAACCTGCGCTGCCCTTACTGCCACAATGCGGGCGCCGTCACAGGAGAGCTCCCCGCGGATGAGAGCGTAAGCCTGGAGCAGATACTGACTCATCTGGAGAAAAGGAAAAATGTCCTCAAGGGAATAGTTTTGTCCGGCGGAGAGGCCCTGCTCAACTGGCGAACTCCCATCATAATGGAGAGGGCCCGCTCCTTGGGATATAAAATCAAGCTTGACACCAACGGAACTCTTCCTGAGAAACTTCGGGGGCTCCTGGAATCCCCTGACCTGAGGCCTGACTATGTGTCGCTGGACATAAAATGTCCGGGGGAAAGGCTCGGCATTCTGGGCGTGGGAGATGACGAGCGCGAGCGCATGCAGTCCCGCATAGAAGAGTCCTCGCGTCTTATAGCGGAATTCCTTCCTGCGCGCAGCAGGGAATGGCGCACGGTCCTGGTGCCGGGCCTCATAGACATAGACACCATAAAGGACACGGCCGAAATAATCCCGCCCGCCCACCGTCATGACGCCAGGTGGTATCTGGCGGACTTCGTTCCCGGAGGCTGCCTGGACCCCGCTTATGATTCCGTGACGGCGTACAGCCATGATGAGGCCATGGCGATTCTGGGCGAGGCAAAGAGAATCGTTCCGGGCGCGCTCTTACGGTGAGCTAAAAAACCGTCCTCCGCGCTTGACACTCCGCGCACGATTTTGCTATAATCCTAGCGTTCTTGGTGGCATAGTTCAGTCGGTAGAACAACGGACTCATATTCCGTATGTCGGTGGTTCGATCCCACTTGCCACTAAAGACCCGCCTTGTCAGATAAGACAGGGCTTTTTTTTTAACGGCACCCGGAGCATGGAATGGAACTTACAAGCAGACAGAGAAAAATACTGGAGAAAGCGGCGCACCCTTTGTCAGCCGCGGTGCTGGTGGGAGGCGCAGGAGTGACTCCCGGGCTGTGCTCTCAGGTAAGCGCGGCGCTCAAGACACATGAGATAATAAAAGTCAAATTCAACGAATTCAAGGACGAGAAAATATCACTGGCCGAAAAGATAGCGCAGTCTACGGACAGCACGCTGGTAAGGATCACAGGAAACGTGGCCGTATTTTACCGCCCGGCAGAGGAGCCCAAGGACCGTGTGATCAGACTTTGAACAAATCTATCTGACGGCCTATCCCTTTTATGGACTCGCTCACTTTCTCGGCGATTTCCTCCAGATTGCGTCCTGTGGCGTTGATGCGCTGGGCGCTGTTCTGCATCTCCATCATGCTGTCCTTCATCTCTCCTGTGGCATTCTTAAGGTTCCTTACCTGCTCCAGAATCTGCCGGTTCCCCGCCGACATCTCTGATGACGCGCTGCGCACCTCCGTGGTGCTTCCGTTCATGGCGTGCAGGGCGTCGTTAATCTGCTTGCTGCCCTCCGTCTGCTCGTTCATGGCTCCCTTTATCTGACGCACAAGCTCGTCAGTGCGGTTTATTCCCTCCGCCACAGTGTTGAACGCCTCGCTGGACTCCTGGGAGGCCTCAACCACTTTGTTTATGGAGCCCGTTATGTTCCTGAGCTGGTTCGTTATGCGCTTGGACTGCTCGCTGGATGTCTCGGAGAGTTTCCTTATCTCGTCGGCCACCACGCTGAATCCCCGGCCCGCGTCCCCGGCATGCGCAGCCTCTATGGCGGCGTTCATGGAAAGCAGGTTAGTCTGGCTGGCAATGGCGGCTATGGCGGAGTTAGCCTCCTGAAGCATCTTGGACTCAGCCTCAATCTGAATGATGCGCTCGTTCACCGCCTTCTGCTTCAGTGCGCCGTCACGAGCGTTCTGCTCCAGAAGCGCGAATGACTCGGCCATTTTGTCCACGCTGAGGTTCACGGAATTTATGTTGCCTATCATCTGCTCCACTGCGGCGGACGCGTCCGTGACCTCCTTGACCTGCGTCTCTATCATGCGCTCCAGCGACTCTATGTTGCTCGCAATCTCATGCACGGCCCCGGCGGTCTCGTCCACGTTTCCGGTCTGGTGCTCTATGCGGCCGTTCATGCCGTCTATGTTCCCGCGTATCTCGGAGATGGAAAGCGATGTCTCCGCTATGCTGGTACGGAGCTCGGTTCCCGCCCCCACGAGCATGTCACGCGCGGTCTTTATCTGCCCTATTATGTCCTGCAGTTTCTCTATGAACAGATTGAATCCTTTTACCACGCTGCCTATCTCGTTCTCCGACCTGACGTTTATGCGCTGGGTAAGGTCCGCGTTTCCGGTGGCGATTCCGTGAATGGTGGTGTCCACAAGCTTGAGCGGCCTTATGGCGCGGGAGATGAGTATGGTGCTCAGGAACACTATGGCCAGTATAAGGACCACGGTGCTTATGGCCAGCACTATCTGTATGTTCATGGCGGTCTCGTACACCTGCGAGCGCGCCACTGACAGCGCTATGCTCCACGGAGTGTCGGAGATGGGGGCGTATGTTATGAAGTCATAGCGTCCGTCCGGGCTTCTGACCCACTCGCTTCCGGTCTGCCGGCCTATCATGTTCCTCACCAGCTCATTGAATTCAGGGAAGTCCTCCGTCTCTGTGAGGAAATTCTTCCTCATCACTATGGACTCATCGCGGTGGGCCAGGACCACGCCGTCGCTCCCGATTATCCACGCGTGCCCAGTGGCGCCAAGGGAAATCTGCTGCACCAGGCGCTGCATGTCCCTTATGCAAACAAGGCCCGCCACCGCACCTATGACCCTGTTGTTCACGCGGACCTCCTGCGCCACGTGAATCATCGGGTCCCCCGAGCCGTCCGCTATGAACGGATTGTCGATATAATATGGCTTTCCGCTCCTTACGACCTGCTGGTAATACTCACTCCTGGAGTTGTCGGATGATATGCCCTTGTCGCTGTAGGAGCGCCCCGTCCTGTCCACGAACAGGATGCTGTCAAAATCAAGGCTGCGCTTGGAGGCATGGGCCTGAAGCCACCGCCATATCTCGGAGCTGTCGGCGCTCTCCATGACATCCTCCACGGAATACTGCTTTATCTGCCTCATGTACGCAGAGAGCCTGGCAGAATACTGCTGGGAGTAAGACTGTATGAGCTTAAGGCAGTCCTCCTTGTAGGTCCTGGAAGAAAGGACGTTGACCCGCGCCGTAAGGAACAGATATTGCGCCGTAGCTAAAAGGGCTGTGACTATGCCCAAAGAAAGCACCACAGACACAACAAGCCGTCTCTTCTTACTTTTCTCCTGCTTCCGCTTAGTCTTAAGTTTTGCCATATCTATCAAACTCCTGCTCATCCTAGTATACAGCAAAAAAACGCTATAGTCCAAAATTTATGTTTTTTTATTGAAAATCCCATGACCGCGCAATTCTGTTCTTAATTTTCCGGGGACAGGGAGCGCCTGCGGGAAAGGACATTGCGGCCCGCCGAGGCGCCTCACAAACCGTTTGCATTTTATGATGAAAAGGTTTATACTCTATGCACAGAATAAAATTCCAGGAGAAAAGCTATGGCATGTTTTTCAGTTCCTTTGGCAGAGGCTCTGATTGTAACGGCGGTAAAGGCGGGCGCGTTCGGCAGGAAAAGCGCGGAGAAGGCGCTGGCGGACGGAAATGCGGAGCGCGGTGAGAGAATACGCGCGGTCCGTGAGAGACTTGGCCTGCTGGAGAAACTGCTTTACGGCGGAAGCTCGCTTCTTCTCATAGAGCACATCTACCACGGCGAGATAACGTTTGTCCCGCCGTTCATAACCGCCATGACAAGCCCCCAGGAAATCTCCGCCATGCTGCGCGAGATGGCCACGGTGGGAACCGGAATGGCAGTCCTTACCACGGCCGTGTGGGGCATAATGCTAGCCGTATCCGCTCTGCTCAGAAAGAGGGCGGAAAGGAAAGCGGGCCTGAGCGCGGCGCTCTGATGTGCGAGATTATGACAGTCTGCGCGGCCGCCGTGCTGACCGCAGTATACGTTTTCCAGAGAAACAGGGGCTGCGCCAGAAAAAGCGTCCTGACCACGGCCCTGGCGCTCTGGGGGGCGGCGCTGATGTGGAGCGTGGACTGCCTGTCCAGCGCCCTGAGCGGAGGTCCGCTGCTGGACATGAGCGCGGGTGACGCCGTCCTGGGCCTCATAATCCTTGCGGGCGGAATGATTCTGCTCATTATTCTTTATTCCGCGGAAAAACGCGGCATGAAAAAGCATTAGTCCTTTTTGCCCTCCTCCTCCGCGATGATTCTTGCCAGCGTGCGCGCAAGCTCCGGATGTGTCATCGCTATCTCGGCAAAGTACCGCTCACGCTCCAATTCTATCTTTTTGTAAGCGTCAGGATGCCTTGTCCTGAACGCCTTGTCCCTAAGGGAGCGCTCATGCACCAGACGGCGAAGCACCTGCTCGTTTCCGCGCAGGAGCTGCTCCTCTATCCTGGCATGCAGGCTCGCCACAGCGTTAAGCCTGCCCTCCTCGCGCTCTCCGTCTTTCTCCTCCAGGCGCGCAAGATGCTTCTCCAGTATGTCCAGGAAAATATCCTCGTCCACCGCATTCCAGTAAGTCTCGTGCGCCCTTATGAAGTCTATGTTCACCGCGCCGCCGTTCTCTATCTGCAGCGCGAGCGCCGCCGCCATGGTGTCCATGCGCCTCTCCGCCTCGTTCCCGAACGCCCACTCGAATTCAGCAAGATCAAAGCTGAAAGAGGCGCTCTCCGCCCCGCCGGAGGACGAGGACTGGTATTCCGCCTCGCACTCGTACGGCTCCTCAATGCCCGCAACGGACAGCGCGAATTTTATTCTGGAGCGGACAGCGCCCTCCTCCACCAGCTCCCGCGCCCCGAACGACCTCAGCTGCTCGTTCACAAGCGCCACATGCCCCGCTATATAGAACTTTATGCCGCGCTCCCTGTATTTCCGCCAGCACATAAGAAGCCTGTCGCTCGCGGTAACGTCCACGCTCGCTATTCCCCGGGAATCCACTATCACCACTTTCGTACCGTCAGTCACTCCCTTCTCCAGGCCGGAGCAGAACTGGTCTATGTTCGCGTAGAAAAGAGGGCCTGAGAACCTGTATATGACAACGCCCTTTATGGGATAGACGCCGCCCTTACGACCGGAGAGCGAATGGAAGCCCTCCTGTCCCGGAACCACGCCCAGGAATTCGGAGAAAGGCTTGGCCTGCCTTATGATGAAAGTGACCGTGGAGAGAAGGACGCCGACCGCCACGCCGTAGACCGTCCCCAGGAAAAGCACAGAGAAGAACACCGCGTAAAAAATAAGGTATTCGGTTTTGTCCGCCTTATGCAGGCTGCGGGCAAGCCTGAACTCAAACGTTCCTATCAGCGCGGATATTACTATTCCCGTAAGTACCGGCACCGGAAGATACCGTATGAAGCCGGTTCCGAACAGAATGATTAGCAGCATGAAGACGGCGGCGCTCAGTCCCATCACCTGGCTTTTAACGCCGAACTGGTCCGCTATTCCCGTGCGCGACACGGAGCCGTTCACAGGGCAGCAGCCGCTGAAGGCGCTGGCGGCGTTACCCACGCAGTATGCCAGAATCTCCCTGCGCGTGTTTATCCTGTCGCCGTAGCGAAGCCCTATGTTAGTGGTGCTTAGCAGAGTCTCGCTGAGGATTACCACCGCCATGGTGAATGACGAAAGCAGCACATCGCGTGAGACTCCCTTGAGCAATGTGATGTCCGGCACATTAAGGCCCCTGAGACCTCCGTCCGTGCCCGGAAGCATGGCGACCCCGCGCTCATCCAGCCTGAGTGTGACTGAGAGCAGGGCTCCCAGAAACATCAGAACCGGCTGCATGGGCACTTTGGGGAAAAATCTCCTGGACAGAAGAAGGATTATCACTGTGCCCGCACCAAGCGAGAACGACAGCGGGCTGAAACCGTCCTTAGCCTGGAACCACACGTTACGTACAAGGTCCACAATCTCGCCCGTGCCCGCGCTACCGCCAAAAAGCTTCGGCACCTGCATCATCACTATTGTCATGCCTATGCCCGTTATGAATCCGCCCATCACAGGCTTGGACACGAATTTAAGTATCCTGTCCGCCTTTAAGAGGAAGAACACCAGAAGCCACAGCGATACGCACAGCGACACCACGGGTATGAGGGACACGGCCTCATCGCTTGCCAGCGCTATTCCCAGAGACGCCATAAGGCCGCCTGTCAATGCCGCGGGTGCCGCGTCCACACCCCACACGAACCTGGGAGAGCTTGTGAGCAGCGAGAAACAGAAAATCGGCAGGACGGAGCCGTAAAGTCCGTGCACGGCCGGAAGCCCCGCCACCATGGCGTATCCCATGGAGATGGGAATGGACACCAGCGCGATTATAAGTCCTACCGCCACATCCCGCGCAAAAGAATGCGCGCCGTAGCCTGTGCTCCTTGAAAACTGCATAGGCATATTCTAGCACATTTCCTGCCCGGGTAAAAGCGATTCTGCCCGGAGCCGGGTCCTGTCCGCGCGAAACTAGACTTTTATACGCAAGTCATGTAGAATATCAGCGGTATGTCCGAAGGCAAAAAGATACTGGGAACCAACCGCAAGGCACGGTTCAACTACAGCATAGAAGACTCACTGGAATGCGGCATAGTCCTGGAAGGCACGGAGGTCAAGTCCGTGAGGGCCGGGAATGTATCCTTTGCGGACAGTTTTTGTTTTATAGAAAAAGGCGAAGTCTGGATGCAGAATTTTCACATAGCGGAATACTCCTTCTCCTCCGTATTCAACCATGAGCCCGACCGCAGGAAAAAGCTCCTGCTTCACCGTGACCAGATAAAGCGGCTCGCACGCAAAGTGGACGAGAAAGGCTACACCCTGATTCCGCTGGATTTCTATCTGAAGGACGGACGCGTGAAAGTAACGCTGGGCTTGTGCAAGGGCAAGAAGCAGTTCGACAAGCGTGAGGACATACGCGAGCGTGACATAAACCGTGACATGGCGCGGGAATTCCGCAGGGGGCTTCAGGGATAGTGCGCGGGAAATCTCTTTTCACTCAGATTGGATTTCTCTTTCTGACCGTGTGCCTGCATGCCGCGGAGAGCGTGGATTTCTATGCGACCGTCTCGTCATCGGCGGACTCCGGCATGATAAAAATGACCACGGACCTGTTCTTCAACCAGCTTCAGTCACTGGACGGATACACAGTGACGGACAAACGCGGCTCCACATACGACCCGTCAACCGCGGCCAGAACCAGCATAGCGTTCTTCGCGGAGATTCAGGAGGACTCCGACGGCTCATGGATATGCACGCTGAACGCCGTCAAAGCCAGTGACGGAAAGAACGTGAGCGAGACAAAAAAATACGCCTCATACTACAAGATTCTTCTGGACGCCAAGTCCTCGCTTGAGAACTTGTTCAGGAACCTATCGGGAGAGGCGCCCGTGCAGGACTCCCCGGCGCAGGCATCTGTACCCAGGAACTACACCCCTCCGCAGCAGGCACAGGAATCACCGGACTCCGCGCTGGATGATCTGGCCGGAACATGGAGAGGAGAGCAGTTCATAGAGAAGATACTCATACTGCGCGGCGGCAGGGGATTCGTGGTGTTCAAGAACGGTGCCACCATGAACATATCTGTAACCATATCGGGCAAGAACGTAAGGATAGTCCAGACAGGCGGCTCCAACGCTTCGTTTTTCCCGGAGATACCCAGGCAGCTTGCGCTGCAGAACGCGCCCGGAGCAAAGCCCATAGAATGGAACCTGACGCTTACTGACAAGGCTACCCTCAAGGGGGTCAAATCCACTTTGGTGGAGAATTCAGGCTCGGGTGTCACAGACGGCACCCTGGAAGTTACATGGTCTAAAATCTGACGGGGCCCTGCCTCAGCACCCTGACGGCGCCGTCCTCTAATCTTACAAGTGTTGACGGCACGGCCCTCGTTTTGTCTCCGTCTGTCACGAACAGGTCCGCCTCATCCCCGAATTCCGCGATTATTTCATGCTCCGTGCCCAGGGCATCTTTCCCGCTCCTGTTCACGCTGGTGCTGTACACGGGGGCGCCACACTCCTTTATCACGGCACGGAGCCAGCTGTCACCCGGACATCTGAACGCAATGGTGTCAGATTTCCACAGCGCGGAGAATTCCGGTCTGACACCCACTATGAGCGTGACCGCCCCTGGCCATCTGCAAAGAACCTCGGGGGGAATATTATCGTCCGTGTACAGGAAAATGTCATCTGGCTCCGCGATGAGCCTTATGAGCGGCTTTGACTCTGGCCTGCCCTTCATTGCGTAAATTCTCTCGGCGGTGCGCAGCATCCTTTCCCGGCCGGGAAGGTCCGCTATGCCGCTTATGCCGTATACAGTGTCCGTGGGCAGTATCGCTATGCCGCCGCCCTTAAGGCATTCCGCCGCCAGCGACACGGAATCTTTGTCCGCCTTACTGCATGTCATAGACGGCCGTTCCTCCGACCACGCCGTAATGGGCCTTGGGACGCGGTATATGTATGTAGCCTCGGTTAAAATCCGCCAGAAGAAGCACCAGATACACAAGGCCGAAAATCACAAGACCCGTGGCCTTACAGAACCATTCAGGCACATAGCGTGCCTCGGTATGCCTAAGCACTACGCCCGGATCCAGAATCTGCGTCTCGCGAACAGGAAGCCCGCTTATCTTCACGAGTTTCTCGCCCTGCCCCACATAGCCCAGCTTACGTGCGTATGCCGCTATGACATCGGCATCGTTCTGCAGCGCCACTTTCTCCAGCGCCAATTCCTCATGAGTCTTCTCAATGCCGGCAGTATGGGCGCTCAAAAGCCTTTTCTGCTCCAGAAGCTGCCCGTGCGCCCACAATCCGTCACGCCCGCACACAATCGCCACAAGCACATAGAAAAGAGTGCCTGCACATGCCGCCGCGAGAAACCTACATCTTGCCATACAAAGTTTTTCGGCATAGTTTTTTGTTTTCTGAATTCAATTTATATGGTATAATCCAATAGAAATATGTGCAGATTTTGCCATCTGCTGCCGATAGAAAAAGATGTATACTATACTAAATCTTAACAAGGGGATATTTATATGAGCGACACCACAAACGAAAACGCCCGGAGCGAACTTGACGAGTATGGCGTATGGGTAAAAACGCCTCCCCATTCTGCGCAGGAGGGCGGCGCCCCCGCAGAAAGCGACATAGGACTTCCTGACTTCTCTTTTCTAGATAACATCGCGCAGGCGGACGGAAATACCGGCACCGCGGAGAGCGCGCCACAGAGCACGGAAGACGCCGCCTCAGGGATTACGGCCGAGGAGACTGAGGATTTTGGTGACGGCGAAATCTCACTCGATGACTTCATCACGGACGGATTCTCATCTGACAGTGACAGCCCCGGCTCAGATTCCGGAGACGGTGAGATATCACTCGATGAGTTCGGGCTGAGCGATGAGTCCATGGAGACCTCGCAGGAAGAGGTGCAGGAAGAGGAGCCTCTGGACATGGACCTGACTTTCGATGATTCCGTAGAGACACAGGATAACGCGCGGCAGGACACGGCGGAGGCGGACGCGGGCTCAGAGACAAGCTCCTCCGGGGATGACGGCGCGATTTTCGCCGATGACTTTGACGCGCTGTTTGACACCATGGAGGACGGCGCCGCGCAGAAAACAGAGCCCGAGCGGACTGAGACCGTCCCCGATGAGGATTTCGGCATCGCGCAGGACACGTCCGGCTCCTCTGAGGAGATAGACCTTTCCGAATTCGGGCTTGACGAGTCAGACGGGCCCGCGCAGAATTCAGGCGAGGGTCACAAGCCCGCTGAGTCCAGCGACTTTGACATAGAGGTCACCACGGACGACGCGTCTCCTTCAGCCTCACAGACAGAGAGCGGCTCTGATGAGGACGATGAGGCTATCTCACTTGACATACAGACTAACGAGTCTCCCGCCGAGTCAGGCATGAGCGTTACGCCCGCCGGCTCAGAGGGGGATTTTGACGTGGACTCCATACTTGACTCCGTTGACCTGGGCGACTCATCCCCCGCAGAGGAGACCACCTCACCCGCGGAAACGACTTACGGAAACACAGAGAGCCTTGCGTCGGAGCCACTCTCTTTCACGGACATAACCTCAGATGAGGTAAGCGCAGATGAGCCTGACGCAGAAAGCCCCGCGCAGGAGCCCATCCCCGACACGTTCGATGAGGAGGCGGCATCCCTCTCAGTGCAGGAGGATGCGGGAGGAGTACAGCAGCCAGTTCCACGTAACGACGAGAGCTTCGCGCTGCTGAGACAGATTTCCACGGAGCTGGCATCGCTTAAGAGCGAGATAAACACTTTAAAGACAGAATTCACGGAGCTTAAGAACAAGGCTCCCGGAAGCGCCGTCACCCAGGACGAGAAACACGAGGAGCCTGAGAGCACGGCCATTCCCGACGTTCCATCTCCCGCCGCGTCCACCGGTTTTTTCGAGGAGGACGGAGATGACACCATAGCGCTGAGCGGCGATGAGCTTAACAACATTCTGAGCACCGCCGAATTCTCGCAGGAGGATGAGGCATCATCCGCCGTAAACAGCGAGGAGGTTCTGCTTGGCTCCCCCACCAGTGTGGCCGAGGTTCCGCAGGAGGATTTCATCGCGGACAACGGCCTTAACATGGACTTCGACAACGAGACGCTGGAGGAGCCCACATTTGACGAGAGCGACCTGGCGGAGTCCTTCCCCGAGGATACCGCGGCCGGGAATACGGAGACGCAGGAGGATGAGATACTCGTCCCCAAGTCTGACGAGAGCCTGGACCCGGAATCCATCGTGGTGCAGGGAGAGGAGACCGGTACTGACGACGCATTCTCATCTGAGGCGCCCGACCTGGAGTCGCTTCAGCGCCCCATAGATTTGTTCAGGGAGGAGACGCCCGAGCCGCTGACGGACGATGACACGGAGTTCCTTAAGTCTGAGCCTGTCACAGAGGCGGAGACTGAGGAGACTGAGGAGACTGAGGAGACTGAGGAGACTGAGGAGACTGAGGAGACTGAGGAGACTGAGGAGACCGAGGAGACTGAGGAGACCGAGGAGACCGAGGAATCTGAAGAGACACTGGAGACGGGCATAAGCGAGGATCCTGTCAGAACCGTGTTCAACCAGTGGGAGAATTCCTCAGAGGAGGACGATGACACGGAGGAAGAGCCTTTCGCGGAGGATGACATAGCCCAGGAGACCGGAGAGGAGCCCGTGCAGGAAGAGAGCGCTGATGCCGCAGAGAGCGCGGAGGAGGAAAGCATTCCTAAGGAAAGCTCCCTGGCGCAGGATGACGAGCCCTGTCCACCGGAGCCGGAAACTGAAACCGTGGAGGCCCCCGCTTACGAAGCGGAAGTGCAGATTCCCGCAGCACCTTTAGCGGCGGAAAGCGCGCCGTCCGTTACGGAGGACAGGCCGCAGGAGCATACTGACGGCACCATAACCGAGGAGATGAAGCAGGAGATAAAGAGCGTGCTCCTTTACATGGACCAGCTTCTGGAGAGTCTCCCCGAGGAGAAAATAACAGAGTTCGCCCAGTCCGAGCAGTTTGAGACATACAGAAGATTGTTCTCCGAGCTGGGCCTGGCATAAAAGACATGGCGGGCGGCTTACACTTGCACTCCGCGTACAATCCTGAGCGGGAGGCGGAGCGTTTCGTGCAGGGTATAAAGCCGCCCTTCATGCCGCAGTACGTGCTTGTGACGGGCGCCGGCCGTCCGTACACAGTTCCCTATCTGAAAAAAGAATTCCCCGGCGTTAAAGTCTGCGCCGTCCAATACACAAAGGATTTTTCTGACACGGACTTTTCTTGGGACAAAGTCTTTTATTTCGAGGACCCGGAAAAATCCGTCTCCCCGCCGCTGTCCGATCAGATTTTCAATTACCTGGGCGACGAGGGGACCATAGCGTGCTTCTTCACCTCATGGAGACCCTCAGAGCGCACTTTCCCTGAAGAATACAAAGCCACATGGGAAGAGATAAAAAAGGCGGTTTTAAAAAGCAGGACCGTCCTTCAGACCAGAACGTATTTCGGAAGACGGTGGACTAAAAACGCGGTGAGGCTCCCGCTATTCGCGGAGAGGTTCGTCTCAGTCACAAAGGGCGATGTGCCCGTAATCGTATGCGCGTCGGGAAGAAGCCTTGAATCATCCGTTCCGTTCCTCAAAGAATTCCGCGAGAGTTTTTTTCTGATAGCGGTGTCGTCCGCGTACAACGCGCTGGCCTCACGCGGAATAAGGAGCGATATATGCGTCTCCACCGACGGCGGCTACTGGGCGAAAAAGCACCTGAGCCGCATGGGCGAAAATGACTGCGTGCTCGCGCTCGCACCGGAGGCCGCCTGCCCTGCCCGCGTGCTGGAGAGCGTCAGGATTCTGGCGCTTGACTACTCTGACGGTCCCGGAACCAGCCTTTTAAAATCCTGCCGCATACCGGCTATGCCCGCCGTAAGATGCGGAACAGTGAGCGGAACCGCCGTGGCACTGGCGCTATCAATCACAGCAGCGGATGTCTTTGTGTGCGGGCTTGACCTGGCGCCCAACGCGGGGCACAGCCACACGCAGCCCAACGAGCTTGAGACAACCGACTCCCTGACAGACCGCCGGCTCCATACGCAGGAGACAAGGCTATGTCCGCGCACATTCAAATCTCCCGCGATGGACACATACAGGGAATGGTTCTCTTCTTCGGATTTCGGAGGACGTGTATTCAGGCTGAGCGCAGGATACAAGTATAACCTAACGTTAGGTTCAATAAAAGACGTGGACTGGGATTTTTTCAAAAAGAAAGCACATGAGAGGCAGAAAGCGGACATGACATTCCCTAAGCTCATGGAACGCGCGGCGGCTGATGATTTCCAGAAGCGCAGGAGTATAATCCTTTCCGCCATAAAAGCCGGGATAGGCGGGGAAGAATGGCTCAGGACTATCATGCCCGCGGACTACATCCTCTACGAGCGCAGTCTTGGAGGCGAGGATAAAAGCGCGCGCTCAGAGAAAATAGACATGGGCATAAGGGAGTTCTACCCGGAGCTCACACGGGGGCTTGCGCCATGATTTACGGCTCCGTCATTTACGCCAGGAACCAGAGCCCGGTTCCTGTTTTTCTGAGCGGCAAAGCGATGCACTCCAAGTATAATCCTCAGAACGAGGCGCTCTCGTTCGCAAAGGGCATCAGGGAGCAATTCCTTATAGCGGGGGGCATAGGCGCGGGCTACCACATAGGCGCCTATCTGGATTTAAACCCCGGAGCGAAAGTCATAGCGGTGGAGGCGGACGAGGAGAGCCTTGAGTTCTGCAAGCGGATGCCTGAGGTAAGAGACATGGCCCTGAGGCACGGCGTGCACGTCTGCACGGTGGATGAGGTCCGGGAAGTCATAAAAAGAGAATACATTCCTTCCCTGCACGGAAACCTGACGTTAGGTTTTAACAGGGTATGGGAAGAGGAGGCTCCAGCGGCGGCAGAAGAGCTCTCCCGTAAAGTCCGTGAGGCGGTCAAAGACATCTCGGCGGATTTCTCGGTCCAGACACACTTCGGGAAAATATGGCAGAGGAACATTCTGCTTAACATCCTGAGCATAGAGGAAAACCGCATGCCGCACCTGGACACTGGAAAGACCGCGGCGATAATAGCGGCAGGCCCCACGCTTGACGAAAGCATAAGGACCCTGATACGTGACAGGGACTCATACGTGGTAATCTCCACGGACACAGCGTACAGGGCGCTGCGGGAATACGGCGTAAGAAGCGACGTGGTTGTAAGCGTGGACGCGCAGTGCGTCTCAGGGGAGCATTTTTTCTGCGTCTCGGAATCAAATGCCCTCGCCGGACACAGCCCGCTTTTCGTGCTCGACACATCGGCATCACGCTCCGCGGTCAAATCTGCGGCACAGACTGGCGCGGGGATTTTTTTCTTCACAGGTCCTCATCCCCTGTCCGCCCTCGCATGCGGAGGAACAGCAGTTCCCGGCTTAGAGGCAGGCGGCGGAACAGTTACAATAGCCGCGTGCGACTTCGCAAGGCTCGCGGGGTTCAAGCGCATGGAGCTTTTCGGCGCGGACTTCTGCTACAACGGTGGCAAGGCTTACGCCAGAGGCACATACCTGGACACACGCCTGGGCATGGGCGCGTGCCGCACGTCACCCGCTGAGACATCATTCGCCGCACTGATGTTCCGCACAGAGATATACGCTCCTGAAAATCCGCCTGAATTCTCGCCATCAGCAAAATCGCCCCTCACCTCCCCGGTCCTGGAAAGATACGGCTCCTCTCTTTTAAAATGGTGCGGAGACTACGGATTCTCCCGGTCAGAACAGAAGCGGAACCTGATCACAAGGGATGCGGGAGAGCAAGTCCCGGAGAAGACCCAGCAGATCCGCTCCCCAAAAGACAACGTAAGGAATTTCTTAAGGAGGGCAGAATCACTTGCGGCGGAGGAATGCCGCGAACTCCCGCCTGACGCAGAGCTTTTTCCAGTCCTTCCGTATGTGGCGTGGCTCAGAAAATCCGCAGACGGAGATGCAGGCATTTTTAAACTGCTTAAACTTGCATACTCACACGCTGTGCGGTATAATCAACTGTATTTGTGAGAGGTCCGTATGAAAAGGAAGAGTAATAATATTTTCATGGCATGCATAAGCGCGGTCTACATTATTACCGTAATCTTATACATTACGGCGCTTGCGGTGGAGAGGCACAGAGGCCCCGTGCGGGAGCAGGAGCGTTTCTCCCAGATTACAAAGGACCTGAGCCGCTCTCTCCTTGTCAACGACCCCGAGAGCGCCGCCTTTAAGGACGACATACTCAGCGCGCTGAACCAGGTGCAGGACATAGCCGCCATACAGATAAGCACGGACGGCAAGCTGATTTTCTCATACCCCGTGGACGCTCCCGCCATCGCGCTCACAACATCCCCGCTCGTAAGATCGCACAGCACGGCATTGAACGCGGAAAGCGGAAAGAAAGTCACGCTCACGCTGTCACTGTATCTTCTAAAGCCCTACTCCATCTTCTACTGGGCGCGCATAGCGTTCATAATAATTCTCACGGCCACACTGTCCTGCGTGCTCTACATGATTTTCTTTGCGTTCAAGCCCGGGCAGGATGAGGCAGATGATTACGATTACGGGCCCGGTGACGGCATCACGTCGGACACAGAGCCTGAGGCTGCACGGACTGAGGAGCAGGACGCAGACGCCGGGGAGCAGACGGAGACGGTGACCACGCGGGAGGAAGAGGAGGCGCCCGCCGCGGAGAAAGACGTGCCTGAAAAGGAGGAGCCTTCCGCAGTCACGGAGCCTCACGCTGACGGCCGGACTGGGGCCGATGTCACCGCGCAGGAGACAGATAATACTATCGGCAATGAGAGCCAAGTCTCCGGCGCGCAGGGAGAGGAGCCTTCCGTGACCACAGAAGAGAGCATTGGGAATACAGAGGAGACCCCGGAGGCTTCCAGCAGCTCATCTGAAGAGAATGACGTGCCCCAGGATACAGGCGCCGCGCCGCAGGGACTTTATTCGCCGCTTACAGGATTCGGCTGGGAAAGCTACATGATACCCAGGCTTGACAAAGAGCTGATTCGCGCGGCAGGCTCGGAGCAGGACCTGGCGCTGCTTACGCTGAGGATTCCGGGCATTGAATGGCGGAGTGAGAGCGCCAGAAAAATCGCAAGCCTTGTAATAAGCACAGTGCGCTTCGAGGACCTGGTGTTCGACTACAAGACGGACGGCTGCTCTGCCATCCTGCAGGGAGAGGACACTGATCACGCAATTCAAATAGCGGAGACTCTTTACGGCGGCATAATGCCCATACTGCATGAGACGGACGCGCAGGGAAAGGCTTACATAGGAATATCCACGCGCTCACTGCGGCTTATATCGGGGAGCAGACTGGCGAACGAGTCCGAGCAGGCGCTGATTCACGCGCTTAACGACAAGGACTCTCCCATAATAGCATTCCGCGTGAATCCCGATAAATACAGGAAATTCATAAGCGAAAGCGCCCGGGCCTAATTCTGATTGGATGAAGAATCGTTCTCCGCGGGCGCAAGATCCTCCACGCCGTCCAGACCGTCTGCGATTTTTGAGCGTATGTCGGGGATGGCCTCGTCATCGGGGAAAGTTTCCTTAAGGAGATAGAATTTCTCCTCCGCGAGCTCGTATTTTCCGTCAGCCATAAGAAGCGCTATGTAATCTTTCAGCAGAGAGGCATCGTGGGGATTCTCCCCGGACAAAGTCCTGTACATCTCCTCAGCGGTATTGAAATTCCCACTCATCGCCTCAATGTAGGCAAGTGAGATTCTAAGATTCAAATTCTCAGGATCACGCTCCAGCAGTATGCCGAATGACTCACGCGCGCTGTCCCAGTCTTTGCCGAGCGCCTGGCATCTGGCCATCTTGTAGAACGCCGAGTCCTTAAGGACTTTGCTCCGCATGCACAGACCGTAATACTCTATGGCCTTGGAATAATTTTTGTTCGCCTCATAGGCCTGGGCTATATTGTAGTACTCGGAATAGATGTTGCTCTCTTTGGCGGCGGCCTCGCCCACTACAGGAAAACCATCGGAGGACGCGCATGATAGCAGCGTCAGAATGAGAGAAACGGCCGCAACAGAAAGGCAGGATTTAGCAAGGCTCATATCACATGAATCCCAGGACCAGATCCTCTATGGCCTTAAGCTGGGAGCGGTAGAGCCCTGTTATGTTGTGGCCGTAGTCCGCGATGAGCTGTATTATGTTCCTGGGAGAATCCGGGCTGTCACGGCCGTTAAGACGGTCGCCGGCATCGCCCAGTCCGGGCATTATGTACGCCTTCTCGTTCAGCACAGGATCCATCCACAATGTGTAGCACGTGCAGTTAGGCAGGGCCCTGGTTATGCGGAGGCTTCCCTTAAGCGCTGATATAACGTTGAAGAATTTTATGCTCCTGGGCTTTATGCCCTGCTCCTGCAGATACTTCACCACCGTAACGAGCGAGCCTCCCGTGGCATTCATGGGGTCCGCGAAAACCCAGTCCTTCCCGTCAAGATCGTCCAGGTTGAAGAATGAATTCTTAAGGTTCAGTATGTACTGCATGTTATTCTCGCTCTTAGTGTCATCGCGGCTGATTTTAAAGAGCGCGAACGGAGTCACATAGTCCGTGGACGAGTATTCCTGTATCTCCTTGGACATAATCATGCTGGGAAGAAGCGCGCCCCTCAGCATAACGCACATGACAGAATCCTTTATCTTGTCATCCACGTTGGGGATTTTATGGACCGCATAATTCTGCACGGGAGTGTCCACAGGAGTCCGCACGATGATATGCCCGCTCCTGTCAGAATGCTCGTCCGTGTACGCAAGCCTGAAAAGCATCTCGTAGGCGCGCTGGCTGTAATACATGAATTCCGCATGGTCGGTCCTTACGTCGCGCAGCTTGGAGATTACGCGGCTTGCCTCAGCATGCGCACCCTCCTCCGTCTCGAACGAGAACACTTTTATGCGCGGATGCCTGGAGCATATCTCCTGCATCCTGTGGCCCATGGCGTCAAAGTGCCGTATTATATCTGCCTCGCTCACGGGTGAGAAACTCTTCAATGTCTCCGCGTACATATCCTGCAGGGATTTCAGGTCCTGTAAATCATCCTGCGTCAAATAGCCGTCCAAATCCTCTGCCTTAAGAATAACTTTCCCGTCGCTCATGATGCTACCTCTTCTCTTCGATTATCTTGTCGCCCACGACCTTGTAATGCTTTCCTGTTATAGGATCGCGCGTGAACAAATCATTTATCTGCTTCTGTGTAACGGGGATGTCCGATATCTGAATCGTAAGATTCTCCAGCACCCGCACGGAGGCGCCCAGCTGCCCGAATGAGAGCTTGAGCATGGCGTTGAATGCCTCCATGGCCTTGGGGTTCGCTATGTGCAGGTTTATGGTGAGCCTGTAGCGCCCCGAGTATTCAGACGGCTTCTCCGAATCCGGGAAGTAGACCATGCGCCCGCTCACATAGTCGCAGCCGTTCACGGTGGTGCCTATCATGTTGCGAAGATACTGCCCCGGCTTAGTTATGTAAAAGAGGATGTCCTGGCTTTCCTGCGTTATCCACGGAACATATTCCTGATCTCCGAGCTCCGCGTGCAGCGCGTAATTCTCAAGGAGAGGGTCCAGATTCTTTGCCGCGCACAGAATGCTCTCGGAGGGGAAGCTCAGCCTGAAATCGGAGCCAAGCCGTGAGTAAACGTCAAATTCCACAGGCTGTCCGCGGGCCTGCGCCTCCTCAGAGGAGAGAGCGGTGTACGGATTTTTGTTCCAGCCGTTTTTCTTAGTGAGCAGGGCGTCCACCGCCACGGAAGGTATGTTCCCGAGTGCCGCCGCCTCAAGCCTGGACCTGTCCTTGACAGTGCCGAGCCCCAGATAAAAATTATCCACGCGCGAGAGCAGCAGACGGGCACTCTTCTCCGTGAGGCCCTCTATCTGCGCGCTAAGAATCGCGGCGGACAAATCCATGTGGTTCTGTACAGGAACGTTTATGTAAATGCTTGAGTCCGGGCTAAGAAGCGCAAGGGGATGCACCTCGTCGTTTCTGGAAGAAGACGGAAGGCTCCTGCAGCCTGAAAGCACGGCCAGCGCCATGAGAAACGCCGCGGCAGAAAAAATTACTATCCTCTCTCTCATAAGAATCCTCCCTTATGCTTTGGATATCCTGACAAACCAAGTGACTTCGTCCGCCTCCACGGGCACGGCGCCGGA
>JAFLSO010000020.1 GCA_022510925.1 Treponema sp.
CGACGGAAGAAAGAAAGCCCTCCGCCCTCTCATAAAGCGCTCTGCCGGATGCGGAGAGAGAGTCATAAGGAATCTGATTGAAATAAAACCTCAGCTCTCCCACGGTGAGCGGCTGCGTCGTAAGAAACTGTGCCTGAGCGCTCTCCGTGCAGAGCATGTACATGTCATCATATATCCAGTGGCCGGACGGAATCACCTGCGTACTGCTGCCTGATTTTGCGTGGGCGACGGCAGCGAGCAGAAAGAGGACGAGCCCCGGTAAGAATTTTCTCATGGCCTGATGATACCATTTAAGGCGGAAAAGATAAAGACCGCTACGGCGGCAGAAGCCCGCGCTTATAGACTTACGTTTTATTTTGCGATAGAATATGGGTATAAACTGGCAAGCGGCTATGGATTTCATGGATTTAGATGCGTACTTAAAACAGAATCATCCACATAAAAGGAAAAGGCGCTTACTGATGAAAAGTCATCCACTGCATCTGGTAATCCTTCTTCTGTCCATGGCCCTGCTCAATGCGCAGGAGGCCCCCGTGTCTTACGGCGGCATTCCCGCTGACGATGAGGCGCTCACAGCTACGGAGGGCGCGGAGACCGATGACCGCGATGAGCCCGCCCTGAACGGCACCGCACGGCGCGCGCTCTACAAGATAGGGAGCGTGACATACATCTCGCACGGTAAGACCAGGCCTTTCGCTCTCTCGCGGAACATATCGGTGGACACATACAAGACGTTCGCAAGCGAGGACGAACTAAAGGAGTACATAGGTGCCGTGGAGCAGGACATAGTGAACCTGCGGCTTCTGGACGACATAGAGACATCATACACACTCTCCGCGCAGGACGGCCCCGATGAGAACGGAGACACCATTTATCTTGCGGCGGTGGAGATATCATTCTCCGACGCATATAATTTACTTATGCTTCCCAAATTCAGCTACGACTCTAACTCAGGAGCGGAGATTAAGCTCAAACTGAAGGACACGAATTTCCTGGGCTTCCTGAATCCCCTGAACGTGGACCTGAACCTGCAGTTCGGCGACGAGGATGACTCCGAGGATTTCAGGCGGGTGTACACAGGCATAAATTTCGATCTCGACATTCCGTTCAATCTGGGCGTGCTTGAGAATTCATTCAACAATGACTTCTCCTTCCAATGGAAGATAGGCACAGACAATGACGGGAACCTAAACGTGCCTGAATTCTCATATTCCACGGGCATAGTGGTGGGCATACCGTTCGGCAAATTCAATAAAATCAAGCTGGGATTCACACAGTCCGTGATACGGGATGAGGACTACATATACGACGGAAACAGCGACGTGATTTACGGCGCGGAGAAAGTAACGGTCTCACTTCCGCTCGTAATAGGCACCGTAAGAGAGACGTCCCAGATCACATACACTCCGTCCATCACGTTCACGCAGAACTGGGACATGGACGGCATAAACCCTGACAACGAGGACCTGCGCGGCCCGGAGCTTAAGATCAGCCAGAGCATAGGGACATCTACGGTGGACTGGTACGGCAACCTAAGGACTGGAATGTCCATGAGCATATCGCAGAGCCTGGGATGGAATTTCTTTGACCAGCTGGAGGACACGGAGCATTTCCTTGCGTCCATATCCGCCAAGATCAATATGTTCAAGTCTTTCAAATACCTGGGATTATGCTCGCAGATTTATTTCACCGCTAACATGAACAGCACTCAGAAAATAGGCGAGCATCTGCGCGGAGTACGGGATAACCAGCCTTTCAGCGCGCTGTACCCGTTCGCTGACGGCCACGCACTCAGAACTCCGCTCGCCATGGTTCTGAGCCTGGACATTCCGGTGCACATAGTCACCACGGACTGGCTGGGCTGGGGCTACAGGCTCTGGGGCAGCTACGAGAGCGTGGTGGAGAAATGGCCGCAGGGCCTCAGGTGGATTCCCAGAATCTCGCACAGGCTGTTCGGCGCGCTGGACTTCGAGCTGCAGCTGAGCCCGTTCGTGGACATAGCGCTCACGAAAAATCAGGCCACGGGGAAAGTGTTCTCGCTGCGGGACGGATTCTACAGCGCGGGCATAGAGGCGCTAATTTATCCTGAGAAGTGGAAGAACTTCGTGGTGCGCGTAAGCCTGGGCATGGACGTGGGGCGACAGTTTATGGGTAACTACATAAACACTGACTGGCGCGCGGGAGACGTAAAGACTTACGAGCTGTTTTTCGGACTGGGAAGGCATTTCTGACGGCCGGTCCGTCAGCGTATGAGACGCTGCTCCGCCATCCTGCGCCAGTACGGCTCAGGCTCATGCTCGGAGAGGATTCTAAAAAGCTCCGAGGCAAAGCGTATGTTCCCCGCGTCCGCGGCATTGTCGGCGAATATATAAAAAAGGCGCCATATCCCGTTGGCGTTCCCCCACTCCACTATGTCCTCAAAGTCCGCGCTGCGTGAAAGCAAATCAGCGAGCGACGTGTACGCGTATCCGTTTATCCTGTCGTCCAGGGCGGCCTCTATCTTTGTGAGCGCGGTGGTGCATCCCAGTGCGGAGCATCTGAGCGCCCTCCCGGTCTCGCCTGACCGCGAGTAAAATTCCGCCAGTGACAGCATGGCCCGCAAAGTGTCGGTGTAGCCGCTCCTGTAGAGCATGAAGTATTTCTCCACGGAGCCGGCCTTGTCCTCCTCCACTATGTGTATTATGGCGCGCATGAAACGGGCGGACACATAGTCCTCGTTGTCGCTCATGACCAGAAGCATGTACTTCTCGAAATTCTCGCTGTCGCCTGAGTCCAGGTAAAGGTCCGCCAAATCATAAAGGATGTCGTATTTCTGCGCGGGGACCTCCAGTATGTCGCTGGCCTCATACGCGGAGATAAGGTACTGCCTTGAGAGCTCGTACTCGCCCTCCATGCGGTAGACCCTGCCTATAAGATAGTCCACCTCCGGGTAGAGCATAAGATGGTTCTCAAATTCCAGGATTCCGCTCAGGCTGTTCCTGTAAAAGTCTGCGCCCCGCAAATCCAGATGCACTCTCACAATCTCCGCGGCGGAAGAAAGCCCGTTCTTCTCCATCACAGGTATCACATCCTGCAGGCTGTCGGCCTCACGGCGCACGGAGGAAAGCCTTAGCGAGCGCTCCAGCGTGTATATCTCCCACTGGCACCTCTGCTTTCGCGCGGCACGCGCTTTCTCGGCGTATTCCACGGCGCCTCCGTAATTCCCCGCCTCCATCGCGTTCTCCGCCATCTCCAGAAAACGCCAGTCCTCCTCGCCGGGAGTCACCGAGCGCGGAACTGACTGAGAGAGAGCCGGATAATAGAGCAGGACGGCAAAGACCGCCGTCATCACGCGGACATAAAACGAATGTGATTTCATCCTAGTTCCTTATCGGCATAAAATCAGAGCAGCGCAAGTTCTTTTTCAAATTCAGCATCCGCGTCCTTCTCGTCTATGGTGCGGAGTATTTTTCCCCGCCTGAAAAGCACTGCCTTACCGCCGCCGCCCGTTATCCCCAGGTCGGCGTGCTTACCCTCACCGGGGCCGTTCACCGCGCATCCCATCACGGCCACCGTAACGTCTTTTCTCATGCTGAGCAGCCTGTTCTGCCACCGCTCCATAAAGCCGTGCACGTCAAAGCCCTCGCGCCCGCATCTGGGGCAGCTTACCAGAGTGACGCCGCCATCCCTTTTACCGCACTCATGCAGAATCTCCCTGGCGGCTATGACCTCATTCTCAGGCGAGCTTGAAAGGCTCACCCGGACGGTGGCTCCTATGCCCTCGTCAAGCAGACGGCCCAGGGCCATGGTGCTCCTTACCACGCCGGTTATAAGGGGACCGGCCTCAGTCACGCCTATGTGAAGCGGTATGTCGCTGACCGCCGCGAACGCCTCGTTGGCCTCCACGGTCTCTTTTACGGAGGACGCCTTCATGCTCACTACCACATCATGGAATCCCAGGGCGTCAAGAACTGACACCTCGCGCAGGGCGGACTCGCGCAATGCCTCCGCCCGGGACATCCTGCCCTCCATGACCCCGGCCTCCAGATCGCGCGGAATGCTTCCTGAATTCACGCCCACTCGCATGGCGGCTCCCCGGGCACGGCACGCCTCCACCACGGCCTCCACCCGCTCGCGCCCGCCTATGTTCCCGGGATTTATGCGCACCGCGCTCACGGAGCGCCCGGGAAGCGAGTTGTCCAGGCAGGCGAGCGCAAGGCGCCAGTCAAAGTGTATGTCCGCCACAAGCGGGATGTCCGTCATGCCCTGAATCACGCGGAGGGAACGCGCGCTAGGTTCGTCAGGAACCGCGAAACGGATTATGTCGCATCCCAGGGATTTCAGGGCGTCCATGTCCCTTGCGATTCGCTCCAGACGCGCTCTGTCCTCGGCCGCACCGGATATGCCCTCCTTCCACATGGTCTGCACGGTGACGGGATTCCCGCCGCCCAAAAATATCTCGCGTATGCCGTCACGCCCGCCCAGTCTCACTGTCCTTGTCGTCTTGAATTCCATGCCGCAAGTATAGCAGAGCGGACGGCGCACGGCAAGGAAATCTATTGCCCGCTGCCTGTTATTCTGATATAATCACGCGGTATCAGTATACTCTCCCAAAACGAGGCTCAGACATGAAAGGCATAATCCTAGCGGGCGGAAGCGGAACCAGACTCTACCCCATCACAAAAGCGGTCTCCAAGCAGATTCTGCCGCTCTATGACAAACCCATGATATACTATCCTCTCAGCGTACTGATGCTGTCGGGGATACGGGAGGTGCTCATAATCTCCACCCCGCGCGACACGGCGCTTTTCAGGGAGCTGTTCGGAACCGGGGAGCAGCTGGGCATGAGGTTCGACTACGCCGTGCAGGAAAGCCCCAGGGGGCTTGCCGACGCTTTCATCGTGGGAAAGCATTTTATAGGAGATGACAGCGTGGCCCTGGTCCTGGGAGACAACATTTTCTACGGACAGTCTTTCACGCGCACGCTCAGCAACGCGTCATCAAAGGTCAAATCCGAAGGAGGCGCGGTGATTTTCGGCTACTACGTGAAGGAGCCTTCCGCTTACGGCGTGGTGGAATTCGACAAGGACGGGAAAGTCCTGGGCATAGAGGAGAAGCCCTCCGCGCCAAAAAGCAACTACGCGGTGCCGGGACTTTACTTCTACGACAACTCCGTGGTGGAAATCGCCGGCAGCATAAAGCCCAGCGCGCGGGGCGAGATTGAGATAACCACGGTCAACAACACATACCTTGAGCGCGGGAAGCTCAGCGTGGAGCTTCTGGGACGCGGCATGGCATGGCTTGACACAGGCACTTACGACGGTCTTCTGGAGGCTTCGAATTTCATCGCCACCATACAGAAACGGCAGGGGCTGTACGTAAGCTGCATAGAGGAGATAGCGCTCACTAACGGCTGGATAACGCGGGAAGAGGTCCTTAAGACCGCTGAATCATACAGGACAAGCTACGGCGAGTACCTGAGGTACATAGCGGAGAGGACTTAGAAATGCCGTTCCAGTTCACAAAATGCCCCATAGAGGGCCTTTACGAGATTCAGCCCAAAGTGTTCGGCGATTCCAGGGGATACTTCCTGGAGTCATACTCCGAGCGGGATTTTTTTGACGCGGGACTTACGATGAGGTTCGTACAGGACAACCAGTCATCGTCATTCCGGGGAGTGCTGCGCGGGCTTCATTTTCAGAAGCGCCATCCGCAGGGAAAGCTTGTCCGCGCTGTAAGCGGCACGGTGTATGACGTGGCGGTTGACCTGAGGTGCGGCTCCCCCACTTTCGGCTCATGGCACGGCGTCCTGCTTGACGGCAGAAAGCACAATCAGTTCTATATTCCGCAGGGATTCGCCCACGGATTCTACGTCCTCTCTGAGACCGCGGTATTCGCCTACAAGTGCACGGATTTCTATCACCCCGAGGACGAGGGCGGCCTCATGTGGAACGACCCCGCCATAGCGGTGGACTGGGCGTCGGCTGCGAACGAATTCTTTCCTCAGCCCAGTGAGAAGGACACAAAACACCCGCCTTTCTCGCCTGAGGCCAGATACTTTGACATGAGCGGAAAATGGATTGGAGACTGATATGGTTTGGTTAATCGGCTGCAACGGAATGCTGGGCTCTGAGCTGGGACGGCAGCTCACGCAGTGCGGCATAAGCTGGATAGGAAGCGACCGCGAAGTGGACATAACGGATCCCGCCGCGCTTGAGAAATTCGCCTCATCGCATGAGAGCTCGGCGGGAACCACAGGAGCGTCCGCCATAAAGGGAAAAATCCTCAGCAACATAAGCTGGGTCATAAACTGCGCCGCATACACCGCCGTGGACAAAGCGGAGGATGACGGGGAGACGGCCAGGAGGCTGAACGAGGACGGCCCGCGAAACATAGCCCGCGCCGCGCGTAAGATAGGGGCCAGGCTCATACACATATCCACGGACTATGTCTTTGACGGAACCGGCCGCTCGCCCTACACCGAGGACGCGGAGAAAAATCCCGCGTGCGTTTACGGGCTCACCAAGGCGGCGGGCGAGGACGCCGTGCAGAAAGAGATGACGCAGTATTACATAATACGGACCGCGTGGCTCTACGGCTTTGACGGAAAGAATTTCGTATACACCATGGCACGCGCCATGAGCGAGAGGGACAGCGTCACAGTGGTGGCGGACCAGAAAGGCACGCCCACGTTCGCGGGGGATCTTGCTTCCGCAATAATAAAAATCATAGACGGCTCAGACCACGCGCACCACCTGTTCGGAAAAAACGCGGCGCTTCCTTACGGCGTGTATCATTTCACGGACTCGGGAGAGACCACATGGTTCGGCTTCGCGCAGAGGATATACGCTCTGGGGAAAAAATACGGGCGCATCACAGGCGACTGCGAGATAAAGTCATGCTCCACGGAGGAGTATCCCACCCGTGCCAGGCGCCCGGCGTACTCAGTCCTCAGCAAGGAGAAAATCCAGGGAGCGCTCAGAATGAGAATCCCGGAGTGGGATGCCAGCCTTGAGAAATTCATGAGGAGCGGACGTTTTTCAATCATGTAGGCGCGCTTTGATGCCGAAACTGTAGAAGATAAAAAATCAAGTCACACTTTTACAGAGGTTCGGAATGTCAAAAAGGGCTCTCACAAACATCCTTGTCACCGGCGGATGCGGATTCATAGGCAGCAACTTCATAAACTATTTGTTCGGGAAAAGCGCGGGCGCCGGATTCGGAGGGAACGAGGCTTTCACCGACGCGGGTTTCACAGGCACCGTAGTCAACGTGGACTGCCTGACCTACGCGGGGAATCCCGGAAACCTGGCCCAGGTGCAGAAGGAATTCGGCGGTACCAGATATTTCTTTGAGAGGACAGACATCACTGACCGCGCCCAGATAGACCGCATACTAAGGCAGTACAGCATAGACACAGTGGTCCACTTCGCGGCGGAGAGCCATGTGGACAGATCCATACTGGGACCGGAGGCGTTCGTGCGGACAAACATCCTGGGAACGTACACTCTGCTGGACGCCGCCAGGACTTTCTGGGGCATAAGCCTGGACACCCCGCGCGATGACGTCCTCTTCCACCACATCTCCACTGACGAGGTATACGGCTCGCTGGGTGCCACAGGCTACTTCACGGAGACCACGCCATACGATCCGCGCTCGCCCTACTCCGCAAGCAAAGCCGCCTCCGACCATCTTGTAATGGCGTACAGCCACACGTACGGGCTTCCCGTAACGCTCTCAAACTGCACGAACAACTACGGCCCTACCAGTTCCCCGAGAAACTTCTCCCGCTTATGATATCGAATATCCGTGACGGAAAAAGCCTTCCCGTCTACGGCGAGGGAAAAAACATACGCGACTGGATTTACGTGGAGGACCATAACCGCGCCGTGTGGCTCATAATGAGAGACGGAGAGACCGGGCAGAAGTACAACATAGGCGGAGAGAACGAGTGGCAGAACATAAAGCTGCTGGAGAAGCTCATAGACTTGACCTCGGAGGAAGCCGGGCTGGACTTCGACAAGGTGCACGGAACCATAAGCCATGTTAAGGACCGCCCCGGACACGACGCCCGCTATGCCATAGACTGCGCTAAAATCAAAAAGGACTTAGGCTGGCAGCGCAGGATGACCTTCGAGGAGGGCCTTCGCATGACGGTGAAATGGTATCTTGCAAACACAGAATGGACGGAGAACATAAAGAGCGGCGGCTATTTAAAATAGCCGCGCCCATAGAGTGCGCTCAGGAGCCGCTGTATTCCCTGCCGCATCCCCTGCGGACAGCCTCCTTGTACACTTCCAGGTAGCCCTCCGCTGCCTTGTCCCAGCCGAACGTCTCCCGCATTCCGCGCTCCTGCATCTTCTTTATGTGATCCTTGCGGTTGTAGTATGCCCACACGGCCCATCCCACAGTGTCATAAACGGCCTGCGGCGTGAGCGAGTCGAACACGAACCCCGTGCCGCTTCCCGTGTCCTGATTGTAGTTCTCAACCGTGTCAGCGAGCCCGCCCGTCCTGCGCACTATGGGCAGAGTGCCGTACAGCATTGAGTAAATCTGGTTCAGTCCGCACGGCTCGTATTTAGACGGCATCAGGAAGAAGTCGCTTCCCGCCTCTATCAGATGGCTCAGCTTGTCGTCATAGCCTATGTACGCGCGAAGGTTGGGGAGCTTTTCCTGCAGCGCGCGTATCTCGTTCTCGCACCAGGCCTCTCCGCTTCCCAGGACCGCGAACTGCACGTTCATCGTGGTGCATATTCCGTAAGCGGACCCGTATGTGGGGGCAAAAACCTCGGCGATGCCTTTCTGGTCCACCAGGCGCGTCACTATTCCCACCACAGGGATGTCGGGATTAATCTCCAGCCCCATCTGCTTCTGCAGCTCGGCCTTGCACCTGGCCTTTCCGCTCATATCCTTCACGCTGTAGTTTGCGGGAATCTTCTTGTCTATCTCGGGATTCCACTCCTTAACGTCCGCACCGTTAAGTATGCCCCTTATAACATCGCTTCTCACGCGCAGAAGACCGTCCATTCCGAACCCGCCCTCCATGGTCTGAATCTCGCGGGCGTATGTAGGGCTCACGGTGGTTATCATGTCGGCGCTGGACACACCCGCCTGCAGGAAGTTTATGCCGCCCTCATGCTCGAATCCCGCGCCGTAATAAAGCCCCCAGTCTATTCCCAGGGCGGGGAACTGGTCCTTGGAATACTGGCCCTGGTAGCCCTGGTTGTGTATGGTCAGGACGCTGGCGGTGCCCTCGAACCCGCAGTAGCGGCAAACGTGCTTGGCCAGGACGGGAGCAAGGCACGCAGACCAGTCGTGGGCATGGACTATGTCGGGGTACCATCCAAGTTTCCTGCACAGCTGGAACGCACCGTGCGCCAGGACCGCGAAGCGGTAGGGGTTGTCGTGGAAGTCCGTCTCTCCGGGAACGCCGTAAATGCCGTCGCGCCCGTAGCAGCCCTCGTGGTCTATGAAATACACCGGCAGATCATCGCATCCGGGCATTTTGGCGGTGTAAACGGCGCTCCATGTCTCCACCCTGCCGGCGGCTATGGCCATGGGACCGGAAAGCTGGTTGAGTTTTTTCCGGTCTATGCGGTAATAGCGCGGCATGACTATCTTAACGTCATGCCCCATTTTTGTAAGCTGTATGGAGAGCGCGCTGACCATATCCGCGAGCCCGCCGGTTTTTGCGAACGGAACCGCCTCCGCCGTTACCATCAAGATTCTCATAATGCCCCCTTAGTGAAATTAATTATAAAAACAAGTCAGCCTATATTCTCCATGGCCTTTATGAAAGCGGCCCTGGATGACCGGATTATCTCCTCGCTCACGCAGTACGCGAGCCGGAACCATCCCTTCCCGCCGAAACCGCTCCCGGGCGCGCCCAGTATGCGGTATTTCTTCAGATGCTCGCAGAACGCCATGTCGTCCCCGCCGAATCCGTCGGGCACCCTGCACCACAGGTAGAACGCCCCCTGAGGCCTCACATACTCTATGCCGGCCGCGTCCAGATTCGCCATGAGCTCGTCACGGCGCTTCCTGTACGGCGAGTAGTCCGCGGGCGCGCTCCATGTCCTGGCCACCACGCGCTGCATTAGGCCCGGAGCGTTCACATAGCCCAGAATACGGGTTGTGAACACGCACGCCGCCACAAGCTCGTCCTTTCCGGGGCTGGCCCCGTTCACCGCTATGTATCCTATGCGCTCGCCGGGAAGGCTGAGGTTCTTGGCGAAGCTCGTCACCACCACGGAATTCTCATACTCAGTGAACACGGAGGCTGTCCTGGCGCCGTCATAGGTTATGGCGCGGTACGGCTCGTCGCATATGAGCCATGGCGCGCGCCCGGATTTCCCGGCATGGTCCCTGAGCGTCTCAGCCAGCGCGTGAATCTCGTCCTGGGTGTACACGCGCCCCGTGGGATTGTTCGGGCTGTTCACAAGGACCGCCGCAGTCCTCCCGCTGAGCGCGCGTCCTATGGCCCCGCAGTCCGGGGAGAAGTCCTTCCCGCACGGAACCTCCACGAGCTTCCCGCCGTAATTGCCCACGTAATGCCTGTACTCCGCGAAAAAAGGAGAAGGCACTATGACCTCGTCCCCGGGATTAAGTATGGCCTTGAGCAGTGCGTTCAGCGCGCCCGCCGCACCCACGGACATGACTACGCATTCCGGGCCCACGCTCACCCCCTGCTCCTGTGAGGTTTTCTCCGCCATGGCGCGCCTGGCCTCCGGATAGCCAGCGTTGGGCATATATCCGTGGAAATTCTTCTCTCGGCTTCCCGCAATGCGGGCGAATTCCTCGCTCACCTCCACCGGCGGATCCAGGTCCGGGTTCCCAAGGCTGAAGTCATAGACATTGTCCTCGCCGTAAATCTCCTTCAGGCGCATGCCCTCCTCGAACATCCTGCGGATTATGCCCGACGAGGGGCTTGTCATCATTTCTTTTATATGCTCAGCGACTGCCATAAATTTCCTTGCAAATTTACGTTATTTCTGTAATTATACCACACTAGGACGGTTTACACAAATAGGATTTTCGGAGGCAGCATGAAAAAAACATTCCTTACAATCACGCTGGTTCTCTGCGCGGCGCTTTACCTTCCGGCGGAGGAAATATTCAACGACAGGATGACACGGGAGGAGCTTTCCCGTCTGGAGGGCGGCGAGACCGTCATCCGCAACCTGGACTCATACAAGAAGCTGTGCATGGTCTCTGAGAACGCGGGCGCACAAAGGGTGCTGGCGACGGTAAGGAGCATTAAGCCCGCTTACGTGGCGGAGATAATCAGGCTTTATCCTTACGAGGGGAACGAGGACCTGCCGCGGACGCTGGCCGAGCAGATAGCGGACGTGGAATCCTACGTGGGGATACCGTATTACTCCGAGCACGGGAAGAAATGGTACGACCTCTACTCAGCCGCCAGCATAATATCATCCAGGGACACCGAGACCGGCCGGGAGATACTGGCGGACCTGGAGATGGCGCCGTTCGGGACCATAAACACACTGATTACCATAGATGTCTCCCCCGACGGGCTTTACTACGAGAACATGAACCTTAACGTCCTGCGATATTCCGAAAAATTCAAGTGCGTGGACGAGAAGAAGATGAGGTCCTCCATAACCGTGTTCAGGAACGGGGATAACTGGGTGCTGTACGCCGTGGGAGCGGTGAGCGCGCCGAGCATCTTCTTTCTCAGGGAGAGAGCGGAGATATCCTTCATGAACCGCATAAGGACTTTCTGCACGTATTTTTTCAGCAGGCAAGAGCACGACTTGCAGACACAATACACGGGGGGGGGTATAACAAAACTGCCTGCACGGATATCTCCAACCTTGACATAGGCAGTCTAATAAGGCTAAGATTAGGCTTGGTGTTGTATGGCTTGGAAGATATGTTCAGGTTGGCGGATATACTTTCAGCACGCGTTGCCCCCGCAAGGTGACATCTAGAGAAGGTGACATGCATGCAGTTTTTGAATAACATTATAAACTATCTTGCTCAGAATACAGCCCGATGGATCTATCCTCTGGTGTCGTTCGCACTTTCCGCGGGCCTTATCCCCATAATCATACTCTCATGCAGGAAGCACGGCTGGTACGACAAGGTGGACGAGCGCAAGATACACAAGGGCAACATACCTCGGCTCGGAGGCGTGGGCTTCGTCACGGCGTTCTCCGCGGTAACGCTCGTATATGTACTGGTCACCAAGGACTACTCCAACACAAGGCTCGCGTTCGTCATAAGCGGGCTAATAATCTTCATTTTCGGCGTGATGGACGATTTCCTCACGCTCAAGGCATACCTAAAGCTCATAGTACAGATAGCGGCGTCCCTGATAGCGATTGCAGCGGGATTCAGGTTCCGCACCATACTCTCGTGGGAGCTTCCCATGTGGCTCAGCTTCGCGCTCACGTTCTTCTGGATGATAGGCATCATAAACGCCTACAACCTTATAGACGGAGTGGACGCGCTCTGCGGGAGCCTTTCAGCCATGGTCATACTGACACTGGGCCTTATCTATACAAAGGAC
The DNA here is from genome assembly GCA_022510925.1 of Treponema sp. Lineage (GTDB taxonomy): Bacteria > Spirochaetota > Spirochaetia > Treponematales > Treponemataceae > Treponema_D. The sequence continues at coordinate 12,512 of JAFLSO010000020.1, forward strand.
GGCTCCACGCATCAGGCCACAGTGTGCATGATACTGGCCGCCGCTATCCTGGGGTTCCTCCTGTACAACAAGCCCAGGGCCAAAATTTTCATGGGTGACGGAGGCTCGCAGTTCCTGGGCTTCATGATAGCGGTCCTGCCACTGGAGAAGACCACGGCCCACTTTGAGTCCACCAAATTCTTCCTGATGGCGGTCTTGGTGTCGCTTCCCGCCATAGACTGCATCGCCGCGATATGGCGCCGTCTTCGCGAGCACAGGGGCATAATGACGCCCGACAAGCGGCACCTGCACCATAAGCTTATGGGCATGGGCCTTTCTCCCGTGCACGTGCTTTTATTTCTGGCCGCGCTCCAGCTCCTGCTCTGCGCGGGGGGCTACATCTCCATGCGGATGAGGACCAGGCCGGGACTCACGCTGCTTCTGACACTTATGATCGCGGTGATTATATTTTTCATCATAATACATTTTTGCAGCAGGGCTTTGAAAAAAACGGATCCGTGTGTTAAAGTAGAGGATACGGAGCAATAAATGATTTTATATTACCAGCTGTGCCTCGTGCTGTCGCTGATACTGGCATGTGTTTTCGTAGCGCGGTGGAGCCGCTATGTCTCGTTCTACTTCTCCATGTTCTACCTGCTTACGCCATTCACGAACATATGCCATTACCTTCTTGCCAAATCCACGAGCATAGAGGCCGCCGTTTTAGCCAACGGAATGGTTTATATGCTCAGCTACTGCATACAGGTGTTCTTCTTCCTGTACGTCGCCTCGTTCTGCAAGATAAAGCTAAGTAAAATCGTCTGCTTCATAGTGTTCATCATAAGCGCCACAGGGCTGTTCATGGTGACACTGACCGACAAGGGCCTGCCGTTCATGTACAAGGATGTAAGTCTCATTACCGTGGGCAGTGTCTCATACATAAAGAAAACCTACGGCATAGCGCACACTCTGTACTACGCCCTGCTGTTCACGTTCATACTTATAGATTTCGGGCTGCTTTTTTTCAGCATGCGGAAAAAGGACATATCGCGCAAGAACATAACTCTGCTCCTGATTTCCTACGCGGTCGTGGTGGTGGCGTTCATCACGGGCCGCAGCATATCGCAGGCAATAGACATAATGCCGCTGGCCTACGTGATAATCGAGGTCCTGATGCTTTTCGTGATAAAGCGGCTCGCGCTCTATGACGTGGAGCTCATGGTAAGCAACGCGTTCAAGAAAGAGGATCTTATAGGGCTCGCCGCGTTCGATGAGAGGCGGAACTACCTGGGATGCAACAAGCGCGTGGTGGAATGCTTCCCGGAGTTCGGCACGCTCAGGGTGGACTCTCCCATAGAATCCACATCAAAAATCTTCGCGCAGCTGAACGGGCTCATGGACGTGGTGGAGAACAAGCAGATGTTCAAGGCGGCCATAATAAAGAACGGGGACATCTTCTACAAGGTGACGGCGGGATTCCTGTACTCCGATAAAAAGAAAATAGGCTACCAGCTCCGCATAGAGGACAACACCAAGGAGCAGGAGTACATACGGCTCATGAACAACTACAGCGCGGACCTGGAGCGCGAGGTGATAAGAAAAACCACGCACAGCCAGGAGATAATGAACAAGCTTGTGCTGGGCATGGCGGAGATGGTCCAGAGCCGGGACCCGAACACAGGCGGACACGTCAAGCGCACGAGCCAGGTGGTGGAGATTCTGGCCTCGGAGATGCGGAAGGACAAGTCCCTTGCGCTTGAGAATTCATTCTACGAGAACCTTATAAAGGCCGCCCCCATGCACGATCTGGGGAAAATCGCGGTGGACGACAAGATATTAAGGAAGCCTGAGAAATATGTCCCCGAGGAATACGAGATAATGAAAAGCCATGCGGAGAAAGGCGCCACAATCGTGGAGAGCATACTCACAGGCATAGACGACCCGGAGCTCACCAAGATAGCCATAAACGTGGCGTACTATCACCACGAGCGCTTCGACGGCTCGGGCTATCCCAAGCACCTGCACGGCGAGGAGATTCCGCTTGAGGCAAGGATAATGGCCATAGCGGATGTGTATGACGCCCTGGTGAGCGAGCGCTGCTACAAGGACCCGTATTCCCCCGAGATGGCGTTCAACATCATGGAGGACGGCATGGGCGCTCAGTTTGACCCCGCCCTGAACAAGTATTTCATCCAGGCACGTAAAAAGATAGAGTCCTATTACGAGCAGATAAGGCGCAGGGAGAGGCGCACCCCAGGAATCCTGTGAGAAGCCCGCAGGATTTGAACGCGGCCCGGTGCATGAATCCGTAAGAATCAATCCCTAAAATCCCGCTCCCGGACAGTGCGCCCGCATACCGGCGGTTGCAAAAAGGCGCGTAAAACGCTAGTATGGGCATGAACTCTATATCTTATTTTAAAGAGGAGCTATCATGGCACTTACCCTTGCAGAGAAAATAATTCAGGCGCACATAGTACCCGGCACATCGGACTTTACTCCCGGAACGCCCATAGAGCGCGGGACGGACATAGCCCTTAAAATCGACCAAACGCTCACGCAGGACGCCACAGGAACCATGGCATACCTGCAGTTCGAGACCATAGGCGTGCCGCGGGTCAGGACGGAGCTTTCCGTAAGCTACGTGGACCATAACACGCTTCAGACGGACTTTAAGAATCACGATGACCACAGATACCTTCAGAGCATAGCGGCCAAGTACGGGCTTTATTTCTCGCGGCCGGGAAACGGCGTGTGCCATCAGGTTCACATAGAGCATTTCGGTAAGCCCGGAAAGACACTGCTGGGCTCTGACAGCCACACTCCCACGGGCGGCGGTATAGGCATGATCGCCATAGGTGCCGGAGGAATAGACGTGGCGGTGGCCATGGGAGGCGGCGCTTTCCATCTTGCCATGCCCAGGATATACGGAGTGAGGCTCACCGGAAAGCTAAGGAAGGGAACGGGCGCCAAGGACATAATCCTGGAGGTGCTCAGGAGGGAGAGCGTGAAAGGCGGCGTGGGCGCCATATACGAGTATTTCGGAGAGGGCGTGGAGAGCCTGACCGTTCCGCAGAGGGCCACGGTCACCAACATGGGCGCGGAGCTCGGGGCCACCACCAGCGTGTTCCCGTCCGACGCCACCACCAGGCGCTTCCTGGAGAGCATGGGCCGCGGCTCTGACTGGACGGAGCTCAGGGCCGACGAGGGCGCATCCTACGACAAAGTAATAGAGATAGACCTGGACAGACTGGGCTCCATGGCGGCATGCCCGCATTCCCCCGACAACGTAAAGCCCGTCTCAGAGCTTAAGGACATAAAAGTCACGCAGGTGGCCATAGGAAGCTGCACAAACTCCTCACTGGACGATCTGGCCGCGGTGGCCGCAATCGTGAGGGGAAAGCACGTGGCGCCCGGAGTGGAGGCGGGAATAGCGCCGGGAAGCCGCACCACATTGCTGATGGCCGAGAAAGCCGGCATTCTGGGAGACCTTATACGCGCGGGATTCCGCATACTGGAGAGCGCATGCGGCCCGTGCATAGGCATGGGATTCGCACCTAACAGCGAGGGCGTCTCGCTCCGCACGTTCAACAGGAACTTCAAGGGACGAAGCGGAACCGCCGACGCTGGCATTTACCTGGTAAGCCCAGAGACCGCCGCGGCAAGCGCCATAACAGGAACCATCACCGATCCCTCCACGCTGGAGTACGAGGACAAAACATACACGCAGGACGGCAGGATATCGCTGCTTGACGGCGAGGACAGCAGGCTTAGCCCGGCAGACATACTGGAGGACGCCACCGACGAGGGCATGCTCATTCCGCCGCTCGCGGAGAAATACACCTCGGACGTGGAGATTCTGCGCGGACCGAACATAAAGCCCTGCCCTCCATGCAGGCCGTGCGCGGACGAGCTTACACTCCCCGTCCTCCTGAAAGCGGGGAGCAACGTATCCACGGACGACATAATGCCCGCCGGCACCAAAGTCCTTCCGTTCCGCTCCAACATCCCGGAGATCTCAAAATTCACTTACGAGCGCCTGGACGCCGATTTCTACAAGAAGGCCGAGGCCATAGATTTCAGCGGCTGCTTCGTGGTAGGCGCGGAGAATTTCGGGCAGGGGTCAAGCCGCGAGCATGCCGCGCTCGGACCTATGTATCTGGGCGTGCGCGCGGTGATTGTGAAAAGCTTTGCCCGCATACATAAGGCGAACCTCATAAACTACGGAATAATCCCCATAACTTTCGCGGACAGCGCGGACTATGATAAAATCAGCGAGGGAGACACCATTGCGCTGACCGGCATAAAGGAGAGCCTTTCCAAGGGAACTCCGTTCAGGCTCACATTGCGCTCAAAGGACGGCGAGCACAGCTTCGAGGGAGTGAACGACCTTGCGGAGCGCAGCAGGAGGATTCTTCTGGAGGGCGGACTTGCCGTCTATACACGGAACGGCGGGCAGTGACGGCGCCGGCATCAGGCAAAAATTGTCTTAAAAATTTGCATTTTCGGGCATAAAGAACTATAATAGAGACGTATGACCATGCGCACGGCGCGGAGTCATGCGTCAGTCTTTAAATGGAGATACGAATGGTGAATATTCACAACATCATGGAAGAGCAGGTCATTACCCGCGTGAACAAGCTTTATGATCAGGTAAAGGAGAAAGGCTCCGCGTGGCTCACGTGCGACTGCGAGAACTGCAGGATGGACACGGTCAGCTATGTCCTTAACCGCATTCCTCCGCGCTATGTCGTAAGCGGAAGGGGCGTCACGCACAACACCCGCGACCTTAGCGCTGACAACCAGCTTGTGGCGGACATAGATCAGCTTGGCGTGGAGGGCATGAGGCTCGTGAGCTCCGCAAAGAGGCCGTTCCATAAATCCACGCGGGAGAATTTCACAGCCGTCCTGGACAAGCCCGTGTTCAACTTCCCCACGTTCCTGGGCAACGTGTTCGATGGCCAGACGTTCGAGCCGCTCTCGGGCGTGAACATACTGCTGAAACTTAACGGCAAGCCCGCCGAGATGATGGACATAACATGGCCCAATCCATGCAACACTTTCCAGGCCACGCAGGGAAGCTACTCTTTCTGGTGCCTCCCCGTGCCGTCTGAGAAAGAGGGCGAGGCACGCACTTTCGACTTCACGCTTGATATAAACGCCGACGGATACCAGAGCGTGACGTTCTCATTCAGCGTACCGGTCACCAGCGAGAAAATAGACCGCAGGGAAGTGAATTCCACGTTCAGCCTTAACATACAGGACATCTTCCTGTTCAAGGAAGGCGTCGTGAACGAGCAGGAATAGGACAGGAGAGAATCATGGAAGAGTACACCAACCAGACGGCGCTTTACCGCCCGTCAGACACAGAGAAACAGGCGTTCCTTACGCGCACATACGGCTGGATGGCGCTTGCCCTGCTCATAACAGCGGTCACGGCGTTCTTCACGGCCATGTCGGGCCCTCTCATGGGCGCTATCTGGGGAGCGGGAACCGGGCGGCCCGTGCTTTTCTACGTGCTGGCCATAGCGCAAATCGCCATAGTATGGATCCTGGCGCTGGCAATCCGCAGGATTTCCGTGGGAGCGGCGCTTGTGGCGTTCCTCGCGTACTCAGTTCTCAACGGACTTACAATGTCGTCCATTTTCTGGGTATTCAACCTTAACTCCATAGCGTACGCGTTCCTGGGAACCGCCGCCATGTTCGCCATGATGAGCGTTTACGGCGCCCGCACCAAGCAGAGCCTTGCCAAGGCGGGGCACTATCTTATAATGGCGCTCATAGGGCTCGTGATAGTATCACTCATAAACTCCCTGGTGACGTTCATACTTAAGATGCCGCTGAGCTGGGTGGACTGGCTCATATCGTTCGCCACCGTGATAATTTTCACCGGACTCACCGCCTATGACACGCAGAAAATCATGCGCAGCGCGGAGCACGCCACTGACAGCGACGACTACAAGAAAATAGCGATAATAGGCGCGCTTGAGCTTTACCTGGACTTCATAAACATTTTCCTGTCCCTGCTGAGGCTTTTCGGGCGCAGAAAATAAGGGGAGCGCATGGTAAGCTTTAAGGATATGCTTTCGCCTGAGTATGAGCAGTTTGAGAGAAACGCGGACTTTCTGTGGGACTGGGTGCTGTCTGGCCGTCACAGGGAAAGCACGGATCAGGAGCAGTTCATGAAGGCCCTGGAAGAGAGCATATCCTACCTTAACGGCCTTAAGCTGGATGAGGTTAAATGCATCTGCCGTCATGGTGACATGGCGGAAAAAGTCTCCATGATCATAGACCTCAGGGATTACGTCTACACATCCCTGGAAGACGAGCTGAATTCCTGAGCGAAATCAGACGGACATTATAATCTCGCGGGCCACGTTCTCCTCCACGGGCGTGGCGTATACGTTCGGGGCGAATTCCACCACTTTTCCTATTCCGTCCTGCACCACGAACCGAAGCGTTCCGTTCCTTGTCTTTTTGTCAGTGTAAAGTTTTCTTACAAGGCCCTCGCGGTCTATGTAATCTGGAATCTTCACAGGGAGGGAGGCCTTTCTAAGAAGCGACCTTACGCGCTCCGCTTCCTCATGCGTGACATGACCCAGCCTTTCCGAAAGCTCAAGCTGCGCTGAAAGTCCTATTGACACAGCCTCTCCGTGCAGGAGCCTGTAGCCGCTGCATGTCTCTACGGCGCGGCCCACCGTGTGGCCCAGGTTCAGAATCTCGCGGAGGCCTGTCTCCCTCTCGTCCTTCATCACAACCTGATACTTTATGCGGCAATTGCGCTCGCACACATGGGCGCAGGCGCTCTCATCCAGGGAGTAGACTCTGTCCATGTTATCCTCAAGCCACTCGAAAAAATCCCTGTCCGCTATGCACGCGTGCTTTATGGTCTCGGCCATGCCGCTGTGAAGCTCGCGCGGGTCCAGTGTCCGCCATGCCGTGGCGTCTATGTACACTTTCTCAGGCTGATTGAACATGCCGATAAGATTTGTTGCCAGAGGGGTGTCCACGGCGGTCTTACCGCCTATGGATGCGTCCGCGGCGGAAAGCAGAGTGGTCGCGTAATTTATGAATGGAACCCCGCGCCCGTAGGTGCCGGCAAGAAATCCCGCCAAATCGGTGACCACGCCGCCGCCCACCGCCAGCACGAAGCAGTCGCGCCTGTAGCCCGCGGCCAGCATGCTGTCCTCTATCTGCGCCTTTACCTCGCGCGTCTTGCTTTTCTCTCCGGCCTCAAAAGGAAACACCTGCACGGAATATCCCTCGCGCTCCAGAAGCTCTGAAAGAGGCCGCGCGTAGAGGGGAAGCACGTTGCTGTCCGTGATGATGGCGCATTTTTTCAAGCCGCCCGCAAGTCCGCCTTTTAAGTCTTCCGCAAGCTTATTGAAAAGACCGAATCCTATCTCTATGCTGTAAGTGTCATCCACTACTCTCTTAAGTTCCACCGTAAAAACGCTCATGCGCATATACTAGCACTTGACTTTTTATTTTTCAACAGCGGACAAAGACGCATCACAAGGCAGTGGGCCTATGAGGTATAAAATTCTTTCTCTATTACCGCGTATATCCGCCTGCAAAGCGCGTCCGGCTCGAAGTCAGAGGAGCTCACGAAATAAAGCGCGCCGCCTTTTATCACGGGGACCAGGTCGGTCACATTCGCGGAGAACCTGAACCATGCCTGCATGTAAATCCATCCGCTTCCGCTCTTGTAGCGCTCGTTGAATGTGAGGGGGCTTTTTATGCAGACAGGCTCCACGTAAGTCTCATTCCCCGGGCTGCATGAGGCGCACAGCTCCTGCACGCCGCAGTAAAGCCTGTGCGCCTCAAGAAGAAGGCTCTGGTCATGCTCGGTGGAGCTGTCCCTGGGAGAAAGGACCGCCCTGTAGCTCCTTACAACGCGCTCCCTGAATTCCTCCTCGCTTATGGTCACGGCATCCTTAAGTCTTCTTGCGGCCTGCTCCGCATCATTTTCGGCCCTGCCCGCCTCCACGCCCGCATGACCGTCTCCGTATGCGGCCTTGTATCTTCCCAGGGAATTCTCAAACGCACTTACGGCATCCATTCCGCTTAAACTCTCGGGGCTCCGCGCCATTCTGACCGTCCTTCTCAAAAAAAATATTTCTGTTGTTAGAATAACATATTTTCTGTTATAATGAAAGCAGAGGAAATGTATGGGGAAGCTGAAAACTAAGGAGCGCAGGCTTATTTACGCGGTCACGTTCATGCTGCTTGCGGGCCTGTCCATATTCGTCCTGGCTTACTCGCACGGCTCCTCCAGCGTAAAGCTGTTCCATGGAGAGGGACTGGACTTAAACCAGGGATGGTACTATTACACAGACACCGGGCAGAAAAACTACATAGACTCACTGCCCGTGAAGATTCCCGCAGTCAACTCCATAGCCACTATATATCATCTGATAGACACCCCGCAGAATCTGTCTTACCTCAGTTTCTACACGCACCATCAGAACGTGAGGGTGACGCATAACGGGGAACCAGTATACACGTATCAGCAGACGCACAAGCCGTCATGGCTCGCTTCATACCGCTCGTTCCACCACATAATACAGATACCGCCGTTCGGCACAGGGGAGCTGGCCATAGAGACGGAGGGGCTCATGGGCAGGTACGGCGGGGAATTCAGCCGCGTGTACATAGGCGACCAGTTCGGCATAATGAACAACATATTCAGGACCCGCCTTCTGAAAATTATCATGGGAGCGGTACTGATAGTGCTAGGAATATTCATAACAGTGATAACGATTCTGTTCACGCCGCCCGCAAAAAGGGAGTTCGCGGAATTCTATTTCTCCCTGTTGATGATAGTGATAGGCATCTGGCAGATTGAGGAGTCCAGAATACTTCAGTTCTTCATAGGGAGCCAGAGCCTTCACTGGATTCTTGAGTACGTGCTGCAGCTTGCCATACTCATGCTCTCCTATCTTTTTTTCTCCGACATAAATCCCGCCAAAGGCAGCATAAGCGAGGTGGTGATTTTCTGGACGGACCTAGCGGTGGTGCTAATCCTTACGCTTCTTCAGGTGACGGGCGCGGTGCAGCTCAGCGACAGCGTGACAGTCCTTCACATAATGTTCATCATCACGCTGTGCTACGCCGTCTATATACTGCTCGCGGTGCTCAAGACCATACGCAAGAGCATAAAAATCATCATTATAAGCGCCATAAGCGTAAGCATAGCCCTGTTCATCCTTCTTATGCTGAACGTTTTCCCCGGCCGTTATCTGGACGCCATAATGGGCATAGGCTTCGTGGTCATGTTCACGGCGTTCACCATACTGATTTACCAGCGCATAATAAAACGGTTCGAGGCCCGCATGCAGGAGGAATTCTCAAAGAAGCTGGCCATGCTGGATTTCTCCACGGACGTCTCCAGCAGGAACGCATGGTACGCGTTCGTGGAGCAGTACAAGGTTCCCAAAAAAGACGCGCAGGGCTACTGCCTTTTCATGCTGGTGATGAGCAACCTTAAGAGCCTGAACGAGACTTACGGCTATGTGACGGGCGACAAAGTGCTTAAAGAATTCAGCGCGTGCATCAGAAAGATTTTTATGGGCACGGGCGAGATTTTCCGTGTGGGCGGGAACAAATTCATCTGCCTGTGTCCCGGCATAGACGATAGCTCGGCACGGTACATGCTGGATGAATTCCGCGAGATAACCGAGGACCAGAAAGAATCATCACTTAAATTCACCGCCACAAGCGGATACGCGCTCTTTACGCCGCGCTTCCAGAAAGATTTCTTTGACGCGCAGGACGCCGCGGAGATGAACATGCACATCATAAGACATATGTGACGTAGGCTAGCGCTCTATGAACTTAAGGAAAGCGGCTTTTGGCATGGGACGGGCATAATAGAATCCCTGTATGCCGTCACATCCCAGGATGGATATTCCCACCGCTATCTCCTCTGTCTCCACACCCTCTGCCACCACCTTGCATCCTATGCGCCGCACCATGTCAATCTGGCTCTCCAGAAGAAGCATGGCCTTTTTGTTTCCGCCTGAGAATGCGGGTATGACTATGGAGCGGTTCAGCTTTATGACGCTCAGCGGAAGCGAGAGTATCCTGTTAAGCGATGAGTACCCCGTCCCGAAATCGTCCAGTGAGAAATTTATACCCATGTCATGCAGGCGCTGTATGTTCTTGTCCACTATGCTGTCCATGGTGTCGCTGGCGGTCTCGGTTATCTCCAGGTTTATGAGAGCAGGCTCCACGTTATATTTATGCAGCATGGCGGAGATGTTCTCAACCAGATTTGTCTGAAGGCATTCCGCCACTGAAAGATTCATCTGTATGTTCTGTATGCCGTAGCTCTCAAACTGCTTCTCGGAGAGGGTCTTGCACACCTCCTCCAGGACGAACTGCCCTATCTCTATTATGCAGCCGCTCCGCTCCGCTATGGGGATGAACACCTCAGGGGGAATGAACGCGCCCGAGTCATTCTTCATGCGGACCAGAGCCTCCGCGCAGTTGAAAGTATGCTCATCAGAGAAATATATGGGCTGATAATAGACCTCAAGCCTGTTCTCGGTTACGGCGGTGCGCACAAGATGCTCTATCTCGCGCAGGTAGCTCTCCTGGTACAGGTCCAGGTTCTCGGGGGAGACGCTCGATATGTTCTTCTCCATCCCCTCCTGCATGACGGCCGCCAGTATGCTGCGTATTCCCATCACGGTGGTGGCATACTTGGGGCACTCGAAAAGACAGCACGTGAACGGCACCTTTGTGTTCTGCATTCCGCGCATTATGTTCTCCAGGACTTTTCTGGCGAATTCCTCCCTGCTGCCGTTCACCACCACCAGATAATTCCCCTCGGAGAATTTAAACATCAGGCTCTTCTTGGCGTATGTGCGGAATTCCTCAAAGATGCGCTTCTCCAGATAATTCTTCCTGTCGGAGCCCACGTGCTCTATGAGCGTGTTTATGTCATGCACGCAGAGGGCTATGCAGTACATGGGCACCTTTCCCTGCATGCGCCGCGAGCACAGCGCCACAAAGCCCATCTCATTCAGAAGCCCCTGATCATCGTCCACGAATTCATCGGGATTCTGCAGAGTGAAGAACGTTATGGCGCACAGAATCACCAGGACGAACTGCTGCACCACAAGCTTGGGGAAAAGTAATTCCACCGCTATGCCCGTGAGCGCTATTATCATCATCAGAGGAACCACCACGGCCCTCTCGTGCGATATGAACCGCCTGTGGCTCATGCTTATGTTCACGACCACGGCCACACAGTGCACGTAAACGAAAACATAGAGCAGGAACATATATTTTCCGCCCACATAGATTTTCCTGTAGCGGTCTATGGTGAAAAGAATGCCCGTAAAATAGTTGGCCGCAAGGAGCACCACGGTGGCCACTATGGGGGTTATTATCGTGGCGCGCATGATATGTTTTTTACCGCGGAAATTTATAAGGTCCATGGCGTACAGAATCCACAGGACACCCTCCGCCGCGTCAAACAGTATTACCAGATAGTTCGTTATCTCCACGAGCACGGCGCTCTTCCCCTCCAGCACTATCGTAAGCAGGCTGAAAAGCGACGCGAGCCACATTATGATTATTATGGCCAGAAAAATCTTGTTCTGCAGGATATTCATGTACCTGCGCAGCAGGAACGATATTATGAGCGCGCTGTCTATGATAAGGGCGCAGACATCGAACCACACGTTATAATTCATTACGGGCCCCCTTCAGAAGCCTCAGAAGCTCCTGCTCATGCAGCGCCTTGGAGAAGAAGTATCCCTGGAGCTGAGTGCAGTGGAAGCGGGTCGCATACTGCAGCTGCTCCACGGTGTCTATGTGCTTTGCCTTGATCTCAAAGTCAAGCCTCCTCAGAAGGTCCACCGTGCAGTAAAGTATGGTGTCCGTCTTGGAGGAGACTTTCTTGGGAGAGGTTATACTTTTGTCCAGGTGAACGGAATACAGCGGCATCTTTAAAAGCATGCCGTAATTGGAATATCCCGCGCCGTAATTGTCCAGGGAAAGCCTGAATCCCCGGGACCTAAGATCATTCATGTTCTGTATTATCTTATTGTTGCTGTGGATTATGGTCTCCTCCAGAAGCACGAACGTAAACACGGAATGCGGTATCTCATACCTGTCTATTATCGCGGAGACACGGGACGCTATGTCCGCCTTAAGAAGCTCCGACATGGGGAAAATAATCTCCATGGTCTCTATGCCCAGAGCCTCCAGGTTCCCCCGCAGATAGAAATCGCACACCTGCTGCAGGAACGTAAGGCAGATGCGCGTTATGGAGCCGTTTTTCTCCGCCATGGCAAGGAAATCCTTGGCGGATATGTCTCCGTAATGCTTGGACTTTATGACCACCTTTATCTCTATGGCGTTGAAGCGCTTCTCTTTAGTGCTGAACACCGGCTGGTAGCATATCTCCATGAGGCCGTCGTCAAGGGCGCTGCGAAGCACCCTGTTTATGTAAGATTTCTTTATGTCGGCGGCAACGTCTATGTCGCTTCCGTAGATGATTTTACGGCCGCGGTAAACGGACGGGTCCGCCGCCAGATGAACGAGCCGCCTGAGCTCCTCCTCCGTGGACGCGTCCTTGGGCAGCCTGATTATGCAGCATCTGGGCGTAAGGCGTATCTCATATCCGCTTATCTTGAACGGCTCCTTAAGGCGCGCGAACAGAGGCTGCGTGAATGATTTGTTCTGCTCCAGATTCTCATTGTCCAGGGTGATGGCGAAAACGCTGCGGGAAATCCTGTAGACTTTACGACCTCCCCTAAGGCGGCGCAGAAAGAAAGAGAAGTCCACGAGCAGCGAATTCACTATCTCAGAGCCCATGCTCACGTCAAGCAGGTCCATGTTCTCAAGCTCAAGCAGCATGAACACGTAGCTCTCGTTCCTGTGCCGCGCTGTCTGCGCCTTAAAATAAAACGCCGGCGCGTTAAGCAGGCTCGTGCCGGAATCTATGTACTCCATGGGGCTCTCTATGCTCAGGTAGATAAGGAACACCACCAGCATGTTCGAGAAAGGCTCCACCCTCAGGTAGGGGAAAAAATACTGCACCAACGCGCCCAGCAGCGCTATCAGCACGAACGAGTAGAACGAGAACATCTTAAGAAGAGAGAGCTCCTTCCCCATCCTGAGCATAAGGACCAGGCTGTAAAGAAGGTAGAACGCCCCCGCCGCATAGAAAAAGAAAATCCACGGCGCGCGGTGGAAGTGAAAGCTACTGTCATAATAGAACACGCAGCCCGTAAAGAAATTCGCTATCAGGGCACCCAGGGCCGCGATCAGGGGCATGCTGAACGCTATGTTCTGCCAGCTCTTGGTCATCTCCATGTTAAGGACCGCGAAAATGTAGTAGATGAACGCCACGCATGTAGACAGATGGAACGCAAGGTACAGGAAAGAGACGAACGTTATGAGCATGGGCCCGGAAAGAAAGCGCGTATCCTCCACGGAGTTATAATTCTCAAGAACGGATCTGACCAGATTTGTTATGGTGGATATTATGATGAAAGCGAACAGCAAACGATAGGCATCGTTCTTACGCACATGAGGATTACAGCGTACAGCATGCATGTAAAGCAGGACAAATGCCAGCACCAGCGCACAAACATCAAACCAGATGTTGCAAATCATGCCGTATTATACCCCGCACGCGCCCGCGGTGTCAACTTTTTAGAGGCCGCCCTCCGCCTGCACGCGGGCGGGTCGTGTACGCGCATAAAAAAACCGCCTCATCAAGAAGCGGTCACTCCGGTAAAAACTACTTTTTGTTCACGCGGTCCTTCAGGGCCTTTCCGGGCTTGAACTTGGGCGTGTTTGACTCGGCAATCTTTATGGTCTCGCCTGTCTGGGGATTGCGTCCCGTGCGCGCCGCACGCTTTCCCACCTCAAAGGTTCCGAATCCCACCAGCTGCACGTCGCCGCCACGGGCAAGCTCCTTTGAGACTGTCTCGATGAATGCCTTAAGCGCTTTCTCCGAGTCGGCCTTGGTAAGACCTGTCTCTTTTGCCATTGCATCAACAAGTTCTGTTTTGTTCATTACGATTTCTCCAATTTTTATTTGAAGACCCCTCCCAAGAGAGAATCAACTTAAGTCAGAGTATAGCCCATAATTCCCATGAATTCCAGTACCGGCCCTGTTTTTTTACGAATTTTATCGCTGCGTGATTAGTGTATTGACACCGGCCCCAGCAAATGATATAGTGGCTCCGCTGCAAGGCAGTGTCGGACGATTAGCTCAGCTGGTACGAGCGTCTGGTTTACACCCAGAATGTCGGCGGTTCGATCCCGTCATCGTCCATTCTTTTCATTATACAGCGGGATGTAGCGCAGCTGGTAGCGCATCTGGTTTGGGACCAGAGGGTCGCTGGTTCGAATCCGGTCATCCCGACTACCCCCGCCTGAGCGTTCCTGTGCCATAAACTCCGCGTACTTGCCGAACTGACGTAAAATGATTATATTTTCTATAAATCCCAGCAGTTTCATAGCAAAAGAGGAAAAAAAATGACGCAGCCGCTGCTTTCTATCAAAAACCTTAGCGCCAGCATAAGCGGGAAGCCTATACTGAGCGGAATAAACCTTGACATTAACCCGGGCGAGACGCACGTGCTCATGGGGCCGAACGGCGCCGGAAAAAGCACACTGGGCTATACCCTCATGGGGAACCCTGACTACACCGTTACGGACGGGAGCATTCTCTTTGACGGCGAGGACATAACCGGTCTTTCCGCGGACAAGCGCGCCAAGAAAGGAATGTTCCTGAGCTTCCAGGACCCTCTGGAAGTTCCCGGAATATCACTTGAGTCCTTCATACGCAGCGGGATACAGCAGGTGTCCAGCCAGAAAGTCAAGCTCATCCCGTTCAAGAGGCAGCTGGAGGAGGCCATGGACCTTCTCTCCATGAGCCGCGGCTACGCGGAGCGGGACCTTAACGTGGGTTTCTCAGGCGGCGAGAAAAAAAAGAGCGAGATATTGCAGCTTCTGATGCTGCGCCCCAGGCTGGCTGTTCTGGATGAGACAGACTCCGGGCTGGACGTGGACGCAGTGCGCACTGTAAGCCAGGGAGTCAGGGCATACCAGGAGCAGACAGGCGGCTCGCTTCTCATAATAACCCACTCCACCAGAATTCTTGAGAGCCTCAGGGTGGACAGGACACACATAATCGTGCGGGGAAAAATCGTGCGCTCAGGAGACGGCACCCTAATACAGGAGATAAACGAGAGCGGATTCGACAAATTCATCCCTCAGGAGATGAAGGATGCCGAGCGCAAGGAGAGGTTGGCCCTGGCCGCAAAAGCCGCGATGGATGCCGTTAAAACGAACGCCGCGAACGGAGGCTTAGAGTAATGGCAGGGGACAGGACAGGCGGCATGGCATCCGCGCTTGACATAGACCGCTCCATGTATGACTTCCGCTACGAGGAGAGCGACAAGGACTTCTACAGGGTGCGGAACGGCATAGACGAGAGCATAGTCCTACGAATAAGCGAGGAGAAAAAGGACCCCGACTGGATGAGGGACTTCCGCCTTAAGTGCCTCAGGATTTACAACGAGACCTGCGAGCCTGACTGGGGACCGGACATCCGCGACCTGGACATACAGAAAATAGTCACATACGTTAAGCCCAAAACGGAGATGGCCGCAAAATGGGCGGACGTTCCCTCCGACATAAAGGAGACGTTCGAGAAGCTGGGCATCCCCGAGGCGGAGCGGGAGAGCCTTGCGGGAGTGGGCGCGCAGTATGACTCGGAGCTAGTGTACCATAACGTTAAGGACGAGGTCTCATCCCAGGGAGTCATATACACGGACCTGGAGAGCGCCCTGCACGGGGAATTCGCGGAGATGATAAAATCGCGCTTCATGCATCTTGTGCCACCCACAGACCACAAGTTCGCGGCGCTGCACGGCGCTGTGTGGAGCGGCGGAAGCTTCGTCTACGTTCCTAAAGGCGTCCGCGTTAAGATTCCGTTGCAGTCATATTTCAGGCTGAACGCCGCGGGGGCCGGACAGTTCGAGCACACGCTGATTATCCTGGACGAGGGCGCGGACCTGCATTTCATAGAGGGCTGCTCCGCTCCCAAATACAACGTGGCGAACCTGCACGCGGGCTGCGTGGAGCTCTACGTGGCCAGGGACGCACATCTCAGATACAGCACCATAGAGAACTGGTCCAAGAACATGTACAACCTCAACACCAAGCGCGCCATCGTGGAGGAAGGCGGAAAAATGGAATGGGTGAGCGGAAGCTTCGGAAGCCACATATCCTACCTCTACCCCACCACAATACTTAAGGGCGACAAATCACTGTGCGAATTCACAGGAATAACTTTCAGCGGAAAAGGACAGGACCTGGACACCGGCGCTAAAATGATACACATAGGGAAGAACACCTCCAGCGTGATAAGCACCAAATCAATCAGCAAGTCCGGCGGAAAGAACACTTACCGCTCGTCCATTATCGTGGGAAAAGGCGCCACGGGAAGCAAAGTGAGCGTCAGCTGCGACAGCCTCATGCTGGACTCGGAGAGCCGCTCCGACACCATCCCCGCCATGAGCATCATGACCGATGACTGCGACGTGGGGCACGAGGCAAAAATCGGACGCATATCAAACAAAGCAATATTCTATCTTATGAGCCGCGGCATAAGCGAGGACGAGGCGCGCGCCATGATAGTGAGCGGGTTCGCGAATCCCGTAAGCAAGGAGCTTCCGCTGGAATACGCGGTTGAGATGAACAATCTTATACAGCTTGAGATGAAGGGGACATTGTGATGGAGGCGGCGAGAATCAGGGCGGATGTGAACCAGTTTCCCCGCCTTACATGGCATAACCTGCGCATAAATCACGGCAAATTCGACGGTGAGCTGGACGGCCGGGCCGAATGCCAGATACAGACCGAGGAAGAGGCCCGGAATCTTATGACGCACGAAGAGAAAATTTCCGGCCAGGTTTACGGAAGCGACATACGCCTTGTGAGCCAGATGGGGCAGGAATTTGACGCGGCGCTTGACGCTTTCGAGGACGCATGCGCTTTTCCCGTGGACCTTTTCACCGTAAAGGAGAATTCATCCTGCGGGAACGTAAGGATATCGTTCTCCCCCGGGGACAAAAGCAGGACATTCAGGGACATCGTAATACATGCGGAGAAAGGCAGCCGCTCATGCTTCATAATCTCCGCGGAGAGCAGTTCCGGCTGGGGCGGAGTGCTGGGGCTTAGAATCAGGATTATAGCCGACCAGGGCTCCAGCGTCCATCTTGTGCACGCGAACCTTCTTGGAAAAGGATTCACGTCCTTCACCGCGCTCGCGACCCTTGCCGGTGACGGCGCGTCAGTGCGCACAACACAGGTGGAGCTCGGCGCGGGAAAAACATTCTCAGGCGCGCGCCACACGCTCTCAGGGCACCGTGCCTCAAACTCAGGCGAGATGGCGTACCTTGCGCGTGACGGGCAGGAGACAGACATAAACTACGTCACGCACCAGACAGGAAGAGAGACAGAGAGCTCGTTCACAACGGAGGGCGTGGTCGCAGGGAACGCAAAGAAAACCTGGCGCGGCACAATCGATTTTGTCAAAGGATGCGTGAACAGCAGGGGAAACGAAAGCGAGAGCGTTCTGCTCCTGAGTCCCGACGCGGAGAACAAGTCCCTGCCTGTGATTCTGTGCGACGAGGAGGCCGTGGAGGGAAGCCACGGAACAAGCATAGGCAGGCTGGGAAAAGACGTCCTGTTCTACTTGCAGACGCGCGGCATATCGGAGGAGGAGGCCCGGGCGCTTATGATACGGGCTAAAATCAGCTCCGTGGCGCGCGGCATCCCGGACAGGGACCTTTATGAGAGAATTGAGAATTTTATGAACGGAGTCCTTTTATGAGCCTGCTTGACGCTGAAGAGATTAGAAAAGACTTCCCGCTTTTTAAAAGCGCGGAGAACGAGGGGCTTATCTATTTTGACACCGCCGCGACTGCGCAGCGTCCCCGGAAAGTCACAGAGGCCATCACGCGCTTCTACGAGCACGACAATGCGAATCCGCTGAGGGGGCTCTACGGTCTTTCCGTCCGCGCCACCGATGACTACGAGAATGCCCGCCGCACAGTAAGCGAATTCATAAACGCGGACGATGCATCGGAGATTATTTTCACGCGCAACGCCACAGAGAGCCTTAACCTTGCGGCATATACATGGGCCATGGCCAACGTGCAAGAGGGTGACGAGATTGTGGTCACCGCCATGGAGCACCACTCTAATTTCCTGCCATGGAAAATGGTGTGCGACGCTAAAAAAGCGGCATGCGTATTCCTTGAGTGCGGGGCTGACGGAATAATCGCGCCGGAGGAATGGCAGACAAAAATCACCGCGCGCACAAAAATAGTGGCGCTCACGCACACAAGCAATGTTCTGGGAATCACAAATCCCGTGAGGCAGATAGCGGACTTCGCCCACAGCACCGGCAACGGAGGTCAGGGCGCCGTGGTAGTCGTGGACGGAGCGCAGAGCACGCCCCACATAAAGATTGACGTTCGGGCTCTGGGCGCGGATTTTTTCGCGTTCAGCGGGCACAAGTTGTGCGGCCCCATGGGCATAGGCGTACTGTACGGAAAAAAATCCCTGCTGGAGAAAATGCCGCCGTTCCTGCGCGGAGGCGAGATGATTGAGTATGTGACGCGCGGAATTGCAACCTACGCGGAGCCGCCGCATAAATTCGAGGCGGGAACGGTGAACGCGGCGGGAGCAGTTGGTCTTGCGGCCGCAATAGAGTACATAAAAGGCATAGGGCTGGATAAGATAGAGGAGAACGACAACTCCCTGACCGCGCTTCTTATGGACGGCATGAGGAGCATACGGCACGTGAACCTCATAGGGCATCCCGACTCAGCGCGGCACTCCGGCATAGTCACGTTCACCATGGACGGCGTGCATCCGCATGACATAGCCAGCATACTCGACAGCGAGCGCATAGCCATACGGGCAGGCCATCACTGCGCGCAGCCTTTGATGCAGAAACTCGGGGTGGGAAGCACCGCCAGGGCAAGCCTTTACTTCTACAACACACAGAGAGAGGTAGAGCGTTTCTGCGACAGGCTTTCGCACGTGCGCGAATGGGCGGGACTAAAGGACTGACTCAGCGGGCCTCGTCTGTTTTCATTATCAGGGACTGCCTGTATTCCTGAGAGGCGGTCTCAAAAATGTCCGTGGAGGGCTCCTCCTCCAGCATGGAGACGCTTCCCTCAAAGTCCACGTTGTCGGCTATGCGTATGCGGGCGGCGCTTATGTTACCGCGGACCCTGCTTCCGTTGCAAAGCTCCACGCGGTCAGAGGCGTTTATGTCCCCGCTCACGAATCCAGAGACTACTATGGAGCCTGCGTCCATCACGTCCACCCTGCACTCCGCGTTCTTCTCTATCTCAAGGGAGCCCGTGGCTTTTATGGTTCCCGAGAATTTCCCGGTTATTATAAGGCTGTCAGTGAACTCAAGCGTTCCGTTGAATTCCGTCTCCGCGCCGAAAACAGTAATATTCTCATTCTCTTTTGCCATGCGCGTATTTTACTCCATTTGCCGCGATTTTTGCAATACACACAGAAAGTAGCAGGACCGTCTCGCAGATAGGAAGCCAGTCACCGTGCCTGGTGTAGAAAGAAGGCCGGGAATCATCGGATACAATCACCGTGCCGACAAGCGCGGCCCGGGCGAACTGAGGCGCCTCCGCTAAGATTTTTCCGTCTGAGTCCACGATGCATGTTATTCCGCTGGCCGTGCTCCGCACCAGAGGGACATTGTTCTCCGCCGCGCGGAAAACCGCCATGGAAAGATGCTGTGCCTGGCACACCCTGCTCTGCGACCAGGAGTCATTTGTAAGATTAAAAAGAACCTGCGCGCCGCCCCTCACAAATTCCGCGCAGTCCTCCCCGAACGTATCCTCAAAGCAAATGGGAGCGGAGAATCTTACGCCGCGCCCGCTCATGACAGAGGCGCTGTCCCCCGGCTCCCACAGCCTTGTCTCTCCGTTCAGCAGCATCTTGTAAAAGCGCGGGAATACATGGCCCCAGGGAAAATACTCCGTGAACGGAACCAGATGCCGCTTGGCGTACACCTCCGGGTCAGGGGGAAGAACGTTGCCTTTCTTAGGGTCAAACACAAGCGCCGCGTTAAAGTCCCCAGTTCCGGGAACAGTGTGCTGGTTCCCTATTATGAAGCAAGCGCCGGAGGAATCGATGAAATCCAGAACATCCTCCACAAGGGCGCGCCTCTCAGGGTCCCTTCCGCCTCTCCAGCTCATCATCAAAGGCGGCACCACGGCTGTCTCAGGCCACACCACAAAGTCCACCCCGGGATTCTCGGCCAGCGCGTCCGCCGTGAGCGCCATAAGGACGGCCACGTCCCTTTTATAAACATCCACGCCGTATTTGTTGGAGTCGGTGTTGTTCTGAACGGCCAGCACTGTCACAGGCTTACCTTTTATCCCGGATGCAGGGCGCAGAATCGCCCACACGCACATGGAGACAAGGAGAGAAATCCACACCGCAAAAGCCGCCGTCACGCGGAGAAATCCGCCCCGGGCATCAGCGGACTTTCTGTGCATCAGGACAGAAATAAAATCCGCCGCGCACGCGCAGGAGAGAGCGCACAGGGCAGAGAGGCACCACACCCCGCCCCAGCAGGCGTTACGCAGAAGAGGAAGGACGGTCCACTGCGTGTATCCTGTAATCCCGTAGCTGAATGCCAGAAATCCCCTGGACTTAAAAAACTCATGCACGCACCAGACCAAAGCCATCACATAGAACCTGGCCCGGGGAAAAATCCTGCATGCGAGTGAGCAGAGAAGGAAAGTAACGGAAAGCTGCGCGGCGCTCCAGATAACAGCGGCGCAGAACGCAGTGACGCTGTACGAGCACAGCCAGAACGCGTAAGCGCCATAGAATGCGGCGCCGTACAAAAAGCCATGGAGCCATGAGAATTTTAACGGAACCGTTGATATGGCAAGAAAAACGGGAGCGAGCGCGACATACGCAAGGAAAAACAGCCCCCTGCCAGAAAGAACACCGGGATGCGAGAGCGCAAGTAGAAGCACGCCTGCGGCAAGCAGCAGAGGCGCGTGTCTAGTTTTCAGAATCTCCCGCCTTTACAGGAAGGTTCCACAGAGCGTCCTTAAGCTCCTGGCCGGAGCGGAACACGGCCACATAATGCGGCGGAACGGAAAGCGACTCCCCGGTCTTAGGATTCCTGGCCCTGACCCTTCCCTTGCGAAGCCTAGGCTCGAAAGTCCCGAACGTGCGGAGCTCTATGGTATCACCGGATTTTAAAGAATCTTTAAGCTGCGAAAGAAAATTCTCCACGACCTCCTGCACCACCCTCTTCTCGAACTCTGTGCTCTGGTACACCGCGTCCACTAAATCATACTTAGTTATTTTTTTAGCTGACATCAACGTACCTCAGAAAATCCGTAAAGTAATGGCAGGAAGCCCGGAAAATTTAGTTTGCGGCCGCCTCAGACGTTTTTACGAAAGTGTTATTGTAAAGCCTGAACATGCGGCTCTTTTTGCGGGAGACAGCGTTGCGCTTCATCACGCCCTTGCGCTGAGCGTTGTCCAGCTCTGACTGAACTTTTCTGAGAGCCTCAAGCGCCACCGCCTGATCTTTTTTCTGCACGGCCTCTATATATTTGCGTACGAACGTGCGAACTTCTGACTTCACCGCCTTGTTGCGCAGACGACGAACCTCGCTCTGCTCATGGCGTTTTTTTGCAGATGATTTTTTTGCAGACAAAGGAATACCCCCTCTATAAATCTTATGCGTTTACCGCTTATTTTTAAGTGCCGATTATTTAAAATCTTTAGGTCGGCGTTCAGTGCGCTTGCACTTGCTGCACTCCGCCATATTGCGCAGACGGCCGTTCTCAAACATAGTCTTCATGATTATCTCGCCGCCGCAATCGGGGCACATGAATTTCTGGGTAGCGACCGTTGTACGAGAGTTTTTACTGGCTCCAGCCATGACGTTCCTCCATTGAAAATATCGATATTTAAAGACTATACACAATTTTACCGCAATGTGTCAACTATAAGGGAAGACCTCCGGGCGGACAGGAACCGAAACCTGCCCGGGCCGCGCACTGAAACCACCGCGCGGACAATACAGCCCCTTTAAGCGGTTATGCAGAAAATGCTTGACACAAGTCACAAAAACCATTATAAACGTTTGCCCAAAATCAATAAACCCGCATTGACTATTTTCCCTCTTTCTGCGATAATCGGCCGTATGGGTATTCAGTCCGATTCTATCCTGCGACAGGCGTACAAGTTAATCGAATCTTGCCAGATAGAACAGGCCAAGAATATGCTGGAGGACGCTTTAAAGGGCGACCTGAACAACAAGGCGCTGGTGTTCGCCATATATTGCAGCCAGTTCTGGCTCAGTCCGTTCTCCTCGCAGGAGCAGGGCGGATGCTTTGAGCAGGGGGAAAGCCTCATAGCTGACTGGAAGCTGTTCAAGAAGCTTCTTCAGAAGAAAGAATTTTCCGTGGACGGCGCGGATTACGAGAACATAGTGTATTCCTTCAAGAAAGGAATTTTCTCCGCGGCGCTTGAGAAATACGGCAAATCCCCGGATGAGAACGACAGCCGCATGCGCGCGGAGATATGCAGGAAAAAAGGCCTGTGCTATAAAAAGCTCGGCTCCTACGAGACCGCGCTAAGCTGCCTTACGGAGGCTAACGAGACCCTGGGAGGACAGGCCGCGGTGCTGGCGGAGATGGCGGACTGCTACGCCCTCTGCGGTGAGACCAAATACGCGAAGCTGCTGTTCAGGGAGGCATTCTTCACGGACGCACAGAGGATAGACCTGGATTTCCTGGACGCCCCGCTCATTACGGTGCTGGTGGAGCAGGTGGAGCAAAAGGGCTACGCCGGCGCGGAGAAACTGGAGTGGATTCCAGTGTACGGAGTCCTGCTGGGGGTGTTCGGCGTAAAGAGGGAGCTGCGCTCGCAGGAGGTCCTGCGCCTCAAGCAGGACATATATTCGCTTGAGAGCGAGCTGAAGGATCCCGCGAACAACAGCGCGGTCCTCACTCCCAGGCTGATGAACCTGTATTTCTGGCTCATAGACCACTACGTCCTTTCCAAGGACAGCGTAGCGAAAATAAACGAGGTCCTGCTGAAGATTAAGATTCTTGATCCGGCAGTGTACCAGATGTATGTGAAATGAGTTACCGTCCGTTACGGCGGTATATGATAAAATGCTAAAAAAGTAATTCAGCGGGGCTGATGCTAAACAGGAGAAAAACATGTCAGAAGAGCTTGAGAATTCCGTCCGCGAGATGCTAAAGGAAGAGACCTGGACACGCGCGGGGATAAGCAACTTTACGAAGAACAACCTCATGGACCTCTCGTCCATTCTGGAGACGGCCAGGGCAGACGGCACAGAAGGCAGGATCAAGGAAATCTGCGACGAGCAGCTGATTCACACCCGCGACAGCATCGTGGCGCTCTACATATCGGGCATGGTGGCGCTCCGCACAGGCTCGCTGGACAACAGCGCCCTCACGAACCTGGCAGACATCTTTGAGAAAAACCATAAAGAGGCTCTGGTGGAGTACCTGTGCCAGACCATACTGGAGGAGGATCCCCAGAATAAATTCGCGCTGAGGAAGCTGGCCTCGTATTACGAGGAGACCAATGACCCCAAGGTATGGGATTTGTACGAGCAGATAGTCAAGCTGGACTTTGAGGAGGCTGACATAGCGAAGATTCTGGCGGACCGCTACAAGAAGCAGGGCAACATAGAGACAGCGGTCAGCTACTACAAGAAGGCCCTTCTCCGCTACGTGTCCGCGAAGAATTCCACCGCCGTAAAAGAGACATGGAGCAAGCTTGTGGCGCTGATTCCCGAGGAGATAGACTTTTTCCTTCTGGTGCAGAGAAAGATAGCCAAGTCCATAAGCGAGGACAAGTCATCCCAGCTCATGCAGGAGCTCTACCAGTATTACAAGGACACCAACATAGACGTGGCCATTGACATACTGAAGCTCATCCTTTCCATAGACAACAAGGA
>JAFLSO010000021.1 GCA_022510925.1 Treponema sp.
CCCATGCTCATTTAAAAACAGGGGAGGGTCCTGGGAACCCTCCCTTTTTTTTGCGGGCCGCGCCTTTTCAAGTGCGGTCTTTTTTTATGGAGGTGACGGGAATTGAACCCGTGTCCAGGCAGGACGGCCGGGCGCCTCTACAGGTTTATTGAGGCGAGGTGGTTGTCGGGAGACGGTGGCAGCCTCAAAAGCGTCGTCTCCGTATCATGGTAAGAGTCCCCTGCCAGACCCACGCATAAGGCAGGGCAAGTCCCTGTTTGTGACAGAACTCCGTGCCGCTAGGAACAGCGCCGCGCGGGTTCCGGTTCAAGCCACCTTAGGCGGCCAGAGCGTACTGCTCAAGCTCGGACTCTTCGTCCTCTCTGCGTTTGGCAGTTATAGTTTTGTCAGTTCAGGGCACCTTCACGCCCACCTGCAGCGCAGGACCTCTCCTGTCTGTCGAAACCGGTGCACCCCCGTAAAAAACTGTCTTATCCGGCCACCATAAATATAGCGCTATAACGGCCTCCCGTCAAGTATTCCCTCCGCTTAAAAAAAATCCCCTGCGCGGGGCAGGGGAGAATGGAGCGCGGTCTTTTACTCCGCGTCCGTGGATATGCCGTGGCGTTTCTGCTGGAATCTTTTTAGCATGGCCACGCCGTTCTTTTTGTCGTTGTACACAAAGCCGCCGTTCCAGTACTCCAGCGCCGCAAAGAGCGCGTTTCCGCCGTCCTGGTCGTCGGATGCCTTGGTGCGGAACGAGACATAGTTGGCCAGCTCCTCAAAGTTGTTGTTGTGCAGGCAGGAGAGGCGTTGGCGGTTGAATTCGTTCCACTTCTCCAGGTCCGTGAATCCCTCGCCCTCGTCCTCCACTATTATGTGGGCGTGGCTCGCGCTGAAAGAGTACCACACGTGCACTTTTTTGTTTATGTCGCAGTTGTTCCCGTGCTTTACGGCGTTCTTTATTACCTCGCTTATCTGCTGCTCCAGCAGGTTTATCTCCTTTATCTCCAGCGGGGCGCTCTGCACTATGAGCAGCGTAAAATAGCGTATCTGCCGGAAGTCCGACGGGAATTCCTTGTACAGCATGTTCTGTTTGTCAAACAGCGGGTCGTTGCCGTCAGACCGCAATTCTTTTATTTCTTCCATGGTCTTTCCTCATAAAATATAAATCTATTCGTTTATCATCAGCAGCGCTTCCTCAACGCTGTTCGCTATGGGGAAGTATCCCATCAGTTTGGTGAGCTCTATGACTTTCTTCACCGAACCGTGTATGTTCGAGATGTACAGCTTAAGGTTCACTTTTTTGATTGTGGAGCAGATGTATATGAGCGCTCCGATTCCAGAGGAGTCGATGTAGTCCACCTGCTCCAGATTGATTATGAATGACTTGACGTTCTTCTCAAGCATTTTCATAACCAGTTCTTTGAGCTTATAGGAATTGTACAAGTCCATTTCGCCGTTCACGTCAATGATGTAAACATCGCCGTTTTTCCTTATCTTCAGCTCCATAAGTTTCTCCTTATCTCCCTAATTCTTATTACTTAATTTTTATTACCAGTAACGTGCGGTCGTCATGCTGCGGCGCGTTGCCGCAGAAATTCTTGATGTCCGCCTTTACGGTGTTCGCTATGTCCTTGCCGCTTGACGCGCTGCTGGACGCCACTATTTTAAGCAGGCGCTCCTCCGTGTACTGCTGCCCGCTCTCGTTCAGCGTCTCCGTAAGACCGTCCGTGCACGTTATTATTATATCACCACTTTTCACTTTTTGCACGAAATCTTTGTATTCAGTGCTTTTTTCCACGCCTATGGGCTCCGATGCCTCTGATATGCGCGATATGCGCTTTGTGGCGGAGTCAAAGTAGTATATGGGCGTGGTGCCTCCCGTGGAGAACTCTATGTTCTGCAGCTCGGGATTGTAGTTTATGAGCGCGCATGAGCCGAAGTGGTCCGCGCTGAACGACTCGCCCGCTATGCCCCTGTTCACCCATGAGAGTATGGTCCCGGTGCTCTGCCTGGTGTTCACCACCAGACGCACCATGGCGTGCATCATGGACATGACTATGCAGCTGTTTATTCCCTTGCCGGCTATGTCGCTCATGACAAAGCTTATCCTGTCCTTGCGCGACACTATTATGTCGTAGTAGTCGCCGCACACGCCGTCTGCGGGCGTCCATATGCTTCCCAGCTGCGCGCCCTGCACCGCGGGGAGCTTTGCGGGACGCAGCATGTCCTGTATTCTGGACGCTATGTTGGCCTCTTTGGAGAGCTCCGAGTGCTCTATGATTTCTTTTACGGAAAGGACGTTCAGTATGGCGGCGGAGGCGAATTCGGAGAGGGTCACTGCCACGTTCAGCTCGTTCTCCGTGAACAGCTCCGCGCCGTGCCTGCGGGCGAACGCCGTTACTCCTATTACGTTATCGTTGTTTTTGAGCGGCACCACTATGTACGAGCCGCACTCAAGGAATTCCTCGGGGCCGTTCTGGTAGATGCGGCTGTCCAGCTCGGGGCGCGTTATGAGCTCCGGCTTTCCCGCCGTGGCCACCTCGCCGAAGAGGTTGTCCCTGAGGGGGAAGGAGGCGAACTTAAAGTTAGTGGCGACCCGCACGGGCTTGTGCGGCATGTCGCTCGGGAGCTTGTACGGCGGGGGGAAGTCCCCGTCAAAGCTCTTTACCGTTATAACGTCGTCAAAGTCGTCCACCATGAGTATGGCGCCGCCGTCCGCCTTTATCTCGGCGCTTATGGTTTTGTTTATGTAGTCCAGAAGCTGGCTCATGCCGTCCTCGTCGGAGGAGAACGCCTTGTTCGCCTGTGCCATGAACACAGCGCTTATGTCAAGCAGGCGGGTGTCCGCCTGTGTGAGCTCCGCGGCCGCGGGCTCCTCCTCTTTCTTCTCCTCCGAGGCAAGCGCCCTGGCGGCGAGCCTGTTCAGTGAGGGGGGCACCAGCTTGTCGAATTTCCTGGGCTCGAACGTGAGCAGTATTACGGAGTAGGGGATGAAGATGAACGCGCCTATGAAAATGATGAACGCCGTAAGGACAAATGCGTTGTCGCCCGCAGCGTTAAGGTTTTTTATGCCCCCCGCCAGCGACGCCGCCACGAGCAGCAGGTCCGCCAGCAGCGTTATGAGGCTTACCCGCGCGGTCTTTTTATGCTTTACGAAGATAAGGAGCACAAAAAGGATTGCCCCGGCAGCGGCCGTGGCAAATAGCGGAATATAAGCATAATTGTCATCGAAAGTCAAAATAATAACTCCATTGTCTGTTTATTCTAGCATTGAAAGTCCATGCCGTCAAGGGAAAGATTTCCCCGCCTTTATATCGGCAGTAATGGTGAGGAACTTTAGCGCATTGCGCGCGGAGCGGGTTTTTGCGCGCCCGTCAGGGCTGGTCCTGCATGGTGCTCATGGTGCGCTGCATTTTTTTCTTTGCGAACAGATTCCTTATGGCGCGCCTCAGGGATTTTTTCCCGTAGTCATACTTGAACTGCTCCGCGGCCTGGTCCAGCGACACCTCGCCGAATTTCTGCTTAAGCTCGTCCCAGTATTTTATCACGAACACGTACAGGTCAGCCTTGGTCCTGCCCTTGAACCGGCGCATTATGTGGTGCGCGTCTATGGCGTGTATGACCGGCATGTACACGTTCTGGAACCAGGAGAGGACAGCGTCCTCCATGGGAATCTCCTCCTTTTTGTCCTGGTTTATGTAGTATTTGTGTATGAGTATGTGGTTGTAGATTACGTCGTACTGCCCGGTGGACGTGAAGTTAAGGAGCCAGTAGTCGGTTATGTCGCCGAAGCTGGTCTCGGAGTAGAACACGCGTTTCTCCCATTCTATGACCTGCGCCTCCATCTGCTCGCGCGTGCTTCCGGGACGGAGCTTTATCTCGCTCTGCAGGCTCACCACCTCGGCGTCTATGTTCTCCACTCCCTGCGCCTTGGCCACGCTCACCCTGTGGTTCCCGTCGCGCACAAAGTAGAGCCCGCCCAGCTCGTACAGCGTTATGGGGGGGAGCACTATGTCCTGCATGCGCGCTATGTCCACGCGCTCCCAGCGGGCCTTTAGGAACGAGCTTTTGGGGAAGAAGTGGTTGTCAAAGTCCTTGTAGCGCCCCTCGCTCCCCACTATCAGGTTTATGGGGACCACCTCCATGCCCTTGTACACCTCGTTCTTGGGCTTGAGCAGCTTCTTTATGTCTGTGAACGATATGAGCGTGGCCTCGTCCGGGTTCAGCAGGTGCTGTATCTCGTTGAACAGGGCCTTGCTGTGGGCCTTGTAGAAGTCCTCATCGGCTTGGGCGGATAGTAATGTCTGGGACAAAGCTTTCTCCTTTGCCTGCAGCCGCATAGGGCTCGTAGTCGAACACTATGTGGCTGTAGGCGTTTATTATGGTGGTGGAGTCTTTTTTGGTCACCCTCTCCTCCGAGAGGTCGTATAGATGTATGTGTCCGTGCACCAGGACCGCGGGCGCATAGCGCTGTATGAACCTGTTGAAGCAGGAGAACCCTCTGTGGCACGGGTCCTCGCGGTCGTGTATGCGGCGCGGGCTTGAGTGCGTGAGCAGGATGTCCAGGTAGCGGCCGTGGCGCAGGCGGTTCCAGAGCAGGGCGGGCGCCAGCGCCATGAGCTGCAGCGCCATCTGCGCGTTTGTGAACTGGCATCTGCCGTTGTTGTACCGTATGGAGCCCGAGACCCCCGCTATCAGGAGCGGCGTGCTTTTTCCGTCAGGTTTTCTGAACGTAAGGTGCTTGTGGCGTATGACCCTGTTGCTCACGTACTCCGCGCTGTGGCCGCGCTTCATCACGTCCATCTGCGTCCTGTCTGACGGGGTGTCCGCCTGCAGATGGAAAGGCTTCCTGTAATAGTCGTACTCCTCCAGGTCGTGGTTTCCGAACACAAAGAACGTGGGCTTTCCCAGAGTGTCTGTGATGAAGTCCACGTACTCCATGGAGAGGTCTCCCGC
This sequence comes from Treponema sp., assembly GCA_022510925.1. GTDB lineage: Bacteria > Spirochaetota > Spirochaetia > Treponematales > Treponemataceae > Treponema_D. The sequence continues at coordinate 4,942 of JAFLSO010000021.1, forward strand.
GCAAAGGACTGCGTCCACGTCGCCGTAGCGCTCTTTTACGGATGTGGAGTAGACTAGGGGATCTATCTGGTCTGAGACGCACAGGAAACGCATTCTGCAGCCCGGCCTACAGGCCCGCCTTGGCCATTATTTTCTCCAGCTGGTCTTTTGCCACCAGCTGCAGGGGGCGGCTCTCGGCGTACTGCACGGCGGCGCGGGCGAACTCCGAGCTTGTGATTATGAGTCCCTTGTTGCAGCCCTGGGCCTTGAGCTTGTCTGCCAGGCGCCGCACGGCGTTCTCCTCCAGCGGCTCCGTCTCGCGGTAGAAGTCAAGCAGGTACAGCTGCTGGCGCACGTTCATCCAGTTGTCGCCCTTGGCCTCGGTCGCTATCATCTGGCAGCCGTAGGGCGTGGGCTCGGTTTTCTGGCTCTCCAGGTTGAAGCCCGCCTTGGCTATTTTCTTGCACATCTCCATGAACTGCTGGTTCCCCGACGTAAGGAATTCCTTTATGCTGTCGTTGTTCTGTAGCTCCTTGTACTCGTTCAGCTTGGATGTGACGTCGCGGAAATTCTTGTTCTTTCTGAATATTATCTCCCACTGCTCTATGGCCTTGTCTATCTTCCTTGCTTTCTCGTAGCAGGATGCCAGGAAGTACCGGGCGTAGAGTGTCTCCTGGCTGGAGTCGTTCTTGGACGCTTTTATGGCGTTCTCGTACTCGGTTATGGCCTGGTCGGTCTGCCCAGCCAGCATAAGGCATGAGCCGCGCTCTATGAGGGCCTTCTGGCGGAACGCGGGGTCCCTCTGCGCTTTCTCCAGCGCCTTGCACGCGCCGGATAGGTCCTTGTTGTCCTTTAGTATTTTCCCCAGATAATAGTAGTTGGAGTAGTTCTCGGGGTTCAGCTTTATGGATGTGTCTATGGCCTTTTTAGCCTCGCCGTACTGCTTGGAGCGGTACAGAAGGTATCCTATGGCCGTCCATGACTTGGCGTGCTTTTTGTTAACCGTGAGCGCCTTCTGGTAAAAGCCCATGGCCAGGGGTGCCTTTCCCTGCTGCTCGTAGAGCTTTCCCACGTTGTAGTCGTTCTCCGCGTTCTGGGGCTCCAGCTTTGTGAGCAGGAGGTACTCTTTGAGGGCGTTTTCGCTCTCGTTGTATTTCTGGTAGAGCTCCGCCATTTTCTTGCGGAATTCCGTCTCGGGGATGTCTCCGTTGAATACGGCGTTCTCGTTCACGGTCTTGTATTCCAGGAACGCCAGCTCGCTTTTGTTGTCCGCAAGGTATGCCTTGCCCAGAAGATAGTGCGCCGTGTAGTCGCGGGGGTTGCGCGCGGTTACGCTTTTTGCCGCCTTTATGGCCTGCTGTATCTTACCCTGCTTTATGAGCTTGTCTATGCCGTCCATCTGCTTGGGGCTGGCCATGTTTTTCACTATGATTATCGATATGGATACTATAAATGCGATTAATACGCCTATTATGACAACTACGACCATGATAGCGATAGAGTAACCTTTTATGCGGTGATTGGTCAATATTGCAGTAGGTTTTAAATCCGCGCGGAAATCCCTAAACTTTAGTCTTTTTCATGCGGATAATAGATGTGGGGGCGTTCCATGCGTTTTTCGTACAGACTTTTTATCACGGCTCTTGTTCTCTCTGCCGTAACGGGCACTCTGTATCCGCAGGGCGTGTCCTTTGTGCGGGGCGAGTCCCTTTTTCAGCAGAACAGGCCTGAGGAGGCGGTGCCTTTTCTGGAGGCCGCGCTCCGCGAGGGGGATGCGCCTGAGGAGACCTATGTCTATCTTGCGGTATGCTACTACCAGATGCGGCGCTTTAAAGAAAGCCTTGAGGTGTGCGCTTCCGGCGTTAAGGCCTGCGACAGGAGCCGGAAATTCCTTGCTTACAACGCGGGGAATTCCGCGCTGGCCATGGGAGACCTTGCGGCTGCGGAGAGCTGGTACGGAACGGCTATTTCCCTTGACGCGGACTATGCGCCCCCTGTGCTTAACCGCGCCAACACAAGGCTTAGGGCGGGGAAGCTTGAGGAGAGCATATCTGACTACAGGAAATTCCTGCTTCTGGAGCCTGAGAGCGGGCAGAGGGAGAATATAGAGAGCCTTATTCCGCTGATAGAGGCCGAGGCTGCCAAAAGGAGGCCCCCCGAGCCTGAGATTCTTAGCGAGGATGAGGCCGTGATTCTGGTGCGCGGAAAGGAAAGCCCCGCCGTAAGACGCGAGAGCCTTGACGCGGAGGACGCGCCTCCCCTGCCGCAGGACGGTCCTGAGGAGGTTCCCCCCGAGCGCATAGCGGATGACGGCGGCATGGACCTGGGCATGGCGGGCTCTGATGAGGGCGCTGATGCAAAATCCGCTGACGGCGAGCCCCCCGCTTCCGAGAACACTGCTTCCGATGTCACTGCGCCCGCTTCCGAGGCCCCCGCGGAAAAATAGACTAGAGCCTTTTTACCAGAGCGAACAGCTGTCTTCTGGTTATGGTGGTGTATACCGGCCGTCCGTGCGGGCAGTGCGGGTCCGGGAGGCTCAGCGCCTCCCTGCACAGCCATGCGGCGGTGTCGCGGTCCAGAACGTCTCCGTCCATTACGGCGCTCCTGCATGCGGTTCCGGCCGCCGCTGAATTTATTATGTCACCGGGATTTATCCTTTTGTCCAGCAGGGCTTTCTCCAGGTCCTCCTGCGTGCCTTTCCATCTGGCGGGAACTGCGGAGATTTCCCACTCGCCGTTTCCCTTGCTTTCGCATTCGAATCCGCACCGCCTCATGCTCCCGCTTAGCTCCGAGAGGAAGTTGTCGTCTGCCGCGCTTTTAGTCTTTATTCTGTACGGAACCAGAAGGCTCTGGCTCTGCCCCGACTCCTCCAGAATCTTGTTGTACAGATAGCGCTCGTGCGCGGCGTGCTGGTCTATTATGTATAGCACGTCGTTTCTTTCCGCTATGAGGAATGTGCCCAGGGCCTGCCCCACGAAATGCACCGCGCCTTTGTGCATCTCATCCTGATTCTGAATGTAGTTTGCCTGTGTAACGCGCCCCTGAATGCCCGCGCCGTCCTCCGGTGAGGCCCCGCTCTCTTGTGCGCCGTATGCCCTGGGCGGTTCCTCCTGCGACGCGAAAAGCTCCTGAAGCGCGCTCCTGTGCGTCTCCGCGCCGCTTTTCTCCGTTAAAAACAGGCGGCCAAGGCTTTTGTGCGTGGTCTTGTACGCGTCGCAGTCATTAAGGTGCCTGTAGTATTCCGTGAGCTCCTGCCCTTGCCCTGTTGCGGGAGTCTCACGCGTTCCTGCGTCGCGGGGCTCTGCTTGCGCGCATGCCAAGGAGCGCGCCGTGTACTTTCTGAAAAAGTCTCTGGTGCCTGAGCTTACCCCGTGGTGCAGGGCGGAGATGTCCTTGAAGCGTACCTCGCGCTTGGCGGGATGAATGTTGAAGTCCACCAGCGATGAGTCCATGCTTACGAACAGCGCCGCCACGGGATGCGTGCCGTTGGGGAAGTATCCCTGGCAGCCGTACTCTATGGCCTGCACCAGGGAGAATTCGCTCTTCCTGTCGTCTATGCGCCTTCCGTTCACGTAGATGAGGATGTTCTTGCGGTTGGGGCGGCTCACGTCCGGCTCTCCTATTACCAGAGTGAACGCCCATGACTTGTCGGCGGCGCCCCCCGTTATCTCGTAGAAAAGATTCTCCCTGCCTGAGAGCCCCAGCGTCTGGCAGAACCGCTCGGCCAGGGGCTGGTCCTTGGGCAGGTTGAGCCTTTCCTCTCCGTCCACGGAGAGTGAGAACGCTATGTCGGTCCGGGCGAGCGCCTTCTCCTCGAACATGGAGCGGCACAGGGCGCCCTCGCTGTACGGTCTTTTAAGGAACTGCCTGCGCGCGGGGAAATTCTCAAAGAGGCCCTCCGTCTGCACTATGGTTCCCTGCACGGGGGAGACGGGGGAGAGCAGATGGTCCTCCGTGACTGACGCGCTCATCCTCCACGTGCCGCTGGTTATCTGCAGGCGCGACACCGCCGCCATGGACGCCAGCGCCTCGCCCCTGAATCCCAGCGTGGTAAGCCTTAGAAGGTCCTGCTCCGTGGATATTTTGCTTGTGGCATGGGGCCGTGCGCAGGACATAAGGTCCTCGCGGCTCATTCCGCAGCCGTCGTCCACCACGCGTATCCTCTCTATGCCGCCGCCTGTTATCTCCACCGTGATTCTGGAGGCGCCTGAGTCCACCGCGTTGTCCATAAGCTCCCGCACTATGGCCTGCGGACGGTCTATAACCTCTCCCGCGGCTATTTTCCGCGCCACGTCCGGGGAGAGCACGCGGACTTTAGCGGCGCTATGCGTTTCTTGTTCCATTTATCTCCGTGCTTCCGTCGAACAGCTCCAGCGCGGGCGCGTTGCGGGGCTCCGCTTTCCTGTGCGTTTTTTTCTGGGGCTCCTCCGCGTCCGTCTCGGGGCCGTTCATCAGAATCTGAATACGGCTCTCCATGGCGTCCAGCTCCTTCTCCATTCCGCGCGCTAGCTTTATGCCCTCCTCAAAGTCCTTAAGGGCCTCCTCCAGCGTTATGTCCCCGCGCTTTATGTCCTGCGTAAGGGCCTCCAGCCTGCCCAGGCTCTCCTCAAAGTTACTCATTCCCTGACTCCTGAAACCGATGCTTCTATGACGCCCCGTGCGGGCCGTATTATTATGCGCTCCCCGTCTTTTAACGTGGAGGCGTCTCGTATGACTTTTCCGTCAGCGTCCGTTACCATGGAGTATCCCCTGCTCAGCACGGCCTGCGGATTGCAGCTCTCCAGTATCTGCACCATCTGCGATATGCGCTCCCTGCGCGCTGATATGAGCGTTCCCGCGCCCTCTATGAGCGCCTCCCGCAGGGAGTCGAACCTCATTATAAGAGGATTCAGAATCTGCCTTAGCTTGAGCTCCATGCCCTCTGTGCTGAACGCCCTTAGCATCAGGCGGAGGCTCTCCGTCCTTGCGCGCATGGCGCTCTCCAGACCCTGCCTGTATTCCGTTACGGCGCCCGTTATGTCCTCCAGAAGCGGCACGGCAATCTCAGCGGCGGCGGATGGGGTGGGGGCCCGCACGTCTGCCGCAAAGTCGCTCAGCGCCCAGTCTATCTCATGCCCCACCGCGCTTATTACGGGTATACCTGAGCCCGCTATGGCGCGGACCACGCTCTCCTCGCTGAACGGCAGCAGGTCCTCCAGAGAGCCGCCGCCGCGCCCCACTATGAGCACGTCGCACAGGGACCACAGGTTCGCCGCCTGTATCTGGCTGACTATGGATGCCGCGGCCTCCGAGCCCTGCACCACGGCGGGAAAAATTATGACGCTTACTTTTGTGTTCCTGCGGCGCACTATCTGCAGTATGTCCCTGAGCGCGGCCCCGTTAGGGCTTGTTACCACTCCCAGTGTACGCGGGAAGAACGGAAGGCGTTTTTTCCGCGCGGAGTCAAAGAGGCCCTCCTGCGCCAGACGGCGCTTTCTTTCCTCTATCATGGCCATTATGTCGCCGTCGCCCGTAACGGACATTCCGCTTATGATTATCTGATACGCCCCGCGCCCCGGATACACGCTTATTGAGCCGCGCGCCTCCACCAGCATTCCGTCCTTGGGCTGGAAGCCGAGCGCCTGCGCCCTTCCCCTGAACATGACGGCGTTTATCTGCGCCGCGCTGTCCTTAAGGACAAAGTAGCAGTGGCCCGCCGAGCTGGGCTTAAAGTTTGAGATTTCGCCCTTGACCGTGACCTGGGGCAGTGAATTCTCAAGCAGAGTTTTTATTATGCCTGTAAGCTGTGAGACCGTAAGGCTTGAGTCCCTGACGTCATCGCTCATTCCACCCATACATTTAGTATAGTATGTTTTATGCGGCGATTCAAGAGTGAAAATTCACTGCGGGGCTTTTCCGTGGCGCGGGCATGGCCTGTGGCGCGTAATTAAAGCGTTTACAGACGGTGCGTTTTGAAGTAGAATGAGAGCGATGAAAACAGATGTGATTCTTTCGCCGTCATTGCTTTCCGCGGATTTCTGCTCCCTGGGCAGCGAACTTGATAAGATAGAGGCCTGCGGCGGCTCCATGGTGCACATAGACGTTATGGACGGGCATTTCGTGCCCCCGGTTACTTACGGGCAGCCTGTGATAAAATCGCTCAGGCCCCGGACAGGCCTTCCGTTTGACGTGCATCTTATGGTGGAGAAGCCGGAGGATAGCATAGAGTCCTATGCCGTGAGCGGAGCGGACCTTATCACGTTCCATTACGAGGCCACTGACCATGCGGACCTGTGCGTGCAGCTGATACACCGTCTGGAAAAAAAGGCGGGGATAGCGCTCTGTCCCGCCACGCCCCTGTGCGTGCTGGAGGAGCTTCTGCCCTTTGTGGAGCTGGTTCTGATAATGACGGTGAACCCCGGCTGGGGAGGGCAAAAACTTATTCCTTATACAGTGGACAAAATAAAAAAACTTGCCGATATTAGGAAAGCGAAAGGCTTCGGATTTCGCATTTCTGTGGACGGCGGCATAAACTCAGGCACTCTGCCCACCGTGCTGGGTGCCGGTGCGGACACGATTGTCTCCGGCTCGTCGTTCTTTAAGGGGGAACTGAATTGGGAAAAATGAAAATAGCGCCTCTTGTAGCCGTCACGCTCGCCCTGACCGCTTTCCCTTGCCCGGCAGCCATAGACGGCTCCCTGATACAGGGCTTTGAGTCTTACAGGAGCGGCGACTGGACCAGCGCCACCCTGTTTCTGCGCAGGGCCGTTACGTCTCCTCAGAATTCCACTCCCGAGGCATGGTACATGCTGGTGATGAGCCAGGTGTACAACGGGGATTTCTCCAACGCGGTGACTGACTGCGGCTCTTTTGAGGAAAGGTTCCCCGAGAATCCGCTTCTTCCCTATGTGCAGTACCAGAAGGGCAGGGCCCTGCATTTTCTGGGCAGGAACGACAGCGCCGTGCTGGTGCTGAGCGACTTCTGCCACCAGAATCCCGGCAACGAGCTCTATCCCTCCGCGCTGTTCTGGATAGCGGAGTGCTTTTTCGCCGACTATAACTTTGAGACCGCCAGAAGCCTCTACGAGAGGATAGTGAGCGATTATTCCGGAAGCGTAAAGGCTTCCGATGCCAGGGAGCGCCTTGATGCCATAGCGCAGCATGACCGCGAGGAGAAGCTCCTGTACCTTCTTAAAATGACGGGCGAGGAGTATCTGAGCTCCCGCGAGAATTACGAGAAGCAGCTTAAGAAGTACCAGACCGAGGACCTGGCGGCGCTGAGGCGGCAGCTTAACGACGCCAACGCGCGCATAAAGGCTCTGGAGAGAGAGGCCTCAGGGAAGGCGTCATACACCCAGGAGGAGCTTGAGCTTATGAGGACCATTGCCAGGGAGGAGGGGCTCAGGGAAGCCCTGAATTCCTTGTCGGGTGATGAGGGTGAGAGCGAGGTCGGAGAGGTCGGAGAGGTCTCAGCGCCCGCCCGTGCCGCCCTCTACGAGGAGATAATGGCGCTTAAGAGCAAGGCGTCCAAACTGCAGGCCCTGCTTGACCAGAAGAAATACGGCGACTAACGGAGTCCATGATGAAAAGAATTTTACAGGCGCTTGCCTTATTCGTTTTACTGCTCTCAGGCGCTCATGCCAAAGAGTCCGCTTCCTTGGGAATAAAGGGCGGGCGTGACGCGGAGTCAGGTTTTGTGGGGGCCGCCGCGGAAAGGAACGTGGACTCTTACAAGGGCTCCGTGGAGCTTTCGTTTGACGAGAACGGCATTCTGGTGCAGGACGCGGCGCCGCAGGCCGTGCAGGAGACCGCTCCCGCCGCGGGCAAAAAAGAGACCCGCGAGGAGAGAAAGGCCCGCAAGGAGCGCGAGAAGCTTGCCAGAAAGCAGCGCACGGACCAGTATACCGGCTGGGTTTACATACCGGAGCGGAATTTTACCATAACGAACGATGACATCCGCATAGAGATGAAGGGCTCCAACGGCTCGTTCGGGCTTTACGCCATGAACGAGAAAGGCTCCCCGGTTCCGCTCATAGTGAACTATGAGTCATTCAGCTCCACTTTCGTGGCGGTGAGGATAGGCCGTAAGATTTACAGGCTTAACCGCGAGAACGGAGTCAAGAGCGAGGCCCGGCGCACGCCTTACGGCGCCCAGATGGCATACACCATCCCCAAGCAGGCGCAGATTGTGGTGGACTTCAGCTTCCTTCCGTCCATAGCCACGTCAAGCCGCGTGGACATGGTGCGCGTTACCATATACACCATAAACCTGGGTAAAGACACGCAGTCTTTCGCAACCAAGGCAGTGTTCGACACCGTTCTGGGCGAGAATTCGTTCACGCATTTCTCCACCGCCGCCCGCAGCCGCATAGACACGGAGATGCAGTTCCTGACTATGGCGGACGAGAAGTGGATACGCTCCGAGAGCGAGAAGGCCGCGGTGCAGTTCCTGCTGGACGGAAAAGGCATAACCCGGCCGCAGTATGTGACTTTGTCAAGCAAGGACGCTCTTTCCGGCGCGCTGTGGGTTCCTCAGGTGCAGGATAACAAAAGCTTTAACTCCGTAGTATCATACAACAACTCCGCGCTGGGGCTTAACTGGCGCACCGCCTATCTGGACCCGCTTAAAACGGACGTGCTTACTTTCTACATCTCAGTGGCCACTGACGGGGAGGAGCCCGCGGGACATGGATTTCTGGCGTCTCTGGAGGCGGGTAAGACTGCCCTTGCCGCAAAGCTTCCGCCCTTGGTGCGCACCACCGATGTTCCTGCCAGACCAGACACCGTGCCCGAGTCCGCGCTGTTCACCGCATACCGCGAGAATCTGCCCGTCATATCGGAGGACAGGGAGGACTTTGAGAGCGGCCCGCTGGCCAGAAAAGGCATGACGGGCTACGGTCCTTACGACCCGTCATCGGAGCTTCCCGGACACGAGTACATACAGAATCTTTTGGATACAATCGCCGCGCTTAAGAATGACGATGACGCGATTGATCAGGCGGAGATAGACAGGCTTAACGCCGAGCTGGACCAGATTCTGGTGAGACTGCAGCAGTAGGATTTGTCATGGCTCGCTCGGCATTGGATACGGCAAAACGTCTTTTGAATCAGCGCAGGTTCACTCTGGCCATAAAGGTGCTGGACGGCTCGGAGAAAAATTACGGGGATAACCTGGATTTCTACGTGACCTATGCCACCGCGTGCCTTTACGTGGGCGACTACGGAGCCGCGCGCTCTTATTTCCAGCGCGCAAGGAACCTTAGCATGACGGACGTAAGGCTCCTTCTGGGGCAGGCAGTGCTTTTCCTGCGCCTGGGCGAGACCGACAGGGCGCTGCAGTATTATCTTGACGTTCTGGACCAGGACCCCAACAACTCCACCGCTAAGAGGGCCATGGAATTCATCCGCAGGCGGGGCGACTACACCACTATATGCAACTGGGTTGACAGCGGAAAGATAAAGCGTTTCTTCCCGCCGCTCGGCGTGAACACGTCTCTCATAGCGCGCTCCGCCCTTTTGTGCGCTGCGCTGTGCGCGGCAGTCCTGCTCACCGCAAGGCTCATTCCCTCGGGGAAAAAATCATGGGTGGGCCCCAGGGTGAACCTTACGGACCTGGCGCTCTCTTCGGAGGAGAAATCAAACGCGGTGCAGCCGGACCTTTCCGGGACTGTGGTGCGCTATTTCATGGACTCCCGGACCATAGCCCGGACTTTTGAGAGCGCCATGCAGCACGTGGAGGACCACCGTGACAACGCGGCGCAGATGGAGATAAACAGAATCCTCCTTAGCAACGCGTCTTTCTCCATAAAACAGAAAGCGAACCGCCTGATGACGTATCTGGAGGTGCCCACGTTCGACTCGCTCACCGACAACTACGACTACAAGACCGTGCAGGGCGAGCCGCAGCTTTATCTGGACTGCTACGCCGCGTGGGGCGGGCGGGTCATGAACGCGGAGATGCGCGATAACGGCTCCTGGTACTGCGAGCTTTTGGTGGGCTATGAGGGCCTGCACACCGTGGAGGGCATAGTGCCCGTAATTTTCCCGCAGGAGCCGGTGCCCGCCGTGGACGGTGAGAAGCCCATACGCATACTGGGGAAAATAGACCTTCAGGACGACAGGGTTGTTCTGCGCGGCATTGCGATTTACCAGCCGCTAAAGGGAAATAAGCTCTAGGGCGCGCCCGCGAACCCTAAAATCCGCGCGCTTTAACTACGCCTTTAAAAATATTTAAAAAATCCCGCCGTTTTGCTTGACACATTCATTACTATACATAATAATCGCATAGACACCCTTGTTTTTGGATTCCTCAAATTCTCTTTGATGATTTGTGGTAAAAATGAGGACGGACGCCTATTTATATAGTGAGCGGGATGCGGAATTCCTGCGAATCTTTGTGGGAGGATAAAGGTGGCTAAAATGACGGAAGAGAAAATGCCGGCGGACATGTCGGAGAAGCTTAAGGCGCTGGAGGCCGCGCGTCTTCAGATTGAGAAGCAGTTCGGAACGGGCTCCCTGATGCGGCTGGGCACGCAGACGGATGCGACCAGCGTGGACGTTATACCGTCCGGCTCCATTCTGCTTGATGAGGCGCTTGGAGTGGGAGGATACCCGCGCGGGCGAATCATAGAGATGTACGGCCCCGAAAGCTCGGGAAAGACCACGCTTGCGCTGCATGCGGTGGCGGAGGCGCAGAAACTGGGCGGAATAGCGGCGTTCATAGACGCGGAGCACGCGCTGGACCCTGTGTACGCCAAGAATCTGGGCGTTAACATAGACGAGCTGTGGGTCAGCCAGCCGGACACAGGCGAGCAGGCCCTTGAGATATGCGAGAATCTGGTAAGGAGCGGCGCGGTGGACATAATCGTGATAGACTCCGTGGCGGCCCTTACCCCGCAGAAAGAGATTGAGGGCGAGATGGGCGACAGCGTAATGGGAGTGCAGGCCCGTCTCATGAGCCAGGCGCTGCGAAAGCTCACTGCCATAGTGGGAAAAAGCAAGTGCACTATAGTGTTCATAAACCAGATACGCATGAAGATAGGGGTTATGTTCGGGAACCCGGAGACCACCACAGGCGGAAACGCGCTCAAATTTTACTCGTCCATACGTCTGGAGATAAGGCGCATAGAGACCATAGAGGGAAAGGGAGACGATGACGCTCTGGGTAACCGTGTCCGCGTAAAAGTGGTCAAGAACAAAGTGGCGCCTCCGTTCCGCAAAGTGGAGCTTGACATTTACTTCGGTAAGGGAGTGTCCGCCTCCGCAAGCCTTCTGGACTCCGCCGTTAAGCACGGCCTCATAGACAAGCGCGGCGCATGGTACACGCGCGGCGACGAGAAAGTGGGGCAGGGAAAGGAGAACGCCGTCTCATTCATAGAGGGCAACGCCGACTTCCGCATAGAGCTGGAGCACACGCTGCGCGAGAAAATCTTCCCGGGGCAGGTCCTGCGCACCAAGGAGGGCGATGTAGTGACGGAGGACCAGATACGCGAGTATGAGAGGCAGATGAAGGCCAAGGGCGTGGGGCTGGGTAACATTGCACCTGATGCCGCCGGGGCTCCGGAGAAAGCCGCGCCTTCCCCCGAAACTGCCGCGCAGCCCGCTCCTAAGGCCGCCGCCAAGCCCGCTAAATCCCCGGCCGTGTCCCTTGCCAAGGCCGCCGCTGAGGATAAGCCTGTGCCGAACAACCTGTTCTGAGCGGACCGGCTCCCCATGCAGAGGGTGGTGCTGGGCCTGGGCTCTAACAGGCCGCACGGGAATAAGTCTCCGCTGGACATCCTGGCCTTTGCCTGCGCCGCCCTGAGCGTTCCCGTTAAGGACCTGGAATTCTCCTCCGTGTACAGGACCGCCGCCATGTACGTTCCTGAGCAGGATGATTTCCTTAACATGGCGGTAAGCGGCTTCTATGACGGAAGCCCGCATGAGCTTTTAGGCATTGTGAGCGGAATAGAGGCCGACTTTGGCCGTGACCGCTCCGTGGAATTCCGCAACGGCCCGCGCCCGCTTGACATAGACATAGAATTTTTCGGTAAGCTCAGCGTGAGCGACAGCGACCTTGTAATCCCGCATCCCAGAATACGCGAGAGGGCGTTCGTTTTAGTTCCTGTGCTTGATATTTTGCAGAAATCTGCCGATGTAGATAAAGATATGCTGGAGTTTCTGAAAAAGAGCCTTGCGTCACTGGAGGGTCAGCGCGTGGAGAAGGCGCTGGATTCCGTGGAATTCAAGGCTCTTGTAAGCGGATGCTCCTGACTACAAAAATTTACGGGGCGGTGTATGAGCGGAATTCAAAGCGCGGAGTCAACGGAGAGGCAGAAAAAATTCTCGGCGGGGCCATTCGAGGGACCTCTGGACCTTCTGTGGAGCCTTATCCGCGAGAACAAGATAAATATCTATGACATTCCCATAGCGGAGATAACGGAGCAGTTCCTGGATTATCTGGACTACGCCGTGGAGCTGAACCTGCAGGATTTGAGCGAGTTCTACGTCTGGGCGGCGAAGCTGGCGCACATAAAGAGCCGCATGCTTCTGCCTGTTGAGGTGGACCTGGACGACGGCGAGAACATGGAGGACCCGCGGCAGGAGCTTGTGGACCAGCTCATAGAGTACCAGCGCTTCAAGAAGCTGTCCGCGCTCATGGAGGAGCAGGAGGAGCAGAGCGAGTGGAGCTTTGAGCGCAAGAAGATAGAGCGCATACTGCCCTTTGAGGACGATGACAGGCAGTGGGAGAGGGTGGACACATGGGCACTGCTGCAGGACATGCAGAAAATTTTCCGCAGCATAACTTCCGCCGGCGCGGAGCAGCGCATTCTGAATCTTAGCGAGGACATATCTCCGAACGAAAAAATCGCCCTGATGACGGAGCTTCTGGACAAAAACGGCGAGTGCATGTTCACGGACCTCATAACGCGCCGTGGCAATGAACTTGACGTGGTGTGCGCTTTTATGGCAATCTTAGAGGCCGTCAAGCTGAGAATTGCGGATATTTACCAGAACCGCATGTTTGGAGATATAAAGATATGCAAGAAGCAGGCCGCGTAGAGGAAGCCGGACAGAAAAAAAATAAAAAGAAAACCGTAAGGATTCCCACCGTTGAGGTGGTGGTGGAGAGGGAGGCTGATTTGAATGAGGCCTCCGCGCCCGCCGTAAATGATTCGGCTGTCTCTGAGCAGGCCGCTCCTGCGGCAGAGAACACGCCTTCCGCGGCGGACCGGGACGCAGGAGAGCCCGCGCATGCTCCCTCTGACGCGGATGAGCCTTACGAGGATGACGAGGAACTTTCGCTTAGAAGGGCCTCCATGAACCTGGACTCGGAGACCGCGCTCCTTGAGGCCGTGCTTTTTCTGGAGAGCGAGCCACAGAGCGTGGAGGGCCTTGAGAGAATCACGCAGTTCTCTCATGATGTGGTCACGGAATGCCTTGACCGGCTCAAAGACAAATACTCCGCGCCTGATTCCGGCATAGAGCTCGCGCAGATTATAGGCGGCTGGCTTCTTACCCCTAAAAAAGAATGCTTTGATTTGGTCCGCGAGCGGTACGGAAAAAAGAACGAGGGCAGGCTGAGCAAGGCCGCCATAGAGACACTCTCCATAATCGCGTACAGCCAGCCCATAACCCGCGCGGAGATAGAGAGCATACGCCACGTGAACGCCGACAACATGATGCGCATCCTGCTGGAGCGCAAGTTCATAAAAGAGGTCGGCAAGAAGGACATTCCCGGTAAGCCCGTCCTTTACGGCACCACCCGCGAATTCCTGGAATTTTTCCATCTGCAGAGCATAGCGGATCTTCCCCAGCTTGATGAGAAAGAGAACGAGAGGTTCATAGAGCTTGCCCGCTGATTTTTCCCCAGACAATGCCAAAGACTCATGGAGGCTCCAGCATTACATGGCGCTGTGCGGTGTGGCAAGCCGCCGTGCCAGCGAGGAGATAATAGCCCAGGGCCGCGTCTCCGTGAACGGCGTGACCGTAACCGCGCCTGGAACGAAAGTCTCCGGCAAAGACGTGGTCCGCGTGGACTCTAGGGAGATACATTTTGAGGAAGAGAAGAGATATGTCCTTCTGAACAAGCCCGCCGGCTACGTGTGCTCTCTCTCTGACGAGAAGGGGCGCGCCGTGGCCGCCGACCTGCTTAAAGATGAGTACAGCGAGCGCCTCTATAATGTGGGCAGGCTTGACATGTTCTCCGGCGGGCTCATAATCTTTACGAACGACGGAAATTTCGCGGCCACGCTCTCGCATCCCTCCGCGGAGCTGGAGAAAGAGTACGTGGTGGACACCGTCACTCCGCTCCCGCGCTCTCTCGTTACGGATTTTATGCACGGCGTAAGGGTGGACGGTGTCTTTTACCGCTGCAAATTCGCGGAGGAGCTTAATTCCCACCGCATGCGCATAGTGCTGGTGGAGGGCAAGAACCGCGAGATAAGGCGGGTGTTCGACAGCTACAATGTGGTTATAAGGAGCCTTACGCGGATAAGGATAGGCTGCGTGGGGATGGGGAGCCTGGAGGAGGGGCAGTTCCGTGACCTTAGCGCGCAGGAAATTCAGAAACTGCTGCGCCTGTGCCGTAAGGACAGCCCCGGGCAATCGCCGGCATACCGATGACTTTTTTGTGGAGGAATAAAAAATGGTAGTTGCCATAGACGGACCTTCAGGAACCGGCAAGAGCACGGTGGCGCACAAAGTGGCGCAGGACCTGAACCTTACTTTCCTTAACAGCGGAAGTTTCTACCGCGCGCTTACGCTGGCCGCGCTTGACTCGGGAGTGGACATGTCCGACCCCGAGGCGGTTCTCTCATGCGCCAGAAAACAGCGCCTGGACTACGTGGACTCCCGCCTCATACTGAACGGCAGGGACGTGGAGGACCTTCTTCATCAGGACCGCGTGGACTCCCACGTATCCCAGGTGAGCGCCATAGTTCCGCTCAGGCATCTGGTTAACGAGCGCATGCGGCAGATAGTCAGCTCCCTGAGCATTATCTGCGAGGGGCGCGACATGACCACGGTGGTTTTCCCCGGCGCGGAATTCAAATTCTATCTGGACGCCAGGGTGGACGTGCAGGCTAAGCGCAGGTTCGAGCAGGGTGTGAGCGACCTTACGCTTGAGCAGATAAAAGAGGCCATAATAAAGCGCGACCAGATGGACAGGAACAAAGCGGAGGGCTCGCTGAAAAAAGCCCCCGACGCCGTATATATTGACACATCAGACTTGACGATAAGCGAGGTTTGTGCGATAATCGAGGGCAAAATAAAATCCGAAGGGTTAGGTATGGAACAGAAGGAAGTGGAACAGAATGAGGCGCAGACCTCCAGCGACAGCATTCACGCACAATTAGAAGAGTCTTTGAACAAAATGGAGGCATTGCAGGCAGGTCCTGCCACCGGCACCGTTGTGGATGTCCGTGGTGACACTGTTTTTGTTGACATAGGGGCGGGCCGCGACGGTCAGCTGCGCCTGTCTGAATTCGGCGGTGAGGCTCCCGCGATAGGAACTGCCATAGACATTTATGTTACCAATCCCAGCGGCCGTGACGGTCTGCCTGAGATTTCCAAGACCAAGGCCGACGAGAGCCGCATCTGGGACGATCTCTCAAAGGCGTTCAATAAAGATGACCCCGCGCAGGGAACGCCCGTGGACGGCACCATCACTAAAGTGGTTAAGGGCGGATACTCCGTGGATTTGGGCGGAAGAATAGAGGCTTTCCTTCCCATCAGCCAGGCGGACAGCCAGAAGGTGGAGAAGGAGGAGAAGCTCCTGGGGCTTAAGGGCAAATTCTACATAGAGCGCCTGCGCGGCTCCAACGGCAAGCGCAACGTAGTGGTGAACCGCCGCAAGTACCTTGAGAAGCTCACGGACGGAAACCGCGATAAATTCTTCAGCGAGATAAAAATAGGCGACTCCGTGAAAGGCACGGTTAAAAGCTTCACCAGCTTCGGCGCGTTCATAGATTTGGGCGGATTCGACGGTCTTCTGCACATAAACGACATGAGCTGGGGCCATGTAACGCGCCCCAAGGACTTCGTTAAGAAAGGGCAGGAGATAGAGCTTAAGGTAATCCGCCTTGATCCCGAGGGAAAGCGCATAAATCTCTCCCTTAAGCATTTCGCTGAGGACCCCTGGGTGCACTTTGAGGAGAAGTACCACGTCAACGATGTGGTAAAGGGCAAAGTCACAAAGCTCACTGACTTCGGCGCTTTCATAGAGCTTGAGGAAGGAATAGAGGGCCTGGCCCACATAAGTGAATTCAGCTGGACCAAGAAAATAAACAAGGCGTCCGACATGGTTAAGGAAGGCGACGAGGTCGAGTGCATGATTCTGGGCTATGACATTCAGGCCGGCCGCGTCTCCCTGGGACTTAAGCAGGTCACGGCTAACCCGTGGGACACCCTGGGCGACAAATATCCTGTGGGAACCAAAGTAGCCGGTAAGGTCGTTAAAATAACGAACAGCGGCGCGTTCATACAGCTGGAGGAGGGCATAGACGCTTTCCTTGCGGGCGAGGATTTGAGCTGGACCAAGAAAGTCAAGCATCCGGGCAGCGAGATTAAAGTGGACCAGGAGCTTGATGTGGTGGTCATTGAGTGCGACGGCGAGAACCACCGTCTGCGCGTGGGCGTAAAGCAGCTCACCGACAATCCCTGGAAGGAGTTCGCCGCCGAGTACAAGGTGGGCGGAACGCTGGAGGGCGAGGTCACGTCAATCACCGACTTCGGAATCTTCGTCAAGGCTCCCAACGGCATAGAGGGTCTTGTGAACAAGGCTAACCTTTCCGAGGACCGCGACACTCCGTTTGAGGAGGCTGTCAAGAAATACAATGTGGGCGATAAGGTGAATGTGTACGTTGTCTCCATAGACGTGGACAAAGAGAAAGTGGCGTTCTCCGTGAAGGAATACAAGAAGGCACGCGAGCGCGCGGAGATTTCCCAGTACATGTCGTCCAGCGGCGATGATGACGGCGGAGCATACACCATAGGCGACAGCATTAAGAGCCAGAACGAGGATAAATAGTCTGCCGGAATGAGTGACGGTTATTTTAGCACGGAAAAGCTTAAGTCGCTCATTTCCATAAACACCAGGCTCGCCAGCACTTATAATGATCCTGTGCTCCTGTACTCAACGATACTTGAGTCAGTGATGTGCGTGGTTGAATGTGAGGCTGCCTCCCTTATGCTTGTGCAGGGGGATGGCAGCCTTAATTTTATGGTGGTGCTCGGTCCCAAGGGCGCGGAGGTCAAGAAAATCCCCGTGAGCCCTAACAGCATAGCGGGCTGGGTCGCGCTGCATAATGAGGCGCAGATTGTGAACAACGTGGAGTCGGATCCGCGCTTTAATCCTTCCGTACAGCAGAAAACCCGCTACAAGACTTTTAACATGATAGCGTTTCCCATGCAGGCGCACGGAAAATGCGTGGGCGTAATCGAGCTTATAAACAAGGCGTCAGGAAAGGATTTTGACCAGGCGGATCTGGACGTGCTTAGCCTTATGGGAGAGTACGCGGGAAAAGCCTATGATAATTTCCACGCAAACCTTAACCGGCGCATGCAGATTGACGCCCTGCAAAGCGCTGTCTCCGCGGGAGAGGGGCATCACAGTTTTGTGGCCAGGAATCCTAAGATTCTGAAAATCCTGGAGGACATAGACGTAATCGCAAAGACAAATTCCAGCGTCCTTATATATGGCGAGAGCGGGGTGGGAAAGGAGCTGTTCGCGGAGCAGATTCAGGCGCGCTCCTCAAGACGCGACAAGCCTTTTGTGCGCGTGAGCTGCGCGGCCCTGAGCCATACGCTTCTGGAGAGCGAGCTTTTCGGTCATGTGCGGGGCGCGTTTACCAGCGCGGTCTCCAATCAGAAAGGGCGCTTTGAGCTTGCTGACGGAGGAACGATTTTTCTGGATGAGATAGGCGAGCTTCCGCTGGACCTGCAGGCCAAGTTGCTGCGCGTGATTCAGGAGCGTAAATTTGAGAGGGTGGGCTCCAGCGAGACTATAAGCGTGGACGTGCGCATAATTGCCGCCACGAACCGCAACCTGGAGGAGATGGTGGAGCAGAGGACTTTCAGGGGGGATTTGTATTTCCGCCTTAACGTCATGCCCATCACTGTGCCGCCACTGCGGGAGCGTCCCGAGGATTTGGAGCCTCTCTGCCATCTTTTTATGAGCCGTTTCGCGCGCGAGACCAACAAGTATTTCTCAGGCTTCTCCGCCTCCGCGCTAAAGGCGCTTATGGCCTACAAATGGCCGGGGAATGTCCGCGAGCTTGAGAACACTGTGGAGCGCGCATGCATTCTGGGCGTGCCGCCGCTTCTGGAGGTCAAGGACCTGCATCTTCCCACGGAGGAGTATTCCGCGGGAAAGAATTTCTCCTATGCGGCGGAGGAGGCGCTTTCCCGCGAGGACCGCAGCCTGCGTGCCGCCGTGAGCGCATTCAAGAAAGAGTACGTTACGGAGATTCTTAAGGAGACTAACTGGAACCAGACCAAGGCCGCGGGCATACTGGGCCTGCAGCGCACTTATGTCTCCAAGCTTATTACAGAGCTGGGCATACGGCGCTGACTCTGTGCCGGCATGCTGTGATAATCCGCATAAACGCGCCTGTGCTAGTGGACAAATACGCGCTTTTTGGATATAGTATTGCCACAAAATCAGTTTAAAAATGTGGGAGCATATAATGGCAGAGAACGTAATCACGCTTAAAGAAAAAAACGATAGCCCGAACGATAAGGTAGAGTCCTTTATGTTGCGCAACCGCGTCGTTATAATTTCCTGCGCCGTGGTGCTGGCAGTGGCCGCGGTCCTGGTGTGCGTGATTGTGGGCATATCCGATTCCCGTAAGAAAAAAGCGCTCGCGGAGCTTGACTCCATAGAGTATGCGTTCACGAAGGCGTCCGGCTCGCTGAGCGATGAGGAGGCTGACTTGCGCCGTGACAAGGCCATGGAGAGCCTTTCTCCGTATCTTCTTAAAGGCGGTGCGGCGGGAAGCAGGGCGAATCTTCTGGCGGCGGACATAGCGTTCCAGAGAAAAGACTATGAGACTGCGTCCGCATATTACATTGCGGCTGCCGAGGCATCCAAGAAATCCTATAACGCGCCCCTGTGCTATTACAACGCCGCTGTCTGCGAGGAGGAGCTGGGTAACGTCTCCGCGGCCGCAGGATACTATAAGACCGCCTCCGAGGCCAAGGATTTTCTTCTTGTGACGCACAGCCTGTTCAGCCTGGGACGTGTGTGCGAGGAACTGGGGGACTTTGCCGGCGCCGGCAGCGCGTATCAGAAACTGGCGGACAATTATCCGTCTGATGAATGGGCCAAGCTTGCGCAGAGCCGGCTTATTTTTTTAAGGACTGAGGGCAGTTTATAATTTTTATGGCTGGCTTAAAAAGGCAGATAACTTTCTTTCTACTTTTTTTGAGCGCGGCCCTTACTTTTCTTTTAAAGCTCTCCGGCTGCGGGCTTGAGGAATTCTATTATCTGGAGCCTCCCAGAACTGACGGTCACACCGCTTACTCCACTACCCAGGACAAGACCACAAATTACTTCTCTTTCATAACAACCGAGAGCGGATTTAACGCATCATACATAAAGAATTCCCCGTCCTACGCGGGGTCGGAATTTGAGTGCCTGGGCACGGAGGTCTATTATAAAATCTACAACGCCTCCTCCTCGGTAAGCTCCGTGGCGGACAGAATCTCATCTCTGAACAGCTCCACGTCAAGCTCCACGTCCGCGGCGGAATATCTTACGGAGACGGCGGGCTATAAGACACTGAGGCTCCTTTCCAAATATGACACTCCGCTTATTACCGCCACAGGGCAGAACAGATATGTGTACATAAGGCTGAGCGATTACAGTACTTTGTTTGAGTACAGAAACGTGGTTCGTGTTAATAATAAAAGCATGGAGTCCTGGGAGTCATACGCGGATGCTGAGGAGGATCCCACGGTGGTAGGTTTCCCGCGCCGTTATCTGGGCGATGACTACGGCTTTAATTTTTATGACGGATATGATAAAAACAAGGATAATTATCCTGACCCCAAGCCAAACGGCCCTGTTCCTTTGACCGGGGATGATGACGTGAGGCTTGACACCGCGGACGAGAGCGGCATCTGGTACGTGGACATGTACGCGGCCACCATAGGGCATGATTCCACGTACACTTATTCATACAGCAAGGTCCTGCACCTGGGTACCATCACCATAGATGAGAGTGATTACAAGTGACAGTGACGGATATATTTGCGCGCGGGGACCTTTGTGTCTTTAGCGCGCTTTATATAAACCAAATGATTTAAGGAGATAAAAATGGCTTCCAATCAGGAAATTCTGGGACCAGGCGATCGCCCCGGCATAGGACGCTGGATTCCGCTAAGCTTCCAGCATGTGTTCGCCATGTTCGGCGCCACGGTTCTTGTTCCGCTTCTTACGGGGCTCAGCACGTCCACCGCGCTGTTCACCGCGGGCACGGGAACTTTGATTTACATTCTGCTTACGGGCGCTAAGGTTCCCACGTATCTGGGCTCGTCGTTCGCGTTCATTCCCGCACTAGTGGCCATAGGCAAAAATCCTGATATGGGGCCCGCCTATGCTATGGGAGGCGCCATTTGCGCAGGCGCGTTTTATTGTATTGTGGCGCTTATAATCCGTTTTGCGGGACGCAGATGGATAGACGTGGCGCTTCC
The DNA here is from genome assembly GCA_022510925.1 of Treponema sp. Classification (GTDB taxonomy): domain Bacteria; phylum Spirochaetota; class Spirochaetia; order Treponematales; family Treponemataceae; genus Treponema_D. The sequence goes on from JAFLSO010000021.1 coordinate 25,573, forward strand.
TCCGGTGGTCATAGGCTCCGTAATCATAGTCATAGGAATGAGCCTTGCGCCCACGGCCATAAACGAGGCCCTGTACAATGCTGCCGGGGAATACTCCCTTATTTACGGAAGCATAGCGCTTGTCACTCTTATCATAGCCGTTGTCTCTACAATTTTCCTGAAGGGATTCTTTAACACGCTTGCGATTCTAATAGGTCTGATAGGCGGGTATCTGTTCACGCTCATAATGGGGCTTTTCATTCCCGCATATCACATAATAGATTTCACTCCTGTGGCGAACGCCAGATGGTTCGGGCTTCCGTTCCTGCAGACTGATTCCGCGGGCCGTTATTTCTGGCTTATGCCTAAATTCAACCTGGTGGCGGTCCTTACGTTCGTGATAGTCTCCATCTCCACGATATGCGAGCATCTGGGCGACGTCCTTACCACAAGCAAAGTAGTTGGAAAGAATTTCTATGAGGAGCCGGGACTGCACCGCACCCTGCTGGGAGACGGTGTGGCCACCGCATGGGCCGCGTTATGGGGAGGTCCGCCGAACACCACTTACGGCGAGAACATAGGCGTCATGGCTATTACGAAAGTCTATTCAGTGTGGGTCATAGGAGGCGCGGCGGTTATAGCGATACTGCTCAGCTTCTGCCAGAAATTCGGCGCGCTTATTCAGACCATACCCACGCCTGTCCTTGGAGGAATATGCACGCTTCTCTACGGCCTCATCTCATCGAGCGGACTAAGGACCATAGTGGAGAGCGGAATAGATTATCAGGACAAGAGGAACCTTACCATATCATCGATTATACTGGTCATAGGAATAGGCGGCGGCGTTCTGCAGTTCAAGATAGGGCAGGACTTTACGTTCAGCCTGGGCTCCGTGGCGCTGGCCACTGTGGTGGGCATAATACTGAACCTTGTAATTCCGGGCGATAAAAAATCCGCCTGATTTTAGGAATATGAGGCGGGCGGCACTTGAAAAAAAGTGCCGCTTGTGGTATTTTCTTATTCAATCGGCACTTTAGCTCAGCTGGATAGAGCATCTGCCTTCTAAGCAGAGGGTCGGCGGTTCGAGCCCGCCATGTGTCATGCATTTCTTTAAAACAAAAAATGGGGCGCCGTGCAAGGCAGCCCCTTTTTTATTGCGGCACATTGACCTACGCGGACTTATCTTCTATAAGCAGCGTCTCCACGCTGGGCAGGGTCTTTGTCTCTACTATGTTCTTGTCTATGACGAGCTTTTTCTTTCCGTCTATGCTCGGAATCTCGAACATAATGTCAAGCAGCACATTCTCCACAATGGCCCTGAGTCCGCGCGCTCCCGTCTTGTTTTTTATGGCGATGTCTGCTATGGCGTCTATGGCCTCGTCCGCGAAGCTGAGGTCCACATCGTCTATGGCAAAGCTTGCCTGGAACTGCCTGGTTATGGCGTTCTTAGGCTCCGTAAGAATATGGCGCAGGTCATCCCTGGTAAGCTCCTTAAGCGCGCACGTTATGGGAAGACGTCCTATAAGCTCCGGGATTATTCCGAATTTCACCAGGTCATCGCTGGTAACCTGATTCAGAAGCTCCATGCGCTCTTCCTCCGAGCGGTGCGTTCCCTCCGCGCCGAATCCTATGGAGGAGGACGATAGCCTCTGCTCTATGATTTTATCCAGCCCCACGAACGCTCCGCCGCATATGAACAGAATGTTAGTGGTGTCTATGTCTATCATTTCCTGGTTAGGATGCTTTCTTCCGCCCTGCGGAGGCACGGAGGCATGCGTTCCCTCCAGTATCTTAAGCAGAGCCTGCTGCACGCCCTCGCCGGATACATCGCGGGTTATGGACGTGTTCTCGCTCTTGCGTGTGATTTTGTCTATCTCGTCTATGAAGATTATGCCCCGCTCCGCCGCGCTTACGTCTCCGTCAGCGGCATTTATGAGCTTAAGAAGCACGTTCTCCACATCCTCGCCCACGTAACCGGCCTCCGTAAGGGTGGTGGCGTCCGCTATGGCGAACGGAACCTTAAGTTTCTGCGCCAGAGTGCGGGCAAGAAGAGTTTTTCCCGAGCCTGTGGGACCTAAAAGCAGCACGTTGGATTTCTCTATCTTTACGTCGGTGGAGGTCTGCTGCTCCCTGCTTACGGAAAGCTGCTTGTAATGATTGTACACCGCTACGGAAAGGACTTTCTTGGCCCTGTCCTGTCCTATCACGTACTGATCCAGATACTCCTTGAATTCTTTAGGAGTGGGGACGTTCTGCATGTCTATGGGCGTAAGCGAGTGGCGCTCATCGTTAAGCACGGTCTGGCATGTGGTAACGCAGTGCTCGCAGATGTATATCTCAGAGTTAGGCGCCTTGACCACACGGCGGTTGTCGTCAGAGGGACGGCCGCAGAACGCGCAGTATTGCATGTCATTTTTTCCGAATTTCATTTAGACTCTCCGTTTTTCTTGCCGGTCATGATATGGTCAATGATTCCGTAATCTTTTGCTTCCTCCGCGCTCATGTAAAAATCGCGCTCCATGTCCTGCGCCACTTTCTCAATGCTTTTGCCGGTCTGCTGCGCCAGATACTGTATGCTGAGCTTTTTAAGGCGTGAGATTTCCCGCGCAAGGATAGCGATGTCGCTCTCCTGTCCTTCCGCTCCGCCGCGCGGCTGATGAATCATGACCCTGCTGGACGGAAGCGCGTAGCGTTTGCCTATGGTGCCGCCCGCAAGCAGTATGGCGCCCATGCTTGCCGCCTGACCTATGCAGATGGTCTGCACGTCGCACTTGACGTACTGCATTGTGTCGTAAATGGCCAGTCCCGCCGTGACGACTCCCCCGGGGCTGTTTATGTACATGTTTATGTCTTTCTCGGGATTCTCGCTCTCCAGGTAGAGGAGCTGCGCCACTACTAAGTCCGCGGTCTCGTCGCGAATCTCTCCGTCCACAAAAATAATGCGGTCTTTCAGAAGCCTTGAGTAAAGGTCGTAAGCGCGCTCTCCGTTGCCGGAGCGCTCTATGACGGTGGGAACCAAAGTGTTCATGTATTCGTTCATTTTTTTCTCCAATACGACATCATAAATATACAGAAAAAAATATGTTACGGCAAGACGTGGGGATTATAAAAAAAGACGCAGATTAACGCAGGAGGCGCGCTAATTTGCGTCTTTCATGAGACCGGGTAAGACCGTGCCGTTACTGGTTTGCCGTCTTGAACAGCTCCGCGAATGTGGTTTTCTCGCCTTTCTCTATCTTAACTTCCTTGTAGAGCTGCTCGTAAAGCTTGTTCTCCTTAACTTCGTCCACAAGGTACTCCTTGGCCTTAAGGTCCTTGTAATGCTCCTTAACCTCGTCCACTGAGAGCCCCTGCTCCTTTGCTATTTTCTCGTACTCCGCGTCCACTTCCTCGGGGGGAACGCTTATGTTGCGCTCGCGCAGGAGGGTGTCCACTATTATGCGGCTCTTGAGCATTTTCTCGGAGTCGCCGGTCCACTGCCTGAGCATATCCTCCTTGGACTGACCGCTCGCGGCCACCATCTGGCTGAGGCGCTCGGGCGTTGTCTGGAACTGCTGGGCCATCATGTTCCAGCGGCTCTCCTGCTCCGCGGCAATCATGGAGGCGGGAAGCTCAAAGTCATTCTTCTCCACCAGCTGGGAAAGAAGGCTCTGGTTCTTTATCTCCGCAAGCTTGCGGTTCTTTGCGGTCTCTATGTTGAGCCTTATGTCGGCCTTGAGGTCCTCCAGCGTCTTGTACTTCTCGTTCACGTCCTGCGCCAAATCATCGTCCAATGCGGGAAGCTCGCGCACTTTTATGGCGGTTACCGTCACGCTGATTTTTTTAGTCTTTCCGGCAAGCTCTTTGTCCGCGTCATCGGCGGCGTAGGTCTTGGTGATTTCCCTGGACTCGTCCTTTTTCATGCCCAGAATATCATCGTCTATCTTGTAAATGTTCTCGCCCGAGCCCACGGTGAACACAAAGCCCTCACGCTCGCTGCCCTCTGCCGTGGAGCCGTCGTCATTCAGCTCCTTGTAGTTTATCGTTACGATGTCGTCCTTGGCCACGGGGTCGCCGTCCTTTTTGTCCAGTATGGATGCGTTGCGCTCCTGGATGGCCTTGAGCTCCTCCTCCAGGTCCGCGTCCCCCACTGTGACCTGCGGCTCCTTTATCACGATGCCGCTGAAATTCTTTACCTCCACGCTGGGGAACACGTCGTATATTACGGTGAACGTGAAGTCCTTTGTGATGTCCAGCTCGGGAAGCTTGTCGCCATCAAGGCGCGGCTGCGCGTAGGGCAGGGGACGGAAGTCCTTGGCGTCGTCAGACTGAAGAATCTCGTTAAGCGCGTCATCTATGAGGTCCCCCGCAATCTCGCCCTTAAGCGCCTCACCGTATTTCTGCTCCAGGATGTGCTGGGGTACATGACCTTTGCGGAAACCCGGAATCTGAATGTTCTTGGCATACTTTGACATGCTGGTCCTGTAGGCGGCATCCACATCCGCCTGCGCCACTGTAGCCGTAAGTTTTACCGCTGATTTCTCAAGCTTTGTAATCTCTTTGGTAACGTTCACTTTGTCTACCCCTTGAAAAAAATATTTCGCCGTTCGCGCGGCCCGGTTAAAAAAAAAGCGATTCAGACTTTTGCCTAAATCGCCTTAAGCTTAGAGCGGAAAACGGGAGTCGGACCCGCGACATCCACCTTGGCAAGGTGGCGCTCTACCACTGAGCTATTTCCGCAAAACTAATCTTCGCAGTTCCAAGTATGCGAGAGAGGGGA
>JAFLSO010000022.1 GCA_022510925.1 Treponema sp.
GTCCTGAGCCTTAATGCCTTATCCGGGAAATTTTTTTCGCAGATAGAAACGGTAGGCTGTTAGCATCGCGATACTGCACACCGCCCATCCTATGGGATACGCCAGAGCCACCGGGAAAAAGCTTTCCGTGAGGCGTGTGGCCGCCGCGAGGTAAATCTGCCTGAAAAGGACGAACGAGCCCAGGAGGACAAGCGTGGGAAGAACGGCGTTCCCCAGTCCGCGCATGGCTCCGGCATATACCTGGTTAAGGCAGCGTATGAGATAAAAGAAAGCGGCTGTTCTTAGGAAATAAGTTCCGTAGTAGATTACCGAGCTTTCCTTGCTGAAAATGGAGATGAGCGGCTCGCAGAATGCCAGGGTCAGAATCATTACTACAAGGCTTATGGCCATGCTGAGCAGGGCGGAGACGGTGACGCCTTTTTTGGCGCGCGCTATCATTCCCGCCCCGTAGTTCTGTCCCACGAAAGTAGTGACGCTGAGCGACACCGACTGCATGGGAAGCAGGCAGAAGTTGTCTATCTTGGAGAACGCCGTCCAGCCGGCTATGGCGTCGGAGCTGAATTTGTTTATGTATGACTGGACGAACGTATTCGAGAGGAATGTTATGCTCAGCTGGAGTCCGCCCGGGAGCCCGAAGACTAGAATTTTCCTGAAGTATGTTAGGTCTATGCGGAGACTTCTCAGTTTGAGGCCGTAGCACTCGTCGGTTTTGAAAAGAAGCGCCAGCACCAGGACTGCGGACACCGCCTGTGATATGAGCGTAGCATACGCCACGCCTTTTATTCCCATGCCCAGGAGAATGACGAACGTAAGGTCAAGCGCCACGTTAAGGATGGATGTAAGGATAAGGATGTAAAGCGGCCTTCTGGAGTCTCCCACCGCCCTTAGTATGCCGCTTCCCATGTTGTAGAGCATGAGAAAAACCAGGCCCTCGAAGTAAATGTGAAGGTAGTCCGCCGCCTGGTCCATTACGTCTGGCGGGGTTGAGATGGCGTCAAGCATGAGGCGGTTCAGACTTATGCCGGCCGCGGTCAGTATTACGGCCATTGCCACGGTGGACACGACCATTGTGTGCGATGTCCTGCTTACGGCGTCACTGTTCCCTGCGCCGAAGAACTGCGATATAAGGATTGAGCCGCCCGTGGAGAATCCTGAGAAGAATCCTATGAGCGTATTTATGAGCATGGCCGTGGCGCCTATTGCCGCGAGCGCCTCTTTTCCGACGAAGTTTCCCACCACAAAGCTGTCCACGGTGTTGTACATCTGCTGGAAGATATTTCCGACTAAAAGCGGCATGGCGAATTTTATCAGGAGCGGTGTGATGCCGCCCTGCGTCATGTCTGTGCTGGAGTTTCTCGCGGCCATGGATTTTTCCCTTGAGGAGGGGCTCCTTATTTTATCGTAATCAGATTGTACTTGCGGCTTCCGAGCCCTATCTTCTCCGCGTGGACAAGTGTCATGTCCCATACGCTGTCAGGCTCAGAGTCATGCCATAAGTCTCCGGTGATTTTAAGTCCTCTCCGTCTCTCGTTGTCCGTGATGCGTGTGTTGGGGAACCGCATGGCTTTCTGGCATAAGTCTGCGCTTGCCTGGTCCAGCGCCACAGGGTCGAAGCTTGCCGCCATCCCTATGTTCGGGATGAGAGGCGCGTCGTTGTATTCGTGGCAGTCGCAGTAGGGGCTTACGTCCAGGATAAGGTTTATGTGGAAGCACGGCCTTCCGTGGCACACCGCATGAGCGTACTCCGCCATCTTGCAGTCCAGGTCCGAGTTGGCGCTTGCGTTGGGATTGTATATGGCGTCAAAATTGCATGCGCCTATGCATCGTCCGCAGCCCTTGCAGAGCTCCTGGTCTATCACGGCCTTGCCGGTGCCGTAGCTTATTGCATCTGAGCCGCATTCTTTTGCGCACACCTTGCAGTTCCTGCACTCGTCGGGATCCACCTCCGGCTTTCCTGAGTTGTGCTGCTCCATTTTTCCCGCGCGGCTTCCGCAGCCCATTCCTAAGTTCTTGAGCGCTCCGCCGAATCCTGTGGCCTCGTGACCCTTGAAGTGATTCAGGCTGATGAGCACGTCGGCGTCCATTATCGCGCGCCCTATGCGTGCGGTCTTGCAGTATTCTCCGCCTGGAACAGGAACCTCAGCCTCGTCCGTGCCCTTAAGCCCGTCCGCGATTATAACCTGGCATCCCGTGGTTATGGGCATGAATCCGTGCTGCGTGGCTATGTCCAGATGGTCCACCGCGTTTTTCCTGTAGCCGGGATAGAGGGTGTTGCAGTCCGTAAGGAAAGGTTTTCCTCCCAGTTTCTTTATCACGTCCGCCACCGCGCGCGCGTATTCAGGGCGCAGGAAAGACAGGTTCCCCGCCTCGCCGAAATGCATTTTTATCGCGGTGAATTTTCCGTCAAAGTCTATGTCCTCTATGCCCGCTTTCTTTATGAGTGTCTGCAATTTTAAAGGGAGACCGCCGTCTTTCTCCGTGCGGAAGTCCGTGAAATAAACGTCGGATACTTTTCCTTTCTCCAAACTGTCGCCCATTCTCTTCTCCTTTATAATATTCTGTATTTGAATCCCATGCCGCATTGAATGTGATTCCTCTCCGTGCCCGCAATGCTCATGCTAAGTGCCTTAAAATCCGCGGGTGCCTGCCTTTGCCTCTCACAGGGCATTATAGTCAATTCCATTCCGCAAATCAACATGCGCTCAATTCCGCGGCGTGACACGATAAAGGGATGGCGCGTGGATAATCGGGCTGAATCCCTGTCCGCTTGCTGACAAAATTATGTGCGCGTGCTAATATTCCTGTGACTTTAGCCTTAGGGTTTTTGTCCCACACTGATTTTTACGGGAGAAAAAAATGAGCGGCAGCATGTATGTTACTTGCCTGGACTTGGAGGGCGTTCTGGTTCCTGAGATTTGGATAGCGTTCGCGGAGGCATCGGGGATTCCTGAGCTTAAGCGCACCACGCGCGATGAGCCTGATTACGACAAGCTTATGAGGTGGCGGCTGGGCATTTTAAAGGAGCACGGGCTTGGGCTGAATGAGATTCAGGAGACCATCTCCAGAATAGATCCTATTCCGGGCGCCAGGGAATTCCTGGATGAGCTTCGCGGCATCTGCCAGGTGATAATCATAAGCGACACGTTCACGCAGTTCGCCGCTCCTCTGATGAGAAAACTCGGATATCCGACACTTTTCTGCAACACACTGGAGGTCTCTGACTCCGGCGAGATTACGGGATTTAAGATGCGCTGCCCCCAGAGCAAGCTGACCACGGTCAGGGCGTTGCAGTCCATAGGATTCACCACCATTGCGAGCGGAGACAGCCACAACGACATTGCCATGATTCGCGCGAGCAAGGCCGGATTCTTATTTAAAAGCACGGAGCAGATAAAGGCGGACAACGCGGACCTTCCTGCGTTTGAGACTTATGACGAGCTTCTTTCCGCGATAAAAAAAGAGCTTGTCTGACGGAGTGCCCGGCGCCTGGCTCTCCTAGAAAAGGCCTGATATGAGCCCGTTGTCGTCCACGTCTATGCTCAGTGCGGACGGCGCTTTGGGGAGCCCCGGCATGTCAACTATGTCTCCCGCGAACGCCACCACGAATCCTGCGCCGCTGTAAAGCTGCGCGTCCCGCACGGGGAAAACGTATCCGCTTGGCGCGCCCGCGGCGGATTTGTCGTGGCTTATGGAATTCTGGGTTTTGGCCATGCATACCGGGAGTCTCCCGTAGCCCAGCGACTCGTAGCGCTCCAGTTTCTTAAGGGCCTTGCTTTCGAATTCGGCCCTCTCCGCGCGGTAGATTTTTGTCACCAGAGTCTCTATCTTCTCTTTGAGCGGCATGTCCTCTCCGTAGGCGAATTTAAAGTCGCAGGGCTTACCGCAAAGCTCCACCACCGCCTCCGCAAGCTCCCTGGCGCCCTCTCCGCCATGCGCCCATCCCTCGCAGATTACGGCCCTCACGCCGCATTCATCGCACAGCCTCCGCACCAGGGAAAGCTCAGCGTCAGTGTCGCTCACGAATCTGTTCACCGCCACCACCACGTTAATCCCGAATTTCCTTACGTTCTCTATGTGGGTGCGGAGATTCTGGAATCCTTTTTCCACCGCGTCTGTGCTCTCCTTTGCCAGGTCCGCCTTCTGAATTCCTCCGTGCATTTTCAGTGCCCTTACGGTGGCGACTATGACGCCCGCGCTCGGAGAGATTTCCGCGCTCCTGCATTTTATGTCGAAGAATTTCTCGGCTCCCAGGTCCGCGGCGAATCCTGCCTCTGTCACCACGTAGTCCCCGGATGCCATGGCGCACAGAGTGGCGTTAACGCTGTTGCATCCGTGCGCTATGTTTGCGAAAGGCCCTCCGTGAATGAAAGCGGGCGTGTGCTCCAGCGTCTGAACCAGATTGGGCCTGAGGGCGTCTTTTAAAAGCGCGGCGACCGCTCCTGTGCATTTGAGCTCTCCGAACCTGACGGGCTGCCTGGAGTATGTCTCTCCTATGGTTATGCCGCTTATTCTTTCCTTAAGCTCGCTTATGCTCTTTGACAGGCAGACAATCGCCATTATCTCGCTTGCCACGGAGATTTGAAAATGGCTCTCGCGCGGAATACCGTCTGTCCTGCCGCCCAGTCCCACTGTCACGTTCCTGAGCGCGCGGTCGTTTAAGTCCACGCAGCGCTTCCATGTTATGGTGCGCGGATCTATGCCCAGCTCGTTTCCCTGCTGTATGTGATTGTCTATGAGTGCCGCCATGAGATTGTTCGCCGCGGTGATGGCATGGATGTCTCCCGTGAAGTGCAGGTTTATGTCCTCCATGGGGACTACCTGGGCGTAGCCTCCTCCGCACGCGCCGCCCTTTACCCCGAAGCACGGTCCCAGGCTGGGCTCGCGGAGCGCTATCACTGAATTCTTTCCGATTTTCCTGAGGGCGTCTCCCAGCGCTATTGTGACTGTGGATTTTCCCTCTCCCGCCGCGGTGGGTGTCATCGCGGTCACCAGAATCAGCTTTCCGCGGCTTGATTTGTCTCCCGCGCGCTCCAGAAGCCCGTTCAGTTTTTTAAAAGAAATCTTAGCCTTGTAATTGCCGTAAAGCTCCATGTCCTCAGGTATTATGCCTATCTTCTCCGCCACCTGCGTTATGGGAAGCATCTCGTTCTGCTGCGCTATCTGAATGTCTGAAAGCATTTTTTTTCTCCGTTATATTTTCTCTAAAAGATTAAGTTCCTCTTCCGTAAGCGGCCTGTATTCGCCCGGCTTTAAGTCCGGATCCAGCGAGAGGCTCCCCATGCTGAGCCGCTTCAGATACGTGACCTCGTTACCGAGCGCGCGGAACATCCGCTTTATCTCGTGGTATTTACCCTCGTAAATGGTTATGACGCAGGAATTCTCCGGGCCGCTCCACTCAAGCTCGGCGGGAAGGCAGTCAGCCTCCTTCTCGTTTCCTTCGGGCGGAATGTGTATTCCCTGCGACAGTCTCTGCGTGTACAGCCTCCTCGTCTCCTCGTCGGCGCTGTCTTTTAAATGCACCAGATATGTCTTTGGAACGTGGAACGCGGGCGACGTGAGCCTGTGATTCAGAACCCCGTCGCTTGTGACGATGAGGAGGCCTTCGGTGTCTATGTCAAGCCTTCCCACAGGACTTAGAGTTCCGCCCAGATACTTGTGGTTGTCGGATTTGAATAAGTCCAGCACGGTGGAGTGCAAGCCGTCTTTTGTGGCGCATACATAATCAGCGGGCTTGTTCAGCATGAAGTATGCGTCCGCGCGCACGTCAAGCTCCTTTCCGTCCACTGCGATTGTGTCTTTCCCGGGCACGGCCTTAAAAGAGTCGTCCCTTACCGTGGCTCCGTTCACGGTGACGCTGCCTGAGTGTATGATGCGCTTTACCTGTTTTCTTGAGCCCAGCCCGCTGTTCGCCAGGATTCTGTCCAGCCGCTCGGGTTTTAGGACCGTGGAGTTTCCCATACAGGAACTTTAGCATAAACGTTGGTTTTTGTACACTTGCAAAAAATCTTTATTTATAGAAAATGTAGTCCATGCGCTATAATGTGGAAAATCATAGGACATTCGCCGCCAGCGCGGGACTTATACTTGCGGCGGCTATTTGGGGATTCGCGTTCGTAATCGTAAAGGACAGCCTGGATTACATAGGCGCGGTGTGGATGGTCGCGCTGAGGTTCACTGTGGCGGCGGTCCTGCTGTCGGCGGTGTTCGCTCCCAGGTTCAGGATGATGAGCCTCTCATATCTGGCTCACGGGGCGGTCCTGGGCCTGCTGATTTTTCTGGCGTACTTTTTTCAGACCATAGGCTGCGCATACACCACGGCGGGAAAGAACGCTTTCCTCACGACCACTTACGTGGTTCTGGTTCCGCTTATCTCCTGGCCGCTTTACAGGAGGCGCCCCGCATGGTTCGTGTTTCTGGCGGCGGTGCTTTGCCTGGCGGGAATAGGGCTCCTCTCTTTGGGCGGAGGTGACGGAATCCTTAAGGTCAACAAGGGAGACGTTCTCACGCTTATATGCGGGATTTTCTACGGCATACACATAATATGCATCTCCCACTATACCAGGAATGAGGACCCTGTTCTGCTTACCGTGCTGCAGTTCTGCTTCACAGCGCTGGCGGGATGGATTGTGGCCCCGTTCATGGAGGGCGGCTTTCCGGCGGAGGCGGTGTCCAACGTGAGGGTGCTGCTCTCCCTCTTGTACCTGGGGATTTTCAGCACGATGATAGCGTATCTGTTGCAGAATGTGGGGCTTAAATACGTTCCCTCTGCGCTGGGCTCGCTTTTTATGTCGCTTGAGAGCGTGTTCGGCGTCCTGTTCAGCACGCTTTTCCTGCACGAGCCTCTTACGCTTAGGATGGCGGCGGGCTTCGCCATGATTTTCGCAGCCATAATGCTTGCCGAGGTGGTGCCGAATCTGCGCGGGACGGAGTGACGGGACCGCCCGGAATCTTTTCTTTCTGATTATAATTGACCAAGCGCAAAAATATCCGTATAGTTGTCGCATCGGGCAGGACGGTTTTGCCGCCGCCTTTATTCTTTGACATGAGGTGTCTTATGAAAAAAACAGTTTTAGCGGCCGCTTCTCTGGCGGCGGTCCTTGTTCTGGCAGGCTGCGCTAAGAAAACGCAGGTCACCATTAACGGCGCGGAGGATCTTGCGGGCAAGACTATAGGATGTCAGGCCGGAACTACCGGCGAGCTTTATGTGCAGGAAGAGGTTAAGAACGCTAACCTTAAATCTTTTAAGAACGGAATAGACGCTGCGCTCGCCCTTAAGAACGGAGCCATAGACGCAGTGGTCCTTGACGAGCTTCCCGCCAAGGAGATTGTGAAGCGCAATCCCGGACTTCGCATAGTGGACGCCGCGTTCGCCTCCGAGGAGTATGCCATAGCGGTCCGCAAGGGAGACAGCGCCCTTCTGAAGTCCATAAACAATACCGTGGCCTCCATCAGGGCGAACGGTCTGTACGAGGATTTGATCGGCTCTTTCATGCCTGTGGACGGTGAGATTAACATTCCCGGAGACTACATACTTGAGAGCGCGCCTGTCATTAAGATGGGGACCAACGCAGCGTTCCCCCCGTTTGAGTATATGCAGGGCACTAAAATCGTGGGATTTGATGTGACCATGAGCCAGTTAATCGCCAAGGACTACGGCAGGAAGCTGGAGGTCGTGGACATGAACTTTGACGGCCTCATAGCCGCGCTTCAGTCCGGTGCCATTGATTTTATAGCCGCCGGCATGACCGCCACTGACGAGCGCCGCCAGAACGTGGACTTCTCCGAGCCGTATTACACTTCAAACCAGGTTATCATCGTAAGGAAATAAAGCGCTCCGCTTTTGCCTTCTTAGAGGAAACTATGTTTGAATCTTTTTACCGCACCATGATCGCACAGGGCAGATGGCTTCTGATACCGAAAGGCTTGGGAACCACGCTGCTCATAGCGTTCTGTGCGGTAGCGATAGGCTCTGTCCTGGGATGCGTTTTCGCGCTATTTAAAATCTCCTCAAAAAAAATACTGCGCGGAATAGCGAATGTCTACACTACGGTCATACGCGGCATCCCCATGGCCACGCAGCTTATGATATGCTACTTCGTGATTTTCTCTCCGCTTGGCATGAGCAATGCGGTGGCGGTGGCGATTCTTTCGTTCGGCATAAACAGCGGCGCGTACTGCACCGAGATTTTCAGGGCGGGAATACAGGGCGTGGACGGCGGGCAGATGGAGGCCGGGCGCTCCCTGGGGCTCACATGGTGGCAGACCATGCGCAAGATAATCCTTCCGCAGGCCGTAAGAACCATACTGCCCACGTTCGTGAGCGAATTCATCACGCTGATAAAAGAGACCTCCGTGGCAAGTTTCATAGCCGTGGTGGACTTGCAGAAAGCCTGCGACAACATACGCAATGCCACGTACAACGCGTGGATTCCGCTCCTCTCATGCGCCGCCATTTATCTGCTTCTTACGGTGGGGCTCACAAGAATTTTCGGAGTGTTCGAGAAAAGGATGGCCAGAAGTGATAGAGGTTAAGGACTTATGCAAAAGTTTCGGCGGCCTTAGTATTTTAAACGGCATAGATCTGACTATACGTAAGGGCGAGAAAATCGTAATCATAGGGCCTTCCGGCGCGGGCAAGAGCACTTTCCTACGCTGCCTTAACATGCTGGAGATTCCTGACGGCGGTCACATTTTTTTCGAGGGCACTGATATCCTTGACAAGGGGACCGACATAAACAGGATACGAGCCAGGATGTGCATGGTGTTCCAGCACTTCAATCTTTTCCCGCACCTTACGGTCCTTCAGAACATAACGCTCGCGCCGTTAACGCTTAAGCTTCAGTCCAAGGATGAGGCGGAGGCGAACGCCATGAGGCTTCTGGAGCGCATCGGACTTTCTGAGAAAGCGGCCGCATATCCGTCGCAGCTCTCAGGCGGTCAGAAACAGCGCATAGCCATAGTGCGCGCCCTGGCCATGAACCCGGACGTTATTCTGTTTGATGAGCCCACGAGCGCCCTTGACCCTGAGATGGTGGGCGAGGTCCTGAACCTGATGAAAGATCTTGCTGATGACGGCATGACGATGGTCGTTGTGACGCATGAGATGGGGTTCGCGCGCGAGGTGGCCACACGCGTCCTTTTCATGGATTCTGGCGTAATAGCGGAGGAGGGGAGTCCCGCGCAGATTTTCCAGGAGCCTAAAAGCGAGCGCCTTAAACAGTTTCTGAGCGCGGTCATAGAAAAATAATTTTTAGCCGGACTTTAGTTTTACTTTCTGCAAAGGCACGGGCATGCATCTTGCTCTAGTCGAGTGTCTTTGCTCCCAATGCCTGCGCTATTTTCTCGGCGCATGCCTCTCCGTCCATGGCGCTGCTCACTATTCCGCCTGAGTACCCGCTTCCTTCGCCTGCGGGATAAAGCCTTTTTATCGCGGTGCTCTCCATGGTCTCCTTGTGGCGCAGAATCCTGACAGGTGTGCTGGTCCTTGTCTCGCTCGCTATGAGGACCGCCTCTTTACAGATGAACCCCGGCATTTTTCTTCCTGCCTCCGAAAGCCCTGCCCTGAGGCGGGATGATATGTGATGCGGCATCCATTCATGCAGCGCGCTCGGAACTATTCCCGGCGCATAGCTGGTCTCTGGCAGGGAGAGGCTTTCTCTCTCTTTTAGAAAATCCTCCAGCCTCTGGGCGGGAGCGCTCTGGTATTCTTTGCCGCACCGGGCGTTCTGCGCCTGCCTGAAGCTTTCCTCCTCAAGCCATGTCCTGTATTCCAGGCCCGCAAGCTGCGGAGTCCCGGCCCGTTCCGCTTTCTCTTTGAATTCATCTGGCACGTCACAGGGCCTTGTCTCCACCACGAACGCCGCGTTGCTCCACCTGCCGTTGCGCCTGGCAGCGCTCATTCCGTTAACGACTGTCTGCCCCGGCGATGTGGCGCTTGGAACCACGAAGCCTCCGGGACACATGCAGAAACTGTAAACGCCGCGGCCTTCCTGCTGGCTGGTGAACCTGTACTCCGCCGCGCCCAAATCAGCTCCTCCCGCGCCTCCGTGATACTGCACGCGGTCTATTATCTCCCTGGGATGCTCGACCCTTACGCCCATTGCGAAAGTCTTGGCCTCCAGTGATGACGGCGCTATGCGGGACAGAAGCGCGTAAATGTCGCCCGCGGAATGGCCCGACGCAAGAATCACGGCGTCAGAAAAAAATTCTCTCTCCATGCCGGTCTCCGTGTGGACGCATCTGATTCCGCGTATTGTGCCTGAGTCCATTATGAAATCCGTGCAGCGGGTGCTGAAGAATATTTTTCCGCCTGATGAGAGTATTCTCTCTCGCATGGAATTTATTATGGCGGGAAGCCTGTCGGTTCCTATGTGGGGATGGGCATCAGTGAGTATTCTCTCATCCGCTCCGAAATGCCTGAATATGCTGAGTATGCGGCGGATGTCCCCGCGCTTGTTGCTCCTGGTGTAAAGTTTTCCGTCGCTGAAAGTGCCGGCGCCTCCCTCTCCGAAACAGTAGTTCGAGTCGGGGTCCACCTCGCCCCTGGTGCTTATGGCGGCTATGCTTCGTTTGCGCGCCCCTGTCTCCCTGCCGCGCTCTATTATCACAGGCTGTATGCCGTGCTCCAGAAGCTTGAGCGCCGCGAAAAGTCCCGCAGGCCCTGAGCCGATTATCAGAACGGACTTGTCGCCGTCCGCGGTCTTCCATTCTGGCAGCGCGAAAGTCTCCTCGTCATGGGATTTTCCCGCACGGACTTTATAGCGCACAAAGAATTTCTGTCTGCCGTGCCGCGCGTCGATGGATTTTTTTATGACATGATATGTGAGAGGCTCGTTCTTTGGAACTGTGATGCCGTTCTTTTTTAATTCCTTAAGAATTTGGTTTGATATAAAACTTTTGTCATTCTCTTGCTCAGGATAAAGCGTAATGGCTACTTCTGCAATCATGCGGCCATTCTACACTTTATCCTGAAAAAATTCTATGCGCTTACGATGTCCTGTATAAGATGGAGGACTTTGTCAGGGCACGCTTTTATGCATTCCCCGCAGCTGGTGCACTTGCCGTAATCTATAACGGGTATTCCGTCTGTCACGGCGAGGCACTGCTCCGGGCATTTTTTCTCGCAGATGCCGCATTTTATGCATCCCGCGGAGCAGTTCTTTTTTATGGCCGGCTTGTTGTCGCTGCGGTTGGAGCATAGTGCGATGCTGCCCTTTTTGTCCGCGTCCACCAGCATGAAAAGCCTCTTGGGACATGCCTTGACGCATTTTCCGCATCCCAGGCATTTCTTGTAGTCCACTTGGGGAAGCCCGTCCTGCCCCATGCCCAGCGCGCCGAACGGGCATACATTCACGCAGTCACCGTAGCCTATGCAACCGAACGCGCATATTTTGGTTCCGTTGACCGCCTGCTGTGCGGCGGCGCATGTCTTTATGCCGTTGTACTCTCCGCGTGACTTTGCGTTCCCGCATGTTCCTGCGCAAGCAAGGACCGCCACTGTTCTGGAGGAATTTCCTGCGTCCACTCCTAATATCTCGGCGATTTTTTTTGCCGTGCCGGAGCCGCCCGCAATGCAGCCGTTTGCGGAAGCCTCTCCGTTTGCCACCGCCTGTGCGAACGCGTCGCATCCTGCATATCCGCAGCCGCCGCAGTTTCCGCCTGAGAGGATGTCACGTATGGCCGCCACTTTAGGATCAGTCTCCACCGCAAAAATCTTTTTGAAAAGCCCCAGCAGAAGTCCCAGTACGAACGCTATGCACAGGGCCACGATTACGGTAAGGATAATTGTTTTCATCAGAAGCCCCCTTATTTTATAAGGCCCTTAAAGCCCAGGAACGCCAGGCTCAGAAGTCCTGCCGCCACATACAGTATGGGAATCCCGGAGAACGCCTTCGGGACCCTGGCGATTTTAAGGCGGGCCCTTACGCCGCTCATGATTACCATTGCGAACAGGAATCCTGCGGCGCTTCCCAGAGCGTAAACTATGCTCTGACCGTAGCCCAGGTTCTTGTTTATGCAGTTGATGGTGACTCCGAGGACCGCGCAGTTCGTGGTGATGAGCGAAAGATAGATTCCCATGGAGCTGTAAAGTCCGGGCGCTGATTTTTTCAGATAGAATTCCACAAGCTGCACCAGGGACGCTATGACCAGTATGAAAAGGAGCGTCTGGAGGAATTCCAGCCCGAACGGAACCAGAACCAGTTTGTACACAGGCCATGTTACCGCCGTGGCCAGAACTATTACGAACGTGGTGGCGAGCCCCATTCCCGCGGCTTTGCCTGTCTCGCTCGTCATTCCTATGAACGGGCATATCGCAAGGTACTGGATGAAGACCACGTTGTCCACGAGCATGGATTTTATGAAAATGGAAAGTATGTCTGCCATTATTCAGCCTCCTTGGTGCTGCCGCCGGATTTTCGGCTCGCGCTCTGCCTTGCGGCCTGCATTATGGCTCCCAGAAGTCCGAACACTATGAAACCGCCCGGCGCGGAGTTAAGGACGCCTATCCTGTACGCCTCAGGTATGACCTCCAGCTTGAGCGGCGTGCCTGCCATCAGAGTTCCGCCTCCGAAAAGCTCGCGTATCAATGAGATGCACAGAAGGACCAGAGTGTATCCTATTCCCATTCCTATGGCGTCAAGCACTGAGTGTCCCGGGGAATTCTTGGATGCGAATGCCTCCACGCGGCCCATTATTATGCAGTTAACTACGATGAGCGGAAGAAAAACTCCCAGCGCGTCATAGAGCGCCGTCACGTAAGCCTGAAGGACAAGCTGCACTATGGTGGTGAACGCCGCGATTACTATGATGAACACAGGAAGCCTTATGGCGGAGGGGATGTGCTTCCTGAACAGGCTTATCACAAGCTCGCTCATGACCAGCACGAACGTCATTCCCATTCCCATGCCAAGTCCGTTAAAGATGCTTGTCGTTATTCCCAGCGCCGAGCAAAGTCCTATGTTCAGCGTAAGGAGGGGATTCTCCCTTATTATTCCGTTTGTAAGAATCTGCACGTTTCTGCTCATTTCCTGTATTCCTCCAGAACAGCGCCCATCGCCTCTGCCGCCGCGGTAACCATGTTGCCTATGCCCGTGGAAGTTATGGTGGCTCCGCTTATGGCATCGAAATTCTGCCTGACCACAAAAGGCCCGTCCGCGTTTTTCCCAGTGAACTGTCCGTAGAAAGTCTGCCCGCTTGGGAGCGTGAACGTGGGGTCGCTTCCTTTCTGCCCGAATCCCGGAGTGTCCGTGTTCTCCAGATAGCGCATGCCGGTTATGGTCCGGCTCAAGTCCATTCCCACCATGATAGTGGAGCGGTCGTATGTGGGCCCGGAGACCTGCGCCACGGCTCCCACCACGTCTCCGCCGGAGAGTGCCAGAGTTATGCTGTCTATGGTTACTCCCGGCATGCTTGATGCGGGAAGAGGGCTCTCCGTCTCTTTGAAAGTCTCCGCCGTCTCAAAAACGGCCCTCATCGCCTCATTCGCTTTTCTTTCCTGATTCGCCCTGATTACAGGCGACGTGAAATTATTCACTATGGCCAGGACCGCGCAGGAGGATGCCGCGTAAACGGCCAGTATCAGTCCCAGCCTGACCATGGACCATACCGTATTCTGACCGGAATTAGACGAAGCGCTCATTTTGCCTCCTCCTTTTTGGCGGGATTTTTTCCGTAGCCGTATTTGCGCACCGTGATGTTGTTAAGGAACGGAACCAGCGCGTTCATTATCAGTATGCTGAACATGACGCCCTCGGGGTAGCCGCCGAACCTTCTGATAAGGAACGTTATGAGACCGCACCCCAGCCCGAAAATCCATCTGCCGGGCTTTGTGACCGGGGACGTGGCGTAGTCCGTGACCATGAACACCGCGCCGAAAAGAAGGCCGCCCGTGCACAGCGCGAGCAGTGTCTCGTAGCCGGCCAGCGCCAGAGTGGAGCCTCCCAGTAGCGCCGCGCTTCCCGTGGCCAGCGCCACGGTCCCCACCATGGCGACCGGCGCCCTGAAGTCTATTATCCCTGTGGCAAGAAGGAACACGAACGATATGAGGATGAGTATCACGGAAGTCTCTCCCATGCAGCCCGCCTGATTCCCCATCACCAGATCCATGAGCGAGCCTCCGCTTAAATCCAGTGAGCCCGCCTTAATTCCGCTGAGGATTGTGGCGGACGAGAGGGCGTCAACGTTGGAGAGTCCTGTCTGGCTGAGGCTCCATTTGCTGATTGCCGCGCTGGGGTTGAACCAGCTGGCCCCCATTACGGACGCGAAGCTCATGAACATTACAGCACGCCCTGTGAGCGCGGGGTTGAACACGTTGCTTCCTATGCCGCCGAAAAGCCCCTTTGCCACTACCACCGCCACGAACGCGCCCAGGATCGTCATCCAGAACGGAGTGGTGGAGGGAATCACCAGCGCAAGTAGCACGCCCGTGACCGCCGCGGAAAGATTTGATATGACGACTTTCTGCCTCGTTATAATCTGAAAAAGCGCCTCGAAGCACACGCAGCTTGCCACTGAAATCAGAATGGTAAGAAGCGCGCGCAGCCCGAACAGTATCACGGCGTATATGCATTCCGGCAGAAGCGCCGTCAGTACGGTAGCCATAATCCATGTGACCGACGAATTCCTGGTGAAGTGCGGGCTGGAGGAAAGATATATTTTGTTTGTGTCGCTCATTTTGACGCCCCCTTGGAGTTCCCTCCGTTTGCCTTCTCCGCCGCCATCTGCGCGCGGACCTGATTTTTGCCCAGCCTGAAACGCTGAACCAGCCTTATGTTTGCGGGGCAGACGTAGGCGCAGCATCCGCACTCAATGCAGTCCATCAGCCCGAATTTTCTGGCCGCGTCCGTATTCTCCGCCTTGAGGCTGTTCGCCATGAGCACGGGAGTAAGCCGCATGGGACACGCCCCCACGCACCGGCCGCAGTTAATGCACTGGCTCTCGTCCGTAAGGTATGTCTCCTCCGCAGTAAGGAAAGTGATTCCGCTGGTGCCTTTTGCCACGGGGAAATTCGCGCTCATCATGGAGAATCCCATCATGGGACCGCCTGAGATTATTTTAGCGCAGCCGTCCTCTTTCACGGTGAAGAACTCCGGCATAAGATCGCTTACCAGAGTTCCGACCGGCACCGTAAGATTGCACGGATTTGAGCATGCTCCGCCGCTTACTGTGAGCGGCCTGTCTATGAGCGGCTTTCCCAGACGGAACGAGTCGCTTATGGCGCACACTGTCCCCACGTTGCAGATTACGGCCCCTGCGTCCGCGGGAAGCTTTCCTGCGGGAATCTCGCGCCCGAGCACGGCGTCCACTATATTTTTCTCGCAGCCCTGGGGATATTTTGTCTTTACGAGCGCTATGGATATTCTGTCCGACAGGCCCTTCTCCTTTATCTCTTTCTCTAAAAGCGGCACTATGTACTCTTTGTTTGTCTCAAGCGCGATTATGGCCCTGGCGGGAACTGCGCCCTGGACTATGTGCAGTACGATTGATAGCCCGTCTATGACTTTTGCCGGAGTCTCCTGCAACGTGCGCTCGTCTATAGTAAGATAGGGCTCGCATTCCGCGGCATTAAGAAGGACGGTGTCCACAGTCTTGTCCGGGGGAACGCTCAGTTTCACGTGGGCAGGAAATGACGCTCCTCCCATTCCCACAATCCCTGCGTCCCTTATCCTGGAGAGCGCCTCTTTTTTATCGCATGCGAACGGATCCAGGGGCGGCATGAATTCCTCGCGCCCGGAGCCGTCGTCCTCTATGACTATGCAGGGAACCTCCGTGTTGCCGGTCACAAGGCATGACTGAATTTTCTTGACTTTCCCCGCCACGGACGCATGGACAGGACTGGACATGAATTTGTCGCTCTCCGCTATTTTCTGTCCGCGGGAAACCACGTCTCCGACTTTCACCAGCGGTGTGTTCGGTGCGCCACCCATGGTAACAGGTATGGTCACGGTCTTGGATGATGGGAACGCCTGCGCTATGGCGCGCTTTGACGAAAGCTCCTTCATCTCAGGGGGAAGAATTCCCCCTTTAAATGTGTGCGTTTTCATAGAAAAGTATTCTACACTATAAGGGGTAAAATGTCTATTTTTTTGAGGAGGCCTTGCCTTTCGCCCTGCCCTTTGACTGTGCGGCTTTTCCCGCTTTTCTGGGACGTCCTCCAAGTTTCCCGTTCTCCCTGGAGCTGGCGGCCTTTCTCTCGCTCCTGGCGCTTCCTAGCACGGCGCCCGCGTCTGTCCGTGGCAGCGGGATTTTATTCTTTGTCCACGCGCTGAGCCTCTGCCTGCTTGCGGAAAGCCCGGTAATCTCCCGCATGGCGCTTATGGCCTGCTCGTAGCGCGCCGCTACGTTCTGTGCCAGCGTCTTCTCCGGCAGGGCCTCGATTTTCTCTTTCTGCGAGATAAGAAGGCTGAGCGCGTCCTGCGAGTATGACGTTATGACCGCGGCTATGGCGGACGGCGAATTCTTTCTCTGCTTCTCCCTGCGGAACTCCCTGAGACTGTCCTTTATCTGGGAATCCTGGGGCCCCAGCTTGACGGAGGTCTCTCCGCGCGGAATGGATGAAAGAAGGATAGCCAGGTTTGAGTCCAGTAAGGTGAGGTCCAAGAGCCTCTCGCTGTCAGACCCCTCCTGCGACTTAAGTGCGGCGATGTTTCTAAGCACGTATTTCTGGAGCGCCTTAAGCTCCTGCTTTTCTACAACCATGCCCACACATTACTTTTATTTTATTGTTTTGTAAATAACTGTACGCCTTTGCGCGCCTGCGCCTCTCCTTGAAAAAAACGGCGTTTGGCGGTAGAATGTGCCATGCTCGCCAGATTGAAAAATGCGCCGGTCCCCGTGCCGGTCCGCGCCGCTGTTGCGGCCGTGCTTTCGCTTCTGTTCGTTTTCGCGCTGTACGAGGGATTTCTGAGGCCCACCGACTATCAGGTGCGCGTGTCGGATTCCATGTATGATTTGTGCGTGGCGGAGCTTTCTGACGGCGAGCGGAAGGGGCTTCCGTTCTCGTTTGTGCGTGACGGTGATTTCTCATCGCGTCAGGGAGCGTTGTTCGGTCCGCGTGTGGTCACGGCGGCGGCCCTGCGCACGGAGGAATGTTTTTCTCTGGTTCCGCCCGTCATTTCGCAGGGCGAGCGGCTGTGGGCCCTGTCCTCCGTTCCTTTCCTTCCGTCTGTTCCCGCGGACTTCACGGATGAGAGGGTCAGAAAAAATCCGCTGCTTTCGCCTGAGCTATCGCTCTCTTTGTCAGACGCGGGCGGCATGCCGGAGGGAAACCGCGCGCTTCCCGTGGACGGCGTGTATGCCGGAAGCGACGGCTATCCCCTGAACCTTACGCGCTATGCGGTAAGAAGCATTTTTGTTCCCGCCATAGAAAAGCCTCTTGACGACTGGATTGAGGCCGCATTAAAAAAAAACTGATAAATTCCGGGCCCGGGCAGACGGCATTCGTAGTCTCGGTGGGCGACATGATGCTAGCGCGCGGCGTTCAGGAAATCCTGCTTACCCGCGGTGACGGTCTTGAAAGAGTTTTCGGCGACACACTTCCAATCCTGCGTGGCGCTGACCTTACGATCGGAAACCTTGAGGGCGTTGTTACCGAGTCGGACAAAAATCAGACTAAAACCTACACGTTCAAATTCAAAAAGGCGGTGCTCCCCGTCCTGCAAAAGGCGGGCTTCGGCTACCTGATGCAGACTAACAACCACTGCTATGACTACGGCGAGCCGGGATTCAGGGACACGCTCTCCGCGCTAAGGGAGTACGGCATTCCGTCAAGCGGGGCAGGGCACAATCTTGAGGAGGCGCGCGAATTCTGGCGGACCGGCATTAACGGCACTGACATCTCCGTAATCAGCTGCGGGGCGTTCCCCGTGGAGCGCTCGGGATTTGACGGCGAACGGACCGCCACCGCCACTGAGACCAGGGCGGGCATCCTGTGGCAGGGCGGCTGGATTCTGGACGCGGTAAAAGCGGAGAAGGAGGACGGCCGTTTTGTAATAGTGAACGTCCATGGCGGCGAGGAGTATCATTTCAGTCCGTCAGGGAAGCAGCGTGAGTTCTACGAGGCGCTCTGCGATTCCGGCGCGGACATAGTGTTCGGAAGCCATCCCCATGTCCTTCAGCCTTCGGAATGGCACGGAAAAAGCCTCATCGTCTACTCTATGGGGAATTTCATTTTCAACGGCATGGAGGATATGCCCGGCGCCACTGACAGCGTGGTGGTGCGCGTGGGAATAGTTGACGGCCGCGCTGTGTATGTGGAGCAGTTCCCCGCAAAAATAGAGGGCACCGGCGTGCGGCTCAAAAAGTGAGCGCCGTGCGGGCGTAAAAAAGGCACCCCGCCGCGGAAAGCCTTTGTCCGCATGGGATGCCTTGAAGAATTCAAAGAGACGCTGGCTACACTTTGAACAAGTCCACCTGGTTTCCGATTTTCTTGATGGATGTCTCCACTTCCTTGGAGATTGTTCCGAGCATGGAGCCGGTCTCGTTTATTTTCTGGGTGCCCTGCGCCATCTCCTCCATGCCCTGCTTCATCGTAAGTGTCTCATCCTGAAGATTCTTTATCTCCACCAGAATAGCCTTGTTGCCCTCGCTCATCTCGTACGACGCGGCCTTTACCTCGCTCGTGCTGTCGTTCATGTCGTTAAGCGCCTGTGTTATCTGCTTGGAGCCCTCCGTCTGCTCCTCCATGGCGGATTTTATCTGGCGCACCAGCACGTTAGTCTCGTTTATGCCGTTGGATATCTCCGTGAACGCTTTGCCGGTCTGCCCGCTGGCCTCCACCACGCCGTTTATGGTCTGCGTAATCTTCTTAAGCTGGTCTCCTATGCGCTTGGACTGCTCCGTGGATGTCTCGGAGAGCTTTCTGATTTCGTCCGCCACGACCGCGAAACCTTTTCCTGCCTCTCCCGCATGGGCGGCCTCAATGGCGGCGTTCATGGCCAGCAGGTTCGTCTGCTCCGCTATGCTTGAGATTACGATGTTCGCCTCCTGCAATGTCTCCGAGTCCTCCTGAATCTCCGTGAGGCGGTCATTCACCACGGTCTGCTTCTGCACTCCGTCCTCGGCGTTGTTCTCAAGCCGCGTAAAAGATTCCGCCATCTTTCCCACGCTGTTTCCCACTGACGTTATGTTGCCTATCATCTGCTCCACCGCGCTGGCTGCCTGGCTCACGCTCTCGGACTGCTGCGCTATCATCTGGTTCAGGGACTCTATGTTTGACGCTATCTGGTTCACCGCGCCCGCCGTCTGGTTCACGCTGTTGGACTGGCTGTTTATGCTGTTGCCCATGCTCTGTATGTTCGCGCTTATCTGCGTTATGGCGCTCGTGGTCTCCATGGTGGCCTCGTTCATGCTCTGGCCGCTCGCTATGAGGCTGTCCTTGGAGATTTTTATCTCGCGCATTATCTCCTGCAGCTTCTCCGCGAACAGGTTGAAGTTCCGCACCACGCCGCCTATCTCGTTGTTCGCTTTCGAGGCCACGTCTATGCGCTTCGTAAGGTCCGCGTCTCCCGTGGCTATGTTGCCTATGGTATTCTGGACCACCACAAGCGGCTTAAGCGACCTGAACACGATAATTCCCACTATCACTGAGATTGTTATTCCTGTGATTATGCCCGCCACTGACATTATCAGGCGCAGTATGTTTGCGGTGGCATGGACCTGCCTCATGTCTATCATGAACATGAGACCCCACGGAGTCCTGGGAACGGTGCCCGACACCAGAAGGCTTTTGGAGCCGCGGGAATTGCGCCCCACGTAATAGAAGCTCTGCGGTGTTCCCGCGTACTGCTGTATGAGCGCCATCATCTTCGGGTCCTGGTTGAATGATGCTATGTCTTTTATGACCGTCTCCGGGTCGCCGGATGTGGCTATGAGGTTTCCGCTGGCTGTGACCAGGCTCGCTATGCCGGTCTCTCCCAGGTGTATGTCGCTCACAAGGTTGCTTACGGCCTTCATCTCCATTACGGCGGAGAAGAACCCTATGGTCCTTCCGTTGACTTTGGCGGCGCGGCACACGTTTATGACCGTCCTGCCAGTAAGCCTTGACGTCACGGGCTCGTCCACGGTGCTGTCGTATCCCAGCTCCATTATCTCCCTGAAGTAGCCCCTGTCCTTTACGTCTGTGCGCTCCCCCGTGTCGCTGACGAAGTTTCCGTTCGCGTCCACCCACGCCACAAAGTCAAAGTCCGGATGGCGCAGGGCAGTGTGGCTCATAAGCCATTCGGTAATCTGCCCGTTGTCTCCTGTCCTCACCACGTCAGAGGATGTGTATGCCGCAAGCTGCGCGTAATACTCCTCCAGTTTCCCCGCGATTCGATCGGAGTATGCCCTGGTAAGCTCAAGGCATTCCTCCGTATAGTTCTGTGTGGTTATCTTGCTCGCCGTCTCCACCGAGAATACCACCTGCAGCGCCGCAAGAACATAGATTGTTATTGCCACGACTATGATAATAAGCGTGGCCAGCTTCTTCTCTTTCTTCTGCTTTCCCATTTCTCTCTCCTAAAATACACGCCATGAATACATGACAAAACCTGTTATATACCTAAAAGAAAAATTGTGCAAGTTTCGCGCCAGCGCCGCGCCGCCCGCAATGCCGCCGCAGTCCGCCAGGGACAGCCGATTCTGAAATACCGACACCTTTCTGAAAACCGCGGGGATAGCATTATGCATGGGGGGGGTATAATAAAGGCAGAAAAAAAAAGAAGAAGTGCGGGCATCTTGGCCATGCCTTTGGAAGACCGCACGAAAAAAAGCAAGGAACGGAGGTTCGGTATGAAAAGACAGAAAATGACCCGCGCGGCAGGACGTGTGCTCCTGGCGCTGGTGGCATCCTTTGCCCTGGTGATGGCGGGATGCGGCCAGCCGGGCGACGATTATGATGGCGATGACAAAAACAAAACGGAGCAGACCGATGGTGACGGAAACAACACCAATGGAGGTGGCGGCGGAAATACCAACACTGGAAGCGGCGATGGCAACGGACAGCAGACCGGTGGCAACACTGGCGACAACGGTGGCAACGCTGGCGGAAGCGGAGATGGCGACGGCGGTGACAACGGCAACGGTGGCGGCTCCGGCTCTGGTGAAGTTGATGATTCAAAGGACACTTTTGGCGTGGTGAGCTGGGGTGATATAGACTTCCTGGGAGATGGTGTAGAAGGTGAAGAACTCGGCCAAAAGTATAAGATACATATAGAGACAAATGCTGCAAACCCAGAAGCGACTAATCTTAAAAAGGTAGCTGCCTCTAATGATAATGCTTCCATCCATGTAGTTTGCGGTTCTGCTAATATCATCACTTCTTTAGGAAAGGGGAATTTCTCAACATCTGGGGCAGACCTTTATCTGTATCTAACAAACTTTAAGGCTAAAGAAACCAGATTCACAATTACGGACAATGGCACTGAGTACACATGTTATGTATATTATGCGGACGGTACGGGAACCGAAGTTATAGATATAGAATATAGCAACGACCCTGCAGTAGGAGACGATGGTAATATAGACTGGAGCGGTGAGACGTGGATAGGAGATGGTGTCGGAGGAGTAACTAATCAATATAAAATTATTGCTCCTGTCGGTAATGTTGTTAATATCCAAATATCTGGAAGTGCGGTAAAAGCCGCTATTTATATATACGGTCTTCCTACATTTGCCTCTTGCTCTTTGGATGAAGGTGAATATATAGGAGGTGGAGATGTTGTTTATCTCTACATAGATGCATTTAAGTACAAAGAGACTAAGTTTACAATCACAGTTCAGGATGGATCGGAATATGAATTCTGGGTGTACAACGACAAAGGCGAAGAAGGCATAGATGACAGAACATCCTCCGCTGGCGAGGACACAACTGAGTAATATCGTAATCTCCACACACTGCGCATCTGCGTAGGCGGGCGGCGGCTTAAACGGCCGCCGTCTTTTTTTTGTGAGCGGAGCGCGCTCTGCTTGCCGATTTTCCGTAAATTCATTATCTTTTACCTTGAACCAAAAAAGATTTTCAGAGGCGTAATATGGCAAAGAAACAGACTCCCATGACACTTTTATGCGGCTATTTGGGCGCGGGAAAAACCACGCTTTTAAATCAGGTCCTTAACAACCAGCAGGGCTATAAGGTGGCGGTAATCGTAAACGACATAGGCGAGGTTAACGTGGACGCCCGGCTCATAGCGGACGGCGCAAAAATCACGGACACGTCAAGCATAGTCCCGCTCACGAACGGATGCATCTGCTGCACGCTCAAGACGGACCTGGTGCGCAACATAGAGAACATAATCAGAAGCGGGAAATTCGACTACATAATGATAGAGGCCAGCGGCGTGTGCGAGCCCATGCCCATAGCGCAGTCGCTGGAGCAGGTGTCGAACGGGGTGCTGGACAACGTCGTGGGTGTGGTGGACGCCGCCCGTCTGGTGGATGAGTTTGCCGGCGGAGACAATCTGCTCGCAAAGAATGACATGGGCGAGGAGGACATAGAGAGCCTTCTGGTGCAGCAGATAGAATTCTGCTCCACGCTGGTCATAAACAAGAAGGACCTGGTCACGGAGGAGCAGTTCAGAAAAGTGCGCGCGGTTATAGACGCGCTTCACCCCGGAGTTAAAATCATAGAGACCGATCACGGAAAAGTGGACGTGGCGCAGATTATGGGCACGGGAAGCTTTGACTTTGAGACTGTATACGCCAGCGCGGGCTGGTGCAGGCAGCTGGAGGAGGGCGGTGCCGGTGATGACGATGACGGGCACGAGGAGCACGGTCATCACCACGATGAGCATGATGAGCATGATGAGCATGATGAGCATGACCATCACCACGATGAGGAGGAGCATGAGCACCACCACGGGGACGGGCACCACCATCACCATGAGCACAGGCACGAGGGGGAGAGCGAGGATGAGTACGGCATAGGCTCGTTCATCTATTACCGCAGGAGGCCCTTTGACCGGCAGAAGCTCGACAAGTACGCGGACAGCTGGCCGCGTAGCATCATACGCTGCAAGGGGCTTATGTGGTTCTCTGACGAGCCTGAGATGGCGTGGGTGTTCGAGACCAGCGGGCGCCAGATTCAGGCGGGATACTCCGGCCAGTGGATTGCGGCGGCTCCCGAGGGCGAGCGGAAAAAAATCCTGGCGGCGAATCCCCAGATTAAGGAAGAGTGGGATGATAAAGTGGGCGACAGAATGATAAAGCTCTGCGTCATAGGGCGCGACCTGGACAAAAAGGCCATAAGCGATGCGCTTGACAAATGCCTTGCGGAGCAGTGACTTTAAGGCAGGATTCCGTTAGATAAAAAAATCCCCGGCGGAGCGTGGCTCAGGGCCTTTCCGCCGGGGATTTTTATTCATGCGCCGGTAGGCTTAGCGCCTGCCGTTAAAATAAGCGGCGCTCCAGCGTAGCTCGTTGCGGAACTGCGCTATTGTCGTGTCCTTGTCGATTACGGCGCACTCTATGCCCACCATCTCGCACCAGTCACGAAGCATCTCAGTGGTCACTATGTTGCTGAACGCGGTGTGGTGTCCGCCGCCCGCCAGAATCCATGCCTCCGCGCTTGTGCTTAGGTTGGGATAGGGCTTCCACAGCATGCGCGCCACCGGCAGTTTCGGAAGCGGGGCCTCGGGCTTGATTACGTTTATCTCGTTCACCACGCAGCGGAACCTGCTGCCCATGTCAACCACGGCCGCCACCAGACCGTCACCCTCAAGCGTGTTGAACACCATGCGCGCGGGCGGCTCCTTGTCTCCGATTCCAAGATGATGCACCTCAATCTTAGGCTTGGATACGGCGATCTCCGGGTCCACCTCAAGCATGTGGCTTCCCATGTTCGCCTCTTTTCCGGGAACCAGATTGTACGTGTAGTCCTCCATGAACGCGTTGCCTTTTTTGCCGGCCACGACCTCGCCCGCGGCCATGACTTTGAACGTGCGCACCAGGGCGGATGTCTTCCAGTCGCCCTCCGCTCCGAATCCGTATCCGTCAGCGAGCAGGCGCTGTATGGCCAGACCGGGCAGCTGCCGCATTCCGTGCAGGTCCTGGAAGTTCGTGCACAGCGCGTTTCCGTCCTTGTCCTTAAGGAAGCGGCGCAGCGCTATCTCTATCTTTGCCTGCTCCTTGATTTGTCCTGTCACAAAGTCCTTGTCAAATCCGTTGCCGCAGTCGTACACAATCTCGTACTGTGAGCTGTACTCATCGTACAGCGCGTCAACCTCCGCGTCAGTGACGGCGCTCATGTATTCCACAAGGTCGCCTATGCCGTAATACGGAACGCTCCAGCCCAGCTTTATCATGGCCTCCACTTTGTCTCCGTCAGTTACGGCAACCTCGCGCATATTGTCGCCGAAGCGTATCACGCGCAGCTCTTTTCCGTCTGCCACGGCGCGCGCCACGCGCATCCAGTCGGCTATGCGCTTCTGGGTGTCCTCATGGCTCCAGTGGCCCACTATGACTTTGCGCGGCAGGTCCATGCGGCTGGTGATGAAACCGAACTCGCGGTCTCCGTGCGCGCTCTGGTTCAGGTTCATGAAGTCCATGTCCATGGTGGAGTAGGGAATCTCCACGTTGTACTGCGTGTTGAGCTGCAGGAGGGGCTTGTTATATACGCTTAGGCCCGCTATCCACATCTTTGCGGGGCTGAAAGTATGCATCCAGCAGATTACGCCTGCGCACTTTTTGTCTGCGTTGGCCTGCTCCAGAGTCTCGCGGATTGCGGCGGGAGTAAGGAGCGTGGGCTTCCATACCAGACCGCACGGCAGTTTCCCCGACGCGTTAAGTTTCTCTACCATCTCCTTGGAATCTTTCGCGACCTGCACCAGTGTGTCCTCGCCGTACAGGTCCTGGCTTCCTGTCAAAAACCAGAATTCATATTCTTTTAGATTCATAAAATTCCTCCTTTAATGAATCTTATGTAAGCGTTCATTTCGGCCAGCCCGCTCCCGGGCGCGAAACTTACAATCAGTGTAACATCACTTCATCAGTTTTGCAACAAATGATTGAGAAACTTAGTGACTTACGCCCTGCTGAACTGGCTTTGCAGCGTGGCGTACAGGTCCTCCAGTATGGAGTGCTCCTTAAGGTAGCTCTCGGGTATGAGCGCATCAGTGGAGAAAAGAAGTGAGGGGTGGGTATCCAGGTTTTTTGATATGGAGATAATCAGGTCGAACGACGGCTTTGCCAGCCCGCACTCAATGTTGCCTATGGTTCCGGTGGAGACTCCGCACATCTCGGCCAGCTGGGCCTGAGTTATGTTTTTCTTTGTCCTTATTCTTTTCAGGTTTTCTATGAATTCCCGATGATAATCATCCATGATTTTCATTGTATTATGAAGTTTTTGTGATTGACATATAATTAAATTGGTAATAAAATTAAAATTATCAGTTAAATTGACAAATCCTGCTTAAAATCCATTGCGACTGATAACAAGGTGGAAAAATGTTCCTGAACTCTATCACAAGGCTTTCTAGGCAAGAGTGCGTGGCGCGCTGCGGGTCAGATTTGGTTGTCTCTGCGGCATCCCTGTGCGGCCTGGAGGTCATTTTTTTCTCCGGGAGAATTCTTCTCGTAAAGGACGGCTCATGCCTGGCGCTGGGGTACGGCGATTTGGGCGGGCTTAAGGCATGCGCGGACGGCGGCGTGATACGGGTGTCATGCGGCGGCGGTGAGATTTCATACGCGGCGGACACTGGCATGCAGGATGCGGAGCTGGACTTTGTGCGCGCTGTCACGGAGAGTTTCTGTGACGGGATTGAGTCCTCCCCGCGCTTCATGCAGGACGAGGCCGCGGATTTCTGCGGGCTTGAGAGAGGCTCGGCATCGTCTCCCGTGCGGCTTCTGCGCGATATGATGGTAAGCCATTCATCTGCTGTAAGCGGTGTTTTAAATAGGCTCAGTTTTGGGCCGAAAAAATAATTTTTCATAAGGAGAAATCTATGAAAAGATTCTTGAGTTTGGCAGGCGTGCTGCTCGTGCTTGGCTGCGCCAGGGTGTTCGCGTTCGGCGTGGGACTGCAGGGCGGTCTGGGCATAGGAGACAACACGAGCGGTTCAGGAGCCGTAACGTTTAAGCTTGACGGCGTTCCGTGTGTGTTCGCGGTGTCAGTTCCGTCATTCAATCCGTTCGCGTTGGGCGTTACCGCGGACTGGTGGATAGGAAATCCCGTGATTCAGAATTCATGGCACTGGTTCTACGGCGTGGGACTTGCAGGCGCGGTGTATTTCTCTGATTCCGCAGCATCAGTGTCCGTAGGAGCACGCGCGCTGATAGGAACGGATGTGTTCCTTCTCAAGGACGTGCTAGAGTTCTACGCCCAGGTGGCATGGCAGCCCATGATTGTCTTAACTAACGGCATAAATCCCAATCTTTTTAACATCCCGATAGATCTGGGATTCCGCTTCTGGTTCTGATTGCGCCGTCCCTTTTGCCCGGGCGGACGTATACGGCGGCGGGGCATGAGCGCGGGATGCGCTCTGCTCCCCGCTTTTTTATCCTGCTGAAGATGTGCCCCGGGGCTCATCGCATTCTCCTAAGCCTCTGCGGGCACAAGGTATTTCTTTTATGATTCTTCCATAGAATCAAATCCTTTTAAAATCATGTTGACATAAAGGCTGACTTGCGCTATAGTGTTTCTATAAATAGTAACACAGGAGCGGGCATGAGCGTTTCATCGTATTCAGAGAACGGATTTTTTGAGCGTTACGGCGGAAGGTATGTGGCGGAGGTTCTGAGCCGTCCGCTGGAGGAGCTGGACTTAGCGTTCAGGGAGGCCATGAGTGACAGGGCTTTCCTGGACGAGCTTGATGTAATCCGCCGCGACTACATAGGGCGCGAGACGCCGCTTTATTTCGCTCCCGCCGCGACAAAGCTTCTGGGCGGGGCCCAGATTTACATAAAGCTTGAGGGGCTCGCGAACACAGGCGCGCATAAGATAAACAATGCCATGGGACAGTGCCTTCTGGCCAGGCGCATGGGAAAGAGGCGCATCATAGCGGAGACGGGCGCGGGTCAGCACGGGCTCGCTACGGCCGCGGCATGCGCCAAGCTGGGGCTTGAGTGCACCATCTACATGGGCGAGGTCGATGTGCGCCGGCAGCAGCCTAACGTG
Source organism: Treponema sp. (assembly GCA_022510925.1). Lineage (GTDB taxonomy): Bacteria > Spirochaetota > Spirochaetia > Treponematales > Treponemataceae > Treponema_D. The sequence goes on from JAFLSO010000022.1 coordinate 27,089, forward strand.
GCGGCCATGGAGCTTTACGGAGCCAAAGTTCATCCTGTCACGAGCGGAAGCCGCACTTTAAAGGATGCCGTGAACGAGGCGATGAGGGACTGGGCCGCGAATCCTGACACCACGCATTACGTTCTGGGAAGCGCGCTGGGGCCGTCACCGTTCCCGGACATAGTCAGGGAATTCCAGAGCGTCATAGGCCGTGAGGTCAAACGGCAGGCTGAGGAGCGCGGCATAAAAATCGGCGCGATGGTGGCCTGCGTGGGCGGCGGCTCCAACTCCATAGGTTTTTTCGAGCCGTTCATAAATTCAAAGGAGCCCAGGCTGATTGGCGTGGAGGCGGGAGGAACAGGCCCCGGCATAGGGGAGAACGCAAGCCGCATGACAGGCGGCGCGGGCAGGGAGGGGATACTCCAGGGGTACAAGAGCCGTTTCCTGCTTGACGAGGACGGCCAGGCACTTCCCACACGCAGCATAAGCGCCGGGCTCGATTACTGCGGGATAGGACCTCAGCTTGCGGCCCTGGGAGAGAGCGGGCGCGTGGAATTCACCTCCGTCCTTGACAGGGAGGCGCTGGACGCCGTGAGTTTCTTTGCCAGGAACGAGGGCATACTGTTCGCTCTGGAGAGCGCGCATGCGGGCGCGGCGGCCATGAGAGTCGCCGGGGAGATTCCCGGAGATCAGGCTGTAATCATAAACATGAGCGGAAGGGGCGACAAGGATGTGTTCATAACGAGCCCTGTGTTCAGGCCCTCCGAATGGACGCGGTTCCTGCGCGCGGAGATTGAGCGGCTGGAGAGCGCCAGCGACATACACGAGGCAAAAAGCATGGCAGGAGAATCCCTATGAGCAAGATAAGACTTATGGCCCACCTGGTGGCGGGCTATCCCACGGACGATTTGGCCCTGACCGCGGCGCGCGCGCTTGTCAGGGGAGGAGCGGATATCCTTGAGATCCAGCTGCCTTTCAGCGACCCGAGCGCGGACGGTCCTGCTATTCAGACCGCATGCACTGAAGTTCTCTCACGCTCCTACAAGACCTGTGACGGCCTGAATTTCATAAAGGCTGTCCACAAGGAATTCCCTGACCTTCCGCTTTATCTTATGAGCTACGGCTCCCTGGTGTACACGCCCGGAGTGAGGAAGTTCTGCGGGATGGCGGCAGACGCGGGAGTGAGCGGAATGATAATCCCCGACTTGCCGTTTGACGCGGATGAGGGGCTCACTGAGGCATGCGGGGAGAACGGCATGATTAACATTCCGGTGGCGGCCCCCAGCATGAGCGCCGCCCGTCTGAGCAAGTTAACCCATGCCGGGTATAGGTATATCTATGCGGCGCTGCGCACAGGCATAACAGGAAGCGACACCCTTATAGACAAAGCCACGCTGGATTTTCTTGCGCAGGTCAGCGCCGGGGGAAGCAAAGTTTACGGCGGGTTCGGCATTACCGGGGGGGCGCAGGCAAGGGCGCTCTGCGGATTTGTGGATGCAGTGGTGGCGGGAAGCGTGTTCGTGCGCCTTATAACACAGAACCAGAATGACGGGACGGCGTTAGGCTCCGCAGTGGAGGCGAAAGCCCGCGAGCTTACGGGATACAGTGAATGAGCGTGCAGGGAAGAGCGTGAGCGCGTTTTTCTTAAATGCGGCGACCACTTGACTAAAAGCGCTTATTTTCTTATCATATCCGCACTTGTTTCGGGCAATAGCGCAGTTGGTTAGCGTGCATGTCTGGGGGGCATGAGGTCCCGGATTCGAATTCCGGTTGCCCGATAGCGGCTATCTTTAAGTAGGTAGCCGCATTTTTTTTGCGGAAATCCTATGTCAGTGATTCCGGCGCAAAAAGCCGCCTGCCTGGAGGATGGCGTAATATCACGGGGGATTGCGTCCGCACCCATTCGATTTTTCCTAAAGGAATGCGGCTGCTTACCAGTGAAAACGGCACTCCGCCCATCGTGCCGGTTGCGGCGGAGGGCGCTGTTCTCGCAATACTGCTCGCCGCAATTCTGCTTGCGGTCAGGAAAAGGAAGGGCGGCAAGGGTTGAGCCGCAAATCACACGCATGGGGCGCGGAATGCGGCACAATCATACTGATATGAGGAGACACCGATGAAAAGAATTATTTTAGCAATGGCATTTTTTGGAGTCATATCATCTTGCGTTTTAACCGCCGGTGGCTCGGACATTGGGGCTGTCGGAATGCCCGCGTTGTAATCGCCCCACACTTCAGTTGCGACTGTGGGACGATCGGCCCCCGACTGTGGGGCGATCCATAGGGTAATCGTGGGACGCTTGCAAGTCAACCCTGGTACGATTACAACGCAACCGTGGGGCGATTACAACGCAATCGTGGTACGATTTCTTTAAAAGGCGTGGGGCAATGCCACAGAACGGCTGAAAATCAAAGCCACGGACAGCGCGGAATGTGCTGTAATCATGCTGATATGAGGAAAACCCGGTGAAAACGAACCCCCACTTTATCGCCGCGCTCATGCCCAAGTGAAATTTCTGCTAGCGGTGGATTGCCGCTAGCCGTCCAAGAGGAATTTCTGCTGACGGCGGAATGCGGCACTAAACGGAACATTCGGTTTACACCCGATGATTTTCGTGTTATCGTATATCAAACGGAGGTGCAGGATGACGCTGCGTGTCGTGCTGGAATATGATGATGTCGCGGAGGCG
>JAFLSO010000023.1 GCA_022510925.1 Treponema sp.
TGGTGCGCCGCAGCACCGATGTCATCTTGTCAATCTCCGCGGTGAACCGGAGCAGCTTGTCCAGGCGGACATCCCCGCTTGGTAAGAAATCTTTCTGTGCCATGAGATTATAATAGCGACGGAAAATCCAAGTTGCAATAGATTCAAGCCGCGGACCTCAAACTAGAAATCTTCCCGCAAATCCTGTAGAATCAAAGCATGGAACAATACAAGAAGGACTTCATAGAGTTTATGGTAGAGTGCCGGGTTTTGAAATTCGGCTCGTTCACATTGAAAAGCGGCAGGCATTCTCCGTTCTTTATGAATGCGGGCGCATACGTTACCGGAAGCCAGCTTATGCGTCTGGGTGAATTTTACGCCCAGGCAATACACGAGAATTTCGGAGACGACTTTGACGTGCTGTTCGGGCCCGCATATAAAGGGATACCGCTAAGCGTTGCCACGGCCATAGCATACTCAAGGCTTTACAAAAAAGAAATCCGCTACTGCTCAAACCGCAAGGAAGCGAAGGACCACGGCGCGGACACAGGAATTCTTCTGGGCTCAGATTTAAATGACGGCGACAGGGTCGTGATTATAGAGGACGTGACCACCAGCGGAAAATCCATAGAGGAGACTTATCCCATTGTCACAGGATGCGCGGACGTAAAAATCATAGGCGAGATAGTAAGCCTTAACCGCGAGGAGCGCTCTGCGGAAAGCACAGCAAGCGCCCTAGACGCAATCACGGCAAAATACGGATTCCCCGCAAAAGCCATAGTCAGCATGAGCGAGGTAGTGGAGGCGCTTTACAAGCCCGGCGCGGACGGCCCCATAACAGACAGCATAAAAGCCGCGATAGACGAATACTACAAGGACTGGGGCGCGGATTAAAGACGCGGGGCTCTATGAGAAAATCAGCATTTATAAGCGCAGGGCTATGCCTCATCACCACTATTTTTTTGAATAGCACAACAGCGTGCTCAAGGACCCAAAAAAGCGGCAGGCAGGAGAGCCGGGAGCGGAATTACGCAAGGATTGTCTCATTAAGCCCGGCAGGAACGGAAATTCTATGCGGCATTGGGGCCATGGACCAGATTGTGGCCCGCACGGATTTCTGCGACTTTCCGCCGGAAGTAACGCAAAAACCCCGCGTGGGAGGATTCAGCGCGGAGACTTTGAGCGTGGAGACAATACTCTTCTACAAGCCGGATTTTGTGTACGGAGCTTCCGGCATGCATGACGGCATATCACGGATTCTGGAGCAGGCGGGAATTCCCGTCTATCTTTCAAACGTAAATTCCGCGGCCGACGTTCTGAACGAAATCTGCATAATAGGAAACCTCACCGGCCACACGGAGGAAAGCCTGGACCTCTACAAAAAACTTAGGCAGATTTTCTCCGGCGTAGAGAACGCGGTGTCGGGCTCGGAGAGACCCGCAGTCTATTACGAGGTTTGGTCCAGTCCGTTCATGAGCGCAGGAAGCAAAAGTTACATCGCGAATCTTATAGAGTCTGCCGGCGGCACAAACATTTTCTCAGACACAGCGGAGCCGTATCCGCTCGTGAGCGAGGAATTTATTATCTTAAAAAAACCTGAAATTATTATAGTCCCGGACATTAACGGCGAGACGGGGGAGAGCATAAAAAGCAGACGCGGATGGAGCTCCGTTCCCGCAGTAAAAAACGGAAGGATATATCTGGCAGAAAGCGACGTTCTAAGCAGACCGGGTCCGCGCATAGCGGAGGCCCTTGTCATGCTGGCACAGATGATTCATCCGGAAATAGATTTCAGCGGCATAGACACTTCCGTAACATGGGACTAATCCCGCAAAAATCCCCGCTTACAAAATACAGGAAAACGGTTGACACTTTAAGCGCATTCGCAATAATTTAAGGCATGAGCGAAGCTGTCATTCTGGAAAGGGCCGAGCGTATACGCGATGTCATCCGCTACATAAAGCGTTTTAAAAACGCGCTCGCGATAATTTATTTGGACGAGACACTTTTAGATTCCCCCATATTTTTAAAACACATAAAAGACATTTGCTTTATACACGAGGCCGGCATAAGGATAATCCTGGTTCCCGGAGCAAGCAGACGTATAGACCAGGTCCTGGCAAATTCCGGCATAGAATGGTCATATCATGACGGGGACCGCATCACAGACACGGACGCCATGCCGCTGATAAAAATGGCGGCGTTCGATGTCTCAAACCAGATTATGACCGCACTGGCCGGAGAAAGGAAAACGGCGGTTATCGGCAACTGGGTAAGGGCGCGCGGCAAAGGCGTAATAAACGGATTTGACTATGCCACCAGCGGAGAGATAGAAAGGCTGGAGCTGGGCTCCATACGGACCGTACTAGAAAATGATTTTATCCCCATCTTTCCGTGCATAGGATGGAGCGCCGCGGGGAAACCTTACAACATATCCTCCGTGCAGCTGGCACAGCAAATAGCGCTTCATTTCCAGGCGGACAAACTTTTCTACCTTGTGCCTGACGCGGAGATTTCATCTAGGAATTTTAATATTCCCGCGGAATTCGGGGTTTCCCAGGAAGGAACCGTTCCGGCAATGAACTTAGAGGAGCTGGAGATTTTCTTTAGAACGAACGGCAGAAATTTAACTTCCGAACAATCGGCAGTCAGCGACTCCTCGGCAAAAAATATTACCGAACACTCGGAAGATTCAGAGAATTCCGCAATAAAAACTGCCGAACTTTCGGTAAATTCAAAGAAATTCACTTCCAAATCCGCAGAGTTATCAGAAAATTCTGAATTCAACGCTACCGAACATTTGGTAGCCACAGATAAAAATGTTTCACGTGAAAAGATTTTTAATATCCTGAAACTCGCGAAAGACGCCTGTGAGCATGGAGTCACGAGAGCGCATTTAGTGAACGGGTCCATAGACGGCTGTCTTCCCTGCGAGATATTCTCAGACCTAGGCTCCGGCACAATGATTTACAGAAACAATTATGGCGGCATCAGAAATATGTCCAAGGACGACATTACGGCGGTTCTTTCCGTTATGCAGCCGTTCATTGCCCAAGGAATTTTGCTTCCGCGTAACTCGGAGATGCTCGCCGAGCAGTATGTGAACTACATAGTTTACGAGCTGGACGGAGCGATAAAAGCGTGTGCCTCGCTAATCCCATACAACGGCGGTCAAATGGAGATAGCGGGCATAGCCGTGGAGAAGACATGCGCTCACATGGGGATAGGCCCAAAACTAGTCTCATTTCTTATAGAGCGCGCGAAAAGAAACGGCGCCAACAGCATTTTCATTCTTACAACACAGACAGCGGACTGGTTTGAGAAGCTGGGCTTCAGGGCATCAGAGATTTCCACGTTGCCGCCCAAACGGAAAGAGCTATGGTCTCCAGAGCGCGGCTCTAAACTGATGCGCCTGGACATTTCCTCCCAAAAACGCTCTTAAGTTTTCCACAATTTTTGCGCACCATCTTATCCGGAAGAATAAAGCACTGCCCCCGCGAAGCCTTGAAAATAAAGGCCTCAAAGGGGCTCATTTACAAACATTCAATCAAAACGGATTTTTCCAAAAGTTTTCCACCGATTTTAAACAGGCCAGTTCAAAGTTTCACGTGAAACAGTGGAACTATAGTTGTTTTTGAAAGGGCCTGCAAACTGATTAAATCCGCGTATTCGGAATCCAACAGTTACGTCCAATTATACATCCCGTACAGTTATTTCGAACGTGCCTGCCAAATCATTAAATCGGTGTACGATACCAATCCCGTGGGTTACACCAATTACATGAAGTTCTGGGCGAAAAACGGGTCCTACGATTGGATTTGTAACACCTCCGAATAATTCCTCAGGTGACGACATGGTTACGTTGAAATGGTGATTATAATTAACAAAAAAAGCCAGGATGAACCTGACTTTTTTATTTTGTGTTAACCACCGTAACCAAACCGTGCTTAACGACTTAAACCAAGGTCTTGTTGTGAGTATACGAAATGTCTCCAAATAGCTTTGCTGATATCGAGAGTAATACCATCAGAAAGTTGATTCATTCCACAATAGTTATGTTTCATATTGTACCGGGTTAAATCGTCCATGCCCAAGAAAGACCAGGGGAGCAGGGCCATGTTGGTGACATTAATTAAATCATCCTTGGTAATTTGGTTACCCATTTTGGCCGCGGCTTTTTGATAAAACTCATCGGCAACTTGGGTAATTGGGGTGAAATTTTGATTTTCGTACATTGCGTTCAAATCAAGATTTTGTTCGTTGAAAAATTCACTGTATTGTGCAAGTTCGATAATATTGGCTTTTTCTTTATCATAACTGCTGACACAGACCTCACGGGTGCCGCCCAAACCTTGGTAATACGCTTCGTTGGCAAGGATTTCGTAAATCGTACACATAGCATTAGCTTCATAAATATTGTCCAAATTTTTCACAATATCACACATAATTGGACTGCAGGCATTCGAAATACTATTTGCGATTCCGTCAATGTTGCGCGCATTATTGTTGTAGGCGAGATCAACATAGAATCTGCCGTTGGTGTTATTTTTTATGCTGTTAATCAAGTCGGCAAAATATGCTTGGGCCTCCGGGCGGCCATCCAAAGATTTTTCGAACGCGTCGACCTGGCCATTGATATAGGTTTCGGCCAACCCAAGGTAGTGGTTTACATCTTCCACGATGGTTGCCTTCGGGGCGGTGTAGGATTCACCCACAAAGTTGTGTAAAACAAAGTCACCAATTTTCGTATCGGTCGGGGCGCCGTATTTGTTTTCTTCGTTTTCGTTACCGCCGTTACCACCTTGATTGTCGGGGTTTTCGTTTTCGTTACCGCCGTTGCCGTTGTTGCCGGCCAGTTGTTCACAACTCATGCCCAACACGCTGCCCGCAGCCAAGACCGCGCCCAAAGCCATAATCATGGCTTCTTTTTTCAAGTTAGATAAAATACGCTTCATGTTTTCTCCTTTCTCTAAAGTTTACAACAATTATAGCATATAAAGCAGATTTTTTAAAGTTTCACGTGAAACAAAAAAATCCGGACAAGTCGGGAAACTTGTCCGGTACCTGATGGGGTCATCTGCTTATACAAGGAGAATAGTATTCAGCAGAATACAGGAGGTAATGTAACTAGCTACATTCTTATAAAGTTACATATATTTTCCTACCGTTTTCGCAGTATACACTATATCTAGTGTTTTGTCCATGATAAATGGCATAAAAAACACAATTTTCTGCCAAAAACCGCATAAAGCGCACTGGATAAGACTTCTAACTCCTTATATTACAAGGAGTTAGACAATATTAATTCTCCTCGTAGGACGGGTCCTTGCCGTCTGAGCCCGCAATGCGGTCTATTCCCACAACATAATCAGGGCTGTTTATGTTCACGACCCTTACTCCGCTGGAAGACCGGCCCTGCTTTGAAATCTCGCTCGCTTTTATCCTTATGCTCGTTCCCTGGCTGGTTATGCACATTACGGAGTCATCGTCATGCACGGTAAGGGCTCCCGTTATCTCCCCCTTATCCTCCACGTTTCCGAACACACGCTGCCCGCCGGTTCCGCGGCCATGGGCATTGAATTCCGAGAAGTCCACGCGTTTTCCCACGCCTTTCTCAGTTATAACAAAGATGTTCGCGTTGTCCTCCACGTGGATTGCCGCGCACAGCTCATCGCCGCTAGAAAGCCTCATTCCGTTTACGCCGCGGCTTGAGCGTCCCATGGGGCGCACCTCCTCCTCGCTGATTCTCAGGGCCTGGCCTCTGCGGCTTACCAAAAGAAGCTCATCGTTTCCGCTCGAAAGAATGGCGCTCACAAGCTTGTCTCCGTCATCCAGACGGACGGCCTGCATGCCGCGCGCTTTGGCGTTACGGAATTCGTTCGTGGGGGTTTTCTTTACTATGCCGTTCGCGGTAGCCATGAACAGGAACTGGCTCTCGCTGAATTCTTTTAGGCTTACGACCGTAGTAATCTCCTCATTGGCGCTTACCTGCAGCAGACTTTTTATGTGGCTTCCCCTGCTGGTTTTGGAGGCCTCAGGAATCTCATGGACTTTTATCCAGTATGCTTTTCCTTCGTTGGTGATGAACATGAGATGGTCATGGGTGGAGGCCACAAACATCTGGTTTATGTAATCCTCCTCCACCAGCCTGGCGCTGATTGTGCCTTTTCCTCCCCTGCCCTGGCTTTTATAAAGGCTGACCGGCACGCGCTTTATGTATCCCAGTTTGGAGATAAGAGTGACCATGTCCTCCTCTTTTATCAAATCCTCAACGTTTATTTCCTCAACCTCACCGGCCACTATGTCTGTGCGGCGGTCATCGCCGTATTTCTCCGCAAGCTCGTTCGTCTCCGTCTTAATCAGCGTGAATATTTTCTCTCTGTGGGCGAGTAAATCCTCCAAGTGGGCGATAAGGGCCTTCACTTCCGCCATCTCTTTGCGGAGCTCGTCTATGCGCAGATTCGTAAGTCTTCCAAGCCTCATGTCCACAATGGCCTGCGCCTGGGGATCGTCAAATCCGAACCTGCCCATGAGAGAGACTTTTGCCTCCGACTCATCACGGCTTCTGCGTATGATTTTTATCACCTCATCGATGTTATCAACCGCGGTAATAAGGGCCTCAAGTATATGCTCGCGTTTTTTTGCCTCGTTAAGCTCGAACTGAGTACGGCGGGTTATAACGTCAAACCTGTGCTCCACGAAACATTGGATAAGCTGCTTAAGGGTCAGGATTTCCGGGCGGCCTTTGACCAGCGCCAGGTTTATAACGCCAAAGCTTGACTGCAGAGCGGTCTTTGCGAAAAGCTGGTTCACCACCACTTTAGTCATAGCCCCGCGCTTAAGCTCTATCACGATTCTCACATCGTCTCCGGCGGAGCTGTCGTTCACCCGCTCTATGCCCTCAATTATTTTCTCGCGGGCTAGCTCTCCTATACGCTTGCAAAGGTCATCCGTTCTTACCATGTAAGGGACTTCCGTGAAAACTATGCTTTCTTTTCCGTGCTTGTCCACCTCTATGGTAAAGCGCCCGCGGACAATAAGCTTTCCTCGCCCTGTTTTATAGGCGTCCCGTATGCCCTTTTTTCCGAAAATAATGCCGCCCGTGGGAAAATCCGGGCCCTTAACGTAAGAGCAAAGCTCATCCGTGCTGATTTCAGGATTATCTATGTAAGCGCTGATTGCGGAGGAAATCTCCTTAAGATTGTGGGGCGGCATGTTAGTGGCCATTCCCACAGCGATTCCGTTAGAGCCGTTGCACAGGAGAAACGGAAATTTAGCGGGAAGGACGACCGGCTCCTGCCTTGTGTCGTCAAAATTCGGAAGAAAATCCACGGTCTCTTTTTTTATGTCCGCGACCATCTCCTCGGCTATGCTGGACATTTTGGCTTCCGTGTAACGATAAGCGGCTGCCGGGCTTCCGTCTATTCCGCCGAAGTTTCCCTGCTTCTGAACAGGCATATAGCGCATGGAGAAATGCTGGCCGAGCCTTACCATGGCATCGTAAACCGACGCGTCTCCGTGCGGATGATAGCGGCCGAGCACGTCGCCCACTACGGTGGCGCACTTACGGGTTTTCCCGCTCATGTGCAGACCCTCTTCGTTCATGGCATAAAGAATGCGGCGGTGGACAGGCTTAAGTCCGTCCCGCACGTCAGGCAGCGCGCGCGCCACAATCACAGACATAGAATAGTCTATGTACGCTTTTTTCATCTCCGCTTCGATTGCGACCGGAATAAGGGTGCCGCCTTCGGGGGTCTTTATCTCTTCCATAATTATTTCCTAAAAATATATTTTAAAAGATGACAGTAACGCCACCAAAATTTTTTACAAGGACCTCTATCTCTATACATCCAGCGTAGCGTAAGCGGCATTCTCCTCGATGAACTTACGCCTGGGCTCCACTTCCTCTCCCATCAGGATGTTGAAAATCTTGTCCGCCTCGGCCGCGTCAGTCAAACGGACCTGCTTCATCTTACGGTTGGAAGGGCTCATGGTGGTCTCCTTAAGCTCCTGCCATTCCATCTCTCCCAAACCTTTGTAGCGCTGCACGTCAAGTTTTATGTCGCCCGAATATTCCTGATGAAGGCGCGCTATAACCTGATCCCTCTCCTCGTCACTGAAAGTGAAATAATCCTTTTTCTTGTAGCTTACGCGGTAAAGGGGCGGCATGGCTATGTAGACATAACCGTGCTCTATAAGCTGAGGCATGTAACGGAAAAAGAATGTCAGCAGCAAAGTTGATATATGGCTTCCGTCCACGTCAGCGTCAGCCATGATGATTATCTTATGGTACCTAAGCTTCTCTATATCGAAATCCTTTCCTATTCCTGTTCCCAGGGACGCTATAACCGGCTGAAGCTTATCGTTGCTCATCACCTTGTCGGCATGCGATTTCTCCACGTTCAGCATCTTTCCCCACAGCGGAAGAATAGCCTGAATTTTAGGGTCGCGCCCCTGCTTGGCAGAGCCTCCCGCGGAGTCACCCTCGACTATGTAAACCTCGCATTCCTCTGGATGCTTTGACGTGCAGTCAGCGAGTTTTCCGGGAAGGCCGAAACTGTCAAGACCGGATTTTCTGCGGCTGGCCTCCTTTGCCTTGCGTGCGGCAATGCGCGCCACAGCCTCCCCCACAGCCTTGTCCAAAATCATGTCCACCAGCTGCGGATTCTGCTCGCACCACTGGGTAAGCTTCTCCTTCACAAGGCTGTCAACGTAAGTGCGCACCTCGCTGTTCCCCAGCTTGGTTTTCGTCTGTCCCTCAAACTGGGGCTCAGGAACTTTAACGGAAAGAACCGCCGTAAGGCCCGCACGGACGTCATCGCCGGTAAGCTTCTCAGGATTCTGTCCTTTAGGAGTAACGTTCAGAAGTTTTTTCCGGATTTTCTCGCGGCTTGGAATCTCCGCCTCAAGAAGCTTATTGAGCACCACAGTAAGGGCTATTTTAAATCCGTCAAGATGAGTTCCACCCTCATGAGTGTTTATGTCATTGACATAGGAGTGTATGTTCTCGGAATAGCTGTCACGGCAGTACTGCATCGCCACTTCCATGATTACATCGTTTGAGGCCCCCGCAATGTAGATGGGCTCCTCAGGGATTACTCTCTTACCCTCATCCAAAACGGTCACATAATGCTTTATGCCGCCCTCATAGCGGTATACAACTTCCTTAGGCGTCTCAAGCCGCTCGTCGCGGAATCTTATGGTTATGCCCGGATTAAGAAAAGCCAGCTCCCTAAGGCGCGACGCAAGGACGTCAAAATTATATGTGGTGGTCTCAGTGAAAATGGAGCCGTCCGCCTTCCATCTGATTGTGGTCCCGTGAACGTCAGTGTCACCCACGCACTCCACTTTAGTCTTAGCCTTTCCCTCGGCATATTTCTGCTCATAGCGTTTTCCCTCACGGTTGACGAACGCCTCAAGCCATACAGAAAGAGCGTTCACGCAGCTTACGCCCACGCCATGCAGTCCGCCGGAGACCTTATAGTTTGACTTGTCGAATTTTCCTCCCGCATGAAGCCGTGTCAGAACCAGCTCCAGGGCCGAAACATGCTCCGTGGGATGCATCTCCACCGGGATTCCGCGGCCGTTATCCTCCACGCGGCATATGTCATCTTTCTCCAGCGCCACGGTAATCGTGTCACAGTAACCTGCCATGGCCTCATCTATGGAGTTATCCACAACCTCATAAACAAGATGATGAAGCCCATTAGGTCCTGTGGAGCCTATATACATTCCGGGCCTTTTTCTCACCGCCTCAAGGCCTTTCAAGACTTGTATGCTGCTCGCCGAATACTGATTATTCCCGTCTGACATTTTTAATCCCCAAAACTTAAAAATTTAATTAAATTTTTTCCTATTTATTAGAATATCGTGGAAAGTCAGTATACCTTTATTGAACAAAAAAGTAAAGGCGGGTTATAATACGGAGCTATGAGCGAACAGAATTACAAGGCTTTCTGGGACGAGGCCATAAAGCAGATACATGAGGAATACAAGCTTAAAAACAAAGAGGAAGAGTTCAAACTCTGGTTTAACGTGGACTATGTGGAGGACACACAGAACGAGATAACAGTCTCCGCGCCCTCTGAATTCATGTGGAACCAGATGCTGAGCCGCGGCAACATCGATATCATAAAAAACCGCATAATAGACCTTACGGGCCAGCACATAACCATAAAGAATATCATAAAAAACAAAATATCTGTACCTAAAACTGAACCTCTTTCTAGAAACATAGATACAGATTTTTCTGTTCAGAGCGTATCTGAACCCATTTACAATACAAGCCATTCTTTAAATTCTGACACCATAAAACCTAAAAAACACCCTCAGTTAAACGAATCTTATACTTTTGAGACTTTTGTTCCCGGAGAGAATTCAAATTTCGCGTACAGCGTATGCCTTAAGGCGGCAGAGCAGCCCGGAAAGGACTATAATCCTCTGCTGATTTACGGCGGAGTAGGGCTCGGGAAAACCCATCTTATGCAGTCCGTGGGAAATTACATTTTCAATGAGAGGGAGAATTCCCTGAAAATATGCTACATAACGGCGGAGAATTTCGTAAATGAATTCACAAGCTCCTTGAGGAACACCACTCCGCGGAACAACAGCATAGAAAAATTCAAAAACAAGTACAGGAATCTGGACGTTCTTCTGATAGACGACATTCATTTTCTGCAGGGAAAGGAGCAGACCCAGGAGGAATTCTTCCACACGTTCGAGGCCCTTTACAATAAAAAAAGCCAGATGATTTTCACATGCGACCGCCCCATAAGCGAGCTCAAGGACATGGAGGCAAGACTTCTATCCAGGTTCGGAAGGGGAATGAGCATGGACCTGCAGCCTCCAAACTACGAGACAAGAAGGGCCATTCTTGAGAAAAAACTGGACTTAATGCAGAAACATATTCCCGCGGATGTGGTTGATTTCATAGCGAAGCGGATTCAGACGAACGTCCGCGACCTGGAGCACAGTCTTACGACTCTCACCGCATACGCGGAGCTCCTTAACAAGCCTCTCACAATAGAAATAGCGCAGAATCTGCTTAAGGACACGTTCAGTAAGCAGACAAACGGCTCCATAGACATAGACACCATAAAAAAAGTCGTCGCAGAGCACTATAATATCTCAGTCCGCGACATAACAGGAAAAAACCGGAATAAAAAGATAATGCTTCCAAGACAGATAGCCATATACATCTCGCGCGAGATGCTGGACTATTCGTTCACTGAGCTTGGGGATGAATTCGGCGGACGCGACCACACCACCGCCATGCACAGCTATCAGAAAATCGAGGAAAGGCTCAAGACGGACTCCTCCTTGAATTCCATGATTGAGATGCTTAAGCGGCAGATAAAAGATTACAAGAAGATATAGCATGTGGAAAACTCATTGAATAAATGTTAATTCATCATAAAATGCGGTGGAAAACTTTAAATTATGTGCAAAAGTGCAAAAACTGTTGAAAGACAAATTAAGTTTTCAACATTATAAATCTTTATAATACAAAAAGATGCAACACTTTTACAGAATTCAACGCCCTTTATTATTAATACTATTAAATTTATAAATTCTATAAATTTAGAAATGCATAAAAATTCACATTCCATGCATATCAAAATAATATAGACTTTCTGTAATGTATAGTATATCATAGGCTTACAAAATAAAAATCCGGAGTATGAAATGAAATTTACCTTTGACCGCGACTCAATGATAAAGGAAATATCCATCGCCCAGGAGATTGTATCCACTAAGAATACAAGCTCCATTCTCTCTAATGTCCTTCTTTCAGCATATAATAACACTCTTACAATAAAAGCCACGGACGTGAAAGTTAATTTTGAGTCCCAGATTCCAGTGCAGATAGAGAGCGAGGGAAGCACTACAGTTTACTGCGATAAATTCATGGGAATACTTACGTCTCTGCCTGAGGGCGAGATTGAGTTCAATCAGTCTGGCGCGGACGGAGAGGAGCAGTCCATCACTGTGCTTATAAAGCCCGTCGCGAAAAAAATAAATTTCAAGATGAAAAGCATGTCCAACGATAAGTTCCCGGACTTTGACTCCGCGGACAACGTTCCTTTTTTTGAGGTTCCGTCAAAAGAGATAAAGGAGATGATAGCTCAGACGTCTTTTGCCGTAAGCGAGGACGAGACACGCTATTTTATGAACGGAGTTTATTTTGAGAAAAACGGTGATAATTTGAATCTTGTGGCCACTGACGGCCGCCGTCTTAGCTTCGCGTCTAAGAATCTTCTTTCCGGCGTCGCTGATTTTCCATCTGCCATAGTTCATCCTAAGGTTCTGAATACGATTTTAAAGCACGCTCCGGTTGAGGGAAATATCTCAATAGCGGTAGTGGACAAAATGATTTTCTTCCGTTTCGCGAACTATAAGTTCGGCTCGGTGCTTCTTGAGGGGCAGTTCCCGAATTATACCCGTGTCATTCCCGAGAACCAGGCGCACTCATTTAAAGTCCAGAAAAGCGACCTTATAGACGCCCTTAAGCGCGTGGCCCTTATGGTTGATAAAAAGGCCGGCCGGCTTTATTTTAATATTTCAAGCGGCGTGCTTAAGATTACATCCCAGCAGTCCGACCTTGGAAGCGCGGATGAGGAGATTCCCTGCGAGTATGACGGCGACTCCTATGTGATAGCCATAAACTACCGCTATGTGGAGGAGCCTCTGCGCGGAATATCGAGCGAGAGGATTACCTTTGAGTTCACTGAGGAAATGAAGGCGGTTACTTTAAAGCCTGAGCCCGAGGCGGACTATTTCCACATAATCATGCCGATGCAAAAGGAATAGATTGCCTTTTCTTTCCTTTAGCCCCGTGAATTTCAGAAATCTCGAAAACCGGACTATGGATGTTCTCTCAAGGGAAGTTTATTTTTGCGGAGAGAACGGACAGGGAAAAAGCAATCTTCTTGAGGCCCTTTATTTCTCTTCCTACGGCTCCTCTTTCAGGACGCATATGGACTCGGAGCTTGTAAAGGACGGCGAGTCGTCCATGGGCGTGCGCACGATGTACCGTGAGGATAACGGCGACACTCACACTACCTCCATAACTTTAGTCAACGGCTCCAAGAAAATAGAGAAAGACGGGAAAATCCTGCATGACAGGAAAGAGCTTGTGAACACCATGCCGTGCGTTCTTTACGGTCACGGGGACTTGGATTTTGCGGTCGGTTCTCCTGAAAGGCGCAGGTTCTTCATAGACCAGAGCCTGAGCATGTACGATGTAATGTACATAGACACCATGCGCCGTTACAAAAGGATTTTAAAGAACAGGAATATCTGCCTCAAGGAAAAAAAATATGAGCTTCTTGAGACTTATGACACCCAGATGGCCCTTAACGGTATAGAGATTCAAAAAAAAAGAAAGAACGCTGTCTTTCAGTTCAATCAGATTTTCGGAGACCTTTACGAGAGAATAACCGGCATAGACGGTGTATCCATAAAATACGGCCCCTCCTGGAGCAAGACCGGCGACAATAATCTTCCCTCAATGGACGACGTGCTTTATACGATGAAAGAGAAGCGCGACATGGAGAAAGTCATGTGCAGGACACTTACCGGGCCGCACGTGGACAGGATAAGCTTTGTCCGCAAAGGCTCGCCCTTCGTTCCTACCGCGTCAACCGGGCAGAGAAGGCTTCTGGCGCTTTTGCTTAGAACGTCCCAGGCCACTTTTTACACTAAAATTACTGGAAAAAAGCCCGTTCTTCTTATGGACGACGTTCTTTTGGAGCTTGATCCCGACAAGCGCGAGAAAGTGAGCGCCCTTCTTCCGGAATATGACCAGCTTTTCTGCACTTTTCTTCCCGGAGAGCCTTATGAGCGTTACATGAGCGAGCATACCCGCGTTTTTAGAATAAAGGAAGGCGGATGGGAAGAGTCCAGATGAGAGAGGATATACAGGATTTCAAGAACATAATAAACAGGACTTTTGAGAACATAAGCTGCCAGGATTTAGAGAATTCAAACTCCGTTATAAGCACATGGAAAAAAATTCTTCTACGTATAAAAAGCAATACTAATCCTAATGAGGGTATAAAGCTTTCCGAGCATACCCGCGTCATAGATTTGAAGAACGGAATCCTGCTTGTGGAGGCGGACCATCCCGGCTGGATTACGCTCCTGCAGATTCATAAGAAATACATAATGAAAGGACTTCAGATGGGGCTCCCAGAGCTTAAAATAAATTCCTTGGCCATAAGGCTTAAAGGCGACGACGCGCGTCTTTCGGATTTAGGGGCGGAGCCTTATTCCGAGGAGAAATCAAAAAATAGTCTTAAAAAACGTATAGAAAGGGAGGAGGAGCAGATAAAAAACGCCACTTCTTTGATTGAGAAAAGAGATGTGGCCCCAAAGAGCAAAAAAACTCTTCCGCCGGAGCTTTCCCGTATCTTTGAGGACTTAAGAAATGAAATTCAACGAAATGATGAAAATTAAAGTTTGAATTCCTTGCCTTTAACTTGACCAACGGCTTGAAATAATGCTAGTATCTCTGCGCTACATTCTATTTGATTTATTTTAAGGAGAAAGAATTATGTTACGCACATATCAGCCTAGCAGAGTAAAGCGCAATAGAAAATTCGGTTTCCGCGCTCGCATGAAGACCCGCGGAGGACGCGCGGTCCTGGCCCGCCGCCGTGCAAAAGGCCGCTGGAAGCTTACGGTATCCGACGAGAAAAAGCCCTATAAAGGAGGCGGAAAAAATCTTACTAAAAAAATGTAAGTGATTCTGCCGGTTGGGATGAAAACGGAATCTGTAAAAACCGGGTGTTTTAGACGTGATGAGCATATAAAGCGCCCTGCCGACATCCAGAGACTTTTTAAGAAAGGGAAGAGAGTCAGCATTGCCGGAGCAAAGCTCTTCTATATGCTGAATGACCGAAACATGAATCGAATCGGATTTCCTCTTCCCCGCGGCTATGGTAATGCTGTGGTAAGAAACAAAAGCAAACGTTATAGTCGCGAGACATATCGATTTTTTAAGACACACCTGAACACCGGTTATGATATGCTTTTTTTAGTGTATCCCGGAAATGACACG
Organism: Treponema sp.; assembly: GCA_022510925.1. GTDB lineage: Bacteria > Spirochaetota > Spirochaetia > Treponematales > Treponemataceae > Treponema_D. Next base: position 15,041 of record JAFLSO010000023.1, read on the forward strand.
TTCCATTCGCGGTGTGACCAATTTAAGACATTATGCCAAAAGGCTGGTTTATTAAAGGTCTGAGGAATTTTTCCGTAAGATTCCTTAGTCTTTTTATAAGATTTTATCAGGTTTTTATCTCTCCGCTGTTTCCGGCTAAATGCAGGTATGTTCCTACGTGCTCCCAGTATGCTTTGGAGGCGCTTAGAAAGCACGGTCCTGTAAAGGGTCTGTATCTTGCTTTTAGAAGAATCCTCAGATGCCATCCGTTTTGTGAGGGCGGCTGGGATCCGGTTCCTGATTTATAGGGAAATTTTATGCTTTGTTGCAGAAACTAATAATTTTTAGAAGAGGCATTTTTCATGGATAAGAATACTTTATGGGCCATAGGACTTTGTACCTTAGTTTTAATAGCGTCGGTTTTTGTACAGACCACTTATATAATGCCCAAACAGGAAAGGGCTCAGGCGGAGCAGGTTGCGTTGCAGCAGGCTGAGGCAGAGGAAAAGGAGAGGATAGCGCAGGAGCAGTCTTCTCTTATTTCCGCAAGTCTTTCTGACAAAGAGGGAAATCCTGAGCATGAGGCTGAGGCAGACCTTGCCGAGGAATTTTTCACTATAACCACGAATAAGGCTAAAGCGATCCTCACGAGCAGGGGAGGAGACATAATAAGCTACCAGCTTTTGGAGCACATGGATAAAAGCACGGGCCATGGTGTGGAGATGGTGGATAATGTCTCTGACACGAACAGGGCGTTCTCGCTGGCGTTCGGCGGAACGGAGGCGGCTCCCCTGAACGAGATTTTCACCGCAAAGAGAATAGATGATTACACTGTGGGCTTTTACAGGACATACAGCGTAAAGGATGATTTAAAAAACGAGCATGAATTCTATCTTGCTAAGTTATACACTTTCCTGCCGGATGAATATGCGTTTAAGCTTTCCGTTACCATAAGGTCAGGCAGTGATGACGGCTACGGGCTTAACATAGGCGGCGCGGCCTATACAATCCGCACGTCACCGCAGATAGGCCCGCATTATGACAGAAAAAACAGATATGAGGTACGCGAGTATCTGGCTCTGGGAAAAAACAATAAGAAAGTCAGAAAGAATTTCAGTGAGAAGTATTATGACACCTACTATGAGTGGGCGGGCGTGGGCGGAAAATATTTCACCATGCTTGTGAAACCCTCTTACCCCGAGACTATGATGCCGCGCGTGAAATGCTCAGCGGCCGCCGTAGGAGACTATCAGAATTCGCAGATACTTTTTACACGCAGCTCAATAAGCGGCTCCAATATCACGGACGAGTATTATATCTATGTGGGCCCCAGAAGCGAGAGCGAGCTTGTAAGATACAACTCGTCTGACAAAAACGGATGGGGTCTGTTCAACGCAAAATTTAACCAGGCGCTGCGCACAAGCGGCATCCTTTCTCCCATAGAGCTTGCGTTCAAATGGGTGCTCAGCATGCTCAACAAGCTGGCCCATAACTGGGGAGTCTCCATCATACTGCTTACCATACTCCTTAAGATAATACTTTTCCCGCTGAGCAAAAAACAGGCCGTGGGCTCCGTTAAGATGCAGGAGCTTCAGCCGCAGATGCAGGCTCTCCAGGAGAAATACAAGAACGATCAGCAGAAACTGGCGGAGGAGACACAGAAACTGTACAAGAAGATAGGTTATAATCCTATGACAGGATGTCTTCCCATGATTTTGCAGATGATAATACTTATCTCACTGTACAACATGTTCAACAATTATTTTGACTTCCGCGGAGCGAGCTTTATTCCCGGCTGGATAGATGACCTTTCCGTGGGAGACAGCGTCTGGACATGGAACAGGTACATTCCCGTAATCTCCGGTTTCACGGGTAACAGCATACGCATTCTTCCGTTCATTTATGTGGCGACACAGCTTCTTAACGGAAAAATCACGCAGTATGGAGGAGCGGCAGGAAACGCGCAGACTCAAACCCAGATGAAAATGATGATGTACGGAATGCCCATTCTGTTCTTCTTCATGTTCTACAATGCTCCGAGCGGACTTTTACTTTACTGGCTTGTATCGAATATTTTCCAGATAGGTCAGCAGCTGGTCATAAACAGGATTGTGAATTCCGAGAAGGCCAAGAAAGCGGCAGAAAGACCGGCGGTTGTTCCTAACAAGGCGAGCCAGACCAAAGCGGCTAAAATGGGTAAGAAAAAAAGAAAGTAAAATCTTTATTCTTGCGCAAAAATATTTTTTAAGAGGTATATATGATTTACGATTACGAGGCAGAGACAGAGAAAGATGCCGTGGAAAAAGCGGCGCAGGAGCTGGGGCTGGAAAAGGACCAGTTTGATGTGGAGATTCTTGAGACGCAGAAAAAGACCCTTTTTAAAAAGGGCTATGTGAAAATCCGCGTGCACACAGTGGACAGCCAGAATCATGTTCAGCCGGAATTTGACGGAAAAGTCCCTAACGCCACCACTATCGCGAACAACTCTCATTTAGTCGCGAATCCGCTTCCCCAGGATGAATTTGAGCAGAAACTTCTGGATTTTGTTAGCACCATGATAGAGAAAATGGGCTACAAAGTCACCGTGGAGGTCATGTTCCGCGAGGAAAAGAAGATTGGGGTGAAGCTCACAAGCGAAAGCTCCTCCATACTCATAGGGCGCAAAGGAAAGAACCTGGACGCCATGCAGTTTCTGGCGAATGTATACGCGGGGCATTTGGGCCGCGAGGATGTGCGCGTGATTCTGGACACTGAGAACTACCGCATCCGCCGTGAGGAAAGCCTTGTACGGCTTGCCTATGTGACCGCTGATAAGGTGCGCTCAAACCGCAGCTCCATTCTGCTTGAGCCGATGAATCCCTTTGAGCGCCGTCTCATACACACGACTTTGAATGACATTCCTGACATTGAGACCAAATCAGAGGGCGACGGTTTATATAAACAGGTGCGCGTCATCTATAAAGGCGTAAGATAAGAGGTCAAATGAAAGTAACGGGAAAAAAATACAGGATGATTTTTCTCTTAGGCGCGGTCCTTGCCTGCCATTCTTTTGCTTTTACGCCGGAGGAGGGAAAGATAGTTCAGGAGACGCGTTATAAGACGGGAACTACGGAATTTCTTCATCTGCCTGACACTCCTCTTAACGCAGAGATAAAAAATTCCTGGAAAAACGCCGAGGAGCCCTCTTTTATGGCGGAGATACTTTATAGCATTCCTAAAGAGGCCCTGGGACTTGATTCCGGCAACTGCATAGAGCTCTCTTCCAAAATAATCAGGTCCGCTAGCAAAATGCAGGGCGTCACATATTATTCCAGGCGCGAGAAAAAAGAGAAAGTCCTATACAAAAGCGCTTACACTATAAAAGGCCCCGGAGACCGCACTAAAATCCCTGACCAGACGGAAGGCAGCGCGGACGGAAAGGTTATTTATGTGTTTCAGGATGACAACTCTTTTGGGAAGATAGATTATAAAATCTCTTACAGGCAGACGGAAAAAGAAGTGGGCGCGGAATTCATTAACATAACTCCGCTTTATGTGGGCCCTATAAAAGCGGTGGCCGAGAATATGCTTCTGGTAAATTTCGTGATTACTGACCTCGGCGATAATCTTATGATTTACATGACGGTGCGCTCTAAGTTTCCCGCCATTTCTTTTTTGGAGTCCACTATGAACGAGACGTTTATCTCGCGGCTGGATGCTATTTACAAATGGTTTATCTCTCAGTTCTAGATTTAAACCGGTAAGGAGAGGATAATGAAAACTAAAAAAATTTTTCTGACAGTTCTGTTAGGATGTGTCTTACTTGATTTTGGAGGATGTAAACCCATGGAAAAGAATGTAAAAGCGCTTGAAGGAAAAGAGGGCGTCTTTGCGGTGATTGACACTGCGAAAGGTGAGATTGTGCTGGAATTGTTCTACAAGCAGACGCCTCTCACAGTGACTAATTTTGTAGGGCTCGCGGAGGGCACTTTGAATGCGGCTAAGGGAAAACCCTTTTATGACGGACTGAAATTTCACCGTGTGATAGCGGAGTTCATGATTCAGGGAGGAGACCCTCTGGGAAATGGCACCGGTGGTCCCGGATACAAATTCGGCGATGAGATAGTTGATTCCCTGAAATTTACCGGCCCCGGAATTCTGGCCATGGCGAACGCAGGTCCCGGCACTAACGGAAGCCAGTTTTTCATTACGCACGTGGCGACGCCGTGGCTTGACGGAAAGCACACTATTTTCGGTCATGTGGTGGATGAGGCCAGCCAGAAAACAGTCAATGCCATCGCCCAGAATGATAAAATCAACAGCATAAGAATTTACCGCCAGGGAGATGAGGCCAAAGGCTTTACCGCCACACAGGCGGATTTTGACCGTCTTGTGAAAGAGGTCGCGGACAGAGAGGCCGCGGAAAGGGAAAAGGAGCTCGCCTCCGTAATAGAGGGCTGCGAGAAAGACTCAAACGGAATCTATTTTAAGATTACGAAAGAAGGAAGCGGCCCTAAATGCGGAAGCGGAAAATTCGTTACCACGGAGTATAAGGGCGCCTTGACGGACGGCACTGTGTTTGACGGCTCCGCGAAGCTTCTTAGAGGAGGACATGAGCCTCTGGATTTTACAACCGGTGCGGGGCAGATGATTCCCGGATTTGACATAATGGTTCAGGACATGTCGCAGGGCGAGGTTCGCACCGTGGTTTTGCCGCCTGAGCTGGGATATGGTTCCCGCGGCTATCCCGGAGTTATTCCAGGAAACGCGTACCTTGTGTTTGACATAGAGCTTGTGAGCATAAAGTAAATTCGGCGCCGTTGAAAGTCAAAAGAAAAATGATAATAAAAAACGGAAAAAAATAAATTGAATTTAAAAAGTGTACCGTATGCGTTGTCTTTATAAAGGCGGCGATTTATGGTACACTTTTTTTATGCAGGAAAAAGCCTTACAAGAGAATTTCCGCGGCGATGACTTGGCGTTATGGGCTTCTTTTTGTCTTTTTCTTTCCGCGGTGGAGTATGCTGTTCCTAAGCCGCTGCCTTTTATGCGCTTGGGTTTGGCGAATCTTCCTATAATCCTCTCTTTAAAAAAATTCCCTCTTAGAAAAATATACGCGCTTGCCGCTCTTAAAGTCCTGGGGCAGGCGCTTATAAGCGGCACTCTGTTCAGCTATGTGATTTTGTTCAGCGCGGCGGGAACATTCGCTAGCGTTCTTTTTATGACGGCATTTAGCGCGCTCGGAGAAAAGAATGTCTCGTTCCTGGGGCTGAGCCTCATCGGTGCTTTCTCCAACAATATGGCTCAGCTCATTTGCGCCAGGCTTGTCATGTTCGGCGAGAGTACCCGCTACATCGCGCCGCCGCTTCTTGCCTGCGGGCTTGTGACAGGATTTTTTCTGGGACTTTTCGCCCTGGCATTTGAGGAAAAATCTGTCTGGTACAGGCAGTGCGGGAACTGCGGGGAAAAAAATTTCCAGCTGAATTTAAAAAGAGAATCCCGCCTTGGCCGCGGGTTTTCACTCAGCGCACGGAAGATTTCTTTCTCATTCCCTGCGCTCAGATTCTGCCTGTGCATGATTTCCATGGTCGTCTTTTTGTTTATAAAGACTTTGTGGATAAAATGGACTTTTACCGGTGTTTTTTTCATCCTTGCCGAGATTAAGAAAAAGGGGAAGGTGAACATTCTGTCCGCGCTCTTTATAACGCTGGGCGTGTGCTTTTTCGCGCTGCTTGTTCCACATGGAAAAGTTCTTTTAAGCATAGGCTCGTGGCGTATTACACAGGGCGCGTTGACCGCCGGGCTTTATAAAAGCGCAGGCCTTATAGGGATGGTTTTTATCTCCCAGACAGCGGTGGACAGAAATTTGCTTTTGCCCGGAAAAGCGGGCGCCTTGGTCACCCGGACGCTGGCGTGTTTTGAGACACTCACAAGCATGCGGATTCGGTTCAGGAAAGGAAGCATAATAGAAAGCCTGGATTCCGCCGTGCTGAATGCGCAGAAAGAATTATGGGGTGCAGAAATGAGTGCAGATTTAGGTGCAGATACGGCAGATAAAATCTGACCTCATAATCTGCTCTTCTATGATACCTATTTATGAGAATACGATTATCTTGTAGAGCGATTTTATAAGTTTTCCACAGTTCGTTAGACTTTTCCACCAGAAGGGGAACAGAAAATTCTGTCATGGTGTTAAATGTCTCCGAAATCCTTGATATATGGGGCTTAGCGCCTTGAAAACGGTGACAGATTCTGATGATAAATGCACTGATTTTCTGGGGTTTTCCACCGTATCTTAAAAAGTTTTCCACAATATTTGCACTTTTGTGTAAATACTTTAAAACGGCTCCCCGTTTCCGCGCGGATACCGAAAGAAAGCGAATTTCATGGATACAGATTGATGGGTGCAGTCGCTTTCAGGCTGATTTTCTGCGTGCCTGACCTCCTGTGAGACGGCGGCACTCTCTGAATCTGCGGCAGGGCTTTGGCACGCGGCACAGGGTCCTGATATTTTCAAAATGGCGGAAAAAGCGTATAAATTGTGCGGGATTTAAGCTTATAAATTTGGAGGCGATATGACACAGAATCAATGGGAAGCGTTTTATGAATTCAGGGAGGCATACAGGGCGTGCTGCGGGGAATGGTCCGCTTTATCCGGCGCGTTAAAAGACCTTCAGAAAGCCGCCGCGGAAAAAGACACGCCGGAATATGCCGTGGAGAATTCCGTGGTGTATAATACCGCCTATGACAAGATTTTCCGGGAGGATGACATTCATCTGATAGTGATAGGCGATAATCCCGGCAAGGAGGAGCAGCGCGCCGACAGGCAAAGTTACCTTGTGGGGCAAAGCGGGCGTCTGGCGGAGGGATTCTTTAAAAGAAATCCGGAGCTAAAAACTGACTTCAGGCGCAATGTGATAATCTGCAATAAAACTCCGGTGCATACGGCGAAGACAAATCACCTGAAATATCTGCTGAAAAACGGCCCCCGGGAAGTGTGCGACTTAATCATGCAAAGCCAGGTAAAATGCGCGGAGCTGATTGCGGATTTGCATCATAAGCTTATACGCGGTGCTGAAAAAGGCTCGTTCATTCCCGAGCTGTGGCTTGTGGGATATGCGGAGCTTAAGGGACGCGGGCTTTTCCTTCCGTACAGGGACAGCCTGAAAAACCGCTACCAGATTTTCGAAAGCAAAGATTTCTGGAGCCACGTGTATGTGTACCAGCATTTTTCTATGAACAGATTCTCTTTGGATTTAAAGGATTTCATGAGAAAAAATGAGGGCATGGATTTGGAGCGGAGCCTGAAGGCTTTGGGGTGCCTGCATAAAGAGGAGATATTCGGTCCGCTTGAACACAACGTCAAAAAAAACTAATATCGTGATATGAATGTCCACGTAATAGAGATGCCCCTTGATTTTGGCGGAAGAAGGCACGGCAGCGACATGGGGCCTTCCGCGGTGCGTCTTGCGGGCCTCCGCACAAAAATAGAGAGCTTGGGGCACAGCGTAATAAGATGCGAGAAAGATTTTAACATTCAGCCGCAGGAATATGCGGACATAGGTGATAATCCCGGGGCAAAATATCTGGGGCCCATTTCAGACGCGTGCGAGAGGCTTGCGGAGGAGGTTTTTTCCGTGGCGCACCAGGGGGATTTTCCGCTTGTCTTAGGCGGCGACCATTCCATAGTTCTGGGCACTCTGGCCGGACTTGACGCGGCGTACAGCAAAAGCAGCCTGAGGCTGGGCGTGCTTTATGTGGACGCGCACGGAGATTTCAACACAGCCGACACTACGCTTACCGGGAACATACACGGAGAGTGCCTTGCGGCGAGCGCGGGTTACGGCATCCCTGAGCTGGTGAACCTCCATCATGAGGGGCGAAAAGTTGACCCGCAGAACATCTGCTATGTGGGCGTGCGCGATTTGGATCCCGGCGAGAAGCGTCTCATGCATGAGGCGGGAGTGACGGTTTTTACCGTAAGCGACATAGACCGCATGGGATTCTCCGATATTGTGAAAAAGGTGAAGCTGTTCTTTAAGACAAAATGCGACGTGGTTCACATAAGCTTCGACATGGACGCGTTTGACCCGAGCCTTGCTCCCGGCACCGGAGTTCCTGTTCCCGGCGGGCTTAATTACCGCGAGGGGCTCCTGCTCATGGAGGAGATGGCATCCTTGAATATGGTCAGGTCCATGGAGATTGTGGAGGTCAATCCTATTCTGGACGTGCGGAACCAGACCGCGGCCATGGCGGTGAGCCTCGCGTCAAGGATTCTGGGGGAAAGACTTTTTTAGTCTGCTAGCGCTCGCGGGACGTCAGGTAATTCTCCAGCTTGCGCTTTATGATGAAGTCCGTGAGCGCCACCTGGTCAAGATATGACAGCGTGCAGTCGAACGTAGTGTAGCGCGCGGTGTACTCTGCGGCGAGTTTTTTGGGCAGCACCATCCATGAGGCGTTTATGCCTTTGTCCAGGAGATATTTAAAGGAATTCAGGTATATAACTTTATCCGCCTTGTCATGTGACTTGAATGTGGAATTCGTGCGCTTTATTGTGTCTGTGTCCAGCTCTATTATGTAACGGTACGGGGCTTCTTTTGCCCAGGAAAGAATCTCATCCCTCCTGTCGTCTATCTCGTCAAAGTCGCCCAGAGGAACGTCCGTGGGGCTCACGTAAGCCAGGTTGCAGCCCGACGTGACCAGAAAGTTAAAGATAAGCCCTTTCTCGTCTATGGGAATCTCTTTTACCTGTATGTTCGCGTCCATAAAGACATGGCGCATGGTATTGTCCGGGTCCTCCGACAGGGCCACGGTAGGAGTGATAATGTTTCCGCCGTCCGCCACCTGCGATGCTATGCTCAGAAGTCCCTGCCCCTCTTTCTTATACGGCTTGTTCACGGAATGCAGCCTCAGGACGTTGTACAGAAGCTGCTCTATGCACGAGCCCACGATAATCTGCGTGGGATTTACGTCTATGCGGTGAAAATTATACATGAATGCGGCCAGCGCTACCCTGAACTGCTCGTCTCCGAAAGTGCCGCTTGCCTTACGCAGAAGATAGGATTTCTCCGTGAGCGCCACCCTGTAGGAGTCCAGGAGCGCGAGCTCGAAGGATTTGGCTGAGCTGGAGTTATGCTGCATGGCGGTAAAGACTTTCGCGTGGCGCCGTATGTTCTCGTGGGATTCCTTTAAAAGCTCCGACGCGTTGTTCTCCACGCCCTTATGCTGTTCTGTGGTGGCAGATGTGGCCTCGTTTTTGGGTGCAGATTTCTGGGGTTCCGGCTCCGCTATCATGGCATCTATTATGCTGTGCCCCATTTCTTCCGGCCGCAGAGTGTCCTCCGTAAAATCCGCAGGTACAGATGCTTTTTTTCGTTGCCGTACTATGGACTCCACTGTGGGTACAGAATCTTCTTCTGCCGCAATGGGCTCAGATTTGGCAGGTACAGATTTTTTTGGTACGGGTGCAGATTCATCGGGCCTTTTCGCGTAGAATCCGCTTTTAGGCAGGGAATAAAGGTACCCCGAGTCCTCCAGCTCCTGATAGGCGCGCGTGATGGTGTTGCGGCTTACTTTTAATGTATCTGACAGAGTACGGACAGAGGGGATTTTTGTTCCTGTGGAAATTTCCCCGGACTCAATGGCATCGGAGAGCTTTGTGTAAAGCTGGTGGTAGAGTTTGATTTTACTTGTCGTGTCTAAAGAAAAATTCACCGTGTACAAAACACTTCTTCCTTGATTTGTGGTGTCAGAATCGTATTTTACCACAGGAAAAAGTCAAACGCAACAATGTTTTACGTGTTAAGATAAAAAGATGCGGAATTTATTCCCCGTGGAAAGTATTTCCGTGCGGACCGCCACCGCTACTTCCCGAAATAATCCGCAATAATCTGCTCCGCGCTCACCCGGATTACAGGGCCCTGCTTTTTTGTAACGGTGTCATAATAAGTGTAAGTGATGTCTGACGGATTTCGGGACCTCATAAAATACATTCGGTCTCCGCGCACGTATACATTGTCTGTCAGGTCAAACGGAATGAAACGCTCATTTTCTACCACCAGAGTGTCCGCGTCAATCCTACACATATATGCTCCCGACTCATCACTAAAACATGTTGTATAGACCGCGTAGAACGCGCCGTTCACCTCAAGGACATCGCATACATAGAGGGTATCCCAGTCCGCCCTAAAATAAGGGATTTCTGTTGACTGTCCGCTTGCCCTGTCCATGACATAAAGTGTGGTCTCACGAATATCACCCATGAGTTGGGCGGAGACAAAAATGTACTTTTCAGAGGCGCATACGATGTGATAAATGTCGTGATCATCGTGCGTGTCGAACGTGCCGAGCGCGGGCCGCACGGTCTCGCTCTCCGCATCAAACTGCTGTATGTATGTTTTGCCACCGTTATCGTATGAAATCCAGATATTGCCGTCTGCATCCGATCTCATAAACTCTATCGAGGAAATATCCGAAGTATAAATGCACAAATCCTTCTGCGACAAAGTGTTGGTTCTGCTGTCAAAAAGCTGGGTGTGATAGCCCCACGGAGAGCCGGTACTGTAATCACTGACATAGCACTGCGGAATTTTTGTTCCGCACGTTTTGTACAACCAGAAATTGTCGTAGATTCCTG
>JAFLSO010000024.1 GCA_022510925.1 Treponema sp.
AGCGTGTCTGCCAATTTCACCACTCTCGCTTAGACCGAGCGGGCTTTTAAGGCACGGAGTTTCAATTCCGTTTTGAGCGACCGGGGGATCGAACCCCGGACCCACAGATTAAGAGTCTGTTGCTCTACCAGCTGAGCTAGTCGCCCTTTTACCGCACGTGCGGTATGCGTCCGACACGGCTCGAACGTGCAACCTACGGATTCGAAGTCCATTGCTCTATCCAGTTGAGCTACGAACGCGATTCGTCGGCTACAGCTCGCTTTGTTCAGCGCTCCGGGTGCCTGGTGGGTTTCGAACCCACGACAACCAGATCCACAATCTGGGATTCTACCCCTGAACTACAGGCACCATGTAATCGACTTTGAAAACTATATCAAAAAAGGAGCGTCCGTGTCAAGTGACGGAGTTCAATTTTCTGGAATTTCATTACGAAAACAATCCTAAAGTAAAAAAATCAGATGCCGATACTGTAGGCAGAAAACCGTGAGGACATGACATGGACGAGAAAAAAATAGAAGAGCTCCGCAGGGTGCTTTCCGCGCAGAACGAGCTGCTCGGCTGTATGCTTGAGGAGCAGGCTAAAATTCATAATGAGGTTCGCAACCGTAACTGGGCGGATTTGCAGAAGTCCATCTCTGACATGAACGCGTTCAGCGACGCCTTCGTGCAGCTGGATGAGAGGCGCGTCTCCATGGTGGGCCAGGAGCGGAGCATTTATTTTTCGCCTGAGGTGCAGGATCTTTTCGTGGAGGTCCGCACCAAGCTTTCCAAGAGCAAGATTGAGAACGAGGCTCTGTCGCGCTATGTGGATGCGACCAGAAGTTTTATAAACGGTGTGATGGAGGAGTGCGTGCCCAGGGACCGCAACACCCTCTACGGCAGCAACGGCAAAATAATTCGTCCTAAAGCGGACAGCGTGTTCCTGGACGCGGTATTCTAACGGAGGGATAAGATGGCTAATTCGTTCGCAGGCATAGAAATCGGTAAGAGAAGCCTTATGACTCACAGCACGCAGATTCAGACTGCGGGCCACAACATCTCAAACGCCAACACTGAGGGGTACAGCCGCCAGAGAGTTAACGTGAAAACTTTCGAGCCGCTTTACCGCCCCGATTTGGAGCGCGCTGAGAGGCCCGGCATGGTGGGGCAGGGGACCGACATACAGAGCATAGAGCGCGTGCGCGATGAGCTTCTGGAGAAGCGCATAGTGGCGCAGACCAACGAGGAGACTTACTGGGAGACGCGCGATAAATATTATTCCATGATAGAGGCCGTGTACAGCGAGCCGGATGAAGTTTCGGTCCGCTCAAACCTGGACAAATTCTGGGAAGGCTGGCAGGAGCTCTCCCTGTATCCTGACAGCAATGCGGCGCGGCAGGCGGTGGTAACGCGCGGAGAGAGCCTTACGAATTCTATACGGCAGCAGCACAGCAGCCTGCGCGCCATAGGGAACCAGATAAACGATGACATAGAGGCCACCGTAAAGCAGGTGAATGACTACGCGCGCCAGATAGCGGCCTTGAACCACGAGATTGTTAGGAGCAAGGCCATGGGCGACAATCCCAATGACCTTATGGACAGAAGGGACCTGCTTGTGGAGAAGCTCGCGGGCCTTATAAACGTGACCGTAGATCAGACGGACCCAGATGAATTCTGCGTCCACACTGACGGCCAGGTTATAGTCCAGGGAAGCGTGGCCAGGCAGATAGACACCGTTCCGCTGATAGATAACAACGGCTACGGAAAGCTCATGTGGCACGACACCGAGGAGGACGCGTTTTTCCGGGGAGGCACTCTGGGCGCCCTGATTGAGCTCCGTGATAAGGACATACGCTCTGAGCTTCAGCAGCTGGACACCATGGCGCTGAATTTCGCGGACTTAGTGAACGACGTGCACAGGAACGCCATTGGCAAGAACAACACCACGGGACTGGATTTTTTTACCCAGCATTATTTTGTGGAGAACACTAACGGCAGCTATGACCGCGACGGCGACGGCGTGGAGGACACAAGCTATGTGTTCCGCATCACTGGAACCAATGCCCTTAATGCCCATGAGCAGATAGGCCTGGAGGGAACGATTACGCTTAACGGACCTGACGGCGACGTTCGCGTCACATACTATGCCACTGACACAGTGGAGGAGGTCATTAACCGCATAAACGACAGCAACGCCGAGGTCAAGGCGTACCTGGACCGCAACAGCTCCCTGGCGCTAAAGGCCACATCATCCAAGGACATGGCAAACCCTGATTTTGTGATACGCCATGTGGAGGACAGCGGAATGTTCCTTACAGGATACGCGGGCATCCTGAGGGCTAGCGGTGCGGACGGCGCATACGACTTTAACCGCGCGGATGCGGTGACTTCCCTTGCGGATGCACAGTTCGCGGTGAGCCCGCTCATGGAGCCCGGAGCATACCTGGAGGTTAGCGCGCAGATACGCGGTGACGTGGAGAGCGTTGCGGCGGCGTTCGCCAACAGCCAGGGATATGCGGACCCGGGAGACGCGCGGGCCGCCGTGGAGATAGCCTCCATACGGAACACCAAGGTGATGATAGGAAGCGAGCGCACGTTTGACGACTACTTTGCCGAGGCGGTTACGAACGTGGGGCTTAAAGGCGAGCAGGCCGCGAACCAGCTTGCCAGCCAGAACTACATAATGAACGATCTGAGAAATCTGCGTGACAGCATAAGCGGCGTCAACATAGACGAGGAGCTTGCTGACATAATAAAATTCCAGCACGGCTACAACGCGGCGGCGCGCTTTGTCACTGTGCAGGACCAGCTTCTGGACACCATCATAAACAGACTGGGCGTGTAAGTCCCGGAGCAAAGCAATTTTTAGCGGAGGCATAAAATGACAAGGATAAGCAGTCAGCGTAATAATATGGACACCCAGTATTACTTACGGAAGCAGGAGATAAATCAGGCTAAGATAAACGCGCAGATAGGAAGCCAGAGCCGCATCGGAAGCCTCCGTGACGACCCTCTGGCGGCGGGGCATCTGGTCCGTTACCAGTCATACCTTAGCCGCGTTAACCAGTTCGAGAAGAACGCGCAGACACTGGCGGATGAATTCCAGGTGCGCGAGGGATACGTGAACCAGAACCTGCAGATTATGCACCGCATCCGTGAGCTTGCCGTGCAGGGGGCGAACGGCACGTACACTCCCGATGACCTTAAGAACATGGCCACAGAGGTGAACGAGCTTCTTAAAGAGCTTGTGCAGAACGCCAACGCGGTGGGACCTGACGGAACATCGCTTTTTGCGGGAACACGGACCAAAGGAACTGCGTTTGACGTGAGCTTCGCGAACATAGATGGAACTGACGAGCCCCTTATCTCTGAGGTGCGCTACAACGGAAACATAGGCAGGAACAGGGTGGAGGTAGACGAGGCCACGCATCTGGAAGTGGACAACAGCGGAAACAAGACTTTCTGGGCGGAGCGCCAGCGGCTCATGGGCCAGCGTGACCTTTCATCATGGCAGAGCGCCCGGGACGGCACCATAAATGTGGACGGCATTCAGATAAAGGTCAGCGCAGGTGACAACGTTCATGCGCTCGCCGCTAAAATAAACGATTCGGGCGCGGCGGTTAAGGCCGCCATAGACCCTGTGACACGGGGATTGAATCTTACCACCACGGACTCCCATCAGCTCTGGCTGGAGGACACGCAGGGAACCACGCTGCAGGATTTGGGCATCATAAAGGACTCCACGTTCCGCCCGCCGTACAATGTGGCGTCAAACAGCGTCAAAGTCTCCGGCGGCTCTTTGTTTGACGCGGTAATCTCATTGCGCGACTCCATGCTTAAAGGTGACCAGGAGAGCATAGGCGGACGCGTGCTCGGTGTCCTGGACGAGGGCATGTCAAACCTTACCACACGGCTTGCCCGCATAGGAAGCGATTACGAGCGCGCCAAGAACAACATAGAGCGCTCCAAGAACAACGAGCTTAACGTGACGCGCCTTGTGAGCAGGGAAGGCGACATAGACATCACCACGGCCATCACGGACCTTAAGATGCTTGACTACGTGAACCAGGCGACTCTCTCGAACGCCGGCAAAATGTATTCCAGCACGTTGTTAGACTATTTGCGCTAGAGGAATTTTAAATGACAGTAGAGACTAAAATGATGGGAACTGTGGATGTTGACGAGGAGAGGCTTGTCCGCATTCCGGCCGGGCTCTTTGGGTTTGAGGAATACACGGACTTTGTCCTGGTGGACAGCCAGTACGAGCCGTTCATATGGCTGCAGAGCTTACAGGAGAAGAATCTTGCGTTCCTGCTCATAGACCCCTTCCTTATCTGCCATGATTATGAGGTTGACGTGGATGACAAGGAGCTTCTGAAAATAGAGCTCACTAATCCCGCCGACGTGTGGGTCCTGTGCGTGGTGACCGTTCCCGGTGACGGAAGCCCTGTCACTGCGAATTTGCAGGGGCCCCTCATCATAAACCGCAGGAACCATCAGTGCATGCAGGCCATTCTGAGCGACCAGAAATGGACCACAAAGCATAACATAGTGGCGGCCCTTAGATCTCAGGGGGGGATATAATGCTTATTCTTTCCCGGAAAGTTGATGAGAAAATACGTATAGGGGACGACATAACGCTCACCATAATCGGCATAAACGGCGACCAGGTGAAAATAGGCGTGGAGGCTCCTAAGCACGTGAAAGTGTTCCGTCAGGAAGTCTTTGATGCCATACAGAGCGAGAACAAGGCCGCGGCAAGCGGAACATCAGCGGAGACACTCAGGAAATTATTCGGGGAGCACTAGTCCTTCCTCTCAAAGGTAAGCTCCGCCTCGCTTTTCCTCATGTAAAGCGGTCCGTCATAATCCTCAAGCGGCTTTACGTTCCGCACCCGCATATCCTCCGCCAGCAGGAGAAGGCTCTCCGCCGCGTCTCCCGTGAATGCGAAAGGATGCGCTCTAACTCCCTCTGCCGCTGTCTTCTTTGAGAAAGGCTCCGCCGCCGGACCGCAGACATAAAAGTCAGTAATGCCCGGAAATGTGTCCCTGATTCTTTCTATGATTCTGCCGTATTGCAGGGCGCACGTCTGTGACATTAGCTCACCGTCATTGTAGACCTCAAAGAAAAACTCATCGTCCTTGGACTCCATCACAGAGAGCAGGGCACCCTTTGCGCCCAGGTAAGGCCTCGCATAGGCGGTCAGGAACGGGATTCCGTAAACAGGAACGCTGTGTGAGAGTGATATGGCCTTAAGCGCGCTGAGCCCCAGTCGCAATCCTGTGAAAGTTCCGGGCCCCAGTGTAAGCGCGGTAAAGTCCAGGTCCCCCGCGCTCATGTCCGTCTCCTTCAGTACCATGTCCATGGCAGGAAGAAGCTTCTCGCTCTGCCTTATGCCTATGTCGTAAGTGAGCTTCACTGTCCTGTCATCTCTCATTGCCGCCACTGTAAGTTTTGAGAGCGCGCAGTCTATGGCAAGTGCGTTCATTGCTCCGGCACCTCTTCCCAGTTATCTATGTCTATTTTTCTGGAGCCGTCTTCCTGCGGGCTCAGCGTGATGTATATGGTTTTTTCAGGAAGCTCCGACTCCACTTTCTCGCTCCATTCTATGACGCAGACGCCTTTTCCGTAAATCATCTCCTCCGCGCCCAGATTCAGGAAATCCTCAGGCCCTTCCAGCCTGTAAACGTCCATGTGGTAGAGGGGCATCCTGTCGCCCTCGTACTCGCTTATGAGGCAGAACGTGGGGCTGGTTACCGTGTCTTTTATGCCCAGTGAAACGGCTATTCCTTTTGTGATTGTGGTTTTGCCTGCGGCCAGTGTCCCGCGCATGGCTATAACGTCGCCGGCCTTAAGTCTCTGTCCTATCCTTATGCCCAGCGCTATCGTCTCGTCCGCGGAATGAGTGTAGAAAGTCATGGCGTTATCCGAATTATGGCAGGGTGCCGTCAATGGACATTTTTGTTATGAATTCAGAGAGCGATTTTTTTATGGGAACCACGGGGTAGTCCAGATTGGAGGGCAAGTCATCTATTTCCACGGTGCGCATGCCCAGAGGGTTTATCTCCACAGAGAAACTCAGGGGTATTGACATAGTATGGCCTAGTATTTCTAAATCCGCCGTTGCCTGATATTTATTTAAGTAGTATATCCATCCTTCTTCTTTGGAGATGGATCTCAGCTCCAGAACTTTCATACTATCACTATTATAACGCAAACTTAAGTAAAAGACAATCAGTAACTGTGAATTCTAAGAGTCTGCGGATTCCCCCTTTATATCGATATAGTTGTATGTAAGCGCGTAGATTAAGTTCTGCAAATGCAGGTCTATCTGCTCGAATCTTATGTGCAGGACAAAGAAATTCCCTTCCCTGGTTTTCTTGGTGCTCACTATTATTCCCACCGCTTTGTCATGCCGCTTGTTGTCCAGGCTGAATTCTATGAAAAGCAGCTGGCCGGTCTTTATGGGAAGGGCGCACACCAGCCCGCATCCTGTGGCGGATATGTCTATGAACTGTCCGGGATGCTTTTTCTCCATCACCTCGAATTTAACTTTCTTGCCTTTTTTCACCGGCTTTATGGCCGAGAATGTGGCGCGCTGGCTGAATGCCATCCGCTTGGCCATGCGGTGCTGCACGGGCTTAAGCGCGTTGGACGATGAGGCCACCATTATGCTGCGGCCCTCCTTGTCGGTGGAGTAGCGTATTACGCGCGTAAGCAGGGTGTAGCTTATGCCTGTTTTGGCGGTGAAGCTGAGCATTATTTTGTCCAGAGCCGCGGGCTGCGTGCCGTAGTTTATGAGCTGCTGCGGGAGTGAAAGATAGAGGCCCGTGCTGTCATTCTGCGTGAGTTTCAGGACGAATTTGGCGCCGTCCTTGTCCACGTATGTGAATTCCTGCCCCACAGGAAGGCTGCGCGTGCTTGTTATGAAAAGCATTTTATCGTGAAGGTCCTCCAGCTTGTAACGCAGCGGAAACAGGATGGATATTAGCTCCTCCTTGTTCTGCTCGGCCAGACGCTGGTATTCCCTCTTGAAAATCACGTCCATGACCTCGTTGTCCAGGTACAGGTACTCTATGTTCTTGCAGTGCGCGTTATGGCAGACCGTCCATAAAAGATTCTCCTCCGCGTGGGAGAGGTTCGCTTTCTTTGAGAGGTTCCTTACGTTTTTGCGCGTAGTCTCCAGATTTTTGTGGGCCTCTATCCACTCCGCGGAGCTGCGGTGCTTCTGAATCATCCTCTGTATGAAATGGATGAGCACAAAGACAAAGAAGCCTATTATTATAGCGATAATAAAGCTATATAAAAGAGAATTTTGCCTGACTTCTAGGTGGGACGAGCCCATCTGGTCAAACATGAACATATCCTATTTAAGTCCCTCTCTGACTGCCAGCGCGAGTTTTTCCAGCCTCGGGGCAATCTCATATTCCGAAAGATCCCCTACGGTAACGGTGTCCTTGTCCTTAAGGGCGCCCTCTAAATCCGCCAGTATGGGGGCCAGCTCCTCGAAAACGCTGCCTATGTCTTTTCCGTCCACGCTTATGCTGCTGTATGTCTCGGGGAAAAGGGCGCTGAGCGTGGCGGTGTGGCAGAACAAATCTATCTGGCCCGCCAGGTCCGCGATGATGGAGCCCGCGTCCGCATCCCTGCCTGCCTGCAGCATGACAGGCACTTCCAGCAGCGTTTTTGAAAGCTCCTCGAATTTTTTGGCGGTCAGGAGAAAATTCTCCGTGATGTCTTTCTGCGATACCACCGTGAGCTCCAGGACGGTGTCAGCCTTTAAAGGAACGCTCAGGGCGCTTTCAAATTTATCGGCGGAGATATCCTCTCCGTTAAGAAGTATGTTCACTGTGGTGGCGTTGTTCCTGGATGCCTCCTCCTCGAACGCCTTGAGGACATCGCCTACGGTGGTCTCGCCCTCCAGAGTTATGTCCACTGGATTTCCGTTTACTTTTAGCTCCATAGTTTACCTGCCCCTGTTATTCAAAGAGTTAGTGTAGTTGTTAAGATAATCAGACTGCCCCTCAAGGCTGTTAAGGGAGCCTTCCATGCTGGCGTATTTTTTCCTGAGCTCGGCCTCTTTCGTCTTAAGCTGCGTCTCAAGCCTGGTTATGCGCTGGTTCGACGATTTTATCTGGGTGTCCAGCGCGGTGGTCTTGGAGTTTATTATGCCACCGGACTGCACCCATGAGCCCAGCTGCTTGTCCATCTGGAATGCTATGCCGCTGTCTATGACACGGTCGCCGTCGGTGTCGTAGCCGAACATATTGCGTATCTCGCCCAGGTCGTTCTGAAGCGCCGCGTCCAGTTTCTTCTCGTCTATCTCCAGGTAGCCGCGCATCTGTGAGGCCGAGTATCCGCCTCCTCCGCTGGCGTTAGTGCTTATTCCCAGCTGGGAGAGCTGCGTTATAACCGCGCCCTCAGTGAAACTGTAGCTGGACGCCACCGCGCGCTGCAATGCGGTCTTTCCGTTCGTAAGGGAGAAATCGCCTTGGAACATTCCGAGCTTCTCGCTCTCGGCCTCTTTCTCGCTGCTGCTCAGGTAATCCAGCTCGCTTATTATCTCCGGCTTGTTTATGGTGAGTATGTTAAGCTCCGCCATAACCTGATTGTAGTTTCCCACGAACGTTATGAGCGCGTCTTTCGCAGCCTCCGTGTCGGGCTCTATGTTTATGGTCGCGGTTTTGTCCGTGGCGTTATGAAGATGAAGCGTTATGTGTGGCACCACGTCGTCTATGTCGTTCGTGGGACGGGTCATGGTTATTCCCTCGTAGCGGATCTGCGCGTCCGAGGCTGTGCTTATGGCGTGGCTGGGCTCAAATCCCAGGTTCGTTCCGTAATCGAACGTCATCATTCCTGAGATGTCCAGCTCTTTTCCTGTGTTGCCGTTGCGCATTATGAGCGTGGTCGCCTCGGGGTAGTCTTTAAGCCGCACTGATACCCTGGTGATTCCTGTCTCAGCGTCCGCGTCAAATGCGTCTGGCTCCAGCTCTGTCTCTATGCCGTAGCTGTTCCTCAGGTAAAAGTAAGTGTCGTCCGTTATGCTCTGAAGCGGTATGAAAGGATTCGCGGTCTTTCCCTCCAGCAGCGTCTCGCTCGGCTCATTGTAAATCTCTATCTCGGAGAAATTCACGCTCTCCGCATCAGGAAGTACGGGGCCTTTAAGCTTGGCGTTCAGCTCCCCGGTTATGTCCTCCACATCTACGGTAGAGAAACTGAATTCAATCACACTGTCCGCCGTTCCGTCGCTCAGCTTTGCCGGCAGGGTGAATTCAAATCCTCCGCGCGGCAGGACTTTTATGGTCTCGTTCCCGGACTGGTCCGTTTGCAGAGAGACGTTATCAGCGCTTAGGGCCGGCATGTGCTCCTGCGGCACCGCGTCCTTGGTCTGCGTGTTTTTAAGGTCGCCCTGCTCCAGAAGAAGAGGGGAGCTGTGGTCCTTGGCGTCCTGAATCATTCCGATTTGCCTTGCGAACGACAGCGCCGATTTCTCAAACGAAAGCCTGTTCTCCGCGCCGGTCTTAAGGCTCTCTACAAGGAGCGCCTTTTTGCTTGAGCTCACTCCTATAAGACGGGCCTGAATTATGTCTCCCGCCCTGCGGTTCAGCGCCGTCACAAAGTCCGCGAGTTTTCCGCCCTTCCAGTTGAAGTCCACGGATTTCTCGCCGCTTTTAAAAATATACGAGCCTTGCTCCACCTGCATGTCCGCAGATATGGAGTCGCTCAGGAATCTGTCCGCCGTGGCGGGATTCAGAACATCTATCTGAAATGAGCCGAAGTCCGCCTCGCGCCCCGCGTCCACGGTGATGGCGCTCTCGTCTGATGAGGAGGCGAGCTTGTTGTTAAAAGGATTCTCGAAGGAATAAAGGTTCTTTACGCTGGTACGCAGAGTGCTCATGCGGGCGTTAAGATCACGCCATGCGTCCTGCTGTTTCTGATAACGTTCTAAAGTGGCCTGCTCGCGCTTAAGAGGCACGCGCTCCACTTCCATAAGAGATTCTACGAGGTCGTTTGTCTTGTATCTGTCCGTTACGCCGGGTATGCTAATTCCGTCAGCCATCTTAGGTTCTTTTCGGCAGTATACAAAGAAACTACGCCGCCTTGTAACAGCGTAGCCGTCTTACACCTGCTCGTCAAAAAGCAAGCCTATGGCATGCTTCAGCCGGGCCTGAATGCGCTGCAAGTCCTCTGAGGGAATCTCCCGGATTACCTCATTGGTCGCAGAGTCAACTACCTTCACAATCACTTTGTTCAAGTCGTTGTTGACGTTGAACTGAAGCTTGTGACCCATCACCATGTCAGAGAGCCTCTGCAGCTCCTGAACGCTTTCTTTCGTGTCGGCCAGATTGTCGGCAATGTTTCGTGACACTTCCGCAGCGCTTGAAGGCAAAGTCCCCGTGCCGGGAAGCTTAACCTGCGGGCGCTGAGCCTGATGTGCCGCCTGAGCGGCGCTGTAAAAACGGCCATCCATTGCCATTATCTGTCCATTCATACCGATAGTATTCATGGTCGTTTCCTCCTGAAACGAAAAAGAGAGAGGGGAAGGGGGCGCACCCCTCCGCACTCCTTTTTTTTACGCAAGATTGTATTTTCCCTGAAAGACGGGCTTCCAGGGAAAATCCTCAGGTCATAAAAGATGACATCCAGATACCTCTTATTCCCCTTCCTGCGTTTCCTGCAGTATGCTACTGCAGCAGAGCCAGAACATTCTGTGACTGGCTGTTTGCCTGTGCAAGCATGGCTGTTCCAGACTGTGCAAGTATGGAATTCTTGGTGTACTGAACCACTTCTGATGCCATGTCAGTGTCGCGGATTCCTGATTCTGCGCCCTGAGTATTCTCTGCGGCCACAGCAAGTCCGTTCGCTGCCATCTCAAAGCGGTTCTGATAAGCACCCAGATCCGCTCTCTGGCGGGAAACCATTTTAAGTGCGTTATCTACAATTCCAATAGCCATATTTGACTCATCAGGTGTAGCGATGCTGATCTGCTCGTCCGTGCCCTGAATGCCCTTGAGCCCCAGAGACTGAGCGGTCATTGTTCCGATGAAGGCCGTTACATTCTGATCCATGTTCGCGCCCACCTGGAACTGCATTACGGTGTTCGTGGCGGAATTCTCCGCAAAGCGTCCTGTAAGCAGGTTCATGCCGTTGAACTGAGCCTGGCTCGCGATGCGATCCACTTCAGCGACAAGCTGGCTTACCTCTACCTGAATCTGCATCCTGTCCTCGTCGGAATAGATTCCGTTCGCAGACTGAACTGAAAGCTCGCGGATGCGCTGCAGAATGTCTGTAGTCTCCTGCAGATAGCCTTCCGTAGTCTGGATGAAGCTGATTCCGTTCTGAACATTCCTGTTCGCCTGATTCAAGCCGCGGATCTGGCTGCGCATCTTCTCGGATACGGCAAGTCCAGAGGCGTCATCACCAGCCCTGTTGATTTTCTCACCTGAGCTGAGTTTCTCAATGCTGCCCATCAGCTGGTCGTTGGAGACTCCCAGCGTGCGGTTGGCGAACATTGAGCTCATGTTGTGGTTAATAACCATAATCGTGCCCTCCATGATTCTTTACGTCTCGGCTTCATGCCATGACGCCTGCGCCCGTGCGGGCAGCCTCCGGTTTGTGCGCCCCCGGAAACTGTTTTAGACCCTGACGGCAGGAACCGTTGCCCTTGTCTTCCCCTTGCAGAAAGAAGGCAACCGCCCATGCCGTTTACGAGCGTCATGAAAAGCATTTTCAAAGATCTGACCCGTCTAAAAGCGGGGTGTTTCTCTTGAGTCTGAAGCACGCGTGGCGCGCCTAAGACAGGGCAGGGCCTTTAAGCCCCGACCCCACCTTAACATTATACTACACTATTGCAGTAAAGACAAGACGCTCTGTGACTGAGAGTTCGCCTGTGCCAGCATGGCGATTCCGGCCTGTGAGAGTACCTGGTTCTTGGTAAACTCAACCATGGCGGAGGCCATGTCAGTGTCGCGTATACGGGATTCGCTCGCCTGTAAGTTCTCAGCGCCGATGTCCACACCCTTGATGGTGTATTCAAGACGGTTCTGATAGGCGCCCAAATCCGCGCGCTGCTTGTTGATTTTCCGGATGGCCTCGTCCAGTGTGCCGATGGCGCGGTTCGCCTCATCCGGTGTGGCGATGGTCAGTTTTTCCTCGGTACCGATGTCCTTGAGCCCTAAGGCCGTGGCCGTCATGGTTCCGATGAACACCTGTGTGCGCTGGTCCATGTTAGCGCCGATGTGGAGCCACATGGAAGCGGTCGCAACGTTCTCTCCGAGGGGGCGGGCAAAGCGGCCTGTGAGCATGTTCATGCCGTTGAACTGCGCCTGGCTCGCGATGCGGTCAACCTCCGCCACTAACTGGCTTACTTCCACCTGAATCTGGAGACGATCCTCGTCAGAGTAGATTCCGTTTGATGACTGGACGGCGAGCTCGCGGATGCGCTGAATGATGTCAGTGGTCTCCTGCAGATAGCCTTCCGTAGTCTGGATGAAGCTGATTCCGTTTGCGGCGTTGCGTGATGCCTGATTAAGACCGCGGATCTGGCTGCGCATCTTCTCAGATACTGCGAGGCCTGACGCGTCGTCTCCTGCACGGTTGATTCTTTCGCCGGATGAGAGTTTTTCCATATCTTTCTGCAGGGCCGAATTCGTTACGCCGAGAGAGCGATTGGAATACAATGCGGACATGTTGTGGTTAATGACCATAGTTTGTTCCTCCGTGGATACTGTAAGGCAGAATCCTTTCTGCCTTTTTGTAAAAGAAAGAGCATCTGCATTACAAGGCTACATCTGCTCTTCTTTTACATGAAAAACCTGTGCGTTGTCTTCATACGAAGTTGAGCGCCCATAGTCTTTCACTCATATTTTCGGCAGGCCGCGGAATGAACTTTAGCGTTTTTTTTATTTTTTTTGAGAATTCAGTGGATTTTATTTTAAGGGGGAGGGGATTCTGCGCCTTTTTGCCGTCAGGAATCAGGCCTGGAGTATTGATGAGGCTATTTTCTGTATGGCGCGGGCGGCCTTTCCCCGGTGGCTCACGGCGTTTTTCTCCTGCGCGGTAAGCTCCGCCGCGGTTCTGCCTGTGCCCGGAATTACGAAAAGCGGGTCGTAGCCGAATCCGCCGTCTCCGCGCGCGTCCTCCATGCGCTCTATCAGTGTTCCCTCGAATGTCTCCTGCGCCACATACAGCCTGCTGGGGCCCAGGTAAAGCACCATGGCGCATACATAGCGGCAGCTGCGCGGGCCGTTCGGGAAAAGCCCCTGCCTTCTTCCTGCCTCGGTGTCCGCCCCTCGGGATAAGGCGTCGTTCGTCTGCCGCACGAGCATCATGTTCTGCTCAGCCTGGGAGATTTTCTCCGCTCCCGGAAGTCCGCGCATGTGCTCGGGACCTGCGTAGCGCGATGAGTATATGCCCGGAGCCTCGCCCAGCGCGTCCACGCATATTCCCGAGTCATCCGCCAGTACGGGGCAGCGCACTATGCTCCACAAGGCCCTCGCCTTTATGAGGCTGTTCTCGTAGAACGTGGTCCCTGTCTCCTCTGGGTTGAATTCTATGCCCTCGTCCCGGGGAATGACTATGGTGTGCTCGGGGAAAATCTCACTCATCTCCCTCTTTTTGTTCAGGTTTCCCGTGGCAAGGTATATCTTCATGGAAATCAGAATAGCATTTTAGGGCCAGCCTGTCTATATTCTCGGAGGCATGGCGCACCACGTAGCTTACGTGCCTGGGGTCGCAGTTCATGATGCTGCCCACCGCCCTGTCGGAGGGTGAGAATTTACAGAACGACCTGCTGATTTTCCTGTTGGTCCTGCTCCACCGTTCGCGGTAGAATTCGTAGCGGGCGCAGTACTCGTCGTAGAGCGGGGAGCCGTTCCCGAGCCTCTCTTTCTCAAGCATGAACCGCCTGCTTTTAAGCCATGCCTCGTTCCTGCTTGATGTGAAGCTTTCTTTGCGCTCGCCAGCCTTTCTCATGCTCTCCCTTGCCATGTCCAGCATGCCGTAAAGCTTTTTGAGCGGAATCCCGGTCGCTTCTGATATTCTCCGTGTCATTCCGTCAGTAATGAACTGCGCGGACTTAAGCGCCAGCACCAGTATCGCCTCCCTCTGACTCTGCCTGTCGCGGATTTCCCTGGGGCTTTGCACCGCGTGGCTTAGAAGCCTCATTGCCTCTTCCGCGCCGCCGCCCGGTTCCGCGCTCTCCACCGAAAGCGACGCCTCCTCTATGTTGTATAGCTCCTGCGTCTCCTCGCGCTCCATGGCGCAAGTAAGAAGCAGTCCGTCCTCCAGCGCCTGCCTGGAGAACTGCTCCCGCCTCCATGCGATTTTCTGGAACTTAAGGCTGCGCAGAAAAAAGCTTTGGAATGGGCCCGCCTTGGGGTTGAAATTCCTTAGCATGGTCTCTATGCGCGGATGTATGTGTATAAGGAACGAGGAGAATTCATCCTCGCTCATCCCCGAGAGCCCCAGCCTGACTTTGTTCTCCCAAATCTCTTTCAGAATCTCTGACGCTCCTTCCCTTACCGTAAGCTTTCTCTCCAGCACTTTCCGTGCAATCTCTTCGACATTCATTTTTGTCTCCTTGAACTTTTGCTGGGAGAGTAAAAGCATATCGCATGCCAGACAGTTTGAATGTGAAAATCATCGTAAAAGATGCGCTTTCCGGGAGAAGAACTGTGAATTTCGTTATAAAAACCGGAGATTTGCTTGCGCGGGCTTTTGTTTTATTCTGATTTATCCTGATAAATCCCAAAAACTTTTTGTAAGAGATTCTGAGGCTTTGCGAGATTATCAGGATTTTTCTGAAAGATTTTAAAATATCCGCGGAGCCCTGCGGCGTCAGCGCGGGCATTATCTTATGTCTCAGTGTGACTTCAGCAGAGGTTTCATGCGCGGATATGCATTACAGCACTTTTGAGAATTCTTTGACTATTGCGGGGAGGAGAGTCTCTATGCGGCCCTCGCAGCTGGCACCGCTTGCGTTCTTGTGCCCGCCGCCTCCGAATTTAGACGCTATGGCGCTCACGTCGCATTCGTCGCGTGACCTGAGGCCCAGCGTGCACGAGTGCTCCGTCTCTTGGCGCAGGAACAGCACGGCCTCCACGCCTTCCGTGGCAATCATAATAGAGTAGAGCGCGTCGGAGTCGCGGCCCTCCTGCCCGTATTTTCGCGTGTCCTCCATGGTCTCCCATGTGACGGCGAGTTTTCCGTTGCAGTGGCGCTCCGCCCGGTCAAGCATCACGGAGAGGAGCTTTCTGGTGCTCCACGGCTTGCCGCCCGTTATCTCCTGATAGATGCCCCGAGGGTTCGCGCCGCATTCCGTGAGCCGTGAGGCGCATCTGAAAGTCTCCGCGTCCTGGGGCGTAAGATAGCGGAAAAATCCCGTGTCGGTTCCCAGACCGAAAAACAGCGTGTACGCCTGCTCCGGGGAAGGGCGCCCCACCAGGGCCTCGAAGAGCTGCTGCACAAGGCATGCCGACGCGGGCGCGGATGAGTCTATGATGGCATTGTCCTTTGCCCCGGAAGTTTTGTGGTGATCTATGATGAATGTGTCGAATCCTTTGATGTCGCCGTCAAGCTCTCCCAGACGCGAAAGCTCCGAGCAGTCCACCACTATGAGACCGCATTTGTCGCGCTCCGCCTGTGTCATGAACGGGATGTCCGCCCTGAACTGCGGGGCGAATTTCCGTATCTCCGCGCGCTTGAAAGGACCCGCGTTAAGAAGAGCGCAGGGCTTTTTGAAATGCTCCAGGATGTACGAGACTCCCAGGGCGCTTGAGACACAGTCTCCGTCAGGCTCCTTATGTCCGGCCACCAGAAAAGTCTCATGCTCGTCTATGAACGCTTTAAAGGAGTCTGTCTGCGACTGTGAGATGGGAAGCATACACCTACCAGGTTATTTCCAGAGTGTCCGCGTCGGTTCCGCTAAGCTTGGTGGAGTTAGGAAGTATGCTCCACACAGGGTCCTGCTTGTTAAGGCTCACCGTAAGAATCACTTTGGAGAATTCCCCGTCGCGGTAGAATACGGTCATGTAGGAGGGGAGACCTTTGGGCTTGTTTCGCAGCACGAACTTGCGCGGATTCTCCTGCGCCCATTTCTTGGGCACCACGGCTTTTCCCACCCTGAGTCCGTCCCTCTCGAACAGGACCACGAACGCGTCCCTTTGGTCCAGGACCTTGTAGATGTTCACGCTGTGGTAAGAGATGCTTGAGACGTTGTCTCCGTGGTCCCAGAAAGGCTTGGAGTCCTCTGATTCCTGTGAGAATGCAGGCAGCGCCATGCATACTGCGGCGATAAGAACAAGTGCAAATCTTTTCATTTTTCCTTCCTTTAGGCTCAGGTTATTTAACGAGGGCCAGCATTATAGCTTTTATGGTGTGCTTGCGGTTCTCCGCCTGATCCCACACTCTGCTAGAAGCGCCCTCAAATACGTCCTCTGTGACTTCCTGGCCTTTTACGGCGGGCAGGCAGTGCAAGAATACGGTCTCTTTTTTGCCCGTGGCCGCCATAAGGTCGACGTTCACCTGGTACGGCGAAAGCAGACGGCAGCGCTCTTCCTTGAGCGATTCCTCGCCCATGGAAACCCATACATCAGTATAAAGGCAATCGGCGTTTTTGACAACAGATTTGTTGCCCGAAATGGTGATTTTTGCCCCGGATTTTTGCGCGAAAGGCCCGCATATCTTTATGATTCGCTCGTCGGGGGAAAGCTCAGGAGGGCAGAACACGCTGAAATTTATGCCGAATTTGGCGCATATAAGCATGAGGCTCCGGGCCATGTTGTTTCTTCCGTCTCCGCAGAAACACAGGCTTAGCCCTTTGAGCTCTCCGAACTCTTCCTTCAGCGTCATTATGTCCGCGAGCACCTGCGTGGGGTGGAATTCGTCCGTGAGGCCGTTTATGACTGGTATGCCAGAGAACTGCGAAAGCAGCTCCACGTGCTCCTGCTTGAAGCCGCGGAATTCTATGGCGCTGAACATCCTGCCCAGAACGCGGGCCGTGTCCTGCACGCTCTCTTTCTCGCCCAGCTGTATGTCATCGGTGCTCATGAACACGGGATGCCCGCCCTCCTCACCGAACGCGGTCTCGAAGCTGCTTCTGGTGCGGGTGGAGCGTTTCTCGAATATGAGCGCTATGGTCTTTCCCAGAAAGCGCTGGTGGACCTCTCCTGCATGGCTCTGTCTTTTCACAAGAAACGCGTAGTCAAGGATCTGCGCTATCTCCTCAGGCGTCCAGTCTATCCAGTTTAAAAGACTGCGGCCTTTGAACGGGCTCTCAAATTTCTCTGTTTCCATAAATGATTCCCCTTTATCAGGACCTGTAAACGAAAAGGAGATGGCCTGTGTTCCAAAGCCATCTCTTCTCTCTGAATTTAAAGATATGCCAGTAGCGGCATAAGATTAAACTTTGAACTGGTCTATCTGAGTTCCAATGTCTTTGATGGAGTCCTCCATCTGGTGCGCTATGCCGCGCAGTGCCTCTCCCGTCTCGTTTATCTTCCGGGCGCCTATGCTCATCTCCTCCATGCTGTTCTGCATTACGCCGGTGGCGTCCTGAAGGTTACGTACCTCCTCAAGAATGGCTTTGTTTCCCTCCGCCATCTCGTGGCCCGCGTTGCGCACCTCAAGCGAGCTGTCGTTCATGGTGTGCAGGGCGGTGCTTATCTGCTGGCTTCCCTCGTTCTGCTCCTCCATGGCGGCCTTTATCTGGCGCACTATCTGGTCAGTCTCATGGATTTTTGATATCACGTTCTCGAAAGCCGCGTTTGACTGCTGTGATGCCGTGACCACTCCGCCTATGGAATTCTGTATGTTCGTGAGCTGCTCGCCTATGGTCTTGGACTGCTGGCTTGATGTCTCGGAGAGCTTTCTTATCTCGTCCGCGACTACGGAGAATCCCTTTCCTGCGTCTCCTGCGTGCGCGGCCTCAATGGCGGCGTTCATGGCCAGAAGGTTTGTCTGGTCCGCTATGGCGGCTATGGCAGTGTTCGCCTCCTGCAGCGCCTCGCTCAGGTCCTTTATCTGCGTTATGCGCTCGTTCACGTCAGTCTGCAGCTGTGAGCCTGTGGACGCGCTGGTGCTTAGTTCCTCGAACGACTCGGACATTTTCTCCACGGACACGTTGACGCTTCTGATGTTTCCTATCATCTGCTCCACCGCGGCGGACGCCTCGCTTACGCCTGAGCCCTGTCTCTCTATCATGCGCTCCAGGGACTCTATGTTGCTCGCTATCTGGTTAACCGCGCCTGCGGTCTGGTGCACGCTGTTGGACTGGTTGTTTATCTGCTGGTGCACGCTCTGTATGTTTGCCAGTATCTGCGTTATGGACGCGCTTGTGTCGCCGGTGCTGGCCTCCAGGTCCTCTCCCGCCACGCCGAGCTTCTCCTTGGATTCCTTAAGCTGCCGTATGATTCCCTGAAGGTTGTTCGTGAACGAGTTGAAGCCCTGCACAATCTCGCCAATCTCGTCCTTAAGGTTGGACTGTATGCGCTTGGTCAGGTCCGCATCTCCCGATGCCACATCGTTTATGGCGTCGCGGACTTTCTGCAGCGGCTTGAACGCTATGCCCGCGATTATGATAAGCAGTATTATGGTGAGTATGGTTATTCCTATGACCAGCGCTATCATTATGCCGCGCATGGTGTCCAGCGGACCGAAGAAATCCTCGCGCGGGGCGGTGCAGAGCACGAACCAGTCCGTGTCGGGCACGGGGCGGTATGTGGCCACTTTGCCCATGCCGTCCGAGGGGTCCTTGTACTGCGAGACTCCTATCTGCCCGGATATGGCCGCGGTGAACATTTCCTGTATCTGGCCTCCGGCGCTGAGGGCGGAGTTTATGTTCTGTCCCTCCTGGACCTGCCTTACGTTAGTGGACGCTATTATGTTTCCTGAGTTTTTGTTTATGGCCATCACGAGGGATTTGTCAGAGCCGAATTTTATGTCCGCTATGCGCTTTGACGCCTCCTCCCCGAGCACGTTGGCGCTTATGCACCCTATGGGCCTTCCGTTGCTTCCGAATACCGGAACGGCGTAAATCTGGAAGAGCACGTTCGTGACCTGGTTTACGGCCGGGTCCATTATGGTGCGCTTTCCCTGAGCGGCGTTCTTTATGTACACGCGGTCAAGCTTGACGGGCAGTCCCTGCGCGGTGAAACTGTTTCCCTCCAGGTCATAGAACGCTATGTTCTCGTACTCGTCGCTTATGCCGGCTATGGCAGTGAGCTGGCGGCATTTGTCGAGCAGGGGAGTCTGCGGGTCCGCGAGCATGTCCATCTTGGCGATGGCCTCCAGCATGCGGAAATGCTTCTGTGTCTCCGCCTGCACTTTCCCGCTCGCTGAGTCCGCCACCGATATCATCAGGGAATCGGTTATCTCTTTGACTGTCTTTGAGGATATCCTGAATGCAAGCACGCCAAAAAGAGATGCCACGAAAAAAGCCAGAATGCCGATTACGACAGTCAGCTTAAACCTGAGAGAATAATAGAATTTCATAAAAACTCCTTGTTTTAACCCGTATGCTTTTTATTGTTTTGTTTCAGAAATTCAGCGCCCTTTGAAGAAATCCTCCACCGCCCTCACAAGCTGCTCGGGAGGCATGGTTTTAAGAAGATATTTCTCGGGCTTTGCGGCCAGGACTTTCATGACCGTCTCCTTGTCGTCTTTAGCGGTAAGAAAGATGACGGGAATCCTTGACGTCTTGGGGTCGTTCTTGAGCATCTCGAACACCTGCAGCCCGCTTGCCGCCGGCATCTCGTAATCAAGAAGAATAAGGTCCACCGTCTTCTGTGACAGGAAACTTATGGCGTTCATGCCTGAGTTTGCCATGTAGACGTCATACTTGCGGGACAGCCAGTTGTTCATGGTGCGCAGCATTACGGCGTCATCGTCAACCACCAGAATTTTCTTATGACGCAGTGTCTCCCCCTCGTGAAGCTGAAGGGTGTTGAGCTTTAGGATTATGTCCTTTATGTTAACGGGGCGCGTGAAGCACGCCGAGACCAGGGCATGCGGAACCACCTCCAGCGCGACGGAGATCTCCGTCTCCGTTCCTACCAGATAGAGGAGCCTGTCAGCGTTGTCGTCAGTAAGGAATTTCTTAAGATATTTCAGGGTGCCGTTGAAGGCGTTTATGTCGCCCTCAAGGTATACCATGAAAATATCCGGCAGGTCCTCCAGCAGCTGAATCTCAACGATGTCCGGCTGGACTGTCTTTATCAGATAGCCCTCCGTCTCCAGGTTTTTGATAAGCGTTTTCACCAGAAAATTCTGCTCGCTGGACACAAAGAGTATGCGGTTCGTCATGCCACAACCATACCACAATCTTAAGGGTAGCGCAAGATGTTATCTGGAGATGTCCTGCCCGAAGTATTTTAAACTTATGGCCCCTATTGTGCCGTCCTCCTTAAGCTCGCTTATGGCGCTGTCTATGGCGGCTCTGAGCGCCTCCGTGGCCTTGCCTTTCCGCAGCGGGACCGCCACCAGCGACGCGTCCTGCGTGAGCGCGGCCACCTTGAACGGCGCGTCGGGATGGACGTTCATGTAGTCGTAGAAGCTTACGTCCGCGTTAAGCGTGGCGTCCGCCCTGCCGAACTTAACCAGCTCCAGCGTCTCGTCGAAACTGTCTATGGTTATGACCCTGGCGCCGTACTGCTCGCCTATGGCCGCGTATGTGCTTCCGAGCGAATTTGTGGATGTCTTTCCCTTAAGGTCCTCGAAGGTCTTTATCTTGCTGTCGTCGCTTCTGACTATTAGGGCGGTGTGGATGTAGCCGTAAGGCTCCGAGAAGTCGTACTTCTGCGCGCGCTCGTCAGTAATCTCCACTCCGTTGGCGGCTATGTCGTAGCGCCCGGAGTCCAGACCCGCGAAAATCCCGTCCCATGCGGTCTCCGCGAAGCGCGCCTCTACCCCAAGCTTCTCCGCTATTTTCTGCGCCACCTCTATGTCAAACCCCACGAGCCTGTCCTGCTCGTCATGATATGTCCATGGCGCCCAGTCTCCCTCCGTGGCTATTACGATCTCTCCCTTGGCCTGTATGCGCTGCAAGAGGTCTCCCTGCGAGTCCGCCTTTTTGGCGCAGCCTGTGAGCGATGCTCCTAGCGCGGCGGCGAGCGCCGCAGTGATGATTTTCTGAGATGCTTTCATAAAAACTCTCCTTGATAAAAATTTTTTGCCCTGTCCTGGAAGTCTCCATGGCGGGGCGTTTATTTTTCCCGGCTCAATGTGCTCAGGAACGCCTGCACACGGTTTGAGCGGGGGGTCTCAAAGAAATCCCTGGAGGATGCCTGCTCTATGATTTTCCCGTCCTCCATGAAAATAACGCGGTTCGACACGTTGCGCGCGAAGTTAAGCTCGTGCGTGACCACAAGCATTGTCATTCCGCTCTGCGCCAGGTCCCTCATTACGGAGAGGACCTCTCCTATGAGCTCTGGGTCAAGCGCGCTGGTGGGCTCGTCAAAGTAAATGAGCGCGGGGCTGTATGCCATGGCGCGCGCTATCGCGACCCTCTGCTGCTGCCCGCCTGAGAGCTCGTGCGGGAAGCTTTTCTCCTTGTCGAGCATGCCCACCTTGCCCAGCATGATGCGCGCGGTCTCCTCCGCCTGGGGGCGCTTTATCCTGCGGACGGTGGTGAGCCCCTCTGTAACGTTCTGCAGCACCGTCTTGTTGCGGAACAGATTGTATCCCTGGAACACGAATCCTGTCTGCGACCTTATGCGCGCTGTCTGGCGGCGGGTCATGCGGTTCAGGCTGAAGCTCTCTCCCCTGAACGTGAGAACTCCCTCCTCGGCTCTCTCCAGGAAATTAAGGCAGCGGAGCAGCGTGGTCTTTCCTGAGCCGCTCGGTCCCAGCACGGCCACCACGTCGCCTGAGCTCACAGTGAGGTCTATGCCCTTGAGGACGCGCGATGATGCGAATGACTTTGAGAGCCCGGTGACGCTCAGCAGGGGAGTCCCGGGTGCAGATTCTGTTCCGCCCTGCGGCCGGCCCGCGCTTCCCGCGTCCTTTCTGTCAGTGCCTTTATCGAGCGCCGTCTCCATCTACCTGCCCCCGAACCGCGAGAGCCTTCTCTCGCCCGCGCGCTGAAGTTTTGTGAGCACCGTGGAGAACATAAGGTATATGAGGGCCACTTCTATGTATAGCGCCAGAGGCTCGTAAGTGCGCGCCACTATGCGCTGGGTGGCCATGAACATCTCCGTGACCGTGATGTTGGCGGCAAGCGACGTGTCCTTGACCATGGCTATGAGCTCGTTTGAGAGAGGTGGGAACGCCGTCCTCAGGGCCTGCGGGAGCACTATGCGCCGTATTATCTGAGGATAGCTCATGCCCACGCAGTACGCCGCCTCCATCTGCCCCTGTGGCACCGCCTCGAACGCCGCGCGCATGGTCTCCGCCGCGTAGGCGCCCTCGTTGACCGCGAACACTATCACCGCCGCGGGAAAGGGGTCCAGCATTATCCCCAGGTTCGGAAGCCCGTAAAAAATCACGTATAGCTGCACCAGGAGCGGCGTCCCGCGGATAATCCAGATGTAGAAGCGCGCTATGTCCTTGAGCACGCGGATTCTGGCGAACTGCACCAGCGCCGTCAGAATCGCTATGACAAGCGCTATGGCGAATGATATTACGGTGAGCGGGACCGTCATCGTGAGGCCCGGTATGAGAATCTTAAAAAATGAGTCGCTGAGTATCTGCAGCAGACGCTCGTTCATCGTGATTTCCTGAAAAACCTTTACGTAAATGTAATGAAATCCGGGATAAAAGGCAAATGGTTTCTTTGCGGGGGGGAGGGGCTTTTTTAAGGGAACCGGCCTGTACGTGTTGAACGTCACGTGCGTTTCATGCTAAGATTCCGTGTCGTCTCGGCCAACGTGTCTTGGCAGTGCGATTCTCTGGAGAGCTTCCGCGGACCATGCGGAACACCGAAGGGTTAGGCTTTCTTTTATGCGTCGGACGTCACCTGATTTCTGAGCCAGCATGATTCTAAGCCGACATCTCAGGTAAAAAGGACAGAGCATTTCCAAAAGAAAAGTTCTAACCGCATCCAGAGAGCGTGCGGGCGTGCAGCGCCTGTCACCGCTCTATTTTTTTTCTTAAAGGACAAGTCTATGTTTGACAAAATCCTGAATTCCATTGACGATGTGGTGTGGGGCATCCCGACCATCATTCTGATTCTGGCCACGGGCCTTGTGCTCACAATCCGCGCCAGGGGCATACAGTTCTCCAAGCTGGGCCGCGCGTTCAAGAGCATTTTCAAGGAGAACGAGGGGCACGGCGAGCTCTCGGGCTTCTCAGCGCTGTGCACGGCGCTCTCCGCCACGATAGGAACCGGAAACATAGTGGGCGTGGCCACTGCCATAGCCGCGGGCGGACCGGGCGCGCTTTTCTGGATGTGGATAGCCGCAATCCTGGGAACGGCCACAAAATTCGCGGAGTGCATGCTGGCCATAAAGTACCGCGAGGTTAAGGATGACGGGCACGTTCTGGGCGGACCGTTCTACACCATAGAGAAGGGCATGGGTCCCAAATGGAAGTGGCTCGCTGTGCTGTTCGCAGTGTTCGGAGTGCTGGCGGGGCTTCTGGGAATAGGTACGATGACGCAGATTAACGGCATCACGTCCGCCGTGAACATGGCGTTCGACCCGTCAAACAGCCACATCGCGTTCTCAATAGGCGAGAACAGCTACACATGGGCCACGGTCATAGGCGGCGCGGTGGTCACTCTGTGCGCGGCCCTGGTCATAATCGGCGGCCTCCAGCGCATATCCAAGGTGGCGGAGAAAGTTGTTCCCGCCATGGCGATAATTTATATTTTCCTGGGGCTCTCTGTCATCATAATGAACGCCACACGCGTGCCCGCCGCGTTCGTGCTTATTTTCAAGAGCGCGTTCGGCTACAAGGCGGTCATAGGCGGCGCCGTGGGATGGACTCTTAAGCAGATAACGGACTCCATGCAGAAAGGCATAGCGCGCGGAATTTTC
Organism: Treponema sp.; assembly: GCA_022510925.1. Classification (GTDB taxonomy): domain Bacteria; phylum Spirochaetota; class Spirochaetia; order Treponematales; family Treponemataceae; genus Treponema_D. The sequence goes on from JAFLSO010000024.1 coordinate 23,952, forward strand.
AGCAACGAGGCTGGCCTGGGCTCTGCGCCCATAGCGGCGGCTCCGGTAAAGACCTCCGAGCCGGTGGAGCAGGGTCTTGTGAACATGACAGGCACCGTGATTGACACGCTGATAGTCTGCACCATGACGGGACTTGCCATAGTCCTGGCGCTCACGAACCCTGAATTCTTCGCGAGGTACGAGGCGAACGGATGGAAGGGAGTGGAGCTTACCGCGAACGCGCTCTCGTTCGACCTGGGCGGCGACGGTGTCTCCGTGCAGTTCCTGCTCATGCTGTGCCTGGCGTTTTTCGCGTTCACCACAATCCTGGGGTGGGACTATTACTCAGAGAAATGCCTGGAGTATCTCTCCAACGGCAAGATGAAATTCGTCATGGTCTACAGGGTCCTCTACATAGCGGCGATTGCCATAGGCCCGTACTTCACCGTGAACGCCGTGTTCACCATAGCGGACATCACGAACGGCCTGATGGCTATTCCTAACTGCGTGTCGCTCATATTGCTGAGCGGCGTGGTGGCCAGGGAGTGCAGGGAGTATTTCTCAAAGTATCCCACGCTCCAGTAGGAGCTTACGGACGGGCCCGGTGCTGAGTGCCGTGTCCCGCCCTTTCCATGCGCAGCTCAAGGTGGCCGTAAGCGCGTCCTCCGGGCGTTTGGCAGTACGGTAACGCTATTGCGGCTGCGCGCCGTTTTTGCTAGAATGGCCTCCATGAGGCAGAATGTTTACGACTATTCGTTTGAGATGCGCTGGCAGAGAAGGCGCAGGGTTACCCGCGTGCTTCTTGCGGGATTCTCGATTGTCCTGGGCATATCGCTTTTTCTGCGCCTGGTGCTGTTCCCCGTAAAAATGCATTCTGACTCCATGTCAAGCGACGTGTCGCCGGGCGGGGCGCTTTTCGTCTGCCCCATGATAAGGACCCCGCGCAGAGGTGACGTTTTCTTTCTGGACAGGCAGGACGGCGTAAGGATTCCGTGGCACAAGGCCGTGGTGAACGCGGCGGCGGGATTCTTCACGGCGCAGCGTCTGGAGCCGTTCGGCTACTCCAGGCGGATTACGGCGCACAACTCCGTAAGGCGCGTGCTGGGGCTTCCCGGAGACACGCTTTACATGAAGGACTACGTGCTTTACATAAAGCCGCGCGGAGATTCCCTTTTCCTCACTGAATTCGAGATGGCGGTAAAGCCCTATAACATACACATTTACTCCGTGCCCGTGGAATGGGACGGACTGGGGCCCTGCGGCGACATGCGGGAGCTTACCCTGGGGCCGGACGAGTATTTCGTGCTGGCGGACAACCGCATAGAGGGCGTGGACTCCAGGCTTTACGGTCCTGTAGGCTCAGATCGGAAGAGCACACGTCTGAACTCCAGTCACTCGTGTC
>JAFLSO010000025.1 GCA_022510925.1 Treponema sp.
AAGCGATTTCCGTGCCGTCCATCGGACAGCTCCGGTTCGTTCCCCTATTCTTGTCGGAGCGCGGATTTTTGTCAAGTTCCCGTATCGGATTCCGCCGCACATCTCTCCTCTTGATTTCCACCCTGCTCGTATAGTATAAATTAGCATACTCAATTCTTCTGCATAATCATCTACAATCTACTCAAATTTGAAAGCGAACCTGCACAGAGTCTTAAGGAGTTTTTTCATGAGAAAGAAATTCAAGTTCACGCCCGCCGTGTTCCTTACGGGCTTTATTCCGCTCGGAGTTATCATCGGCTTTACGCTCACGTCTTTTTCACGCACGGCGAACGGAATCATCAACGAGAACATCATTGAGCGCGCCACCAAGGAAGCGCAGATAGCGTCCAACGCAATCATGGACGTGTTCGATGCTCCCCTGGCAAGCCTGGAAGACATTGTGGCCGTGACACGCGACAATCAGGACTACGGCATGATAAGCCATCTGCTGCGCTCCATAGCCAGCAAGTACGACACCGCAAGCTACTACTGGACCACGGTCACGCCGCTTCCTCAGGGCGGCACTCTCATCATGAGCTATGACTGGGCTCCGCCGGATGAGACATGGGATCAGTCTAGCAGGCCCTGGTACATAGGCGCCATGGCCGCACAGGGAGAGATTTACTGCTACGCTTACCTTAATGTGCGCACTAACGCATACTGCGTCTCGTTCACAAAAGCAATCTACAACTCGCGGAACCAGATGGTGGGCATCACGGGATTCGACATAGGGCTTGAGGGACTTGCGGAGGCAATCCGCGGAATACAAATCTCACAGCACGGACAGCTTTACATCCTGGAGTCTGACGGGCGCTACGTCACGAACCCAGACCCGAGCAAGCTCATGGACGAGAGATATATTTTCGCGGACGAGATTGGAATTCCGCATGGTGATTTTAAAAAATATTTTACGGGCAGAGATGCGGTAATCGCGGACAACAATTATTATGTAACAAAATCAATAGGCATCACGCCTTGGAGCGTTACGGCGTTCGGCCCCATATCAGATTTCACCGGAAGCCTTAAACGTAAAATCTCCATAATATCCATCATCACCACGATTCTTGAGATTATAGCGATTGTGGCCATCTCGCTTGTGGTGAATTCAATCGAGGCAAAAGCGGGAGAGCTGGGAGAAAAACTTTCAGCAGAGATGGAGAAAATCAACTCAGTTATAAAAGACGTGACATCCTCCCGCGAGGAGCTGGGAGAAGCGGGAAGAAAAATGGAGACCAGCGCGCAGGACACAGCAAGCTCCATCACACAGATAATCGCGAACATAAAGAGCATGCACTCGCAGATTACAAACCAGACATCAGGAGTGGAGGAGACCGCGGGGGCCGTGAATCAGATTGCCGCAAACATAGAGAGCCTGGAGCGCCTCATACACTCGCAGACTTCCGGCGTGACACAGGCCAGCACTGCGGTGGAGCTGATGGTGGGTAACATCGCCAGCGTCAACTCGTCCGTGGAGAAGATGGCGGCGTCGTTCGGAGACCTGGAGCGGCAGGCACAGAACGGGGCGCAGAAGCAGGGCGCAGTGAACGAGAAAATTACGCAGATTGAGCAGCAGTCCAACATGCTCCAGGAGGCTAACCAGGCGATTGCGAACATAGCGGAGCAGACTAACCTTCTTGCGATGAACGCGGCGATTGAGGCGGCGCACGCTGGCGAGGCAGGAAAAGGATTCGCGGTCGTAGCAGATGAAATCAGAAAACTTTCTGAGACATCATCCGGGCAGTCAAAGACAATAGGAGAGCAGCTTAAAGTTATTCAGTCATCAATCATGGACATGGTGAACGTCTCGCAGGAATCAAGCAGGGCGTTCTCATCTGTGGCAAGCGAGATACAGGAGACGGACAAGCTTGTGCGCCAGATAAAGGCCGCCATGCAGGAGCAGAACGAGGGAAGCCGTCAGATTACCGGCACGCTCCACGACATGAACACAAGCACGCAGGAAGTGCAGTCGTTCGCGCTTGAGATGGCCGAGGGAAGCAAGTCTATCCTTGAGGAAGTGCGCAAGCTGCAGGACGCCACAAGCGCCATGAAAATGAGCATGGATGAGATGGCGGTGGGCGCGGAAAAAATCCACGAAACCGGGAGCTCGCTCGGCACAATATCGTCCGAGATGAAACAGACAATCGCGAAAATCGGCGAGCAGATTGACCGCTTCAGCAACGCATAGCTAAAAAAATATGCCCTGCAAAAAACATTGCCGGGTTTTTTTATGCGCGCTCCTGAATTGACAGGCGGCTTGTGACGGAAATCTGCAGCGACGCGATGGGCTTTTTTAAATTCGCGCCCTGCTTACCGGAAATCACCGCATCGCATTCCGTGCTGGTGGCGGTGATTTTTCCCAGAATGTCCTGCTCGTATTTGGCACTGGCTATGTCCTGCACGGGGCTGAAACTTTTTACCTCACCGAAAATTTTATTCAGCGCGGATTTCTCCCCCGCATAAGTGTCGTTAAGGGAGTCCGTTTTCTGCAAAAGCAAATCCATGGACTGTATAATCTGATCTATAAGCGTGGGGCGGTCAGACTTTTTCTCCTCCGTCCTGCCGGAAAAAATATTCTTGATAAAATCTTTTAGCGACATGAGTACACCTCCGCTATCTGTGAAAGATTTTTGGCGTTAACTTCCTCGTAATGCTTAAGCATGCTCGCAGGGAAACCGTAGGCTTTTTCTAAATCCTGCGGAGTAAGGACTTCCTGGGCGGTGCCCATGACAATGGAATGCTCTGAGTTAAAAAGCAGAACTCTGTCAGCAAATTTCCGCGTCAGATCCAGCTCGTGCATGGCCACAAAAACAGCCGTTCCTGTTCTGGCGCAGAACTTCTTAAGGTATGAGAGCGCCTCCTCTTTCTGGCTTTCCTCCAGCGCAAAAAACGGCTCGTCCATAAAAACGCTGGCGCTGCCGTAAAGCAAGCTGAACGCCAGAAGCACTCTCTGAATCTCGCCTTTGCTAAGGTGCGTAAGGGCGCGGTCAAGCAAATGCTCCAGCCCAAAAACCTGTATGAGCTCCTTAAGCAAATCAGGACCGTTCATGCCGGCGGCCTTTCCTTTAAGCGCGCCGTTCTGATACACGTAGCCCAGCAGAGAGCCCACCTGGTCCTCGGTCTCGAATTCCATGTTCTGATAAATCACTGACGCCAGAAGATTTTTCTGCTCCTGGTCAAGACGTGCGGGATTTTTGCCTAAGAGCGAAACCTCGCCCTTCTCCGGCTCCAGACGCCCGCTTGCCAAAAGCAGGAACGTGCTCTTTCCGCTTCCGTTGGGCCCCGCAAGCACAGTGAGCCCCGTCTCTTTGGACATGGGAAATTCCGCGCTGAATCCGCTGAATATAACCTGCGCCGGCACCTGATTTCCGTCCGCGTCAAAATCTTCCTCCGCAGAATGCCATGCGAAAGTCACGTCGTTAAAAATAAGGCTCATTCTTTTTCCGCCATAGATAAAGTTTCTTTTGGCTCATCTAAATTCTCCACGAGAATTCTTATTCCCGCGCCGCCGCCCTCACCATAACCGGGTATGGGTATGTCGTCAGGCAACGGGCACGCCGTTTCTGTCTGCGCGCCGGAATCATCAGAGCCCGGAGAGGAATTCAGCGCGTGGGATTCGGCATCTTTTTTTCCGCCGCAAAACACACCCAGCGCCATGGCAGAGAAAAATCCAAAGCATGCGATTCTTTTTATGGATTTAATTCTCATGCGCCCCTTTCCTTCCTTAACTCCAGATTTTAAATTTTTAAGTCGCCGCGGTCAAGCAGTGTGAAGCTGGAGCCGTCCGCATAATTTATAACGATTGTGGGATTACGCACCACGCCGTCAAAGTGAATCAGTGCCGGGGCATCCCCGTCGTAATTCTCACCTATGGCAAAATGGCACGTGCGGAACGCCTTCTCATCCTCCAGCATGTTGCCTGTTATGTTCGCGGCCGGATTCAGGCCGATTCCAAGCTCGCCTATATTGCGGGCGTTGCGGCTGTAGACTGCACCGCTGCCTTCAGGAAGCTTTCCGGCCGCCTCCATGGCCAGCGCTTCTTTTTCCGCCGTCTGAATGTCATGCAGAAGACGCTGCGCCTCTTTTCCGCCGGTCACTTCCGTTACGAATCCCTGCTCCACTTTGACCGTTATGTAGTTCTCTAACAGCGCGTCTCCCTGGGCGAACGTCATGCTGCCGTCAAACACGATTGTGCCCTGAGTGCCGTTAAGGGTCTGCGCCACATCGCCATCTTCTTTTTTCTCACCGTCATCCGCGGGCTGGGGGGCATCATCCTGGGCAGTTTTGGCGGCGGACGATTTTTTTCCGCCCTCGGGCTCCACGCCTACCACAGGGCTTATGAAAACCTCGCCGGCGGGAATGTTTCCTCCGGAGCCGGGAGAGGAAAAGTCGCCGTTGTCAGAGAGCGCGGACCTTCCCTGCACGGGAACTGTTACGTCCGTTCCGTTAGGCGATGTAACGTGAACGCTCACCGCGTCCTCATACTTGGCACAGATTTTTTTGCAGCGGTCAGAAAGCTGCTTGTAATCTATGTTCACGGTGCGATCAAAAATATCCTGCGTAAGGCCAGGTGTCCACACCGCGCGCATGGTTTTCTTTCCGTCCAGAAGATAATCAAAAATGTTATCGAAGTTCTTTCCGTCAGGCGTAGTGTACGGAGAGGATGTAGCATCGACATCACGGCCGAGCTTCAGCGCAGAGACTGATATGGCTATGTTCGGCTCGCTCTTTATGGCACCGATTACGGTTTTGTCCGCAGCCTCTCCCGTAGCCTTTTTAGTCTGAAAAATCAGAGACGGTTTTGCGCCAGCATCAAGGAGCGCCGTAAATATATCCTGCGCCATGGCGGTGGTCTCCGGGTTCGCTATGATAAGCGCCGTCTCATTTTTTTTAACTTTAAGCACATCCTCCACAACCGTCTGGGCAGGTGTCTTTTCCGCTTTTCCGAATATTCCCATAATTTTCTCCTAAAATTTATTTATCATATCCATAAAATCTTTATAAAATCTATGCCACAGTATAGCATGTTTTATCTTTTTTGTATGCGCTCCTCTCTGCTGGAGGAAGGGGCCTCGTCATGCACCAGTATATAAATCTGCCCGTCAGAAAGATAGGACGATAAATTCACTGTGACGGTCTTTGCGTCATCAGGCACAGTTCCCAGCCCGAAATGGCAGAATCCGTGCGGATAAAGCCTTACCTCCTGCGGCTTATATATGGACGGTCCGTAGAATGTGGTCCCGTCATATTTTTCCACGGTAAAAGAATAATCCGCACCGAATAAATTTATGGGCTTAAGGGAATAAGTGTATTCGTAAGCCTTGTAATCTTCCGGCGTTTTATAGAAAGTGGGGAGTCCCATTTTTTCCGCGTAGCCCGGGCGGAAAGAGCATGCCATGGCCCAGTCGCACACAAGGGACTCGCCGGTAACTGATTTTCCCGTGACGGTTTTTATGGCATCTGTAACGGAGTCCCAGTCCACGGTGTCGTTTTCCACAAGATGGCTCAGAAGCCCGGCCCCGCCATAGTTCCGCGCTATGTACGCGCCAAAAGAATACGATGAGGAATAGCTTAGAATCTGATATTCATTTTTGTACCAATAATCCGCGCCAAGGATATAATAGTATTTGTTAAAATATGGAAGGCGCACCGCATCAGGCGCCTCTTCGGCATCGTACTCAAGGACAGTCTGCATCGCGTCCTCCACCAGCATGGAGCACATCTCGTCAAACCAAGCGGACGAGCTCTGCCTCCGAGTGCTGTCTACGACTTTGCTTCCGTAATTTATCATGTGCTGGAATTCATGGAACAGCGTGCTTATGACCGTTCCGCTTACATCGGTGTTTCCGCTCCACGCCGGGCCGCTTTCGCCGGAAAGCCTGCTGTTGTAATTGCACCATCCTGAATCTATGTAGAAATATTTTCCTTTGTTGGAGGATTTGTAGAAGTCTATTACGTCCTGGCTGGAAGAAAGATTTTCGGTGTTCTTTAAATACCAGTAATCTTTGGCGGTGAAAAATCCCACGACTCCTGTCTCTCCGCCGGAAGACTCCTCAAAATCATTTCCGATGTCGTATACCATGATGTTAACCACTGTGCCGGTAGGGCTAAAAGATGAGAGCGGAACTCCATGGCTCCAGATGCTTCCGCTTATAAAATAAATCATGTTATCGGACTCTTTTCCCACAAGCGATGTCTCGGCGTCCTTATACCTGCCGAATTTTCCGGCGATGTCCTCTGCCATTTTCTGATTTATGATTTTTTCCCGCGCATCTTTCTCATCATAATTATTATCCGCGACCCACACATAGCACACCAAATCCTCCCGGCTGCCATTTGTGCTCCCGTCCTTGTAGCCTTTGGCACGCAGGGTGAAGCTCAGTTTTTTAGTGTAATCGCTCAGGTCCTTATCAAAAAGAACATAGAAATCTCTTTTGGTCTCTTTCACTTTAAAGTCCGAATCCGAATATCCCGCGCCGGGCTCATCGCTGAAATCCGTGAGCGCCCGCGCACTTCGGTTCACCGAGGCAAAGGAGTCCGGCCGCAATTTCCGTCCGGGGTCCTCAAAGTGCCTTGTCTTAGGAAAATCAAATTTCTCTTCCCGCGCGGAGGGCATATTATCCTGCCCGGAGAATTTAAATCCGTCCTCCGCAGTAAGCGCGCTTTTTCCATCTGCCGTCATATCCAATATCCGGCGGACGGTTATAATGTCACTTGAATTATTCACTGCGATATATGAGAGCGTTTTTCCCTGAACGCCCGAAAGCTTCACCTGAATATCCGTGGGAGAGACTTTTATGTACGGCTCTGAATCCAAGTAAGTGTACTCCTGCACGGTGGGCTTTGTCATGGGCGACCAAAAGCAGCCCGCGCAGCAAAATGCCCAGAACAGCGCGCCCGGAATAAAGCCCGCCGTGGATTTTCTTAGCATACAGCCTCCAATCTCTTATCAGGAATTATAAGCACTGCGCGCGTTTAATACAAGGGCGGGGCTGGCGTTGCAAAGTGAGCGGCCTTTTCTTATAATGGTCTTGATGAATATATGCTTGTTTACGGAAGAGGAAATCTCGGGGCCGCTCAGCCTGCTAGATGAGCGTGCGAGGCATATCATAAAGATTCTGCATAAGGCCAAAGGTGAGAATTTTGCGGCGGGCATTATAGGCGGACCGAGCGGAACCGCCGTCATCACTGACATCTCTGACGCGCTTTATTTTTCGTTCACTCCCACCGGAGACGGCAAGCCTCTTTTTCCGCTTAAAATGATTGTGGGTTTCCCGCGCCCCATACAGCTTAAGCGGCTTCTGCGCGACATGGCGGCTCTGGGCGTGAGCGAGATACATCTGACCGGCACGGAATTAGGCGAGAAATCTTATATGCAGAGCGACATGGCCACCACGGACGCGGGCTACAAAATGCTTCTGGACGGAACGGTTCAGGCGGCAGGAACGCACGTTCCGCTTTTAATGCGCCATCACAATTTAAAGGACTGCCTCTCATACGTCACTGAGCGGGGCGGCGCGGGCGCAGGATTTTTCGCGCTGGACAACGCGCAGCCTGAAAAAAGCCTTGGCCGCTGCCTTAAGGACTGCGAAAGTCCGCTTAAGGAGGCGGTGGCCGCCATAGGAAGCGAGCGCGGCTGGACAAACAGGGAGCGCTCCATGCTTAGGGAGGCGGGATTCACCCTTACCGGCATGGGGAGCAGGGTCATGCGAACGGAGACCGCGGCCACCGTAAGCGCAGGCATTATTCTTAGCGCCATGGGATTTCTGGAATAGCGCGGGGAGCCTACGCCCGATTGCAGGGGCGGCAAGGCCGTTCTGCGGCGTGCAGGGCCAGACAGTGTTTATGTCCTTAAATCCCTGCGGTATCAAGGAGCTGCCGCAGAATGAAACCCCGGAAAGCGGGGAAAAGAGACGGATATGTGTTCCGCGCGCTGAATTTAACGCCGTAAAGCAAGCTCCGTCCTAAAATCCGCATGACAAGCCCTTTTCATAACAAGGTTTCCTGTTATTCACGCAGGGCCGCCGCCTTAAACAAGCGCCAAAGTTTATGCCCAAATAAAAATTTGAATTTAAATCCTACCCGTAATATAATGGATTCGGGATATGGACAACGAGAAAATCAAGGAAATTCTTCTGGATGTGCAGGACTCGTCTCTGGAATTCAGCGTGATTATGACCGGAAAGGAGAGCAGGCGCGTCAACGGCCTGTACAAACCGGAGACCCGCGAGATTCTTCTGCACAATAAGAATTTTAAAACGGAGAATGAGCTGATTTACACCGCCGTCCATGAGTACACGCATCATATCATAAACGAGGAGCAGATTGCGGCGAACGGAGGCAGGGAGCCGCCGCATCAGGCCAGGAGCCACACAAACTACTTCTGGGCGAAATTTCATCTGCTTCTGGAGGCGGCAGAGAAAAAGGGCTACTATGTGCTGGACATTTCCGTATCCCCCGAGCTTGACGCGCTCACAAAAGAAATAAGGGAAAAATATATAAGCCCTAACGGTCATCTTATGCTGGAATTCGGTAAGACGCTGGTCAAGGCGCACACGCTGTGCGAGGAGGCGGGCATACGCTACGAGGACTATCTGGACAGGGTCCTTCAGCTGCCCCGTACCACGGCAAAAACCGTTACGCAGGTGGGCATGCTTCCTGAGGAGGACGCGGAGCTGGGGTTCGACAACATGAAAATCATGGCCTCAGTTAAGAAACCGGACGAGCGCGCCCGGGCGCAGGATGCCATAAGGAACGGCAAGAGCCCTGACAGCGTAATAGCGATGATGAAAAAAAAGTCCAAGGAAATAAGCCCCAGGGAAAAACTGGAGAAGGAAAGGGCTCGTCTTACTAAAACCATAAGCGAGCTTACGCTCAGACTTGAATACGTGGAGGAAAGCCTTGCGAGTTTGTAAGTTCAGGAACGCCTTTCTGGGCGCAGCATCTATTATTCTGTTCCAGGGGATTTGTGCCGCGCAGGGAATAGGCTCCGTAACTTCCCCCACAATCACCACCATAACCGCTCCCACGCTGGGCGGCGGATTCTATCTGCCTTCCTCCACCACAAACCCCGCGTACACAGGCGGCTACGGTTCGCAGGGCAGTTCCGTGAGCGCGGACGAAAAGAAACCTGGCTCCCAGACGGAGACTTTTATTGCGGAGGACACGGAGGACGGCGCTGACCTAAGGGCTTTGGCGGAGGTGCTCTCCATCCCCAGCACAATCACGGCGGACGACCTCTCATCCCTTAACAGCATGGGCCTTCTTAACGGAGTGAGCGCATCGGATTTGGGCCAGGTCCTGACTCATTTGGAGGGCATAAAAAAACTGAGCGGGAGCGCGTCCGCGGACAAATCCTCTGATGCGCAGACAGCAGGCACGGCGGGCATAAACCGCAGCGACGCGCAGGCAGTGCCCCAGTCCAGGCTGCTGCGCTTCACGGTGAACGGCTACGACGTTCTGAAAACCTGCCGCACCGTATACATCAGCGATGTCCAGAGCGACGGCACTTTCTTAGTCACAGGCGACAGGCGGTACCTGAGCGACGGAATCCCGCGCAGCGAGACTTTCCATATGCTGTTCACCGCCAGCCAGTCCTCGCGGGGCGCCACAAATTACACCGCCCAGACCGCCGTAACGCAGGACTATTTCAACCGGTACTCATTCATGTACGAGCTTTCGCAGATGTCGGAGCTGGGCGCCACGCGCACGGGGAATTTTGTCTCCATGCGCACAGACGACCCTCAGTTCAAACTGGAGCTGCTGATAGACTTGGGCGAAAGAAACAGCAAGGCCTCGAATGAGTAAGCTAGAGGAAGGACTTCTGAGGCTAGGCCTTGAATGCCCGCAAAGCCAGATAAGCGCCCTGAGAACATACATAAACTGCGTCCTGGAATTCAACAAAACATACAACATCATGAAAGCGGACTCCGAGGACACGCTTGCCATAAACCACGTGCTGGACAGCCTTGCGGCGGCAGAGCATCTGCGCGCTTTGTTTAAGATTTGCGCGGAAGAAGAGAGGAACGGAAGCGCAGGACCACATGAAGCCGGCCCCGGTACAGGCCCGTCGTCTTCCGGCGCGGCGTCAGGAGAAATCACTGTGGGAGACATCGGCTCCGGCGGAGGATGCCCCGGCATTCCGCTTTCCGTGGTGTTCCCGGAAATAAATTTCACGCTGGTGGAGCGCATGGAGAAACGCGCGGATTTTCTGGAGCGCACCATAGGAGCCATGGGCCTTGGGAACGTAAAAGTGCGCTGCTCCGCCGCAGACAGCCTGCCTAAAGAAAGCTTTAACGTGGCCGTGTTCAGGGCGTTCCATCCCTTTGACAAAAAAATCACCCGTCTGCTTTTAAGCCTCGTGAAAGAGGGCGGTTACCTTGCCGCATACAAAGCCCGTAGCGAGAAAATAAAAGAAGAGATGGAGGCCGTCTCATTTTTAGTTCCTCGCTACGAGAAAATCCCGCTCACCGTTCCTTTCCTGGAAGACCATGAGCGCAATCTGGTGGTAATAAAAAAGTAGAAGCGTAATAAGACAAAGTTTCTGTTTGTTTATTAAGACAGCTGCCGCGGCATGGACGGCGCGCAGAATCAGATTGTTATCTGCTTGAGCACTTTTGTAAGCTCTGTCTTTTCGATTAAATCCAGGGGGCGGCCCTCTATGTATTTCCGGCCCTCATCGCTGAACGAGCCCGCCGTAACGCAAAATCCGCGGTCAGCCTTTATGTCCTGCATGTGCCCGTGAAAATCCCGCACGTAAAGCTCGCCCGTGGTGCCGCTGGTGCGGAAAAACCGGAACAGCTCCGTGTCCTCCCACTTGCTGCTGCTTATGTCAGCCAGAATATCCGTGAACATCTGCCCCACGTTTATGTCCAGTATCTTCACAGTGCCATTTTTGTATTTGGTGGCAATGAATTTCCGGCATAACGCCACAAAGTCAGAATTTCCCGCGCTAAGATAAATCTGCAGGTTGGAGTTCTGGCTCAGCTCCTGGTAGCGGCTTATGAGCGCGTTGACATCCTTGTAATTCATGTTCACGTTGCGGATGGCCTTTAAAAGCGAGAGTCCTTTTCCAATCTGGTTCTGCATAAAATAGACTTGCGCGAGCCGGTACTGAATTTCCAGGCGTAACTCCGGCAGCGCCTCCTCATGCTTAAGGCCTATCTCAAAATCCTGGGCGGCGGCATCCAGCTCATTGTTCTTGGCGTGAAAAATGCCGGCCTGCAGACAGCTTTTTGCTCCGTAAACGGGGTCCGCGCGCAGGTGCATGAAGACTTTTATGGCTTTCTCCCCGCGGCCTTCCTCCGTCATGGCATCCGCCATGTCGTAGAGAGCCTCTTTGTTTGACGGATCCTCATCCAGCGCCTTTTTCAGATACGGAAGGCTTTCGTGGTAATGGTGCCCGTAATAAAAGCTCTGCCCCAGCATAAGGTAGACGCCGGTAGCCTCGGGGTTCGCCACCAAAGATTTTTTAAAGCACGGAATGGCTTTGTCGTACTGCTTGCTTTTAAAGCATGCCAGTCCCAGATAGTAGTTCACCTCAAAATCGCGGGAATTCAGTTTATATGCCGTGGTAAGGGTCTGCACTCCCTCCTGGAGCTTGTCCAGATTTATGCAGCAGATGCCGTGCCTCTGGTTCGCCTCGAACGCGTTTACACTGGGCATGGCGGGGGCAAGGCGCACCAGCTCTCCGTAGACCGGCAGCGCTTTCTCCCAGAGCGAGTTAGAGAAGTACACTCCTCCCAGCATGGACAAACCCTGCGGGTCATGGGGATTTTTTGCAAGGCGCTTGTTTGCCTCGCGTATTATCTGAGACTGACTTTTAGCTTTTTCCTTGCCGGGTGAGCCGCCCTTTCCGGAGCCGCCCGAGGAGCCTTTTCCCCTGCGCATAAATGCCATAAGCAGAAGGACAAAGCCCATTACTACAATTACGGCTATTATAATGGGAAACATACTTCTAAAATACCTTATTCCTTTATCGGCATATTTTCAGATAAACTTTATCCCGGGCGGGCGCAGTCACGGTAAATCCCGGTTCATGGGCCCGCACGCCGGGCATTCACATCATTTCCCGGACCTGTACTCCTGCACAAGGAGCCCTATGCGGTCAAGGGCGGTTTTTATTTTATCTATGCTCGTGGCATAGCAGCACCTTATGTGGCCCGCTCCAGCCTGCCCGAACGCCGTGCCGGGAACCACCGCCACATTATGTTTCCTGAACAGCTCCGTGGCGAACGTCTCCGCGTCCACCCCAAGGGAGCTTATATCAGGGAACATATAGAACGCGCCCGTGGGCTCAGGAACATAAAGCCCCATGTCGCAAAAAGACTTGTACATAAGGTTTCGCCGCTGCTGGTAGCTCAGGCGCATTTTCTCCACCTCTCCCCAGCCGTGCCTCAGGCCCTCCATGGCACCATACTGCGCCATTATAGGCGCGCATATCATGTTATACTGATGGAGCTTAACCGCCTCCGCCATCAAGTCCTCGGGCGCGGCAATCCATCCTATCCTCCAGCCGGTCATCGCGAAGCTTTTAGAGAATCCGTTCAGAATAATGGTGTAGTCCTTCATCCCGGGGAAGCTGCCTATGCTGGTGTGCGTGTGGCCGTCATATACGAGCTCGCAGTAAATCTCGTCCGCTATGCACCAAATCTGATTCTTCCTGGCCACCTCCGCTATTTTCCTAAGCTCATCGGAAGGAATCATGGTGCCTGTAGGATTGCTGGGCGAGCAGAACATTATGGCTTTGGTTTTAGGCGTTATGAGGCTCTCGAACTGGGCCGCGGTGGGATAATAGCCGTTAGCGCTTGTGTCCAGGGAGACCGCCCTGGCGCCGCAGAGATTCGCGAGCGGAACGTAATTCACGTAGCACGGCTCGCACACGATAAGCTCATCGCCGGGGTTCAGTATTGTTCGCAGAATGCAGTCCACGCCCTCGGACGCGCCCGCGGTAATAAGTATCTCGTTCGCTGGATTATAATGCAGGTCGTAGCGCTCCATGTAGCGTGAGATTTCCTCGCGCAGCTCAGGCAGGCCCCAGTTTCCCGTGTAGCTGGTGTGCCCCTGCTCCAAATGATAGAACGCCTCCTCGCGTATAATCCACGGAGTGGAGAAATCCGGCTCTCCCACGCTGAGCGATATAACGTCATCATGCCCTATGAGCATCTCAAAGAATTTCCGTATGCCGCTGGGCGGAGTCTCAACCATGGCGCGGCTGAATTTGTCGGGGCGCGTGTTCATGCAATGACTCCTTCGCGGCTGTCAGAGCGCTGCCCCACGTAAAGGATGTCGTTCTCCTTGTACGTCTTAAGGATAAAGTGTGTCTTGGTGGAGCGCACGCCCTCCAGCGTAGAAAGCTTGCGCGCCACAAAAAGCGCCACCTCCTGCAAAGTGTCCCCCTCTATAATCACCTTTAAATCGTAGCCGCCGCTCATAAGGTACAGGCTCTTTACCTGCGGGAAACGATAAATCCTGTCCGCTATTCCGTCAAAGCCGTGCTCCCGCTCCGGGGCAACCTGAATCTCTATCTCCGCGCGGACTTTCTCACGGGCCGCCAAATCTTTCTCAGGGTTTATAATCGCCGCGTACTTTATGATTACGCCGTCAGCCTCCAGCCTGCGGATTATTTCCTGGACCTCCGCCTCAGATTTCTTTGTCATGGCAGAAATATCCTGAACGGAAAGGCGAGCGTTGTCGCGCAAAAGATTTAAAATCTCTTCAGAAGCGTCCATTTTGTGCCCCTTTTTCTAAAAAACTTTAGGCACAGAATAGCGAATTTGGGCAAAATCCGCAATAGAACGGCTTTTAGAGCGGAAAATGGTTGACACCATACTGGGGGGGGTAAAATACATATATTCCAAATCTGCATTCTCCTCGGAACAGGAGAAAGGAGCGTTTTATGAAAAGAATTGCCATGCTTTTGGGCAGCCTGACCCTGTGCTGCGTTTTCCTGCTTGCTTCCTGTGAAGAGGACGATGAGGATTTGCCATTCTCCTACTCCTATGACACGGAGGCGGAATTCACCACCGGCGACTTATTAACTAACGGCTATCCAAAAAATTTTCAGGTGACGGATGGTGAGGTTCAGAAAACCGTGTCAGACGATAACGTCACTTACAAAATAACTTTCTATTTTAGATACAATGCTTTGGACAAGGATGGAGACCCGATGACCGTTACAAGTGTAATCAACATGGACGCAAAAAAGGAGAGCGGTGCATATACCGTAACTTCTGTAAGCAAAGTTACAGGATGCACTGAAAACAGGGCCGCCGT
Organism: Treponema sp.; assembly: GCA_022510925.1. Lineage (GTDB taxonomy): Bacteria > Spirochaetota > Spirochaetia > Treponematales > Treponemataceae > Treponema_D. Next base: position 14,311 of record JAFLSO010000025.1, read on the forward strand.
CATTAAGGGCAGCCTGGACGATGAGGAATTCACCCTCAGCTACTCGGATGACCAGACCGCAACCATTACGGCGATGGAGATAAAATTCACGCGCAAAAAAGACTAAGGGATTTTCTCCTGGGCATCACATCTGCCACTGGACACGACACCGCGGAAAACTGTATCCTAAGCGCATGGCACGTAAAGCGACAGTAGAGCGGAGCACGGCAGAGACGCAAATCTCCCTTACGCTTAACTTGGACGGAAGCGGAAAATGCTCCGTTGAGAATCCCATAGGTTTTTTTGACCACATGCTTCGCTCATTCTGCAAGCACGGGATGTTCGATTTGACCGGCACACTCCGCGGAGACCTGGAGGTGGACCAGCATCACCTTATAGAGGACACGGGAATCGTCCTGGGCACCTGCTTCTCCAAGGCGCTGGGAGACTGCGCGGGAATTTTCAGGAGCGGATTTTTCATCTATCCCATGGACGAAACCCTCGCTCAGGCTAGCGTGGATTTCGGCGGACGGCCGTTCTGCGTGTGCAATGCCGGGCTTTCAGGAGTTCCTTTAATCTCGGCGGGACAAGACGGAAAAGAGTACAGCTTCCAGACGGACTGCTTCGAGGATTTCTGGCAGGGATTCGTGAGCGGGGCAAAATGCAACCTTCATCTGGACACCATACGCGGGCGGAGCGACCACCACAAAATGGAGGGGCTGTTCAAGGCATGCGCGCGCGCGATTCGCAGCGCAGTTGAGACGGACCCCCGCCGTAACGGAGAGGTGCCCTCCACAAAAGGCGTAATCGTCTAGCGCGGGCACAAGACCGCAGAGAAATGTTTCCGCCGCTTCCACAGGAGCAAGCGTACTCCTACTGCAAAAAAATTCTCGGAGACTTGCGGGACGGGAGCCTGCGTCTTTCCGAGCCCCGGAACCATGCCACGGACAGAGCGTGCCAGGGCATAACGCTGGGCGCCCTCACATGTAAAAATTCTGACGGAGAATTCCTGGTCCTGCTGGCAGTCTCAGGAGTAACCCGGCAGCTCATTCCAGATTCAGGCACGCCCGGACATGATGTCTTTTCATGCGGGCAGGAATACACATTCTGCACAGGCGAAAAAGCGGTAATAGTGCCGCCCATAGTAAGCCCAAGGCAGATAGAGGCCGCTCTCAAAAAGAACGACGCGGAAATTCACCGCCTCACAAATCTCATAAACGAACAGAAAAAAATCCGAGCGGACGGCCGTACACCCGGCAGCCTTGAGGCAGAGCTAAGCGCGCGGCGCAGAACGCTCACCACGGACTCCCTTTCAGCAGTGCACTCGCTGTATGAATTCACATGCATAGACAGAACCAGACGCCCCCTTAAAGAAATCTGCGCGGAAAGAGGCAGGGATTTTCTACCGCCCACAGGAACCGGCGAATGCTGCGCACCCAAACTCTTTGATTACGCCTTCTCGCATAACCTGACACCGCTAAGCCTGTGCGAGGTCCGCCACAATTTTTCCGCGGAAACTGACGGGGGCACCTCTCCGGAGCCGCTTTCCCCGTGCGATGAGCGCTGCGGAATAATACTGCCTGCGGTACTGGGCCTTAACATTCTGTACCGCGACCAGAACATTGTGGTCGTGAACAAGCCCGGCGGACTTCTAAGCGTGCCCGGCCGCGGACCCCTGAAAAAAGACAGCGTAGAGACCAGAGTGAGAATTCTGTTCCCGGAATGCATAGAGCAGCCCGCTGTCCACAGGCTGGACATGGAGACAAGCGGACTAATGGTCCTGGCCCTGGACAAAGAGTCCCACCGCGCACTGCGCATTCAGTTTGAGCGCGGGGAGATCACAAAAGAATACGCCGCGCTCCTGGACGGCATAGCGGAAAAAAAAGGAATCGCCCCGCACGGCATCACGGAGCTTTATTTCAGGCTTGACGTGGAGAACCGCCCCCACCAGATATGGGACGCAGAGAACGGAAAGCGCGCTGTGACGGAGTGGCAGATAGAAAGGACCCAGAGCTACATCCCGCCCTCAGGAAAAAAACGCGCCGTCACCAGAATCACTTTCTTCCCGCACACCGGGCGCACGCACCAGCTCCGTCTCGCAAGCGCCGACGCGCACGGACTGGGCATTCCCATTGTGGGCGACACCCTTTACGGTAAATGCGAGAGCGGCGAGCGCCTCATGCTGCATTCCCAGCGCATTTCCTTCAAACACCCCCGGACTGGCGAAAGCATGACGTTCTTTTGCCCTGCGCCATTCTAGGAATTTTTGTTATGGACGAAACTTTCCTACGGCAAAAAATCCCGCGCGTCAAACGGCCCTGCAAAATTTATCCGCGGCCATAAAATCCCCGCACCTGTCATAGAGTCGCGGAAGCACGCATCGCAGGGCCCGGCCCTTCTCCGTTCCCCGCCGCTCCGGGTTCCGCCTTACGGCTCCAGTGCTCCGCACCGCCTGTGCGCCCTGCGCACCGGGCGTAAGTGCCCCGGACTGGCGAATCAGAATCCGTGCCGTCCTAAACCGCTCTCTCCGTCTGCGCCACTCCGCGCATATCCGCTATGGACTTATATCCGTGGCTCTGCATGAAAAGCCCCAGTCCTTCTATAATCTCTATCATGGCGTTCGGATTAGAAAAAGTGGCGGTCCCCACCTGAACCGCGCTCGCGCCCGCCATGATAAATTCCACGGCGTCCTGCCACGTAGCGATTCCGCCTATGCCCACCACGGGCACGCGTTTTGCGGCAGGAAGGGCATTCATTGCCTCCACCACATCATATACAAAGCGCAACGCTATGGGTTTTATGGCAGGCCCGCACAATCCCGCCCTCACGTTCTTGAACATGGGCTTCCCTGTCTCTATGTTTATGGACACGGCCTGCACTGTGTTCACCAGGCTAAGGGCATCCGCGCCGGACCTTACGCATGCCATGGCCACACCCACCACATCCGGGGCATTCGGGGAAAGCTTTACCATCAGCGGCTTGCTTGTGGCCTTGCGCACCGCGGCGGTGACCATGGACGCGCTCTCAACATCCATGCCGAACGCCATTCCGCCCGCCTTAACGTTGGGACAGCTTATGTTCAGCTCTATCATCCGCACATCGGTTTTGTCCAAAAGCTTTGCGCCCTCCACGTAGCTTTTTAAATCGCTTCCCGCCAGATTCGCTATGGCCACGGGCTTAAGCCTCAGCATCTCGGGAAGCTCATGCTCTATAAAGTGGGGTATGCCGGGATTCTCAAGCCCTATGGAATTTATGTCGCCGGCAGCAACCTCCACTATACGCACCCCGGGATTCCCTTCCTTAGGCTCAAGCGTGCAGCCCTTGGAGCAGATGCCGCCCAGCCTGTTCACGTCAAAAAGCCCGCGGTAGTTCTGCCCGAAGCCAAAAGTTCCGCTTGCCGCAATCACGGGATTCTCAAAGCGCACGCCCGCTATGCTCACAGACAAATCCGGTTTAAGCCCTGCCTCCAGCGGCGCGCGTTTCGCAGGCGGCGGGTCAAATGAGAGTATCTCCGCCGGGAACACGGGGCCTTCCTTGCACACGCGCTTGTTTCCCTGCGATGTTTTTATGGTGCATCCCAGGCATGCGCCCACCCCGCACGCCATGTTGCTCTCCATGCTCAGAAACGCCTTGACGCCCGCCTCCTCCGCGATTTTTTTTACGTAGGAGAGCATGGGATTAGGCCCGCACGCAAAAATATACTTGTAGCCCGCATCCCTTATTTTTCCGGCATCCAGCGCCGCGGGAAGCATTCCCTTTATTCCAACGGAGCCGTCTTCCGTGGTGACTATACGGCCGGCACCTTTAACGCCCTCAAGCCCGTAGGAGCCGCTTTTAAAGCTCGCGTAAAAATCGTATGACTTCTCGGGAAGGCTGGAGGCAAAAAACGCCACCGGCGCCACTCCTATCCCTCCGCCCACTATGCATATCTCGGGTCTGGAAAAATCCACGTCCTGCGGAACTGTGAATGTGTTTCCCAGCGGGCCTATCAGCTCTATCTCGTCTCCGGGCAGGGAAGTGCACAGCTCCTGCGTGCCACGGCCTTTTTTCAAAATCAGAAAACTTAAGTCCAGCTCCCTTATGGATGAGTGCGCCATTGCGTGAATCTGCGCGCTGAACACGCTTATGGGCCTGTCCAGCTGAACCGCGCTTTTAGCGCTGCGCAAAAGATAGAACTGCCCGGGACAGGGGGCAAGCTGCGCGGCATTTTTCAGGGTGATGTTCGTCTCAAGAAGAAAAACGTTCTCCTGCACCTCGGAGCATTTATGCACCATGGACTTTCCGAAAAACAAAAGTCCTCTCTCTTCTTCATCTATTTCCGCTCTGTCCATCATTACTCCTTGCATGCCGCCATAAGCTCTTCTTTTGAGGCATCGCAGGCACGCAGCGCGGAAGAGACCACGTCATCCAATGTAACGGTTCCTTCCTCCGCTTTTCTGACACAATACGGATCTTTTTTCCATGCGCACAGGATTCCGCGCGAGCTGTTCACGGTTCCGCCCGCACAGGACAAAAGGCTCGCAGCGATTCTGGCATCCCCGCCCTGAGCGCCGTAACCCGGAATCAAAAAGAAAATGTCTTTGTAAGCGTCACGCAGAGCTCGGGCGTTCTCTTTTTCCGTGCAGCCCACCACAGCGCCCACGGGAGAGCACGTCTCCTCCGGGAAAATCTCTTTAAACTCACGGCTCAGCCTGTTAAGCTCATCGCCCACTTTATCCAGAAGAAAAGTTCCGTCCTTTAAAGTCTGCTGCTCCAAATCCTGCATTCCGGGATTGCTGGTGCGAAGAAGCACGAACACGCCCTTTCCGTTCTTGCAGTATTCGGTAAAAGGCCTCAATGTGTCGAATCCCATGTATGGATTCACGGTGATTATGTCCGTCTCAAAATCTCCTGAAAAATGCGCGCGCGCATAAGATGAGGCGGACGCTGCTATGTCTCCGCGCTTCACGTCGCTTATGCATACAAGCGGAGTTCTGCGGACGGCGCGCACCGTCTCTGCGTAAACCTCCATGCCTCTAAGCCCCATGGCCTCATAATAGGCAATCTGCACTTTAAAGCAGCACGCGCTCCCCCGTCCTGCCACGCCGTCTATCAGGGCCAGGTTATATGCCAGCACGGCGTCCGCGGGCGACCCGAAGCCCTTCAGGACAGGCTCAGGAAGATATGAGGGGTCCGTGTCCAGCCCCACGCAAAGCGGCCCGTTCTGCGCCGCGGTCTCCTGTAAAATCTGCATGGAATGTCTCATGCGCGCATTATAGCAAGTACACGGCGGTGTTAGCAACAGTGAATTTTTAATGACCTTTGGCAGGCGGAATTCAAAGGTTCAGGTGACCAGCTCCCCTATTTCTACCTCAAGGACCTTTGAGAACGCCACAAGCTCAATGTCCGTTATGAACCGTTTCCCGCACTCGATTCTCTGAATGGCATTCTTGTCCAAGTCAATTCCGAAAAGCTGCATTTTATCCGCAAGCGCGCGCTGAGAAAGCTTCGGAGAGGCAAGTTTCCTGTGTCTGGCGATGTTTTTCCCCGCTATGTTGTTAAATTCGCCGTTCTTGTTCTTATACATAAATTCTTGCTGCTGATTCGGCAGCCCAATCCGCCCCTGCGGTCTGCGGCGGAGCCCGAATGACATTCACTGCTTGTCAGCTGCAAAAGTTTATGCTATTATAAAAAATAATTGACATTCACTAGATGTCAATCGCTAAAATACGGAGGCGGGGCGATGAAAGCAAAAGCGCGCACTTTAATAACATTCGTATGTTATGACAAGGAGAAAAAAAGATGCTAGCTATTTTATTAGCGATAACTATACAAATACCAATGTCCTGTAGCGACCCTAATTGCATTGAGGGGCCTGAATGTACATGTGTATGTATAAGCAATCCTTTCTGTGGATGTAAAAATACTGAAAGTACCTGCACATGTAATGAGAAGACATTAGAAAGGGAAGAAAAATGGAAGCAAGCATTGCATTTGCTGAAAGAGCATAAGGATGAAATTTATGGAAGTGAACTGGTAGAGAAATCAGAAGCTATTGAACGGGCAGTACAATTCCTAATATGGGGAATATGGGGACCACCAGTATGGTGGTGGGAGTGGCCATTTACATTTGATGATCAGGAAGTCGCAGATGCATGGCTAAGAAAAAAATTGGAGGAGGCAGAATATGACAGTATCAGCCATCAATGGCATTGATTATGTATATTAGAATAGTCGAGGACGTAGGATACCGCGTCCGGTCAATACGTTATCTTGCGGGTTACAACAACATCATTTACAAATAAGTTAACATGGCGGCCCAAAAATTATATAGAACCCGGCCGTTTAACCCTATAATTTTTGGAGGAAAATAAAATGAAAACTTCAGGCGATAAATACGGGCTGCTGGCTGTCTCGTACACAAAAAAATTAGTGCAGACAAAACAAATCCCCGGCAAAGACGGATGGGAAAACGAGGCCCGCAAAGTATTTGATAAAGACAGTTACATAACAAAAGGATGTCCAAGAAATTGTTTCCTAGGAATATGCAGTGAGGGTCTAATAAATGGGATTCCTGAGGGAAACTACACATCTTCTATATTGAATAGAGAATATGGTGTGACCGCCATAAACATACTGAGGAAAAATGACGCATATAAAGACCGTCCGCAACAGTTGTGGAAAGAAGTTCTAAAAGTAAAAAATCTTGATGATAACAAAAAGCACAATCATCAGATGCACGTGGTATGCGCGTTATGGAACGCGGGGCTTATAATCTCTGAAAAAGCCTGAAAGTTCCGGGCGGACATCGCAGAAAGCAAGGACTCCCGTCACTGCGTCCGCCTGACAGTCCTCTCCGAAACCCCTAAAGCCAGTACGGAAAAATTCCGAATTCTGTAAAAGAGGTGTTCTATGCTGGGAATTATTTTTTCGTCTAAAAAGAGGCGTGCGGCGGCGGTTGTTTTGTTTTCGGTTTTCATTTCTGTAGCGCTTAGCGTGCAGGCGGCAGCGGCCACTGTTAAAAAAGTGTCCGCGGAAAGGCAGAAATTCATAAGCCAGGCGCTCAAATTGCAGGGCATTCCCTACGTCTACGGCGGAAAAACGCCCTCCGGGTTTGACTGCTCGGGATTCGTCTGCTACGCTGTGCGCGAAAGTTTCGGCGTTAAATTCCCCGCCAGCGCGCAGCAAATCTACGACAAATGCGTGCCCATCCCCGCGGGCAAAAAAGAGCCGGGCGACCTTATCTTCTTCAAGGCGGATCCAAACGGGAACATCAGCCACGTGGGAATTTACCTGGGGAAGTACCACAGCACCAGCGGAAAGCATCCCGAATACGAAGGCAAAAGGGTTTTCATAAGCGCGGTGAGCGACGGTCCGGTGACAGGAACCGTAATCCGGGCCATAGACGAAAGATACTGGCAGGAGCATTTCTACGCTTACGGCCGGTTCCTTATGAGCACTCAGGAGGCTGAGGACCTGCTGAAGGCAAGTCCCGTAAGAAATCTCGTGGAGAAATAACGGCACGAATCGGGCGGCGGTGAGCCCGGGCCCGCAGCATTTAAATCATTCTCAACCATCCAAAAACATCGCCTGAACTTTATCAAATAAATCCGATAAGGTTCAGACATTTTCGTTATTTTCTTGTGAAATTCACGCAGACATGATATAATTCCCGCATGGAGGTGGGCGCGCCTTATCCGCAGAAGATTTATATCATGTTTAATTGATATAAATCCACCCGCAGAGAAAACGTACCCCTCTAAATTCGCAAATACTTTTTTGTATAGGAGCATATATGGCAAACATCACAGAAAGCCCAGAAAACACCGATGCTTACTTTGAGAAAATGGACGCCTACTGGCGTGCCACTAACTATCTGGCGGCGGCGCAGTTGTACCTTAAGGAGAACCCTCTCTTAAAACGCCCGCTTACCCGCGACCAGGTCAAAAGCAAAATCGTGGGGCACTGGGGAACCGTTCCCGGACAGAATTTTGTGTACGTGCACATGAACCGCGCCATCACTAAGTACGATTTGGACATGATTCTTATCTCAGGGCCCGGCCACGGAGGAAACTTTTTTGTGGCGAACTCTTACCTTGAGGGCCACTACTCAGAGATTTATCCGAACGTAAGCCAGGACGAGGAGGGCATGGCCCGGCTGTGCAAGCAGTTCTCGTTCCCGGGCGGAATCTCAAGCCATGTGGCCCCCGAGACCCCCGGCTCAATCAACGAGGGCGGAGAGCTCGGCTACTCCATAGCGCATGCGTTCGGCTCAGTTTTCGACAACCCTGACCTTATAACCACAGTCATCGTGGGAGACGGCGAGGCGGAGACAGGTCCGCTTGCCACCGCATGGCACTCAAACAAATTCCTTAACGCCAAGACAGACGGCGCGGTGCTGCCCATACTTCACCTGAACGGCTACAAAATCTCCAACCCCACCATTTTCGCCCGCATCTCAAAGGACGAGGTCCAGAGCTTCTTCCACGGATGCGGATGGGAGCCCATTTTCGTGGAGGCCACGCCGGAGAGCGACCACATTGCCGTGCACAAGGAGATGGCGGCGGCCGTGGACAAATGCATAGAGCGCATCAAGGAGATACAGAAAGACGCCCGTCAGAACGGTAAAATAGAGCGTCCGTTCTGGCCCATGATTGTTCTCCGCACTCCCAAAGGATGGACAGGCCCCAAGCTGAACGACGCGGGAGAGCCGATTGAGAATTCGTTCCGCGCGCATCAGGTTCCCATAGACCTTACAAAACCGGATCCGAACGAGGCCAAGCACATGAAGGAGCTGGAGGCCTGGCTTAAAAGCTACAAGCCGGAGGAGCTTTTCGGCGATGACTACAGGCTTAAGCCGGAGCTTGCCGCGCTCGCGCCCAAGGGCGACCACCGCATAAGCGCGAACCCGCACGCTAACGGCGGACTTCTTCTTAAAGACCTGCGCGTTCCTGATTTCAAGAAATACGAAGTCAAAGTCAGCGAACCGGGCGCAGTTAAGGCCCAGGACATGAAGGAGCTGGGAAATTACATCCGCGATGTGTTCAAGCTTAACGAGGACAACAAGAACTTCCGCGTTTTCGGTCCGGACGAGTCCATGAGCAACCGCCTGTATGCCGCGTTTGAGGCCACCAGCCGCGACTTTAACGCGGAGATTCTCCCCACGGACGAAAAGCTCTCTAAAGACGGACGCATAATGGACTCCTACCTCAGCGAGCACATGTGCGAGGGCTGGCTCGAAGGCTATCTTCTTACCGGCCGCCACGGTTTCTTCGCAAGCTACGAGGCGTTCATCCGCATCATAGACAGCATGGCGGCGCAGCACGCAAAGTGGCTTAAAGTGGTCTCTGCGCTTAAATGGAGGGCGCCCATCGCGTCTTTGAACCTTATCCTCACGTCAAACGTCTGGCAGCAGGATCATAACGGATTCACACATCAGGATCCCGGATTCCTGGATCATATCTCGAACAAAAAAGCCGATGTGGTCCGCATATATCTTCCCGCGGACGCAAACTGTCTGCTGAGCACGTTCGACCACTGCATACGCAGCAAGAACTATGTTAACGTCATTGTGGCGTCCAAGCATCCCAGCTGCCAGTGGCTTACCATGGACCAGGCGGTGAAGCACTGCACGCAGGGCGTGGGTATCTGGGACTGGGCATCCAACGACCAGGGAGAGGAGCCGGACGTGGTGATGGCATGCTGCGGCGACACACCCACTCTGGAGGCGCTGGCCGCCACGACCATCCTGCGCGACAACATCCCCGGCATAAAAGTGCGCTTCGTGAACGTAGTGGACCTGATGAAGCTCCAGCCGGAGACACAGCACCCGCACGGACTGAGCGACGCGGAGTACAACGCCATCTTCACCAAAGACAAGCCCATTATCTTCGCGTTCCACGGCTATCCCAAACTGGTGCATGAGCTTACGTATCAGCGCGAGAACAGGAACCTGCATGTGTTCGGCTATCATGAGGAGGGAACCATAACCACTCCGTTCGACATGCGCGTGCAGAACAAAATCGACCGCTTCAACCTGTCCAAGGCCGCCCTTATGTGCCTGCCCCAGTTCGGTAACAAGGCAAGCCATCTGATACAGAAAATGAACGACACTCTGGTGGCGCACAAACAGCACATAAGCGAGTACGGAGAGGATTTGCCCGAAGTCATAAACTGGAAGTGGCACGTTTAAGCGTACCGCTCAGACTGTAGGAGATGTTAAGGCAGCCGCGCCAAAAACGCGGTTGCTTTTTTTATCTTTACTGCGGTCCGCTTTGCCTCGTGGTGGCGCATGAGGCGGCAAAAAAAAGCGGTAAAAATCAGCGGAAGAAAACTCCGGGGTCTCACAATCACGCCTCCTTTCTGCCCGCGCTCCCGACACGGCCGTAAAAAAAGGAGCCGGTGTAAG
>JAFLSO010000026.1 GCA_022510925.1 Treponema sp.
GTCACCAAAAACCTCACCTTCGCCACGTACTTTTCGGGAACTCTGACGAACCTCGCCGACAAACTTTTGAGCGCGGCAATGAGCTGGGGAGCGTACCGCATCGTGTTCGCGAGGAAGATGATTGGAGCATCAACAAGAATCATTTCTGACTAATTGAATGAGCCGTGCCGTAACTCTTTCTCTTCTTCCCAAAACGGAAAGACTATGGCCGCAGTCTCCTCCAGTCCCTGCCCTGCCAGAAAAGGCATAACCCTGTCGGCATAGCCCATCCTTATGTACGTGGCGGAAATCGCAATCACGGTGTCGGTATCCGCGCGCTCGGACAGGCATTTGACGAACTCAGTCTCCGCGCTCATCAAATCACCCTGCATCAGATACACCTCGCCTATCGCGGTCATGGCGTCGCGCCTGAGACCGGCCTTGTCGTCATACAGAACGGAATTCCCGTACAGGTCCGCGGCCTTTGAGAACGCCTGCACGGCCTGGGCATAGCGCTCCGTCTCCATAAGGCATGTTCCCCAGCCGTACCATATCTCGGGATACGCAGGGCTGGACTCAGAGAGCCTTCTGAATGATGCCGCCGCGGACTTATAGTCTCCGTCAATCATCTGTCCGTATGCCCTCTCGTACGCGCGCATGGGGAACTCCCCGCCATGGCATGAAACGATTGCGGCGGAAAAAATCAGGACGGCCGCTAGCATGAGCGCACTCAGCGCGGTGCCCTCTGACGTTACTTTATCCTCCGTTCTATCCATGAATATGATACTACAGTTAAAACCCCGCGTTTTCAAGGCACTTAAGCGCGGCCACAGGAACCGCCACAGTGAATTCCATTCCGCGGATTTTGGTTTGACGAGCACGGATGAATAAAGTATAGTATAGTCATGAGAAGATTTTTACTATCGCTAATTTTGCTTTGTCTTTCAGCGCTGGCATTCTCCCAGGAGAATCTGGAGCAGTCCGCAAGCATTACGTTCGGGCAGGACGCTGTTAAGCCTGTCTCGGCGGAGAGGTTCACTTTGTCAGGGATGTACTCGCTTGCAGGCGAGTCATTCTCCGCGCAGGCGGGACTTCAGATGGGCTGCAAGGATTTTAACACCAGAATGCAGGGAGTCTACTGGCCGCTTTCCGCCGGGAACTGGACGTTCGGCGCAGGTCTCATCTACGACCTCAACCTGCACTGGATTTACGACTTCACGCTCACAAATAATATTCTTCCGGGAATTTATTTTAAGTGGCAGCCCTCAGCATGGTACAGGATGGAGCTTCACACGGACGCTCTCATCAAGCTAAGGACAATCCACGCCATTCATGAAACGCTCATAAATCTGAGCCTGGCGTTCGAGTGGAAGAACTGCTTTATGCCCTCAGAGAATTTCATGCTCTACGTGAAGCTTTCCAGCATAGAGGACTACTCCTACAAAATTCTATTCGCTCCGTCATTCGCCACGGGAGCGGAATACAGGACCGGGGGACACATGTCCTACGCGCTGGAGACAGTGATACGCTATCAGGATTTTTTCACGCTTTCGGCGCTGTATAACACTACGGTAATAAATTTCACTGCGAGGTACACATGGTAAGACGAATCCTCTTCACTGCACTTATTTTTATATGCGCCTCATTCACATCATGCAGGTTCGGGTGGGATGAGATTTTCTACAGGAAATACAACGTGAACATGAGGGCATCCTGCCTGACTGAGCTTGATGCCGACAAGCAGCCTGCGACTGACAGCGAGGACACGTACGGGGTGGCGGTTTTCAGCGACATACACATAGGAAGCAATGCCCCGAAGCACATGGAAGATTTCTTGGAGTGGCTTGAGACAGCAAAGGATGATCACAAGATAAAATTCTGCATCTGCCTGGGAGACATAGCGGACCACGGCTATGAAAAGGAATTCGCAGACTACAATGAATTCTGCGAAAAGATTAGCAATATTCTTGGTGAGAAGAATTCAGTCTATAGCATCGTGGGAAACCATGATCTCTACAACTCCGGCTGGGAGCATTACAAGAAGATGGTTTTCCCGAACGAGTCGTTCTATCATTTTAAGACAAAGAATTTCAGCTGGTACGCCATGGACTCCGCGAGCGACACTCTGGGAGAGATTCAGATGGAGGCCCTTAGGACCGCGTTCGCCTCGGACGAGAATCCTAAAATCATTCTGGGGCACGTGCCTGTATACGGCGACCCGTTCTTCAAGCTGGCGTATTTCTCTTTCCAGGATGAGCATGAGTCCAGCATGCTGCTGTCTCTTTTCGCAAACTACAATGTGAAACTCGCCATGGCCGGACACTCGCACGCCTATTATGAAAAAGATTATCCTACATTTAAGGAATACGTGGTGTCCAGCATGAACTACAAATACGAGTGGACGCTTCTTAAAATCAATGAGAAGGAAGGAACAGTAGAGCTCAAACGCGTAATAGGCAAGGAGCAGAAGTAAGGTCCTGGAATTTTTAAAGGAATAAAACAACGCTCAAAAAAAAGACGGCTGCCTCTGTTCACGGGCAGCCGTCCTCATTACATGCGGGTGCTACAGGCTCATTTTCCCGCAAGCACCACTGTGCCGAACGCCGGAACCACAACGGTTTCCCCGGTTACGCTTCCGGTGGCGGCATCGGAGATGAACGCGGCAGTCATTCCCGCGGCCTCCACGGGGATTCTTACGGTTATGGGCGCGGACGTTACGTTGCACATCACGAACGCCCTCTCCTCATCGCATGTCATAAGCCATGACGCTATTCCGTCCTGTCCTGAGTCCAGAGGAGAGAGCCTGCCCCTGAACAGAGCGGGATGGCTTGTGCGCAGCCTTATGAGCCGCTTGTAATACTGCAAAAGCGAGCCGGGGTCTTTCTCAAGCTCCGCCACGGAGAGCGTCTTTTTGTTGTAGATGCTGTCGCTCTCAGCGCTCCATGTGGTCTGGTAGCGGTCACGCGGCTTTCCGTCGCTTCCTGTTTTGTTCCACAGCATGGGAGTGCGCTTGGTCTCGTCCTTGGTGCCGCTTTTCATCGCAATCTCCTCGCCGTAATACATGAACGGAACTCCCTCTGCCAGCAGGTACATGGCGGCGGCGCATTTAAGTTTCTCCGTGCTGCCGGAGAGAAGCCCCGCCACGCGCGGCTGGTCATGGTTGCTGAGGAAAGGCGCGTCTATGTAGTCGGGGTTGCTCTGCGCGTACCGGCCTAAATCCGAGGCCAGCATGTTCGCGTAGGTGTTCTTTCCCGCGTCCTCGTACTTAAGCTGCTCCACGATGTACTTGTCGCCCATGTCAAAATGAAAGTCACTTCCCAGACCGGCGATGTACTGCGCGCGTATGGAATTCGTGTCCCACACCTCGCCCACGTTGTATGTGTCGGGGTAGACGCTCTTGTTGTAGTCCACGATTTCTTTCCACCATTTCACGGCGCTTGCCGTGGACTGTGTTCCCGCGGGATACTTTATGCTGTCGTACACATGGCCCGCGGCATCATAGCGGAATCCCGCCACGCCCTTGTCGAGCCAGAATTTCATCACTCTCTTGAATTCCTCGCGCAGCGCGGGATCATCCAGATTGAAGTCCGGCATGTGGCGGCCGAATTCTCCGGCGTAATACTCGCCCTTGAATTTAAAGTCCTCGTTCCAAAGATTATGTCCCCATATCTTGGCGCCGAAATTATATCCGGGTGTGTCGGGCGTAATCCAGTGATACCACGTGCGGTGCGGGTCATCCTTGTTGCGGCTGGCTGTGAACCATTCGTTGTACGTGGAGGAATGATTGCACGTCATGTCTATTATGACGCTTATTCCGCGCTTGTCGCATTCCCTGAGCAGGCGCTCAAAATCCTCCATGGTGCCGTAGTCCGGGTTCACTGCGTAGTAGTCGTCCACATCGTATCCGTGATAGCTGGGGCTGGGGAAAATCGGAAGAAGCCATATTCCCGTTATGCCCAGGTCGCTGGTGGTGCTGTCGTCTCCGTCATTAAGATAGTCGAGCTTGGCGATTATCCCGTTGAAGTCACCTATGCCGTCACCGTTGCTGTCGGCGAACGAGCGCACGAACAGGCTGTAATAGACGCCCTCATACGGTTTGGATGCAAGGCGCGTGACCGGGGCCAGGGAAGTAATCTCCGCTCCGGAATCCAGGGCCGCTTTTTTTGGCGCCGAGCCGCATGAGAGAAACATGAGCGCCACGGAAAAAAGCGCTATGCCCGCACAATAATTTTTTTTCATAACATACCTCATAAAAAGAAAGACGCGCGCGGACGCATTGATGCGCACCCGTTTGCGTCTTTACAGGAAAACAGCTCCTATTCCTTTCCGCCTGTGCCCGCCAGGGACTGAAGAAGAGTCCGCTGTCCTGAGACGAACAGAATCGTGAACGGAACCGCCACCAGAAGCGCGCCCGCAGCAAACATGGTGAACTTGTCAGCGGAGCGCCCCGAAATCATCTCGTAGAGGCCCACCGCAAGCGTCTTCTTGTCGTCAGAGCGCAGGACCAGTTTTGGGAAAATGAAGTCCATCCACGGACCTGTGAAGCTCGTAAGTGCAAGGAAAACAATCTGCGGCTTTGCGGACGGCACTATCACTTTGCGGAACGCCTGGAACGGAGTGGCGCCGTCTATGTACGCGGCCTCCGCCAGATCCTTGGGTATGGTGTCGAAGTAGCCTTTCATGAGCCAGGAGTTAAACGGTATGGAGCCGGTGGAGTAAACCAGCACCAGACCCCACAGTGTGTTGAGCGCATGGAACTTGTTCAGTATGGCGTAAGTCGCAATCATGCCAATGAAGCTTGGGAACATCTGCAGCACTATCATGCTGCCCATGATTGTCTTGCGGAACGGGAACGTGAACCGGCTGAAAATGTAGCCCGCGAACGTGCACACTATCACGGTAAGGAGAGTGTTCATGCACGCGATAATCAGAGTGTTCTTGTACCAGTGAAGGTAATTCGTCTCCGTGAACAGCCTCTTGTACTGCACTAAAGACGGCGCTATGGTGTTGCCGTCCTTATCTATGTAATGGAACGGCATTAGCGCGGATGAGGAGAGGGAGTTCGAGCGGCTAAACGAGGAGCTTACCGTGAACGCTATGGGATAAAGCACCATAAGCACCTGCACAATCAGTACAAGTGTCAGGAGCCAGACTATTGGCGAATTGCTGCCTGTTCTGTCCGATTTCATATTTCACTCTCCTTAAATGACTTAGTGCGCATAAAGTTGTACAGGCCGAACGGAACCAGAACCGCGAACACCAGTATGGAAAGAACGGACGCTATGTTGTACTGGTTGGAGTTCATGGTGAGCTTGTAAATCCAAGAGATAAGTATGTCGGTGGCGCCAGCCTGCGTGGATATGGAAAGGTTGTCGCCTCCCGCCATAAGCAGAGGGTTGCCGCCTGTAAGGAAGAACACCGCGCCGAACGCGTTTATGTTTCCCGCGAACTGCATGATGAGCGTGGGCTTAAGCTGATACATGACCAGAGGGAACGTTATGCTCTTGAACTGCTGCCATTTATTCGCGCCGTCTATCTCCGCGGCCTCATACATGGAGCCCGACACGGCCGTCATGGTGGATGTTATCAGTATCATGGAGTAAGGGAATCCTATCCAGATGTTCACGAGTATAAGCGTCACCTTTGCCATCAGCGGATCGCTCAGCCATGGTATTGCATTCGTGATAATCTGAAGATACTGCAGGGTGCGGTTTATGGGTCCCAGCGTTCCGTTCAGAAGGCATCCCCACACGAAAAGGCTAAGCATCTGCGGGATGGCATACGGAAGAATAAAGACAGTGCGGTAGAATTTGGGGAACGCGATGCGCTTGTCCTGAAGAATCACCGCGAAGAAAAATCCCACGAAGAAGCAGGTGAACGTAGCGAACACCGCCCACACCACGGTCCACAGCGCCACCCTTCCGAACGCACGGAACCATCCTGCGTCAGAGCCGAACCCGTTCTTAGTGAACATGGTGCGGAAATTCTCAAAGCCCACCCAGTCCACTGTATTCGCCTGAGGAATGTGGTCGGGCGAGGAATAATTGGTGAACGCCACCAGAGCCGAGAACACAAGCGGCACCACAGTGAACACCGCTATCAGAAGGACTATGGGCGTCACTCCGATTATAGGAAACGCATTCATGGAAAGGTCGTTCCTGGTCTCCGCCAGGCTGGGATACTTTCCGTTCGCTACGATTTTTTTCGCTTCGTTTCTTGCGCTCTTAACCTGCGCCACATACAGGAAAATAAATATGGCTAATATCACCAGCATAAAAATGCCGTCTATCATCATGAAGATTGAGTGGTCGCGCTGCTTTACGGGCAGCTCAGGATGTGGCGTGCCCAGAGTGATGAGCCCATACAACGCTTTGGGAACGCCAAAATTAAACACGGGCGTGCATCCCAGAATCATCAGGGCCTCAAAAATCATAAGGCAGATTCCGCGCGCGTATTCCTTTAAGAACAGCACCTGCCCCAGACCCATGTAGCACGATGACGCTATGCCCGCAAACTTAGGCAGACTTGGGTTTATGGCGCGGCGCCCTGCGCTCTTTTTATCTGACATTTAGAACTCCTTTTTGCTGCAAAAAACGGACCGCGGGCTTTTTAAACTCCGCGGCCGTGCAAGATGTGTGCTGGTTTAGCGGGCAGATTCCATGGCCTGTGCGGCAGCGTTAAGGTCAGCGGTCACATCGTCACCGTCCCAGATGCCCGCGTAGGCTGAGCCCATCGCGCTCCAGTAAGTGTTCATCTGAGGAATGGTTGGCATGGGAACCGCGTAGCGTGTCTGCTCAAGGATGCCGTTGGACAGCGGATCATTTATGGTTATGTCCTTGCGCGGAGGTATCTGCTTGGTTATCTGGAAACGTTTCTCAAGGTTCGCTTTGTCAGTGAGGAAGCGGGCGAATTCAGCGGCCTCCTCCGGGAAGTCAGAGTAGGCGCTCACAAACGCAAGGCGCACGCCGCTGAATGATGTGGCGGGCTTTCCCTGTCCGGGGAATTCGGGGATGGTCGCTATGCCGAATTTAACGCCAGCGTTGGTGAAGTCCGCGATTTTCCAGGGACCGGTTATAATCATTGCGGATTTTCCTTCAGTGAAAGATGAGTTGCAGAAGTCACCCGTCATGTCGGCGGAGGGAACGTCCAGTATGCGTCCGCGGAGCTTCTGGAAATAAGTGAGGCCTTCTTTGGCGGCAGCGCTGTTTATGTTGTGCTGCGCGCGGTCATCGCCTTTAGGTCCGAAAAGCTGCGCTCCGTATGCGCTCATGAACATGTAGCCGTAGTATCCGTCGGAGACAGGCCACACAAGCGCGTACTTGTTCTGGCTCTTGTCGTTGTATGTGGCCGCGAATTTAGCCACGTCCTCCCATGTCTTGGGAGCCTCGGAGATGATGTCCTTGTTGTAGAACAGCGCGTAGGTCTCTATTGCCAGAGGATAGCCGTAAACCTGTCCTTTGTATGACGCGCCTGTCTTTGCGGCATCCACGAACTGGTCTATGTAAGACGCGTCTGCGTTCGGAAGGACATGCCCGCCGTTAACAAGCGCTCCTATATGGTCATGCGGCGCCACGAAAACATCCGCTCCCACTCCTGCGGGTCCGTCAAGCTCAATCTTGGACCTGGCGCTGGGAGAGTCCACCGGCTCATACTTAATCTTAACGTTCTTGTGGGTCTTGACGAATTCCTTTGCCGCCCAGTTAATGAACTCCTTCTCGGGACCATCAGACTCCCACACGGTGAGAGTCACCTTCTTTGCTGCGAACGCGCTTGTGGCGCAAATCGCCAGCGCCGCAACAGCACATAATGCTTTTTTCATTATGCTCCTCCTATTTTTTTAACCGGATGATTCCGGGTATTTACAGAACTGCGCTCACTTAATGCGCACCACGGCAGCGGTAAGACCGTCAAGCTCCATGACCTTCCCTGAGACTTTAACGCCCACGGGATTCTCTATGGCCTGGACTCCTGCGGACTCTGCGTCCACCAGAATCTTAGCGCCCTTAAGGTTAAGGGATGTATTTATGCTCACAGGATTAACGCCCGCGTTCACCGCGACTATGTACGTGGTTCCGTCCGCCTTCACGGTGAACGCAATCACGCTCTGGTCGCCTTTTCCCGTTACAATCTGCCTCATGCAGGAGGAGACTTTCTTAGCGGTTCCCAGACGGAACGCCGATGTCTCCCTGCGGAGTCTCACAAGGCCCGCCGTGTAGTCCGCTACATTCTGATAGCGGTCGTCCAGGGTCCATATTATCTGGTTGATGTTGTCGCTTGAGTCGTAGCTGTTACGCACGAAATTGTTTATGCTCTCGTTCTTTGAGCCATGCACGTTAGGCTTGGTCCTTCCGCGCTCCTGCCCCGCATGCAGGAATGCTATTCCCTGCGCGGTGAGCCCTATCACGTTCCCCAGCTTTATCCTTGCCGTAATCTCGTCCGCGTCATTCTCGTCCGTAAGATGGCAGTTGTTCACGATAAGGTCGTGCAGCGTGAGCCCGTCATGGCACACCAGATACTGCAGATTGTCGCCGGGATCATCAGCCTTGTAATTCACCGTGGGAGAGCCGCACATATTCCTGAAAAGCCGCTCGGTGTTTATGGCCTTTCCGGTGATAAATCCCAGCCCGGTCTCGTTGAAGCCGCCCGCCTTGACCAAATCGCGGAACTCATCGTTGAATGCCGCCACATCGTTGGTCCTCAGCATGTAGTTCTGGTCCATGCCCGCTGTTCCCGGCGCGCCGTTGTACATCTTCCAAGCCTCGCCCACGAAAAGCACGTGCGGATTTATTCTGGCGCAGCGGTTATATGAGTCCTGCACGGAGCTTGCCTCCATCAGGCCCATTATGTCGAACCTGAAGCCGTCCACATGGTACTGCTCCACCCAGAATCTGGTGGAGTCCATGATGAGCCTCTTCATCATGGCGCGCTCGCTTGCGGTGTCGTTGCCGCAGCCCGATGCGTTCGTAAGGGAGCCGTCCGCTTTGGTGCGGAAGTAATAGCCGGGCACGATGTTGTCCAGAAGAGCGGAGTCCGCCACATGGTTGTAAACCACGTCGAGCAGGACGCCTATGCCCGCCTTGTGAAGCTCGTTTATAAGGTTCCTTAGCTCGCGCACACGCACGTACGGGTCCTGCGGGTCTGAGGCGTACCATCCCTCCGGCGTAAAATAGTTATGCGGATCGTAGCCCCAGTTGTAGTTGGAGCCGTTCACCACGCCGCGGTTGTCGTAGGATTTGTCGGTCTCATCGTTGAAGTAGAAATTCAAGACAGGAAGAAGCTGCACGTGAGTTATGCCCAGGCTTTTAAGATACGGTATCTTCTCTATGAACGCGTTGTATGTTCCGGGCACCGCGCTCACGCCTGCGTCAGGGGAGATTGTAAAATCCCGCACCGAGACCTCGTAGATTACGGCATCCTCGCGCTGCTTGAGCGGATAGTATGGCTCGTATTCACCATCGAACGCCTTTTTGCTCGAAAGATCTATTATGGCGCCGCGTCCGGGCCCGCCTTTCCCGCGGTACACGTCCATGCTTTTGGCGTAGGGGTCCAGCACCGTGACCGTTCCCTTGGAGTTAGTGAGGGTGTAGTCGTAGAAGAATCCCTCGGGGTCCACGGAGTCGAACACCGCGCTCCAGACGCCAGTGGAGCCGTCATAGCTCATGGGAACGGTGTAGTCCGCGCTGACGGCCCCGCTCTTTCTGTAAAGGTTCACGGCCGCGCTTGAGGATGTGGGTGCCCACAGGTTGAACGTAACGGAGCCGCCTTTGTACTCCGCGCCCAGAATGATGTCGTCACCGGGAACCGCCTTGCTCGCCAGGGCCATGGCAAGGTTCCTGCCGCTTACCTGGGCCTCACCGCGGAACGCAGGGTTAGTCACGTAAATGGCGTCGGCCACAGAGGCATTATCGCTAAGACGCACGGTCACATGCGCCGTGTAGTTGTCGCTTGCGTTTGCGGAGTCTGAGTTCACCACCTCTTTTATTCCCAGCGTCCTTCCGTCCCTTGTCCTAATCACAAAGCCTGAGTCGGAGCCATCCGTGGCAAGACCGTATTTTCCTGACAGCGTAAGTTTTATGGTGTCCTCGGACACAAGCTCCGCGCCCGTTATCTGCGGCAGGTAGGGCTCCGCGGCATAGGTCCTGGGGTCGCGCTCGAAAATGACCACTTTGTTCGATGTGGAGATGCTCCACTCGCGGTCGGCCTCGCCGTCCTTTATCCAGCCGGACTCCTGGCGCACTATGAGCCCCACTCCGCCCTCCGCGGACACGGGCCTTATGCCTCCTGTGCCTGAGCCGTCCATGGGGAACCTCATGTAGCCCACGCCGTCCATAACTTTCCAGCGCCGGGTGTACTCCCACATGGCCGCCCCGTCTCCTCCCGGAAGCGCCCACATCCAAAGCGCCCACGGCCCGTAGTTGCCGTCATTCCGCACATAGTAGACCACAAGCTCATTCTTGGACGGGCTCAGCTTTGCGTCCACCGCCAGAACTCTCTCAAGGCCTGCGGGGGCAGAATTCTCAAATGTGCCCGGCTCCGCGCTCTCCGCGCCAAGATGAAAAAAAGAAGCTGTGACAAGCGCGGCAGAAAAAGATACTATTCTCCAGATATTCTTCTGCATAAAAACTCCTCAGAAAACAGCAGGATAAAGAAACACTAAACTTTACCCTGCCTGGCACGGAAGCACCGTAAAGGAGGTAACGCGATACTTCCGTTATAATTTCATTCTAGGAGCGCGCATTTTATTCGTCAAGAAAAAGCGCCTGTTTGACGTGAAAATAGTTCTTTTGTGCTATTTTACGTATGAAAAGATAACTTTTATTATATTTTATCTTTTAACACGGAAAAACGGAGAAAACAAAAAAGCTCGCAGTATAGTGAAGAATTTTATAAATTAAGTGAATATTATTTTATTTTCAGTCCTCATCCCTGAGGGCGCTCCAAACACTGAAGCCGGTTCCGCTTATCTCCAGTGCGTAGTCAGAGAAGGGCTTTCCGCTCGCCTCAGACACGCCGGAATTCGCCTTGATGCCGTACCTTGCGCCCAGGTTGCAGACTACGCTCCCCTTCCCGCCCTGAATCTCGGCCACGTAGCGGTCAGGGCCGGTCTCGCTCCACACTGTCACCGCGCTGGTCTCCGTTATGCCCGTCTCCATGCGCAGGGCTATGAGTTTTCGGATGAAATCCTTGTATGTCATTCCAGTTCCAGGAACTTCTTTTCCGCCCAGATATTGAGCGCGGTTTGCGCTCAGAGATGTGTCATGGCTTTCCTCAGGAGTGAAATAATGCTGCCATGCCACGCACGGATAGCCGGGATGCGTCAGTATGAAAGCGTAGGCCGCACCCACGTCGTCCGGGTCCAGATACCACAGGTTCTGCGTGGAGCCAGTGTCGTGATTGTCCACGAAAGTCACGGCCAGGGCGGGCATGCTCCTTATCCCGGTGCGCTCGTCCGCAAGAAGATTGTAGCCGGAATTCCTTATCCCGGTCCCTTTCGAGCCGAACACCGCGTTGAGCATACCCTTAGTCACAAAGTCGAACGCGCGGCTGGGGCTTCCATTCTCCTGTCTGCCGGGAACCGTTTCTGCGGTGCTGTTCACCCACCGCGCAATCTGCGATTGCCATGCTCCGGGATTAGAGGGACTGAACGCCGCAGTGGGCCAGAACTCTCCCACCGAGAAAGCCGCGTCGGTTTTCCTGTTATACCAGCCTACGTACTCGCCGCCGAATCCTTTGACAAAATCATACCGCCATCCCACAAAACCCGCGTCATGCATGAGCCTTCCGCCCATCCACTCCGTTATCGCGTCCTGCACAGATGATTTAGTGTGATCTATGTCGCGCGCGGAGGCATAGCCTTCTCCTGTGTCAGCGGCTCCCCTTTTGTCTGAGCCGTACATGTCGCTTTCTTTGGCGGAGAAGCCCTCGTCATCGGAGCAGATGGCATAGTAGTCCGCGCCGAATGACGGGTTTGTGAAAGTGCCCCAGTTCTTTGTTCCCACGCGGTGATTTATCACTATGTCTCCCAGCGCCCTTGCGGGACTTATGCTCCGAACCGCGGACACAAGCTGCTCCTCCGTTCCGTAGAAAGAGCCAAGCACGTTAAGCTCGCGCGGCATGTAGCCGTTGTCAGAGAGGCTGTCCTGCGCAGGAGGAAACCACACGTACTCGAACACGTCCTTTATCTGCTCGGAGTTCTCCGAAATCACGTCATACCAGTCCATGCTGCCGCCGGGAGAGCGTGAGCTCGATGTGTCCTTAATTCCGTTTTCAGGAGCGCTCTCGCCGTAATAGCGGTCATGGAAATTGCTTGACCAAGTGAAGCCCTGGAGCATCACGCCGGAACTTGGAGCAAAACTGCTTGTGTCAACTGTAATCTCCACCGTCTCCACATAGTCCTCTCGCATGCCCTCATCGGAGCAGGCGCACGGAAAGAATGCAAGAGTCGCGCACACAAGGCCCGCATGAAAACAGGCTCTGACTTTTCCGCTCATATTATTTCTCCCCGGCAGTAAGTATCAGAAAACTTTTCGGGCCCACGGCTTCGGGAATAGCGCGCTTTATCTTAGGCTCTCCTGTGCTCACGTCCACCACGGCGATGCAGCCGCAGGATTCCACGGGGAATTCTGAGTCAGCGGCGTTAAAGTAAATGACGAATGGCCCTGTCCTGTAAAGGGTGACGCCCTCGCTCAAAGTCCGCGCGGAGGCCTCGCTGTTCATGCCGAACCAGCGGGGGTTCCGCCTGCGCAGTGCGATGAGCCCCTTGTACGTGAAGTACACGTCGGAGTGGCGCTCGTGGAAAGTGAAATCTATCTCGTTCACGTCGTCGCCGGAGACATAGCTGTTGTCGTCTCCTTTCTTTGTCCTTAGGAATTCCTGACCGCCGTTTAAGAACGGAGTTCCCTGTGCAAGCAGAATGTACGCCGCGCAAAGCACGTCCTGCCTCTTCACCGCATCCATGGCAGTTCCCCCGGAGCCCCGCAGCCGCTCAAAAAGATTCCCGCTGAATTCAGTGAGCCCCAGGCGTGACATGGCGAGCTTGTCGAACAGAGTGAAATTATCATGGCACTCCACGTAGTTTATCATGCGGCCTATGCGCCCCGTAAGGTTCGCGGAGCCTGTGAGCCCTTCGCATATCTCCGCGTCAGAGAAAATCCCCTGCACGTGCCCCTGCCTGAATCCCATGAATTCCGCGCCTTTTATGGCGTCACGGAAATTGTCGTTGAAGCATGCCACGCCGTTTACCCGTGTGTCAGGCGCGCACAAGTCCACGCTCTCCTTGCGGACGCCGTCCTGAACAGCGCTGATTCCGCCCGTCCACGGCTCACCGTATACCATGACGTTCCCATCTATGGATGAGAGCTCCTTGTAGATGAGCGCCATGGTCTCCGTCTCGTGCAGTCCCATCAGGTCAAAGCGGAAACCGTTTATGTGATAGCCGAGCATCCAGTTTCTGAGGGAGTCCAGGATAAAATTCCTTACCATGGGTTTTGACGTGTCCACCTCATTCCCGCAGCCTGAGCCGTCTGACAGTGAGCCGTCCGCGTTATGCCTGTAAAAATAAGAAGGCGCTGTCATGTCGTAGATGGAGTCCCCGCCTGTGCCGTAAGTGTGATTGTAGACTACGTCCATTATCACCGCTATGCCTGCCCTGTGGAAGCGCTGCACCAAAGCGCGGAACTGCCTGACAGCGTCAGTGCCGTCCCTCATGCCGCGCACATAGCGTCCCTCGGGCACATTGTAATTGTACGGATTGTAGCCCCAGTTGTAGCCGGGGTCATCGTTAGTCTGCGCGTAGTCAAAGCACGGAAGAAGCTGCACATGGGTCACGCCCAGGCTCTTTATGTACTTGACCACACGTGAGCCCTGCGCCAGGTCCAGGAATTTACCCGTGCTCTCGGGGTCCTCCACCCTGCTCCAGTCGCGGATGTGCATCTCGTAGATGACGGCCTCCGTATAGCTTCTGCCTTTCCACGGATTGGTATAATTTTTCTTGGAGCCGTCATACACTTCCTGCGAGCGCGCGGGAACCGCGGTGGCGCCGTCGTTTATGTCGGCTATCTGTGACGCGATGGAGTCAGGCCCGCATGATTTGGCCCATATATCGCACACCTCGTAAGTCCGCTCCTGTCCGTCCTGAAGCCTGCTCTGCACGCGGTACTTATAGTACGAGTAAACGGAGCAGTCCACTCTCCTTATCTGCCAGCCCCCGTCCCCTGAAGGCTTAAGGGGGAATTCAGCGCAGGGCTTTTCTCCCGCCCGCGGGGATTTCTTATAAAGCAGAAGGTCCACGCCATAAGCATAAGGCGCCCACATTCTAAAAGAAGTTTCATCTCTCTTTTTACAACTCACGCCCAAACCGATTTTTTCCATGCGTCCGTCCTTTATTAAAAAAGTCGCAGCAAAAGTCCCAGACTAGAATTGTAAAACGTTATGCTTAGAAAAGTCAAACTCCAGCTTTTGTAAGATATTGTGAAACGTACTTTTATTTTAATTCAGCACACATTTTTTGCATTATGACGTGGAGCTCATTATTTCCTAGTGCATAATCCTGTACTGAATCCAGTCACTCTGCCGGCAGTTCTTGGGGTCGTACAGCCCTATGTACGTCAGGTAGCGGTAGAAAGTGTTCTTGGAGACGTTAAGCTTGCGCGCTATCTTAAGCTTTGAGGTCCCGCGGTTAAGTTCCTGCACAATCCACTCATGGTTCATGCTGCACACGGGATTAAGACGGCACCTGTTCCCGCGCGGACGCCCCAGGACCACTCCCTGGCTGCGCAGACGGCACAGCGCCTCCTTGGTCCGCTGGCTTATAAGATTGCGCTCTATCTCCGCGCTCAGCCCGAACGCGAATGCAAGCACCTTGCTCTGGATGTCATCCCCAAGACGGTAATTGTCCTTTATGCTCCACACGCGGCATTCCTTTGACATGCAGATGTTAAGTATCTCCATAATCATGAAAAGGTTCCTCCCCAGCCGCGAAAGCTCCGCGCAGATAATAAGGTCGCCTTTCTCCACCATGCCCAGAAGCTTCCCCAGCTGCCTTTTGTTGTAGTTCTTGGTTCCGCTCTCGGTCTCCTCTATCCAGCTGTCTATGCAGATGCTGTTCCTCTCGCAGAAGCCGTTGATCTCAAAGCGCTGGTTCTCCACCGTCTGATGGTCAGTGCTTACCCTGATGTAGCCGTATGTCATACAGGCACCTCCTTAATTTTGTACCCATATGATACTTTAAGGCCCCGGTTTAGAGCGGATTTTAAAAAGGAAACGTTCACAAAATCCACGGGACCTGGTAGAATGACGCATGCGCGCTAAAACTGAAAATAAAGCTGGATTTCTAATGAGGACAGCGGCCGTGGCCTTAAGTCTCACGCCGGGCAGCAGAGCAGTTCTGGCCGCATGGCTCGCGCTGATTATGTGCGGTGCGGCAGGGGCCCGTGATCTGCATGCGCAGGACCGCGGGGAAATCACGGCGCTCTCAAATCTGACCGTGATGGGAAGCCTGGACCTGTGGAAAGAGAAAGACTTTAAGAAAGAGCCGGACTACACAACGCTGAACCACGAGGGCGGGCTTAACATCACTGTGCTGGAGGTCCTGGGAAGGGGCGAGAACGGAGGCAGAAGCGGACTGTGGATTTTCGCCCTGACAACCGTACCAGTGGCCGCGCGCAGCGGAGAATGGATTCCCTCCTACAGCAGGCTCTTCATCTTCCTGCCAGACGATGCCCCCGTCCTGAGCATAAGAAACTAGAGCCCGCAGAAAGAAGCCGCGCGCGGGATCGGACGCCGCATGAAGCCCGGACCCACACGGGCCCGGGGAGCGCGGGCTATTTTTTCAGAATCACAAAGCTTTTAGCGGGAACTGAGGAAGGAACCTGAGCGCTCTCTTTCGGCTCACCGCCAGAAACATCCACAGCCTTAGTGTAGCCGGACGCAGATATGCTTACATCTTTGTCCGTAGCATTGAAGTACACTAGGAAACTGCCCGTCGTGTACTTAGTCACACCATCAGACACTTTCTCTGCCTTAGCGCTTGCATTCGATCCGAACGCGGCAGGATTTGCCCTGCGGAGCGCAATCAGACCTTTGTATGTGTTGTATACATCGAGATAGGTATCTTTGTACTTTAAATTAATCCAGTTGACAGGTTTTGCTTCAGTGCTGTTCGCGTTGTAACTGTTTTCGTTTCCACGCTTTGACCTTAAGAATTCCTGACCGCCGTTCATAAAAGCAGTGCCCTGTGACAAGAAAACGTATGCGGCAGCAAGTTTGTCCTGTTTTTTGACTTCCGCAAGACCATCTTCTCCTATTTTATCAAATAAATCTCCGCTGACATTTGTTTTCCCAATATAAGAAATTGCAAGTTTGTCAAACAGCGTGAAATTATCATGACACTCTACGTAATGAAGCGCAAGTCCTAACTTACCCGTTGTATTACGTTTGTTACTTCCAGATTTTCCAAGCAACCCATTGATTATTGATGAATCATAATAATTTCCCTGTACCTGACCCGTTTTAAATCCTCCGAACTCCGCACCTTTTATTCCGTCGCGGAAGTCATCATCGAACGCACCGCATCCAACTGAACCGCTAGAGACAGAACTTGTACTTCCATTTTTAACAAGTGCCGTTCCTCCTGTCCACGGCTCACCGTACACCATCACACTCGTATCTATTTTATACAATTCCTTATATATATCTGCCATGGTTTCTTTTGACAGCAAGCCCATAAGGTCAAACCGGAAGCCGTTGAAATGATAGTCCAGCATCCAGTGTTTAAGAGAATTGATGATGTATTTTTTCATCATGGGAGCCTCTGTATCTACCTCATTGCCGCATCCTGAGCCATTGGAATATCCTCCATTACCTGTCATACGATAATAATATCCCGGGACAGTCGAATCATATAAAGAATATCCTTCCGTTCCGCTTGTGTGGTTATAAACCACATCCATAATCACCGCTATGCCCGCCTCATGAAGCTTAGCAATCAGGGTCCGCAGCTCCAGAACAGCCTGCGTTCCGTCCGTGTAGCCGGATGTCACATAACGCCCCTCAGGCACATTATAATGATACGGATTGTAGCCCCAGTTGTAGCTTGTATTCGCATTTGTCTCGGCAAATTCAAAGACAGGCAGAATCTGAACATGCGTAACCCCTATGTCCTTCAAATGATCTATCACCTTCGTTCCGTTAGCGATAGTCAGATATTTTCCCACATTGCCAGTTTCCGGGTCCTCCGCATACGACCAGTCGGTGATGTGCATCTCATAAATCACCGCATCAGTGTAGCTGCCAGTGAAAGGATTTTTATAGAAGTCTTTTGTTCCGTAGGATACCCCGCTGGGGATGGCGGACGGGTCACTGTTTATGTCAACAATCTGTGCCGCAATCGCATCCGGGCTCGCGGCCTTTGCATTAATATCGCAGACATAGTATGTGGTTCCGTCGTTCACAATCTTGTATTTGTAGTATTTGTAAGGTGACACATCATCACATATATATTGCCAGACTCCATCTTCATCTTTATTCATCTGGAATTCTTTCTTAGGATTTCCCCGCAATGTCTCGTCCGTAGTTTTCCCGACTGAGGCAGAATCAACATCAAACTCCCCTACATCGGCAACATCTTCGTATACCAATAACTTCACGTCACTGGCTTTAGGTGCCCAGATTTTAAATACTGCGGAACCATCCTCATTTAAAGTAAGTCCTAAATCATCATCATAGTTTTGGTCAAGAGTATTATCAGCATTATTTGGACATGCTAAAAAAACAAAAGCGACTGCAAATATCGCCATTAATTTTAGGACAGGTAAATATTTTCTCATAGAACTTCTCCTAAAAAAGGGTAGCCCATATAAATGAACTACCCTTTTACATAAAATCATTGCATTCTAAAAGTGTTTAGTTTTCAGATACGAATGAAAGCTCATCTTCCTCACAGTCATATACAAGATAGCCTGTTGTTAAGTCATTAGGATTCTTTGCAGTTTTTGTTCCTTTACCGACTTTATCATCCCAAAACTCTCCAGTGCCATTGTAAGAAACCATCTGTAATTTTATCTCGTTTGTGCTGATTTTTACCGGGGAGCTGAATTTTACTTCTGCTGTATAGGATGCATCGATTTCTCCATGAGGGTTATTCGCACCCCAATCATTACCTGGAATCCAGTCTTCTAGGAAGTAAACAGTTTCGCCAACATCCCTGTCTTCATAATCAAGATGAATTGCACGGCATCCAGCTATCATTACGAATCTACCAGTTTCCACTGCAAGCGTTACTGTTCCGTCAACTTTTGATGTTACAACAATATAATAAGATGAACCAGCACTGAGACCTGAAACTTTGTTGTTTTCACCTGAGGTCTGCAATTTTACTGTATCTGATACATCCTTATCAGATGTAACCTCGATTGTTGCTCCAACATATTTTGATGACCAATCTATAGTTGCAATTCCAAACTCAATGCTTCCTGCAGGAGCAGTAAATTCCACTTTATATACGACATCACCATTTTCAATAGATTTACTGAACGGCATTGCAAGGGCATATTCCGGAGAAACTTTCCAGCCCTTTTCCTCTCCTTTCTCATCATAGGCTTTAGTAAAATCGCCCACAACATAATAGCCAAACAGATATTGATAATCAGGCACAGCTATTTCAGCGACAGATAAAATTCCGCCGGTTGTAGTAAGTGATGCTGATATCTTATATGTTCTGCCCTTTGTCAATCCTGAGATAACACAGTGATTGTCATACTCATACTCTGTCAGTTCTCCCGCCTGCTCAGGTGTGGCCGCCGTATCCAGCTTGCTCTGCCATCTGTAACCATTGGGCTCTTTATAGACATCCCAGTCTGCTGCACTTATTATTGTAAAACGAGTCTCTCCTTCTTTTCCTCCCCAAGCACCATTTGCATCATATGTGAAAGAAAAAGTGAACACCTCACCTTCTATCGTCATCTCTTTAAATTCACCGCCAGTCGGTTCACCTGCTATCCAAGCACTTCCGCCGGATTGCCCTGAATCGTCTCCGCCAGAGCCACCCGGAACATACGGATTCTCTACCAGGTCATGCAGTCCGCTGCATCCCATAAGCCCAAGCGCCAAAAATCCCGCTGTCAACAGCGAAAATATTTTCTTCATCATGTTTTCTCCCATATCAAAAGGATTTAGTTTTGTGCGGAAACACCAAGGAATCCGCACTTTGTTACATCAAGCCTCTCTTAGAAATCCCAGCGGATACCGCAGCGGACCGCAGACCAGCCGTCGTAGTAATCCACGGCATCCACTCCGCCGGCAGCATCGCCGTCCCAGCGGTCGCTCACGTTGGCTCCGTTAAGGGCCAGCTGATCCTGTCCGTCGCCGAATCCTTTGTACGGATCCATGTTGAACACGAACTGTGCGTAAAGCACCGGAGACTTAATGCGCTTGATTTTCTTGGACACTCCCAGGGCAAAGCCGAACATATTGTTCTCGTCCTTGTTGTATGCCTGTCCCGCCTCGGTGCCCTTCACAGTCTTAAGCCCCACAGACGCGCTCACGTTCAGGTCCTCGGGGAACGCCACGCTGCACACCAGTGTGTTGAAAAGACGCTCGCTGTTGGCGTTGTCTATTCCGTAGTATACGTTCAGGCCGGGGATGAATTCCGCGACGTTGTTCCATGAGAACGCGATGCCCGCGTTGTTGAAAAGGAACTGGCTGTCGGACGCGCCGTAATGATTTGTTTTTCCGGAGGCCTCGTCATAGTCCAGCGCATTGAACTTAAGCTTAGCGTTAGCGGTCACGCTCATGTCCTCCGTGATTTTATACGACACGGTGGGAACTGCAACCAGGCGCGCTCCGCCCTTCACTCCGAAAAGCGGCTCCATGTTGCTTGCGCAGCGTTTCTTGTACCAGCTGTCCCATGCGCTCTCCGCATACCAGTCCTGCACCAAATCAGAATTCGAGTTCTTATATGTCAGCGGCAGGGTGACGGTGGCATCCAGAGAAAGAGACAGCGCCTCGTCCAGAAGATTCACATATCCGCCCAGACCTATGTTCTGGCTGTTAAGCACACCAAGCGTCTCTGAGAGATCGAACGTTCCGTCATCATGGTTCTCGCGCAAGAAGAGCATTGAAGCCTCCGCTCCGCGCAGACGGTATCCCGCCGTGACTCCCCATGACTTGTCCTCAGCGTCAAAGCCTACCCTGAGTTCCGCCGCTATGTTCTCAAGTCCGAAATTCCCGGAGCGGTAGAACACGTCAGTGGAGTAGCCGGTGTAATCCGCCACTGCGCCGCCCAAATCCGCGCTTGTCTTCTGATGTGTGGCCGCAAGACCCTGCACCGCTATGCCCAGTGAGCCTATGTCGTCCAGTACGATTCTCTCTTTGGCGCCCAGGATGAAGTCATGCTCCACCGCGTCTTTGAAAATCACGTCGCCGGCATACATTCCGTTTGACTGGAAATCCACCGTAAGGCCCAGGTCCTCAAGCTCCGCTCCTGCCCAGCCGATGTAGCCGTATTTAGTGCCCTTGCGGTCAGCGCTTTTGTTCGGAACAAAGCCCGCATCAAGCTTAACGCCTGAGTCCGCAAAAAGATTCTGAACTTTTGAGCCGGTGCTGAACGAGGCGAATCCACCCACATGCTGATACCCCGCGTCCCAGTTTCCGTCTATCGTAGTCCACAGGATTTTCTGCCTCTTGTCCTGCTTGGCATAGTTGAAGCCGGTGTTGTAATTCACCCACGGAGTCTCAAAGCCGAACTTTAAATGTCCCAGATACGGATTTGAGCCCGGTCCTGAGGAAGCCTTGCTGTTGTCATCGGCTTTTCCGAGCCACGCCATGGGACTGGAGAGGAGCCCGCTCAGAGACTGGGGAAGCTCATTCGTAAGAGCGCCGGTCGAGTCTCTTTTTACCATATAGATGGGATTGCCTGAAAGCTCGCTGTCCAGCTCCGTCTCTGCCACGGCAAGCTCCACATAGAACGGCATCTCGGGGGTGATGTTTCCAGTGAGCTTGTTGTAACTCTTTGCGCCCACTGTGGCATTGTCAAAGTCCATGCCTTTCTTGGTTTTGTCCACGACACCCTGCGTAAGGAATTTACCCTGCGCGCCCACCATGGTCCATGTCATGAACTTAATGCTTGACCTTTTAGAGGTGCCCGCGCCTGCGTCACCTGTGAGAGCGGCCACGAGCTCGTCCACATCGACAAGTCCGTTGTAACCACCGAAACCATCGTCCACTTTATCCGGCTCTCTGAGGTCCTCAGTCCAGTTTCCGTCAGAAATGAACTTATACTTCATTACAGTTCCTGCGGAAACGACTTTCACAAGAGTGAATCCCTTGTCGCCTTTCTCCATGGGCTCCGCACCATCAGCCCAGTTGGTGAAATCACCAGCCAAAAGAACTTCTGTAGCTCTGGGATTTCCGTAGAAGAATGTGACTTCCACTTGTCCGTTGTCGAGCTTTTTCACTGATACATCCGCGAACGCAGCCGCGCCGAGCACCAGTAAAGTAGAGATGAAAGCAATAATCTTTTTCATCTTTTCCTCCGTTTTTTTTATTAGCATATCGGGCACCCACCCGATATTAAAGCCTATAGTATAATACTAGTTTTTAAAGTTTTTTTTAGCAATGTTTTTTTATAATTTTTTATAAAAAAGGGAAAATTTTACAAAATATAACAGCGAATTAGTTACTTTTGTTATACTCCGACTTTCCCTCTTTTAAGTCAGCTCCAGGGAAGAAACCGCCTGCTAAGACAGTCCGTGGCGGGCGGGAGACATGGGTTCGTAAAGGCGAGCGACGGTGTGGTGCAAGGCAGTGCCTGGCACAGGTGACCGTAAGCCGATAAAAAATTCTAAGATATTCTCCCCAAGGCTCCATGCATTATTCCGGGAACTCTGAGGATTCCAATCATTCTAGGCGGAAACGCCCTGAGGATTTTCTGACATTGCCCTGCATTCTGCTCCCTGCCGTATCCCCGCCCATTTTTACTTTCAGTGATTTTTTTTCTGTGCCGACCGCCCTCTGCGCGCAAAGGTTACCGGCATCTCCTGCATGCGCCCGCATAATGCAGTCCCGTACTGATGGTGATTAAAATAAACTGAATTTGCAGAGAATAACATTTAAAAAATAAGTTTAATATTTCAGACATACAGGCAGAACAGAAAAAAAACACGATGCCGTTGTCCGTGTTTTCTGCCGGGCGGGCGCTCCTTCGCGTGTCGCATCATATCGTCCTTTACCTCGTAGTGCAGGACAAAGAATGTTTTTCAACTGGCCGGATAAATTCAAGATTCCACATGGCTTCCTGTGAGCTGCTCGAATAAAGCGATTGCTCGCTTCTTAAGGACCCGCTACTCAGGAAACCGAATTTCGCATACATGTTGAATGGTGCGCAAGCAGATTTCTGAAATGGATTTCAATATATACCTCGCAATCCTCAACTCGTTCTTCAAGAACGGCATTTTCAAGCCTGCTATATCCCTAGCGTACCTCCAAGGAATTCTCCTGACAGTTCGCGATAAGATACAGTAGAAGTTAAATACATTCCGCAATACACAATGATCAATGAAGGAGACTTCACCGAATTCGTTAGGCTCACATTGGAGAGGTGAAATCTCTTTGCGAGAAATATGGCGAGTCACTGGACAGAAGCCACATCCATACAACAACGAATACGCAGCTCTGGAATTCTGCTGTACGATTTCCTATGCACTATCCTAATGGAGACACCTTCGGAATTATATGGACTATCCTGACTTATTGCCTGTCTTCTGCAAGGTTGCGAGATGAAAATGATTAAGAACACGGACAATGATGGAAAAGCAATATAAGTATCGTGTTGCGTATTCGTAAATTACGGACGCCTAATCAAAGATATAGAAAATATAAAGTTTTATTATCTTAAAATTATCTGAAAATAAAAAAGATTTTATTGCTTATCATATTGTATGCTTTATAATACTCCAAAGATTTTCAGCGTGGAGCTTAAACTATGACAGAATCAAAGAAAATTGTAATAGACTTAGTAAATACAAGGTATGATTTCTCTGTTGATGAGCTTATTCATGCAAATGAATTCTCACAAATGGTGCAATATATAGAGGAGCAGCTTTCTGAAGATGAAGAATCC
>JAFLSO010000027.1 GCA_022510925.1 Treponema sp.
ACCGTTTCAGTGCGCCGCTCGTGTGGGCGGTGGTTTATGCAGTTACGGCTGTCGGCTCGCTGTTTTCAGTCTGGCTGTTGCGTAAAATTCCATTCGTGAGAAAGCGGATTCTGTAGGATGTCTTTATAATTTCACGAATCTCTGCGCACTGAAAATCGTGCTAGACGCAAAGCACTCCGCGTTGTACATCGTGTCCTCCTGTTCTGTCCGCGCCGGGATTTTGCTGTGAAGTGCGCTCGTTTCTATGCCGATACTGGCAGAGGAGAATGTTATGAGAAAAGCGCTTAGGTTTCTTGTGGTGGCGGCTCTTCTTGCCGCGGTGCCGTCCTCTTTGTCCGCGTATGTGTGCAAGTACAAGGAGGATTATTTAAAGCTTTACCACGTGCATTATGCCCAGCTTCCTGACGACTGCATGGAGAACATCTACTGGCTTGAGCGCGCCGTGAGCGCGGATTTCGCGAATCCCCGGTATGCGTATGTTAAAATAGAGAATGAGGAGCAGTGGGAGAAGTACCGCTATCTTTTTCAGATGCACGTGAATCTTAAGCTCATAGAGCAGCATCTGCGTCTGGGGAGAATCTACGATAAGAAGGTGGCGTATTTCTATGATGCCCCGTGGAGGGACGAGTACCTGCGCAATCTGGAGAAGACTAAGTCATGCTATGAGGCGGCGTACTATTACTGGCAGGAGGCCCGGCTGTGGGCGGAGAAAGCGAATGTGACCAAATTCAGGTTCATGAACCTTTCCGGCGTGCAGGACTGGGAGGATGAGCGCGAGCGGATATCCACCGGCCGCCTGGACTATACAAAAATCCTGGACAGGGAGAACGAGAGGGTTCAGAAAGTCATTGACGACCTCTTTGCAATGAAAGAAAAAAAATATTAGAATTACCGCATGATTTGTGCGGAGCATTATTTTGACTGGGCCGCTACGTCCCCCGCGGATAAGGACATTCTGGAGCGCGCCCTGGAATACAGCATTTTGCACTGGGGTAATCCGTCAAGCATACACGCGGCGGGAGCGGATGCCAGAAAGGCCCTTGAGGATGCCAGGGAGCTGGCCGCGCGCAGTCTGGGCGTGAGCCAAAGCCGTATTTATTTTACGTCGGGCGGAACAGAGGGCGATCACATCCCTCTGCTTTCTGTCCTTGCGCGCCCTCAGAAAGGCAGCGTGCTGGTGAGCGCCATAGAGCATCCTGCCATGGCCGAGATGTCTAAATCCATAAAAAACTGCGGCTGGGATCTTATCACAGTAAATCCAGACAAGGACGGATTCGTGAGGCCCGGGCACATAACCGACAAGCTCAGGGACGACACCGCGTTCGTGGCCGTGATGGCGGTGAACAACGAGACCGGCGCGGTCCAGGACATAAGGGGCATATCGGACGCCTTGAAGAGCGCGTGCGGCGGAAAGCGCATGCCCCATCTTCACGTGGACTGCGTGCAGGCGGCAGGAAAGATTCCTCTGGATTTTCTGGAAGACTGCGCGGACTCCGCATCCATGAGCGCCCACAAGATATGTGGTCCGCGCGGAGCCGGAATCCTGTACGCGGCTAAGCCTTTCACTCCTTTTCTGCGCGGAGGCGGGCAGGAGGGCGGCATAAGGAGCGGCACGGAGAGCCTCTTCGGCGCGTACTCCATGGCGCTGTGCCTGGAGCGCTATGCCGTAACGGAGAAAAATACCGCCGCCTCGGAGCGCTATGAGCGGCAGCTGGAATGGACGGAGCGCTTCATAGCGGGGCTCAGGGATATAAAAGGATGCGCCATAATCCCGCATTGCAGGGCGAGTCTTTCCGCTGAGGACTCAAGGAGAATGTTCTCCCCGTGGGTGGTGCAGGCGGCTTTCCCGGGAATACCGGGCCAGGTGATGGAGAGGGCGCTCAGCGCGGAGGGATTCTACATATCCACCGGAAGCGCGTGCTCCTCGGGAAGCCATGCCCGCCCCGTGCTGGACTCCATGCACATTCCGCCAGAGGAGAGGGAGGGCGCGGTGCGTTTCAGCTTCGGGCCGCACACCACTTACGCGGCTATGACTGAGCTTCTGGAGAAAGTGAGGTCCGTGTCAGAGAGGTTCCTTTAGGTAAGCCTCTATTTTCTCCGCGATTATGCGCGAGACCTCGTCCTTAGGAAGCGATGCGTCCACATGCACTATCTCCATGCCGGTCTCATTCTCCCTGGCCTCGTATTCCTTGAGCACCCTGTGATATGCGTCCACGGTGCGCGAAAGAAAATCCATCCTCTCATAAATCTCTTTTGTTCCGCGCGAGCCTATGCGGCCCAGCGAAATCCCGGGGCTTATCTCAAAGTAAAACAGGAGCGCAGGCAGAGGAAAGTGCGAGTTCACTGTCCTTGCCACCTGAGCGTCCGCGTCCACGCTCTGATATGCCAGGCTTGAGAAAAAGTACCTGTCGCTGACCACGATTTTACCTTCCTGCGCCGCCTGCCTTATCCCGGTCACAAGCCTGTCATCGTCACGCACCAGAAGGCTTCCGTTCACGTGCTCGTTCCTGTCCGCCGCGAAAAGATAAGCCGCCGTCTGGTTTGAGACTCTCACGTCGCCCCTGAGCATCTGGCGGAGGAAGAGCCCTGTGGGCGCGGACGTGGGCTCCTGCGTGAAGAGGAACCTTCCGTCCTTGTTCCTTTTCCTGAGACATTCTATCTGCGTGGATGTTCCCGCGCCGTCTATTCCCTCGAACACTATAAAATTCTGTAATGCCATAAAAAAACCTTTTACGAGTCCTAGTTTTTTGTTATTATATTATAAATGTACATTTTATGAAATCACGTGCGGTAAAAACTATAGTGAGTATTTTTACTTTTCTCTTGATCCTTGCGGTCGTTTTTTCCGTGCTGAGGCCGGTCTATTCGTACATTAACAGAACTTTGCGCGCCGCCGAGCAGAAATATCTGGGAATTCTGGAGGACAGGACGGGGCTCTCGGTGTCATACAGGTCGCTCTCTCCGTCCATACTCTCAGGGATAAGGCTAAGGGGAATATCCATAAAATCCGCCGCCACGGGGGAGGAGATACTCAGCATAGGAAAGGCGCATCTGGGATACAGCCTGCCCCGTCTCCTGCGCGGCGACATGGACAGGGCGTTCACCCGTCTTAGCATAAACGACGTGACTTTTGAGTACACCAGAAGCAGATTTGAGGTCATAGCGCAGAGAATATCCCTGCTGAGGGAGTCCCGCCGCGGCAGGAAAGAGAACGCTGGCGCGTTCATCTCCACGGACATGGTGGACATAATCCAGCAGGTGGTTTACGCGCTGCCGTTCGACATACACGTGCGGAACATACGGCTACGATTCAGCGACAGCCTGTACGACGTGACGGCGGCCGTAAGGGAGCTGGCGTTCCAGAGGCGCGGCACCAGGGACGGTCTTTCAGGCGGACTTGCGGGCTATGTGCAGGCGAGCGTCCCCGCGCTGGGAAAAGATACTTTCGGGTTCACTTATAGGATTGACGGAACTTTGCGGAACATGCTTTCGGGAAGCTCCATAACGCTCTCCATGGACGAGTACCAGCGCGCGTCATACACGCTTAACAGGACGCAGTTCGTGTTCCGCTATACGGATGACGTTTTCTCTCTGCGCTCCACCCAGCGCATACTGCCTTACTCCGTTACGCTCACCCTGGACAACAACACGGCCCTGATGCATGCCTCGGTTAAGATGCAGGATCTGGACCCGTTCAGCCTCATAAAAGGCCCCGCGCTGTCGGGCATGCTGGAGAGCCTTAAGGGCACGGAATTCTCCACGGACTCCATGTTCGACTGCGACCTGCGCTCGCGGGAATACTCCTGGTCGGCGGACGCGTCCCTGTCTCTCTCCGAGAATTTCACGCTGGGCGGGCAGAGCGTGGCGCTTAGCGCGTCAGGGAACAACAGCGACATAAATGTAAGAAAATTATCCGCGCGCGGTGACCTGGCGAGCTTATCTTTCACGGGCAGCTACAACATCCCCGGCATGATGCCCTCCGGCGAGCTGCTGGTGGACTGGTTTACACTGCCCACAAACGGCAACAGGCTTTCCGGCGAGCTTTACGTGGAGCCCATGGGTCACAGCTTTATGTGCTTCATACCGGCGCTTACTCTGGGCGACCAGACGCTCAACACCCTGCAGCTTAGCGTAAGGCCGTCCAGAAGCTCAGTTGACTTTGAGTTCTCCATGGCCGACTCATTTCATGAGGATTTTGACGGAACAGGCTCCATAAGCATAGACGGCATACTCAACCTGGAGAACGGAAGGGAGCTTCAGGCCTCGGCAAGCATAGACAGGTTCTTCATGGACACAATCCTCAGCTCCGTGGCGTTCGTGACTGATACGGAGGAGCGGAAGAGGATGTCCGGCATGGCCGACAGGTTCGCGCCGTTCGTGACAAGCCTGGAATTCTTTTTCTCCACGGATTTTAAGTCCGTCACTTATAACTTCCCCTACGCGCTTTTTCTTAACACGCGCAGGGACAGGCAGATGCTCTTCCTTTCGTTCGACGGCACGGAGCAGACATTGCAGGTTACGCAGTGCGATTTGGTCTATGACAGGAACACGGTCAGCGCCTCGTTTGACGGCGACTATTCCGTGGAGGACGGGAATGCCCTTTTCAGCGCCTCTTTTAACGTGAACGACATGCCGTACCAGTTCAACGGCGTGTACAAGCGGGGCGAGCTGTTCTCCGTCACAGGGGACTACGGGTTCGACATCTCCGTGAGCCTCGGGAATGCGGGGCGGGGGACGGCCAGCATCAGCTCTCTCCCCATAGCGTATGACAAGTACGTGTTCCTGCTGGGGCTTGAGAGCGGCTTCTCGTTCGGGAGTGACAGGCCTTTCAGTCTGGCATTGGACAGGTTCGAGCTGTCGGAGCTCACATCAAATTTCTCCACCCATCCTTATATTCTGCTGTCAGGCTCCATGGACTCGAACGGGGCCCTCATATCCTCCATAACGCTCGCGGACACAGGAAGCTCTCTTGATGGCTCGGGGTTTTTCTTATGGAACAAGGAGGACGGCGTGGTGGAGACTGCCACCATGGAGCTCAGCATGAGCGACCGGCGCTCCGGCGAGACGTTCTCCCTGCAGGCGGATGCCACGAACCCCCTCAGGTACCCGCTGTCAGCCGAGCACATAAAGAAAGACTTCTATTTTTCCGCGCAGGCAAGGATAATATCCTTTGCCCTGGGGCGTTTCTTTAACGGACAGCGCGCGGAGGACACTCTCACTGCATTCGCCACTGCGTCCGGCACGCTGGAGAACCCGTATCTCAGCCTGAGCCTGGAGTCACTCTCCATGAGGCTGGGCGGCGCTCCTTTTTTCGCCTCGGGAAACGCCTCTGTCCTGGAGAACGCCATAACCATCCCCGACTTCAGCGCCCGCTGGAAAAACGTGAGCCTAAGCGGCATAAGCTCGCAGATAGACCTGGGCACGTTCTCAGGGGAGCTCACTGGCAGCGCCGTGGTGGAGTTCGGAAGGAATTCCCTGAGCGCGCCTTTTACGATTTCGCTTGAGAACCTGAGCCCGGGCGAGACGGCGGGCATAAAAGTGCCTGAGTATTTCTCCGTGAAGCTTGTGAGCCCCGGCATAGGGGGGAGCATTCTTACGGATGTAATCCCCGTCCACGTGAATCTTATACGCTCGCCCGGCAGGTTCGACGTGATGACGGATGAGTATTTCGGAACATACGGGGAGATTCTGAATAACGGCGCCCTTCATTTCACCATAGACAGGAGCAAGCCTCTTAATTTCACTCTTGACGGTACCATAAGGAAGTCCGTAGTGAACCTGGACTTTAACGATTTGTACTGCGACCTCTCGGCGTTCTCAGGCTTCATAGCCAGCGACCTGCTGGGCATATACTCCGGGACAATCTCCGGCAGCGTGCAGATGGAGGGAATGAGCACGGACCCCAGCATCTACGGGACACTGGTGCTGGATAATCCTGACTTCAACCTGCCGTCCTACATTCCCGCGCACATAACCTCCGACTCCGTTACGCTTGAGATGAACCAGAATGAGCTCCGCATTCCCCCAACGTCTTTCTCTGTGGGCGACGGCTCTTTCCTGG
Source organism: Treponema sp. (assembly GCA_022510925.1). Taxonomy (GTDB): domain Bacteria; phylum Spirochaetota; class Spirochaetia; order Treponematales; family Treponemataceae; genus Treponema_D. The sequence continues at coordinate 6,062 of JAFLSO010000027.1, forward strand.
CGGACGCTTATTTCTCGCTGGACAGGTACTCGCTCAGCAACATGGAATTCTCCGCCCGGACAAAAAGCTCCAAGGGAATCCCCATTGACATACGCATTCCTTTCGTGCGCATAAAGGGAAGGACTAGCCTTGACGCGTCCATATCCATGCAGGGCACGTCGCTCTCCCTTGACGGCGACGTGGAGCTCCATAACACGGAAGTCACCATAATGGAGAACCTGGGAACGCTTGTGTCATCGGGGGGAGAGGAGTCCCCCGGGCGTGGCTCCAATATGAGAAATCGGGACATGGTCCTGGACTTGAATTTTCTCATAGGGCAGAAAGTCCATGTGGAGCTTAATCCCATACTGCGCGCGCTTATCGCCCCGAACACAAGGCTCACTTTCAGCATGGACACATCGTCCTCCCTGTGGAAGCTTGTGGGGGACGCGGCGCTGCGCGGAGGAGAGGTCCGCTACCTGAGCCGCAGCTTCTATCTTAAGGAGGGGCATGTCCTCCTTAACGAGAACCAGAGCAAATTCGACCCGTACCTTACGCTCCGTGCCGAGACACGGGAGCATGATGACGCAGGGAACCCCGTGACCATAACGCTTTCCGCCATAAGGCAGAACATGTCGTCGTTCTCGCCGTCCCTGTACTCGACCCCGGCCAAGTCCGAGAACGAGATTCTGAGCATGATGGGCCAGATTGCCCGCGCGGACTCGTCGAATGTGGGCGAGATGGTAACCGCGGCGGCGGACTACGGGCTTCAGTCCCTGCTGTGGCGCAGACTTGAGGGTGCATTGCGTGATTTGGCGAATTTTGATATATTCTCCGTGCGGAATTCGTTTCTGCAGAATACCGTCAGGAACGGACTGAATGCGGACAGTAACAGCGAGCTTTTCGGAAAGTTATTCAGTAACTTTTTGGACAACTCGACTGTTTACATAGGCAAATACTTTGGCGATACCATTTATGCGGAGGCCCTGATGCACTGGACGTATTCCGGCACGGACCGCAGCATAAGTGAGCTGGACGCTAGCGGAATTGTGTTTCAGCCGGAAATAGGTTTTGAGCTGGCGGCTCCGTTCGCGACCATCAGGCTGGATTCTGTGTTCGACCTGGATTTTACTCAGATGGGGAATCGCAATTATATGCCGGACACTTCGCTTACGCTGTCTTGGAGATTTACTTTTTAGAACAGAGGGGAATGATATGCATAAAAAGCATCTGCTTATGGCATTCGCGGTGTTGATTCTTTCATGGCTGCCCGCTGACCTGCATGCCCAGGACTCAGATGGAGACGCATGGTACTATAACAAGCAGATACGCTCCATAGATTTCACGGGGCTCAGCAACATAAAGAAAAGCGACCTGGAGGGCATAACCAGCAGTTTTGTGGGGCGCGCCTTCACGGACGATGTGATAGTGGACCTGTATGACAGGATGTTCGCGCTTGACTATTTCGATGATGTGAACATAAAGGCCTCCCGCGGGAATGACGGCGGAAAAACAGTGAGGCTCACGCTGGAGGTTACGGAGCGGCCCATAATATCCAGGATAATATTCAAGGGCAACAGGCAGCTTCACAACTCGGAGCTTAAGGATGCCATCTCCATAAAAGAGAAAGACATATTCGTGCAGAGCAAGCTTCTGGCAGACGAGCGCGCCCTAAGGAACCATTACATAGACAAAGGCTACTCGTCCGCCACGGTCACGTCGGTGGCGGAGCAGACGGACAACGGGTACTACGTTACTTTTGAGATAAACGAGGGCCGTCAGACCGTAGTGCGCAGCATCCAGTTCGGCGGTAACCAGGTGGTGGCGTCCAACACGCTAAAGCGTAAGATATCGCTCAAGGAGGTGAGCCTTTTTAACGCCGGCTCGTTCCAGGAAAGCTCCATAGAGGCGGACAAAAAGGCCATAGTCACTTACTATCAGGACAGGGGCTACGCTGATGCCCGCGTTCTGGGCGTGAGCCAGGAGTCATCCTTCAACGAGGAGAAGAACAGGGAGGAGCTTACAATCACGTTTGAGATACACGAGGGCTCCCTCTACACTTTCGGCGGGCTTACGTTCAGCGGAAACAAAGTCTTCTCCGATGAGAGGCTTGACTCGCTCGTTAAGCTCCGTCCCGGCAGGACATACAACGAAACGGCGTTCCAGGAAAGCGTGATGGCCGTGCAGAACCTGTACTTTGAGAACGGCTACACGTCTAACAATTTTAACGTGCAGATGTCCATGCGCGACACAGATAACAAAGTCATAGCATACATAATGTACATAAGCGAGAATCCGCGCAGCCACGTGGAGGACATAATCATAAAGGGGAACACCAAGACCAAGGAGTTCGTAATCCGCCGTGAGATTCCCATAGACACAGGCGACATTTTCTCTAACGCCAAGATAACCAATGCCATGCGGAACCTTTACAACCTTCAGTATTTCTCGGCGGTGGTTCCGCAGGTTACAGCGGGCAGCGAGGAGGGTCTGGTTAACATTGTGTTCGAGGTGGAGGAGCAGAGCACCACCACGCTGGACTTCGGCTTTACGTTCAGCGGTGTCACTGACCCTGACGCGTTCCCCATAGCGCTGTACCTTAAGATACAGGACTCTAACCTTTTCGGCGAGGGCAGGGCCATATCCGCAGGAACTACGCTCTCCACCGACGAGCAGTCCATCTCCCTGAACTACGGGCAGAACTGGCTTCTGGGGCTTCCTGTGAGCCTCAGCACCACGCTGAGCTATACGCACTCCTCGAACAACTACGCCCTGCGCAATAAGCTTCTTCCTGACGGCAGCGTAGACAGCACGAACTATTACCTGCAGTACGAGCAGCACTCGTTCTCGCTCAGCGAGTCCGTGGGACGCAGATGGACCCCTGACTTCGCCATACTCACCCTCACAGGCGGCATAAGCGGGAGCCTCATAAACAACATCTACGATGACCACGCCTATATCCCTTACGACCAGTCCATAACGCAGTACGCCAACTCCTGGGAGCCCAAGAACTCCCTGTGGGCCTCGTTCAGCATGGACGGAAGGAACATAAACTATGACCCGTCCACCGGATGGTTCCTCAGCCAGCGCGTCGCATGGTACGGGCTTCTTCCTCAGGGATCCATAAATTCCACTTTCGGTGAGACGGAATTCTACCTGCGCACCGACACCAAGCTTGAGCGGTATTTCACCCTGGTGAACAAGCCTGTCTCTGAGAACTGGGCGTTCAAGCTCATAATAATGGGATATTCGGGGCTTTCGCTGCAGTTCCCCATCCCGGGCACCAGCATAAAGCAGTCTAACCAGCTTTACATAGACGGTATGTTCAACGGACGCGGATGGACCATATACAACACTGTGGCGGGACGCGGAAAGGCTATGTGGAGCAATACCCTGGAGCTGCGCATGCCTGTGGTTCCCGGAGTCCTTGCCATAGACCTTTTCGCGGACGCCATATGCGTTAAGGACGACGCTTTCGGAGACGGCAACGCTTTCTTCGGCGGCAGCCTGTTCAGGGACATAGACGACTGGTACTTCAGCTACGGCCCCAGCATCCGTTTCTGCATACAGCAGTTCCCGTTGCGCCTGCTTTTCGTGAGCACGTTCAAATTCAACGACGGCGCTTTCTGCTGGATGGACCAGTATGCCAACGTTCTGTCCGATTCCAACGGATGGAAAAACTTCTGGAGCAGCTGGCACTTTGTGCTTTCGTTTAACATGACAAACCGCTAGAATTCATGTATACTTTCCGCAGCGAGGATTTTTATGATATTCAGAACCAAAAGACTTTGTAAGCTTTCCCTCACGCTTGTTTTCGCATTGCTGTCCGCGGGCAGGGCATTCTCACAGCAAATCACTAAATTCGGCGTGGTGGACACCGGCCGCGTTTACCAGGCATATTTCCGTAACTCCGCGCCTGTGCGCAACTACGAGTCCAAGAAAGAGGAATTCCAGAAAGAGGTCAACCGCCTTACGGAGGAGATACAGAAACTTCATGACCGCCGCCTGGAGATGCGAAAGAAAGGCGACGAGGCCGGCGCGCTTAGGATAGACAGCCAGATAACGCAGAAGACCGACTACCTGAACGCATATGCCAGCGCCAAGAACGTGGAGCTGGAGTCATTGAAAAAATCCTTGCAGTCCAACGACTCTTTTTACAAGAAGCTCTATGAGACTCTGGGCCGCATAGCAGAGACGGGAGGCTACAGCATGATTCTGAGCCTCCAGCAGGATAACTCCATACTATGGTACAGCAGCTCCGTGGACATTACGGACGAAGTGATAGCCCAGCTGGGATTGTAGCGGAAGCCAGATGGCAGAAGACACACCGCTTTTTGATCAGTACCGCAGGATAAAAAATCAGCATAAGGACGAGGTTCTTTTTTTCAGGCTGGGCGACTTTTACGAGATGTTCGAGGACGACGCGCTGGAGGTATCCCGTCTTCTGAACCTTACGCTCACCCACAGGCAGGATAAGCCCATGTGCGGCATTCCTTATCATGCCTCCAAAATCTACATAGCGCGGCTTCTGCGGCTGGGTAAGAAAATAGCCATTGCGGAGCAGGTGGGGGAGATTGCCCACGGAAAAGGCATCACGGAGAGGAAGGTCATAGAGACCATCACTCCAGGCACCGCGCTTGAGAGCGAGTACCTGGAGGGCTCCCTGCATAATTACCTGGCCTCTGTTTTCGTGTCCAGGACGGGCGTGGGCCTCGCGTATCTTGACGTTACCACAGGAACGTTCCGCGCCACAAGTTTCTCCGTGAATAATATGGAGCTGGATTTGCCCAAGGAGCTCGGAAGATGCTCACCGCGCGAGCTTCTTCTTCCGCAGAGCCTTCAGGAGAATCCTGCCGTGCGTCATTCGCTGGAGATTCTCCAGAACTGCACCGTCTCATGGTACGGCGACTGGAATTTTAACGCGGAGCTGTCATACGCGCGGCTTACCAAGCAATTCAACACGCAGAACCTAAGGTCCTTCTCCCTTATGCCTGATTCCCCGGAGGTGCCTCCCGCGGGATTCCTTCTGGATTACCTTGCTAAGACTACTAACACGCCGTCTCCGCATGTCTCATCCATAGAGGTCTACAAGGACACCAAGTATGTGATTGTGGACGACTCCTCCCGCAGGAATCTGGAGATTACCGAGAATCTGCGCGACGGAGGAAAGCAGTACTCTCTGCTTGAGTGCCTGGACTTTACCAGAACCGCCATGGGAGGCCGCATGCTCAGGGAATGGCTTTTGTTCCCCCTCACTGACATGGCCGCCATAGTCTCGCGTCAGGAGCACGTGTCCATGCTGGTAAGGAACAGGCCGCTTTTAAGGAGCGTGCGTGACCATCTGGGCGGAATCCTTGACGTTGAGCGCCTTGCGGGAAGAATAGCGCTTGACAAGGCCCATGCGAAGGACCTGCAGGCGCTGAGGCTGAGCCTGGAGCTGTGGCTGAAAGCGCAGGGCGTGCTGGGCCCCGTTAATTTCGCGGGGCTCCCTGACGGTCCTGCCCGTGAGATAATAGACCTTGTCAAATCATCGCTTCTGGACGACCCTTCCACTTCGCTCACGGAGGGCGGCATCATAAGGCCGGGATGGTCTGAGGAGCTTGATAAATGGCGCGACATACAGCAGAATTTCAACAAGGTTCTTGCGGATTACCTGGAGGAGGAGAAATCTCTAACAGGCATACAGAACCTGCGCATAAAGTCCACCGGTAATCTGGGATACTTTCTGGAGGTGACTAAAGGAAAGCTTCCCGGAGTTCCGTCTCATTTCATAATGCGCCGCTCCCTTGTCAACGCGGAGCGCTACACCACGGAGCGCCTGCAGGACCTGGAGGCCAGGCTCACTGAGGCCGGCGGAAGGATACTGGAGCTGGAGCGCGATCTGTTCCTGGGGGTGCGCGCCGAGCTTAAGAAATACACCACGTATCTAAGGCAGGCCTCCTCCGAGATAGCGTACGCCGATGTGTGCGCGAGCCTTGCGGAGGCTGCGGTGCGCCAGGACTGGACATGCCCTGAGCTGGTGGAGGGGCAGCGCTTCTTAGTGGAGGAGGGAAGGCATCCCGTGGTGGAGCTACATCTTCCCACCGGGGAATTCGTGCCGAACAGCATCAGCCTCTGCGAGGAGAACGACACGCCGTCTTTCGCGCTCATAACCGGGCCGAACATGGCGGGAAAATCCACGTTCCTGCGGCAGAACGCGCTCATAGCGCTGCTCGCCCAGACGGGAAGCTTTGTTCCCGCTAAAAAGGCGGTGCTTGGGCTTGTGGACAGGATTTTCTGTCGCGTGGGAGCGAGCGATAATCTTGCGCGCGGAGAGTCCACTTTTCTGGTGGAGATGACGGAGACCGCGCACATACTCAGGAGCGCCACATGCCGCTCGCTTGTAATAATGGACGAGGTGGGCCGCGGCACAAGCACTGAGGACGGTCTCGCAATAGCATGGGCGGTAAGCGAGTATCTTTTAAATCGCATAAGATGCAAGACTTTGTTCGCCACGCACTACCATGAGCTCACTCGGCTTGAGCACGAGAGCATGATACGACTCTGCATGGCAGTAAGCGAGAGCGGAAAAGACATAGTCTTTCTGAGGCAGGTCATACATGGCGCAAGCGCGAATTCCTACGGCATACACGTGGCCTCACTTGCAGGAGTGCCGAGGCCCGTCATAGACCGCGCCTCTGACATTCTGGGCAGGATTCAGAGTGACGCTGCCGCACGGCCCATACTGCCTGAGCAGGGCTCGTATTTCCCGGAGCGCGGGGACGTCCCTCAAAGTCCCGCTCCGCAGGAGCCGTCAGACCGGGAGGGGCTCACCGGGGCGCTTTTCAGCGATGAGGAGATGATTCTGGATGAGATACTCTCGCAGGACCCCGACAACCTTACGCCCATGGAGGCCCTCAAGGCCATATCCCGCTGGAAAAAAATTCTCTCAGGCCGCTAGAGTGTGAATTTTCATTGCAAGGCGCGCTACATATATGGCGTATGGTAGCGGAAAAAATCAGGGCCGTTTATTCTGCGGCCTTCAAGCCGTTCAGGTGCGAGCGCTGCTTTAAAAGCACGGCGGGAACGCTTCTGTGCCCGTCCTGCCACAGCAAGATGCTCTCGCGCGCCGCCCTGCCGGATAAGGAGAGGCGGTGCTCCGTCTGCGGAAAAATCCTCCTCAGCGAGGACGTGAAATGCATGGAGTGCAGGGAAAGCCCCGTCCTTGTAACGCCCGGCGCGGTTCACGTCATTTTCCCGTACAGGCTGTGGGGCAAAAGGCTTTTGTTTCTGTGGAAAATCAGGGGTGAGAGGAGCCTTTCCCCGGTGATGGCGTCATTCGCGGCAGAAAGGATAAATTCCCTCTATCCGCCGGCATCCGGTGTCCGCCCGGTTTTAGTCCCGGTTCCGCCGCGTCCCGGAAAAATCCGCGAGAAAGGCTGGGACCAGGTGCGCGAGATGTGCTCTTTTCTGCGCTCTCGGTACGGCTTTAAGGTCATGGACATTCTGGAAAGAAAGTCCCGCGTCCAGCAGAAAAAGCTCGACAGGGCAGGGCGGCTTGGCCATGAGGGCGCGTCGTTCTCCGTAAGGAGGCGCCGTCTGTCTGCCAGAAATTTACCCCCTCACGTAATGCTCATAGACGATGTCCTTACCACCGGGGCCACCATGCAGGGCTGCGCGGAGGCTTTAAAACAGGCCGGATGCGTAAAAATTGAGGTTCTGGCGCTTTTTGTAGTGGACTAGAACGCGTTGATGTTGTAGAATAGAGTCAAGTGTATTTATACAAGGAGCAAAGGCATGGCCGAAGAAGATACCCATTTTCAGCTGGTAACGTTTCAGTTAGGTGAAGAATTATACGGCGTGGACATCATGGACGTAAAAGAGATCGTAAAAGTTCAGGCTGTCCGGCCTATCCCGAATGCACCTTACTATGTTGAGGGAATTATAAATCTTCGCAGCGAGATTATTCCAATCATCAACTTGCACAAACGGTTTCACATACAGAAACTTGTCAAGCAGAGCGATGACGACCTAGATGACGATGAGGGCGGTTTTATAATCCTTGACATAGAGGGCAATAAGATAGGCATAGTCATAGACCGCATAGCGCGCGTCGTGCCTGTGGAGAACTCGGAGGTTAAGCCGCCGCCGCAGATGCTGAGCGGAATAGGCACAGAGTACATTCAGGGCGTTGTGCGCCAGACTGATACCTATCTTATAATTCTGGACACCCGCAAGCTGTTCAGCGCCAATGAGCTTCAGAAAATTATCCCTGACTCGGACTAGGTTTCTTTTACGCGGACAATTCAGTCCCCCTGCCGTTGCCGCGCGGTGCGGCAGGATTCAAAAAGGATTATGACTAAAAATGATTCAGACTTACAGTTCCACCATAAGGCGCAAAGAGATGGAGGCCGTGCTCACATGCATGGTGGACGAGAAAATCGGTCCGGGGGAGACTAACGCCCGTCTCATACAGCTTGCCAGGGAGCTCATAGGCTGTGACGGAGCGGTCGCGCTGCGAAGTCCTGCCATTGCCCTGGAGTATGCGCTGGAGTCCCTGCAGTTACCTAAAGATAATCCCATTATGCTTAGCGCGCTAGCGCCCTCATGGCAGCTGGTCACGGTGGAGCGCCTGGGGTACAAGGCCCTGATTCTGGATGTGGTTGAGGAGACGGGGCAGATTACTCCTGAGATTGCCCAGGATGGCATAAAGAAAGGTGGAAGGCTCCTTCTGCTCACCGAGAGCATGGGAATCCTTCCTGACATAAAGGCGTTCCTGGCACTGGGCATCCCCGTCATAGAGGACATATCGCAGAGCGCCATGGCGTATTACCCTGTGGATGAGTCGGAGCTCACGGAGGCGCAGAGGAAGAGCATGGAGAAATCCGCCGGGGACAACGCTTCTGAGGCTCCTGCCGTTCACGGAAGAAGGGCCGGAATGTACGGTCTCTACACCATAATGGGCATGGAGGACCGCGACATAATTACTGCGGGAGGCGGCGCGCTTCTTATGGCGCCCTCGCGCAGGGAATGGACTGTGCTTAAGAAACTGGTCGATGCGGCTCCATCCACTGACATAATGCCCGACATGAACGCGGCTCTGGCATACGTGGAGCTTAAGGAATTTACCCGCAACGAGGCGGCGCGCAGGGACCTGTTCGCGCTGTTCTCGCGCGCCGTAATGACAGGCAGGCACAGAACCTACGTCCGCGCAGTCGATGACGGCTCCACCATATATTCGTTTCCGCTGGTGTTGAATTCGGGCTTCAAGGATGTAAGGGCCTACGCCCAGAAAAAAGGCATAGAGGTCCGGCAGGCCTACGAGAATTCCATCATAGCCCTGCGTCAGGAGGAGGTGGCGCCATCATGCATATGCGCCAATTCCCTTCTCTTGCGCTGCGCGGCATTCCCCCTGTATCCCAGGCTGGGCCAGAAAGATGCCGGCAGGATAGTTAAAGTCCTCTCTTCCCTGCCGTAAAAGGTTTCGCGTGTGAGCAAGAGCAAGTGCCTTATAGTAGTGAATACGTTCAAGGATGACGCCTCGTCTCTTTCTGCCCTCATAGAGGATTTCCTTAAAGAGAGGGGAGTGGAGTCCGTGCTCTATTCCTACGACGGCATAGAGGGAAAGGCGGACGGCGGGGATTCCCTGCTTGCCGGCACGGACTTCGTTATCACTTTAGGCGGAGACGGAACCGTGCTTTACGCGTGCCGCTCTTGCGCGTCATCCGGCATCCCTGTCTTTCCCATAAATCTGGGGGAGTTTGGTTTCCTTGCGGGAATATCAAGGCTCACATGGAGGGAGGAACTGGGGCGTTTCTTGGAGGACAGGGCTCCCGTGGCAGAGCGCTCCCTGGTGCGCGCCGAGGTCCTGCGTGACGGACGGAGCGTGCTCAATGTCCTGGGCATGAATGATGTGGTCATCTCAAGCGCGGGTGCCGCCCGCCTTGTTAATTTGAGCGTGGCTTTCAATCACGCGCTGCTCGGGCCGTTCAAGGCGAACGGGCTCATAATCTCCACAGCCACGGGAAGCACGGCCTATTCTGCCGCCGCAGGAGGTCCCATAATCGACCCGTCACTGGAGGCCCTTCTTCTTACGCCGGTAAGCTCATTCAGCCTTAGCGCGCGGCCGCTTCTGTTCAGCGCGGACGGCGAACTGGCCATAACTGTAATGCCCTCCAGGGTTCCGCTCTCACTTACGGCGGACGGCCAGGTGGAGCATGACCTTAAGGACGGGGACGTGGTGATTCTTACCGTGCCTGATTTCCGCGCGCGCCTTGCTGGTGCCACCCAGGAGAATTTTTATGCCGCGCTTCAAAGCAAATTGAACTGGGCAGGAGGTCCGCGTGCTTGAGGAACTTGATATAAAGAATTTTGCCCTCATAGAGAGCGCCCATGTGGAATTCAACTCAGGGTTCACCGTTCTCTCGGGCGAGACCGGGGCCGGTAAATCCATACTCATAGGCTCGCTCGCGTTCCTTCTGGGCGGAAAGGCCGGCACGGAGCAGATACGCTCAGGATGCCAGCAGGCACAGGTGAGCGGCGTGTTCCTTCTGGACGGCCCGGCACTCAGCGGGGCCTCAGAGTGGCTTAACGAGCGTGGCATAGAGACGGAGGACAACCGCATTCAGCTCCGCCGCATAATACGGGATAACGGAAAGACGGGCGCATGGATAGGCGGCTCTCCCGTGACCCGCGCGGACCTGGCGTCATTCGCGGCGTTTCTGGTGGACATGCACGGCCAGCACGAGCAGCAGTCACTGATGCGTGTTCCCGAGCACCGCCGCTATCTGGACATTTACGCGGAGCTGACGGAGCAGGTGGCCGCGTTCACCGCCCTTTACGGCACTCTGGTTCAGAAACGCGCCGCGCTAGCCAGCCTCAGCACCACGGAAGCCGAGCGCGAGAAGCGCATAGATATGCTCAGTTTCGCCGTGGATGAGATTACCGGTGCCAGGCTCAGGCCGAACGAGGACGAGGAGCTCTCTCTGGAGGAGGGAAGGCTCTCATCATTCGAGAGGCTTTACGGCGACATACAGGAGATAAACGGCATTCTGGAAGGCGGCGATGAGGGGGGCGGAATACTGCCGCTTTTCCGTAAGCTTAAGGTCACGGTGCCGCACGCCGCGGGCCTTGACAAAAGCCTTGAGGAACTGGACAACAGGCTCCAGTCAGCTTTCTACGAGATAGAGGATCTGGCGCAGGAATTCCGGAAATATGAGTCATCGCTCGTGTTTGACCCGGAGAGGCTTGCGCAGGTGCAGGAGCGTCTGGACCTGATTTTCCGCCTTAAGAAAAAGTATTTGCAGAATCAGGGGGCGCCGCTTTCAGAGCTCATTGCCTACGCTGATAAGGCGGGCGCTGAGCTTGAGGCCCTTACCGGTGCGGGCGCAGATAAGTCCGCTCTGGAGGAGGAGATTTCCGCTCTGGAGAAGCAGGTCTATGCCGAGGCGAGGGCCATAAGCGCCGGCCGTAAAGAGGCAAGCGGGCGGATGTCTGACGCAGTTGAGGAGATACTCTCAAAGCTGGGGATGAAGGACACCAGATTCCGCGTGCAGCTTACCGAGAAAGAGGGCACTCTGGTGGAGCAGCGCTGCGGTCCCTACGGAATGGACAACATCGAATTCCTCATAAGCGCTAATCCCGGCTCCCCGCTCCTTCCTCTGGCCCGCATAGCGAGCGGCGGTGAGCTTAGCCGCGTAATGCTCGCGCTTAAGACCATACTGTGCGCCGCTGACACCGCCGGAACACTGGTGTTTGACGAGATAGACACCGGCATAGGCGGCGAGGTTGCCGTGGCGGTGGGAAGCCACATGAAGAAACTCGCCGCAAAAAAACAAATTTTATGCATAACGCACCTAGCGAGCATAGCAGTTTATGCCGATAATCAAGTGAAAATCCAAAAAGGGATTGACGGTAACACAACCGCCACCAACGTATTCCCCGTCGTGGGAGATGAGCGCGTAAAAGAAATCGCCAGAATGCTCTCAGGAGATGCGCTTTCTGAGCAGTCATTGGAGCACGCCTCTTCCATGCTTAAAAAATTCGGAGGTATATAATGCCCATATCAGATGAAAGCCGCGAAGAATTTGCACTTAGACAGAAGCCCCTGCGTGACAAAATCGAAGAATACCTCAAGAAAGAGAAGGATATGCTTGCGGTCATGAAAAGGGATTCCGCCGGCGTGGAGTACACCAAGCTTCTTCTTTGCGAGGACATGATTTATCTGGCCACGCTGTACATAAACATCAGCAATATGTCCGTGCAGATTCTGGACACCAAAAACAACGACGCTTTGAATGACGCGCGCAAAGTGATTTACAAAGCCATAATCTACCTGGAGGAGATAGTCTCCAACGCGGTGGATATTCCTTACTCCGACCTGGCGCCCAAAGTGGCGCGCATAGCGAACACTCCCGTGGAAAAGAAATTCTACATCGTAAAGAAACTGGGGCTTGTGATTCAGCTTCTGGCGGACGCGTTCGGCGACAACTCCAAGTGGAAGTGGACTTTCGTGGAGATTCGCGGGCGCTTTGCTGTGGTGGCCAAGAATCTGGTTGACATGAAGCAGGCCTCCAAGGATTACTTTGACCCGCGCAGCCCTGATTACGACAACACGGTTCTCTATGTACGCCTTATCCGCGAGCTCATGGACTCCAGCGCATCCGAGTACAGGGACAAATACGAGCTGAACACCCGCCGTCTGGACGATATGCGCATGGCGATAAATTTTCTTATAGCAAACCGCCGCATAGCCATGATTCTGGGCGACAACGAGGCCAGCGAGGAGATAAAGAAAAAGGCCCTGGTCTGGAAAGAGAAAATGGAGAACGATGCCAAAACCGGCGCCAGCAAATAGATGAAAAGAGAATTCGCCCTGAAGATTTTTGAAGGATTTTCCATAGAGCGCTGGAACGATCTGGTGCGTCCTTTTAACATAGTGGAGATGGACAAGGACGCCGAGAAAATGGTCGTGGCGTATATAATCGGAAAATTCGAAGAGAACAGGGGAGTGAGGATAGACTGGGAATGGATGATTTACGCCTCCCTGTTCGATCTGCTTCGGAAAATATCTCTGTGCGACATAAAAAGTCCCGTTCAGCGCCTCATAAAGAACCAGTATCCCCAGGAATTCATACGCCTGAATGAGTGGGTGCTGCAGCAGTATGCGGGGCTCATAGAGGACAAGGATTTGTTCTCGCGATTCACGCTTTACATAGGAAAGATGAGCGGCTCCATTCCTTACGGAGAGCATCAGAAGGAGACCGCGCGTGTGTTCCGGGCGGCGCACAAATACTCCACAATGCGCGAGCTTGACATGCTTGCCCCGGTGAATGAGCCCGGGCGCCTTGAGAGAATCAGGAGCGATCTTAACGCCGACCTTCAGGGCTATCTGGATTTGCCCGGCCTTCAGATGCTCATGACGCGCCAGAAACCTTTTGAGTTCCTCATGCGCGTGGAGCAGCTCCGTTTCCAGACCAGATGGAACCAGACTCCCCGCGTGCCTCGCACGAGCGTACTGGGCCACTGCTTTTTTGTGGCGGTCCTTACCCTGCTCCTCTCCAAAGAGACGTCCGCCCTTAACGGCATAAGAATGGCTCCCAAAAGGCTGTACAATAATTTTTTCAGCGCGCTTTTCCATGACCTCCCGGAGAGCGTCACGCGTGACATAATATCTCCTGTGAAAAAAGCCACGGACGGGCTTCCAGCCATAGTTAAGAACATAGAGGAGCAGATTGTGCAGGAAGAGCTTGTGCCGCTCATGGAGGAATTCTACCGCGACGAGATTCTGTATTTCGCAAGCGATGAATTTGAGAACCGCATAGAGCGGGGCGGGGTGGCGGAGTCCGTAAGTTTTGAGGAGCTTAACACGCTGTACAATGATGACGCCTTCAATCCCGTGGACGGAAAGCTGGTGCGGCTTGCGGACCATTATTCGGCCCTGCTGGAGGCGGAGCTGTCCATACGCCACGGAATAACGAGCAGTCACCTTGAGGAAGGAAAAATCAATCTGCTGAACTCTTATCCTAAGGAAAAGATTGTGAACGGCATAGACAGCCACGCGCTTTTCCATTCGCATTCCTGATTCCGTGCCATTCAGTCCGCGCCCGCGGCATCCCCGCTCTTAAAACGGGCACGGTTTAAGTTGTAATTCTCTAAAGAATCTGTTATAATCCTTGCGAGCCGTAACAGGCTGTTTTTGGAGGTTTTATGGCGACCGGCATGACAATCGGGCAGATGCTCGGGCAAAGCGGAATACTCACGCTGCTTGGTATGGGAGTTGTTTTCAGTTTTCTGATTATGCTGATTCTGTGCATGTATCTTCTGCATGCCGTAATCCATGCGCTGGGGCTTGACAAGACTCAGAAAAAGGACTCCGCCGGCGGAAAAGAGGCCTCATCCCCGTCACCCGCCGCTTCCGCGCCCGCGCAGGACACAGGCGCTGTGGTGGCCGCCATTGCGGCAGCCCTGCACGAGAAGCAGTCTTAGCATTATCAGATAAAAATCACTACATATAGAAGAGGTTGTTTTATGGCTAAAGTTGGAATTTCAGAGCTTGTACTGCGTGACGCGCATCAGTCGCTGCACGCCACACGCATGACCACGGCGGATATGCTTCCTGCCTGTGAGATGATAGACAAAATCGGCTACTGGGCTGTGGAGGGCTGGGGCGGCGCCACCTATGACAGCTGCATACGCTTTCTGAACGAGGACCCCTGGGAGCGCCTCAGGAAACTTCATGCCGCGCTTCCAAACAATCAGATTATGATGCTTCTGCGCGGGCAGAACCTTCTGGGCTACAGGCACTATGCCGACGACGTGGTGGACAAATTCGTGGAGACCGCCGCATCGAACGGAATAGGCGTGTTCAGGATTTTTGACGCGTGCAATGACCCGCGCAATCTGGAGCGTGCCACCAAAGCCGCCAAAAAGACCGGCAAGCACGTGCAGATGGCCATAAGCTACGCGGTGACTCCGTATCACACGATTGACAAGTACGCTGAGCTTGCCAGAACTTACGCGGAATTCGGGGCGGACTCAATCTGCATAAAGGATATGTCAGGTCTCCTTAAGCCTTACGATGCCTATGATTTGGTAAAGGCCATAAAGAAAGCGTGCGACCTTCCCATAGAGATTCACACCCACTCCACTACAGGCCTTTCCGTGGCCACTGAGCTTAAGGCTGCCGAGGCGGGAGCGGATGTGCTTGACACCGTAATTTCATCCATGGCCATGGGAACCAGCCACAGCCCCACTGAGACTGTGGTGGAGATGCTTAAAGGCTCCGAGCTTGACACCGGGCTTGACACCAAGGCGCTTCTTGAGATTGCGAAGTATTTCCGCGAGGTGCGCCAGCATTACGCCACGCTTGAGTCCAAATTCCTGGGGGCGGACACACGCATTCTGGTGAGCCAGGTTCCGGGCGGCATGCTCTCTAATCTGGAGAGCCAGCTTAAGCAGCAGGGCGCAAGCGATAAGATTGACGATGTCCTTAAGGAGATAGCGCTTGTGCATAAGGACGCGGGATACGTTCCCCTGGTAACGCCCACCAGCCAGATTGTGGGAACCCAGGCCGTGTTCAACGTGCTTTTCGGACGCTACAATAACATGGCGCAGGAATTCAGGGATCTGCTTGTGGGCCGCTACGGAAAGCTTCCCGCCGAGCCTAACGCGGACCTTGTAAAGAAGGCGCTGGAGCTTAATAAGATGGACGAGGTGATTACCTGCCGTCCCGCAGACAAGATTGAGCCTGAGTGGGATAAGATGGTTAAGGAGGCCAAGGAGAACGGAGGAAACGGCTCTGATGAGGACACCCTCACTTACGCCATGTTCCCCAAAGTGGCCGCTGGTTTCTTCAAGAACCGTCCCAACGGGCCTGTGGACGCGGAGAAAAGTTTCGGCGCCAAGCCCGCTCCATCCGCACCCTCATCATCAGGAAAGGGCGGCTCATATACAATCACTGTTAACGGCGCGGCATACAGCGTGACGTCGGGTCCTGCGGGAGATAAAATGGATGTCACTGTTAACGGAGTTCCGTACAGCGTGACGTTCGGTGCGTCCGGGTCCGCCGGTGCGGCTCCGGACGCGTCATCCGCTCCTGCGGCAGTCTCCGGCGGAGTTGAGGTAAAGGCTCCTGTGGCAGGCACTCTGTTCAAGCAGTGCTTCTCTGACGGCGCCAAGGTGTCCAAGGGTCAGACGGTGCTCACTCTGGAGAGCATGAAGATGGAGCTTGAGGTGAAGGCTCCCGAGGACGGAACCGTGACGTACACAGTCGCAACGGGAAGCCAGGTTACGGCGGGCCAGGTCGTGGCCACAATCGGCGGGACGGCGCAGGCTTCTCCGGCTCCCGTAGTCTCCGCTCCCGCACCGGTAGCGGCTTCTCCTGCCCCGGCTCCGGCCGCGTCATCTGCGGGCGGAAAACCTGTAAAGGCTCCTGTGGCGGGCGTTATGCTCCGTACCGCAGTGGCGGAGGGTGCTAGCGTATCCGCGAACGACACGATACTCGTGCTTGAGAGCATGAAGATGGAGCTTGAGGTCAAGGCGGGCGCGGGCGGAAAAGTTCACTTCCTTGTGGCGCCTGGCGCGCAGGTCTCTAACGGTCAGGTTGTAGCGGAGCTTAGCTGAGGAATACGGTATGCCATTAGATAGAACAAAGAACAATAAGAAAATCGCCCTGATAATGCTAAGCATGATGCTTGCGGCGGGAATAGTGGGACTTGCGTCCTCAGTGCTTGCGCAGACAGATGGCGGCGATTCCATAGCGGAAAGCAGTGTTACGGTGATGGAGGACGGCTCGCCGGTGGCGCGCGGTACCGGTGCCACGGGGCTTAACACTGTCATAAAAGGAACTGAGAACTGGCGCGAGGGCGAGTATGACATCTCCGTTATGACTTTCATAAAGAACATCGGAAAGTCAACCGGAATATATAAAATGATTCACAGGCAGACCCCCGAGGAGATTGCCGCGGAGAAAGCGGCTGAGGAGGCCAGGGAGGCCGCGGAGAAATTCAATCCGTTCG
>JAFLSO010000028.1 GCA_022510925.1 Treponema sp.
GCTTCACACGCTCCAGCGGCACTTTCGCGATGGCGGCAATCTTTTCCACCGACAGGCTGCCGTCTTGCAGCAGACTTTCCACGAACTCAATGTTCCTCAACGCAACCCGCTCGTCGCCGTATTCCTCTACTATCCTGCACACGGTGTCTACCCCCTTTGTCTCCTGCTTGTGGAACCGTACCCGCTCGGCCAGCTCGCCGTAGTACATCCTCTCCGCGCTCGGCTCGCTGAAGTCGTGCATCAGGCGGCCTATAGCGTCCTCGCCGCGGTACGCGCCGTTCACGTAGATTATATTGCAACCGTCGTCAAAAGGCAAATTCTCGCCGCCGCAGTCGAAACGCTTCTCCACCTTGTAGAGCGGCAGCCCTTTGCCGAGCAGGTCGTGCTCAGTGATGAAGATGATGTACGTCTCGGGCAGGGCCGTAAAGCCGTCGCCTTTCTTGAGCGTGTGGCTGTCGAGCATGGCGGCATGGTAGCGCGCGCGGCGCGGGTCGGTGCCTTCATCCGCCCTCTGAATCTCCACGTTGTAGATTCTTCCGCTCTCGTCCTCGGCCACTATGTCAAGGCGCACCGAGCGTCCGAATAGGTTTCGCTTCTCGCGCTGTGTCATGCAGCTTCTCACGCGCAGGTCGCTGCGGTCAAGCAGGATGCTAAGCAGAAGCTCCGTCAGCCTGTTGTCGCCGGAGAAGACCACTGTCATGAAGTCGTCGTCCATGAGGCGCATCTTCTGTATCCGCGCCATCATAGCGGGGTCGATCTCTCTCATGGCTCCAATGATAGCACGGAGACGCGCGGTTCAGCAAGGAGTGGGCGTGGCACTGGAAAGTATGCCGGCGGTTCAGAAATGAGCGCCGGAGCCCGCGCGATGAGGAGAGGACTCCGCTCTGACGCGGGCGCTTTGTCCGTGCAGACGTATTCCCGTCCGTCTGCAGATTATGGGAGGAGTTAAAAAAGCGGCAGCCGTATGATAAGGGCTGCCGCTTCTGTATCCAGACCCCTGCAGTGAGGGGTTATATAAGATACTGTCGGTTTAGTTCCATTTAGTTGAGCTTACGCTCATGGCTTTTTCACCGTCAACTGTCTCCGTGATGGTCACGTTTGTGCCGTCAAAGCTCACGGTTACAACAACATCTTTGTTAGTAGGTAAAGTTTTTCCCGCAGTTTCAGCTGTATAGCCGTTCTCGTAATCCATGTCAGCTCCTGTGCCACCCGCGGACCATATTCCTCCAGTGAACTTAGCATCGGTAGAAATGTTCAGCCAGGTATCGGCACGCACGAACTGGCCTAAGCCGGTCTTGTAGTCCTCTTTCTCATATATTGCCAGTGCCCAGGAGTTATGGTTTAATGTTCCCTGTGCAGGCTGCTGGAATGTGAACGACACCTCGGAATCTTTAGGAAGCTCCACCGTCTCAAATTCACTGATGGCATTCCAGACGGACGGTTTCAGAATCGTATGCTGGATAGACTGCTCCTTATCCGTCAATCTCAACTTTTGATATGTTGAAAGTGTTCTCGCCTCCAAGACCCACATAAATTTTTTCGCTCGTGAAAGGCTTGCTTGGCTCCTCGGGAGTGTCGGAAGGCTCGTCGTCGTCACCGTCGTCACCGCCGGCCGCAGGGTTTTCGCCCTTGTCGGTCACCGATACTGTGTACACAGAGCCCGCGGCATCAGCGCTGACCTTTATCTCATAGGTGTGCCCCTCTTTTCCGTAAGCGTCGGCATCGTATGATTTCACATTCCATACCCCAGCGCCCCATGCGTCGTCAGCCTTTGCATAGTTGAGGTTCAAATCCAAGTACTTCGCATCTTTGACACCCTCAAGGACAAGGCCGTAAGTGTCGGATGTTACAGTCACGTTCCATGTTATGGATTCTCCGTTCTCCAACGTCAGGGATGTTGTGCTCTTATGTCCTTGCCACCATTCGGTACCACCGGTGTATTCCTTGCTTGTATCTTTTCCCTCTGAGTCTGTCACGGAGATTGAACCCAGCTGCTGCAGCAGATAGAATGAGGGTGTGCCGGTCCATTCGGCCTTGAAAGTGGCCTCAATAAACGGAGTGCCGCTGGTATTTCCGGTATTTCCGCCAGTTCCCGTTCCACTTCCACTTCCTGTTCCCGTTCCACTTCCTTGACTTGTCTCCAATCTGTCATCACCCCCCAGCCCAAGCTCGCACGCAGTGAAAGCGGCGGCGGCCGCGAGGGCGCATCCGAGCAGAACCAAAGATCTCTTCAATAATTTCATCTCATTCCTCCTAGATGCCCGCCCGGGAAGCGGAGCTCGCTCCCATTACGGCGGGCCGTCCGCGCGCGGCGGACATGCTTTTATACAGTCCCGCGACGGGGACTTCGGTAAGGGTGCGGCCCCCTTGCGGAGTGCCGCGCTCCCTGTAACTTCCTGCGGCGCCCGTGCCCGCAATGACCCTGGTCAGAGCGGACCGGCGGAACGCCGTCCGCGCATAAGCAATGTGCGTTCCGCGCATAAGCCGTGTGACGGCCTATGCGCCGGGCGGTGGTGAATTCGGCGCACGGATTCGGTCATGCGCACTGCGCGCGGACTCTTTGCGGCAAGTTCTTAGTTTGCTAGTGACTAATTCCGATTTTTTGCTTATATTTAGTACATGAGTGAAGAAAACGACAAGCGCGGCGAAAACGAAGATAACAACGACCCTTACAGCTTCTTTAAGCTTTCCACGGATTCTGACGAGGACAAGGATAAAAAGCCTAACGGTAAAAAGCCCAAGGTTCCGTTCTGGGCCATACTGCTCATAATGTTCGGGATACTGGCGGTGCTGAACCTGGCGTTTGTCTCGCGGCCCGAAAGCCTTGTGGATTTCTCTGATTTCAGGCAGATGATTGAGGACGGGCGCATAGTGCGCGTGGAGCTGGGCGACAATTATTTCACGGGCTACGGTCCTGGCGCGGCCGTGGCGCAGAAGGACTCTAAGTTCCCATGGTCGCGCTCCGACTCATCATCCGGCGATATTTACCGCACCACCGGCGTTCTTTACGGCGACTTCATCGAATTCCTTAACGCCAAGGGCGTGGACTATAAATTCGTCTCCAGGCAGAACGGCTACCTTCTTCAGCTGCTTCTGAACCTCATTCCCATTCTGGTGCTTGTGGTCATCTACATTTTCCTTTTCCGCAGGATGAGCGGCGGCATGGGCAGCATGGGGATTTTCGGTGCGGGCGGAGGAAAGAGCAAGGCCGTGGACGAGGGCAAGGTCAAGACCAGGTTCGCGGATGTGGCCGGCGTGGACGAGGCAAAAGAGGAGCTCATGGAGGTGGTGGACTTCCTTAAGACGCCCAAGAAATACACGGAGATAGGCGGAAAGATTCCCAAAGGTGTTCTTCTTGTGGGACCTCCCGGCACGGGAAAGACGCTTCTGGCCCGCGCTGTGGCAGGTGAGGCCGGCGTGCCGTTCTTCCGCATCTCAGGCTCTGACTTTGTGGAGATGTTCGTGGGCGTGGGAGCAAGCCGCGTGCGTGATTTGTTCCGTGCCGCCCGCGAGAAGGCGCCGTGCATTGTTTTCATAGACGAGCTTGACGCGATAGGAAAAAGCCGCGTGAACAATCTGGGCGGTAACGATGAGCGCGAGCAGACGCTGAACCAGCTGCTCGTGGAGATGGACGGATTCGACAACGAGAAGGGGCTTATCATACTCGCGGCCACAAACCGCGCGGACATACTGGACCCCGCGCTGCTGCGTCCCGGGCGTTTTGACCGGCAGGTTCCTGTGGAGCGGCCCGACGTTCAGGGCAGGGAGGCCATACTTAGGATTCACTCCAAGAACGTTAAGCTTGACGATGACGTGGACTTTGACTCCCTGGCGCACGGAACCACCGGCTTTGCGGGAGCGGATCTTGCCAACGTGGTGAACGAGGCCGCGCTGCTGGCAGTGCGTAACGGCAGGACCAAAGTCACCATGGAGGATTTCAACGACGCCATAGACAAAGTGAGCATAGGCCTTAAGAAAAAGACCCGCCACGAGAACGAGAAGGAGCGCAGGCTTGTGGCGGTGCACGAGACGGGACATGCGCTTCTGGGCGCGTTCACCCCGGACTATCCGCCTGTGAACAAAATAACAGTTGTTCCCAGAAGCCACGGCGTGGGAGGCTTCACGCAGTACCGCGAGGAAGAGGAAAAGAATTTCGAGACTAAAAAAGATTTGCTTAACGAGATAGACACCCTGCTTGGCGGGCGCGCCGCGGAGGAAGTGGTGTTCGGCGAGATATCTACCGGCGCCTCAAACGACATAAGCCGAGCCACCGGCATCCTTAAGAGCATGATATGTGACTACGGCATGAGCGAGCGGTTCAAGAACATGACGCTCGGAAAAAGCGGGCGCGGCTACGGCGGGCCTCAGGAGCCTGAGCTTGTGCGTGAGTTCAGCGAGGAGACGCAGAGGTATGTGGACGAGGAGATAGCCAGGATTCTGGACGAGCGCTACAGTCACGCTCTGGAGGTCCTGCGCGAGCACAGGGAGCTCCTGGACTATGTGTCCAACCGCCTGCTTGAGAAAGAGACCATAGACGGCAAGGAATTCGCGGAGATAGTTAAGGCGGAAGGCCGCTGCGCGGAGCTGGCCCAGGAATCCTCAGCACAGAGAGAGGAGGGCACGGAGAGCCCGTCCTAGCAGCCGCACCGGCCCTTATGCTCCGTGTTTAGTCAGGGCTGCGTGACTTTTGATTCTCTTTAACATTAAATTATCCGTCCTGTTGGTAAAATCCGCGTTTTTCATCTACATAAAAGGTGGAGGCGCGAATGGATTTATCATTGGATGATTCACCTGAATACGCGGACTGCGACGCTGAGGACATCTGCGGGGAGCCCGGGGACTCCGTTACGCTCGCGGCAAAAAAAGCTTTCGGAATATCATATCTTTTCCCGTGGCAGCGGATTGTCATAGCGAACATTCTGGATGCCGCGGCCGCAGAGAAGGATCTCCGTGCGCGGGAAGCCCCTGACGCTCAGGTTGATGCCCGCCACGGAAATGACACGGGCGCGGAGATGCGGGAGCCTTCCGTGGAAGAGGGTGTCCCGCTTCATCAGATAGTGCTTCTTCCCACAGGCGCGGGAAAGTCTCTGTGCTTTCTGGTTCCGGCGCTCATGCTGGACGGCCCCACGCTGGTGCTTTATCCGCTTCTTGCGCTCATGTCTGACCAGAAAAGGCGCATGGACGAGGGTGGCCTCAGAAGCGTGGTGTTCCGTGGCGGACAGAGCGAGGAGGAGCGGGAGGAGAATTTCAGGAGCATACGGGACGGCGCAAGGATAATACTCGCTAATCCCGAGGTGCTTCAGAGCGGGGCGCTGCTAGAGCGGCTGTGCGGCTGCGGCATAAGGCACATAGCCGTAGACGAGGCGCACTGCGTGAGCGAGTGGGGGGACAGCTTCAGGCCCGCATACCTTGCGCTGGGCTCCGTTATCCGCTCTCTGGGTGCCCCTGTGGTGACCGCGTTCACCGCCACCGCAAGCCCCGGCGTCCTTTCCAGGGTGTCAGAGGTGCTGTTCGGCGGCAGCGCGCACATAGTCAGGGGCGAGAGCGACAGGCCAAACATACATTATAACGTGGTGAACGCGTGGGCTAAAAAACGCGCCGTGTTCAAGCTTGCCGTGCGGTGCAGGAAGCCTCTCATAGTCTTTTGCGGCACACGGGATAAGGCTGAGGACATGGCCCGCGAGCTTTCCGCCTACTGCGGCAGCGGCAAAGTCAGGTTCTATCATGCGGGGCTGGAGCGGTCCGAGAAATCATCCGTGGAGTCATGGTTCCACAGTAACGGCGACGCCATACTCTGCGCCACCTGCGCCTACGGAATGGGCGTGGACAAAAAGGACATCCGCACCGTCCTGCACTACGAGCCTTCCCCCACGGTGGAGTCATACGTTCAGGAGGCGGGCCGCGGCGGACGCGACGGTGATACCGCCCGTGCAATTCTGGTATGGAGCTGGGAGGACACTGTAAGGTCCTTCCGTCATCCTGCGGGAAGCAGGGAGCGGCAGATGGGGGATTTCGCGAGAAGCGTCTCATGCAGGCGACAGGTTCTTCTTGACGCGCTGGGCGGGGAGAGCGCGTACTGCGGCGGCTGCGATGTGTGCGGCAGGGGAGGACCGGCACCTTTCGCGGAGGATGCCGCCATGGCGCTGGATTTCCTGCGCCGTAACAGAAGACGCCTTACGCGCCGGGAGCTTTCGGAGGGCCTTCTGGATTTGTTTAACTCCGAGGACTGCGAGGAATTCGGAGAGGGAATATGGGAGCACGGAGACATAGAGGAGATTCTGTGCCAGCTGGAGGGAGCGGGCCTCATCCACACCTGCGTCTGGCCGTGGAAGAGCCTTATGGACACAGGAGGGCAGGGCCGTATAATGAGAAAAATCTTTATGCTTCAGCAGGACCTTGCTCGTTTTCCGGGGAGCCTTCCTGCGCGGGCGCGGGAGAGGATTCTGCGGCTGGCTTCGACCTGGGCTTTATCTTGAGCCTGGGACCCTTTTTCCTGTATCTGACCACATAGTTCGCCAGGGACGTGGACATGATGAACACCACCGCGCTCACTATCACGCGCCAGTCGGAGACCACCTCCTTGCACAGGCCCACAAGACTTGTAACATCCATGCTAGGATTATCGGCACGGCGGGCCTGAACATACAGTCCAAAATCCTCCCTGACCGCAGCTCCTCATGCTCTCCCCGCTGTTCACTTGCGCGCTATCCTGCTATAATCTTCCCATGACAGGAATAGTGGACTATAACGCCGGAAACATCACCAGCCTGGAGCGGGCGCTCAGGGCCGTGGGAGCGCCTTACATCCGCTCCAGGAATCCGGGCGACCTGGAGGGGGCGGACAGGCTCATTTTCCCGGGAGACGGCGAGGCCGGCTACGCCATGGAGCAGCTCTCATTGTCGGGCTTAGACTCGTTCATAAAGGACTGGGTGTCCGCGGGAAAGCCCCTCCTCGGAATATGCATAGGAAGCCAGATTATATTTGACTGGAGCGAGGAGGGCGGCACCAGATGCCTGGGGCTCATCCCCGGTACCATAAGGCATCTTTCGGGGCTGTGGAAAGAGAGGCATCCCACGGAGAGGGAGCATGGGGAGTACGCCATGCTCAGGCCCTCCCTGAAAATACCGCACATGGGATGGAACGACGTGTCTTTCTGCAACGGCGGCACCATGCTCTCGGACGGCGTGGACGATCACACGGACTTTTATTTCGTGCACTCGTATGTGATACAGCCGGACGATCCCTGTGTGATAAAGGGCTACGCTGACTACGGCGCCATGATACCCGCGATGGTGGAGTACGGAAGCATAACGGCGTTCCAGTTCCACCCTGAGAAGTCAGGCGGTCCCGGACTAAGGCTGCTCAGGAATTTCGTAAGGGAGGACCTGGCCGCAGTTTGAGTTTGCGGGCGGGACGAGCGTTTTAGGAAGAGGAGAGGAATGCTTAAGAAAAGGATTATAATCTGCCTGGACGTAAAGGACGGGCGCACCACCAAGGGCGTCAAGTTCAGGAACAATATGGACATAGGCGATCCTGTGGAGATGGCGGAGGAATACTACAGGCAGGGCGTGGACGAGCTTGTGTTCTACGACATAATGGCGAGCGCGAGCGGACGCGGGCCCATTCTGGATCTGATAAGCCGCGTGGCGTGCAAGGTTTTCATTCCGTTCTGCGTGGGCGGGGGAATAGGCACCCTTGACGATATACGCAGCACCATACTTGCGGGCGCGGAGAAAGTCTCCCTTAACTCACAGGCCGTCAAAAACCCCGGTCTCATAGAGCAGGGCGCGGGCGTGTTCGGAAGCCAGAGCATGGTCCTGGGGATGGACGCGGCGCGCGACCCCTCCATGCCGAGCGGATACCGCGTGTTCATAAACGGCGGGCGCACCGCCACGGAGCTGGACGCGCTGGAATGGGCACGGCGGGCGGTTGCTCTTGGCGCGGGAGAGATTGTGCTCAACTCCATTGACGCGGACGGAACGCGGTGCGGATACGAGACTAATCTTACGCGCATGATAAGCGAGGCGGTCCATGTGCCCGTAATCGCGAGCGGCGGAGGCGGAACTCCCGCTCACATAGCCGATGTGCTTACCGAAGGCAGGGCGGACGCTGCTCTGATAGCCAGCATGGTCCACTCCGGGGACTATACCGTGGGCGGCATAAAGCGCAGCCTTGAGGAGAGCGGCATACCGGTAAGGTCCTAGCGCTCCTCACTGTGATTGAAAATGTGCGCGCGTAGTAGTAGAATGCCCTCATGGAAAAGACACTGCGTGAGCTGCTTTCCGCGCTGCCGGAAAATTCGCTCTCATATACTTTCACGCTTGCGGACGGCTCTCCCTCCGGCATGCCGCAGTCCGCGGATAAAATAAGGATCACATCCCTTGAATTCGACAGCAGGCATGTCACTGCGGGCTCTCTCTTTTTCGCGCTGCCCGGAACTCACACCACAGGAAACCGTTTCATAGCGGAGGCGCTCTCCAGAGGCGCTGTGTGCGTGGTGTACCAGGACACGCTCACTCCCGGGGAAAAGGAGGACATAATGCGGGCCGCGTCCCTGTTATCATCAGAGACCGCGCTCATCCGCGTGGACTCATCGCGCTTTGCCATGAGCCCTGTAAGCGCCGCGTTCTATGACAACCCCAGCGAGCATCTGGTGGTTTACGGCGTGACCGGCACGGAAGGAAAAAGCAGCACGGTAAGCTTTATATGGCAGCTCCTGAGGCTCTGCGGATACAGGGCGGGCTTCATAAGCACAGTTCAGTATTCCTTGGGCGGAGATGCGGTCGCGAACCCGGAGCATCAGACCACGCCCGAGGCCACGATAGTACAGAAAGAGCTCCATCAGATGCTCCTTAACGGATGCACGCACGCAGTGGTGGAGTCATCAAGCCACGGGCTCAGCGGGCGCACCAACCGTCTGGGAGACGTGCGCTTCGACTGCGCGGTTTTCATGAACGTAACCCTTGAGCACCTGGAATTCCACGGGACGCTGGAGCAGTATAAAAGCGACAAGGCCAACCTGTTCCGCGCGCTGGACAAATGGCCGCATGAAAAGCTCCTGCTTAACGGGAAGGACGCCGCGCGCCGTGAGATTCCAAGCTTCGGTGTGGTGAGCCTTGAGGATCCTGCCGCCCCATATTTTATCTCGGCCACACAAAAAAGGACCGTGGGCTTCACCACTTGTGGCATGGCGGGAAAACGGGCCTCCGGGAGCCAGTCAGGGAATCCCTTGCCGCCCGTACCGCAGGGAGTCCCCTATGTCTCCGCAAGCGGCATATCCAGCACGCTCTCCGGAACCTCGTTCAGCATGCGCTGCTCCGACGGCCCCGCCTTTAATGAGGACAGTGACACCTGCATGCTCATAGACACCCGTCTTCCCGGCGCTTTCAACGCATACAACGTGATGGCGGCCATGCTCGCCGTGAGCGGCACCACCGGAATCCCCCTGCATAGGCTCGCCCCGCTTGCCCCGTCGCTTTCTCCTGTCAAAGGCAGGATGACCGCCATAGACCAGGGCCAGCCGTTCGAGGTCATAGTGGACTACGCGCACACGCCCTCCAGCTTCGAGACTATTTTTCCTCCTATAAGGAGCCGCTGCAAAGGCCGCATAATATCGCTTTTCGGCTCGGGAGGCGAGCGCGACGTGACCAAGCGCCCGCTTCAGGGAGAGATTGCCGCGCGGTTCAGCGACATAATAGTGCTCACTGACGAGGACCCGCGCGGA
The DNA here is from genome assembly GCA_022510925.1 of Treponema sp. Taxonomy (GTDB): domain Bacteria; phylum Spirochaetota; class Spirochaetia; order Treponematales; family Treponemataceae; genus Treponema_D. Next base: position 9,725 of record JAFLSO010000028.1, read on the forward strand.
GAGGACAGCACCATGCTCCTGGAGCAGATAGCGGGAGACAGGGACAAAGGCGCGCGCGGCATGGGAAAGACGGACGGCGAGAGCCTTTTCATAATCCCTGACCGCCCGGCCGCAATCCGCATGGCATTCTCCCTTGCGCGCGCCGGAGACATAGTGCTCCTTCTGGGAAAAAGCCACGAGAACAGCATAATCTACAAGGACCGCGTGATGCCCTACGACGAGATTTCCGAGGCACAGAAAGCCCTTTCCGAGATGGGGTTCGCTCCCTGAATTTTAAGGACGGAGCCTTCCGTTAAGGCCGTAAGTCCGCCGGCAGAAAGAGAGGGCCTTCCCCGGACCCCGCTTTCCGCCGCTCCGCCTGCGCTCCGGTGCCAGGGCACGCGCTCCGCGCCGGCTCCAATCGGGCGTAGGCCTCCCGTCAGTTTCAGGGAAGGCCTCTATGGAAACTCACGCATGAATTCGCTATAATGGGCGCCGCCTATAACAAAAAGTTATGGAAATATAACATATATTTTTTTACTTAAAAACGGCATACTCTGTATATTAGGCACGTAAAAACCGTGGAGGAAGTTCATGAATCCCATGCAGCTAAGGAAAAAGTTTTTCAGCGCGCTCGCGGTCCTGGCATTCGGCGCGGCGCTTTTTGCCCAGAGTGCCGGTGAGAATGAGACGTTGAGGCTTACTGTGGACGACGCCGTGGGCTACGCTTTGGAAGGTAACCTCTCCTTAAAGCAGAGCGAGATTTCCCTCCAGACCGCAAAGCATTCCGCGGACCTTGCATGGGGGGCCGCCATGCCAAGCATAAGCGCGAGCGGCTCTTTCACGCAGAGCTTCATTGACCCCGGCATAAGCTCCGTTACGCTCGGAGGCTCCATAAGCCTGGCCCTGACTCCCGCGCTCTACACTGCCATAAGGAGCGCCGTGCTCAGCTACGAGCAGCAGCAGATAACATACGGGCAGGCCAGGAAAACCATAGAGCTTAACGTGCGCCAGCTGTTCACGGCGCTCCTGTACCAGCAGGAGTACATAGCCCTGCTTGAGAAAAGCGTGGAGAGCGCGCAGAGGCAGTTCGACTCCGACACCGTCAAGTACAACCGGGGAACGCTGCCGCAGGTGAACCTGCTCTCAGACCAGGTGTCACTGCAGCAGGCCCAGCTCAATTACGAGAGCCAGAAAATAAGCTTCGAGAACAACCGCGCCTCATTCAAGCAGATTCTGGGGATACCGCAGTCAACGCAGATAAGCCTTGAGGGCTCGCTTAACGACATTCTCTCCGCGGGGGAGATAACCATGGAGAAAGTGAATGCCGTAAGGCAGAAGTCCACGGAGATGGCCGCGCTTGAGAAGCAGATGGAGACGGCGGACAACGCGCTTCTGGCCACCAGATTCTCCGCGTGGGGCCCCGTCCTGTCCGTGGCGTACAACATAAACTGGAGCGGCAATAACAGTCATACCGTCCTCTCTCCCACAATGTCCGTGGAGAAAGGAGACTTTGAGTTCGGCTCAGACCCCAGCGCGCATGCCCTCAGCCTGGGAGTCTCCATCCCGCTTGACGGATACCTCCCCTGGTCCAGCGGCGCCAGGAGCATCGCGGCGCAGAAAAGCACCGTGGAGTCCCTTAAGCTCAGCATGGAGAACCAGAGGACCACGGAGGACATAAACATACAGAACTACCTGAACACCATAAAGAGTACCCAGGACAGCATGAAGCTGGGCCAGAGCAGCGTGGAGCTGGCGCAGCAGAACCTGGCGCTTACGGAGGCGGCATACAACCACGGGACACGCAGCCTTCTGGAGCTTCAGACGGCGCGCGACAACCTTAACAGCGCCATGGTGAACGTAATGTCCAACGCAAGCACGCTCATAACGGCCATACTCAATTTAGAGAGCACCATAGGCGTTCCGTTCGGCACGCTCACGAATCAGGCAGAGACAGAATAAACCGGCAGGAGAAAATATCATGGGAAAAAAGCCATCAGAGAAACAGGAGAATTCCTCATCCGCTAAGAGAGGCAGCAAGGCTCCGCTCATAATCATAGGGGCATGCGTACTGGTAATCGTGGCGGTGGCCGTCTATGCCGCCGCTTACAAAAAGAAGTCCGCGTCAGGCCCCGGGGCGTTCGGAGCGGACGGACCCCAGGGCACCGTCACCGTGCGCACCATAGAGGCCGCCGCCGCCACACTGCATGACTTTGTGAACACGAACGGCGAGATAGAGCCACAGAGCTCCATAGACGTGTTCCCCGACATAGGCGGAAAGATAGTGGACGTTTCAGTGTCGCTGGGAAGCACGGTAAGGCGCGGGGACGTAATAGCGGAGATAGACCCGTCCGTTCCCGGCACCGAGTACAGGCACAGCATGGTGACCGCCCCGGTCAGCGGCACCATAACCCGGACTCCGCTTAAGCCCGGCACCACGGTTAACGTGGCCAGCACCATAACTGTAATAGGAGACGTAACGAACCTGCAGCTTACGGCAAGCATCCCTGAGCGCTATGTGGCAAGCCTCCGCACAGGCCTTAAGGCGGACATAATCCTGGAGGCGTATCCCCACGAAGTGTTCACCGCCACGGTGACCCGCGTGTCCCCGCTGGTGGACAGCACAAGCCGCACCAAGGAGATAATACTTAATTTCGATAAGAAGGACCAGCGCATAAACGCGGGCATGTTCGCCAAAGTAAGGCTGTGGACGCAGGACTACAGCGGAAAAATCACGGTGCCGTCCAATGCGGTCGTGGAGAAAAACAACAGGCAGAACGTTTACATAATCAAGGACGGCACGGCGGAGCTGCGCCCTGTGACCACGGGAAACAGCGTGGAGGACGAGATTCAGATTCTGAGCGGCGTGGACATGGGGGAGCGCATAGTCATAGAGGGAATGCGCGTTCTGAGCGACGGTGCCAGAGTCCGCGACCTCAGCATGCCGTCAGGACCGCAGGATACCGGGACCACACAGGACTTAGGCGGAGACAGCGATGATTAGCGAGAAAACCCTTCAGCACCCCATACTTACGCTCATGGTGTTCGTGCTTTTAGGCCTGATGGGGATTTTCACTCTCAGCAACACGGCCATAAGCCTTATGCCTGACGTGGACTTCCCGTACCTTATGGTGGCCGCCACGTACACTAACGCCGGCCCGGAGTCGGTGGAGAAATCCGTAACGAATCTGGTGGAGAACGCGCTTGTGAGCGTCTCCAACCTTAAGTCCATATCGTCCACGTCACAGGAAGGCACTAGCATGGTGTCACTGGAATTCAACTACGGCACGAATCTGGACGTGGCCACCAACGATGTGCGCGACAAGCTTGACAGGGTGTCGCGCAGCCTGCCTGACTCCGTTACGACAACTATTTTCAAAATGGACGCGTCGTCCATGCCCATAATGCGCATAGCGGTAAGAGGAAACCGCAGCACTGACGAGCTTAAGGCCATAGCGGACGACCAGATTGTGGACGTGCTGGAGCAGGCGAACGGCGTGGCGGAGGCGAACACTTACGGAGGCCGCACCGCCATAGTCCGCGTGGAGCTGGAGCAGAACAGACTGCAGGCTTACGGACTTACGCTGAGCGCGGTGTCAAGCGCCATAGCCAGGCAGAACCTGGAGCTGGGCGGCGGAACCATAACGGAGGGCACGCTGGATTATTCCATACGCACTGTGGGCGAGTACTCAAGCATAGAAGAGATAAACGACACCGTGATCACCACCATACACGGCTACGACCTTAAGCTGCGCGACATAGGACGGGCGTTCATGGGGTATAAGGACGCATCCAGCCTGGTTTACATAAACGGGGAGCCGGGCGTGTATGTCTCCATAACAAAGCAGTCCGGCGAGAACAGCGTTAATGTGGCGAACGCGGTCTATAAGAAAATCGATGAGCTTAAAAGGACGCTTCCGGCCGACATAGAGCTGGTCATAATACGCGACGACACAGACCAGATACGCGACACCCTGAATACGCTCCTGGAGTCCGCATGGCAGGGACTGGTGCTTGCCATCCTTATCCTGTTCGTGTTCCTGTGCGCGTTCAAAACCACAATCATAATCGCGGTGTCCATACCGCTGTCCATAATCATAACGCTTTTGTGCATGAACCTGGCGGGAATCACGCTTAACATGATGACGCTTACCGGCCTTATACTGGGCGTGGGCATGATTGTGGACGCGTCAGTGGTCATGATAGAGAACATCTATGCGTACAGGGTGCGCGGTACCAAACCCAAGGTGGCGGCGATTCTGGGCACGGAAGAGATGCTGATGTCGGTCCTCTCCGGAAACCTCACGACCATCTGCGTGTTCGTGCCGTTCCTCTTCTTCATGAAAGATCTGGGCTTCGCGGGAAAAATGTTCCAGGGAATAATATTTACTATTGTAATAGCGCTTGTAAGTTCCCTGTTCGTGGCGATTTTCCTGGTGCCCATCCTTGCGGGGCATTTCCTTCCGCTTACAAACCGCAACGAGAAACCGGTGAAGAGCGCGTTCTTCCGCAACCTGTACGGCTTCTTCAACAGATGCCAGGACGCTGTCACCAAAGTCTACCGCAGGGTGCTAGGCTCCGCGCTTAACCACAGGCTTGTCACGGTCATAATATGCCTTACCGCGCTCATCTCCACGTTCCTTCTTATGCCCACACTGCGCGTGAACATGATGCCCGGCGGGCATGACGACAACGTGTCGCTCACAATAAGGCTTCCCGTGGGAACCACGCTTGAGCAGACGCAGAGCATAGTCAGCCAGTTCCAGCAGATTGTGGAGGACGAGGTGGAGGGCTACACCACGCTGACCACAAGCATAGGCGGCGGCAGGAACGGCTCATCCTACAGCGGAAGCCTGAACATACAGCTCCCCGAAAGCAGCAAGCAGATTGACAATGACGAGACCATAAAGAACAAGCTCCGCGCGCATTTCAGCGATTTTGCGGACGTTACGTTCAGTTTCGGGCGCGGCATGAGCCAGTCGCTAAGCGGCGATGACATAGACATAGCGATACGCTCCCCCAGCCTTAACGCCGCGTTGAGCGTGGCCAAACAGGTGTCCGCCGTGATGGAGGGCATAGATGACATAGCGGAGCCTTCCATAGACACCACGGAAGGACTTCCTCAGGTTCAGATAGAGATAGACCGCGAGCGCGCGTACAACTTCGGCGTGAACGTGAACACCGTGGCATACGAGATAAACTACAGCATAGACGGCGTGGCGAGCACAGTGTTCAGGAAAGACGGCGAGGACTACACCGTGTACGTGATGCTCCGTCCTGAGGACCGCAGGCAGGTCATAGACCTGGAGCAGATTTACGTGCAGGGAACTAAGGGGCTGGTGAGCGTTGCGAACTTCGCAAAAGTTACCACAGGCCTGGGCCCTGTCTCCATAAGGCATGAGAACCGCACCAGGATAGTCCATGTCACGGGAAACATAACCAGCACGCGCAACGCGAACCTGGTGGAGCAGGACATAAAGGCCGGCATAGCGAGCAGCTTCATAATCCCTGACAACGTTACGGTCAGCTACGAGGGCTCATGGCAGGAGAACAGGGAGCAGTGGGCCATTTTCGCCAAGATTCTCATAATGGCGGTGATTCTGGTGTTCGGTGTCATGGCGGCCACATACGAAAGCTTCAAGGCGCCGTTCATAAACCTTATGACCATACCGTTCCTGCTCATAGGCGTGGTTCTCATCTACAAGATTGCGGATCAGCCCATCTCCATAATGACGGCCATAGGACTTATAATGCTGGTGGGAATAGTGGTGAACAACGGAATAATTCTGGTGGACTACACGAACCTGCTCATAGACCGCGGCATGAGGATGAAGGAGGCTTGCCTGGAGGCGGGCTCAAGCCGTCTGCGGCCTGTGCTTATGACTACGCTCACCACAATCCTGGGCATGATTCCCATGTGCTTCTCCACGAGCGGAAGCGCGGGCATGGTGCAGCCTATAGGCGTGGCGGTGGTGGGAGGTCTCACAAGCTCCACGTTCATAACGCTGTTCTTCATCCCCGTGCTGTACTCCCTTATAATGAAAGAGAAGAAGGGCGCCAGCAGCCGCATAAAGATAGAGCTTCCCCCGCAGGACAAGCCTGCCCCGGACGCGCAAGGAGAAGAATAATGTACCGCTGCGAAATCATCTCAAACAAATCCGTGGAAGAGGACATAAAGGAAGCCCTGGAGCAGTACATCCCCGGCATCCTTTACACGACCATACCGCTGGCATACGGCCGCGGCGGCAATGACTACAAGCTGGGCACCACCACATGGCCCGAGACAAATTTCGTGCTCACAAGCTATGTGGAGGACAAGGACCTGGAGACGGTCAGGGCCATAATAAAGGCAGTGAAAGATAAATTCAAAAGCGAGGGCATAAAGCTTTTTGTGGTTAGGGCGGAGGAGCTCTAGGTTTTTAGCGGACGTGATTTTCCGTGCGGGAAGGGCAGCCATGTCACCGCACGGAATCCCCTGCGCCCGGAACGGACCGGGGGCGCTGTCCTTTGGATATGCCGCTCAGTCTCCCATGAGCTTTCTGATTTCTTCCTGGCACAGGCCGTCGCATACCTCATTGTAAGTGATTCCCGCGTGGCCTTTGACCCACTCCCAGTCCACGTCCAGCGATGAGTACAGCGCATCCAGCCTCTCCCACAGCTCCCTGTTGAGCACGGGCTTTTTTGCGGATGTGCGCCAGCCGTTCTTTTTCCATCCGTTTATCCATGACGTGATTCCGTTCTTCACGTACTGGCTGTCTGAGTACACGCGTATTTTTTTTGCCCGCCAGTCATCGTTTCCCGCCACGGCCTCAAGCGCGCTTATAGCGGCCTGAAGCTCCATGCGGTTGTTCGTGGTGCGCGCATCTCCTCCGCTAAGCCGTGTCTCTGTGCCGTCACATAGAATGACGCATCCCCATCCGCCGGGCCCCGGGTTCCCCGAGCATCCTCCGTCAGTGTATATGACCAGTTCATCCGCCATACAGCCTCCTATACCCATACTCTGTAATGGTATGCATTAATCCTTCCATGCGTTGTAATTATCGCACTCAAGGATACGGCGCGCATTGTCCAGGGAGGCGGCATCGGGTGCAGGAACGCCCTCAAGCCTGTACTCCAGCCCCAGCTCCTTGTATTTGTGCACTCCCAGCGTGTGATACGGCAGGACCTCCACACGGTGAATGTTGCCCAGAGTGCGTATGAAATCGCGCGTGCGCTCCAGATACTCAGTCTTGTCAGATATTCCCGGAACAAGGACGTAGCGTATCCATACGGGCTTTTTTATTCTGTCCAGATAGCGGAACAAATCCAGTATGTTAGCGTTAGGACGGCCGGTAAGCCTCTCATGCTCCGCGGGGTCTATATGCTTTATGTCCACAAGCAGGGTGTCCGTAATGTCCATGAGGCGCTCGAATTTGGAGAACCATTCGCCCTCCCCGGTGAACGGGGCGCCGCTTGTGTCTATGCATGTGTTTATGCTATGCCGCTTGGCCTCCGTGAAAAGCTCAATCAGAAAATCCAGCTGCATGAGCGGCTCTCCGCCGCTCACGGTTATGCCGCCCTTTTTTCCCCAGTAATTTTTGCAGCTGAGGGCCTCATTTATAAGCTCCTCCGCGCCGCGCCTCTCACCCTTGCTCATGTCCCATGTGTCAGGGTTATGGCAGAACGCGCACCGCATGGGGCATCCGGAAAAGAATATTATGTACCTTAGCCCGGGTCCGTCCACGCTACCGAAAGATTCCACAGAATGAATGTATCCCTGCATCTCATTTACCCCATGTAGAGTATAGCAGATAAGACGGAAACCTGCTATAGCGCTTGCGTGATGCGATTCCCCGGGGCATGGAGAGCCCGGTAAAACTACAGTCTGGTCGATGATATGAGTGAAAGCGAGAGCGGAGTTTCCGCGTCCGGGTCACGGTGAAAGCTGTATCCCAGCGAGAGTCCCAGCGAGAAAGCCTGGAAGTTTCCTGTGTTCACGGAGCTTGTAAGGAGGAAATTCAGGGCGAGCAAATCCCTGTATGACTCTGCGCCCAGATTGCTGATGTTCTCCGCTATGCCCAGAATACGCGCGGACGAGGCCTGTCTTTTTATCTGGCCGGAATATTCCGCGGTGATTATGAATCTGTTGAAGTACCATGGAAGCCTTCTGAGAGCGTGCTGTATCTCTACGCCGTAAAGCATCACTTCCGATGAGAATGAGCAGAGCGTGGAAAGCGACGGCGTCCAGCTGGCAGTGACGGCGAGCGGCATGTTGTAAGTGCGGCCGTCCGTGCAGTCTGCAGGTATGAGCCTTGGCATCCGCAGCGAGACCTGAGGCGTTATGATGTGCGCGAAGTATCCGTCCTCCATTGCCCCGAATTCCGCGCTGTACATGAGCGCGTATTGGAGGCTGGCCGTTATGCCGGATTTCTCCCACACGCCGCTTCCTGTCCTGTGCACTGTGGAGAATGCCACCTGCGCACCGCCGCTTGCGGTAAGATAGTTCGCCGCATCGCGTGAGGCCGTGCATCCGAAAATCCCGGAAAGCATGGACAGCGCCCGCGGGGGGCTCTCCTCCGAGGCGCCGAGCATCTTTCCGTAGAATTCCTGCAGTCCCATGGCGTCCTTCTCCGTCTGCTGCCGTCCCGCGAAAACTGTGCCCTGCTCCGTAAAGTACACGCGGCTGTGATGCCCCGCGCCCAGCTGCTGTGTCAGGGACACCTTGCCCGTCGCCTGCTTGAAGCCCTTGTCGTCAAGAAGAATCTGCGGCATCACCATGTAAGAGAAAATGTTTGTGCCGAACCCGCTGGTATATGTTCCGCCCGAGAACTGCACTGCGATTCCGCCGGTAAGGCTCAGCGGGTCATATCCCGCCGCCACGCCGAGAAAGTCTCCGTTCCACGGATTATGCGTGAGGTACGATGCTCCCGGGAAGGATATCATGCTTGTCTCCTGAAGGTTTCTGTCGTACTGTGAGAGCGGTATCATGCCAGATGCCACGGGAAGAAAGATGCCCCTTCTGTTGTATATTCTTTTGTAGGGCCTTGCGCCGGGATAGTCTGGCTCGCGGGCGGAATGGTCATCGTCCTCAGGCTCCTCTGTGTGAGCCTGCCATGCTGTGTCAGCCTCATCATGCGCGGGGCCGTGTGCGCTCTCCTCGTATGCCCGCGCAATCTCTCCCGCAAGCGGGCGGACCAGAAGCTTGTAGTCGCGCGCGAAGTAGCCTGAGTAAAAAATATTTCCGCGTATAAGCGCCGGAAAGTATACGCCGCCCGAGATGTCCGCGCCGTCCAGATGGAAAACCCCGCTCTGCAAATCCATCATGCCGAAGCGCGGCAGTGTCTCTTTTATGCCCCAGCTGAAAGAAAGAAGCCTTGTGCCGCCGTTCTCCGCGAGCACCGGGGCCAGGTTCCTGATTCGCATGTTACCGTCAGGCGGAAGGAATTCCCTGTAAGCGGGCGTCTCTCCCTCCGCGCGGTCCAGGCTGTACTCGCGCACGGACCATCTCATCCCCTGCTTATATATGAGGGCGAGAGAGCCTGAGCCTGAGTCGCAGAGGCTCATCGCGGTGTCGCCCCACGGAAAGGGAGTTCCGCAAATCTCCGTGAAATTCTTTATGGCGCCGTTTGACGGCTCAGTCTCAATCCTGTAAACCACTAGGCTTTGCTGCTGGCTTAGTGAGCTTACCGCCGCAAGATAGTAGCCGCTGTCCGCCTGTATTACGGCCGCTTCCCTTATATGCCTTCCGTCAAGTTTTTTCCAGGAGCGGTTCCTCATGTCGTACACGGCTACCGCGCTCTGCGGTGCGGGACCGTCAGTCCTGTAGTATGTCACCGCCATGAGGCGCCCGTCCGCGCTTAGCGAGATTTTATTCACGTTGCTCTTGCTGAAAAGTTTTTTTGATCTGGAGGGCTTTCCGTCAGCGTCCACGCGGACAAGCCACACGCCGTCAGTTTTCCCGTCCGTGTAGGCGAATCCAGTGCGGTACGGGGCGATGTTTTCGTACAGCGCGCCCTTACGGTTCTTGAGCGAGAAGCCCTCTTTGCGCTCTCCGCTTATGAAATCAAAGAAATCATACGCGCCGTCATCAAGCGGGATGGGGGAGACCTGCGGCACCTGTATGCTCTTGTAGAAGTCATCCCACGCCTCCTGCATGCTGATTCCGTACACTTTCTTAAAGTACCCCGCGTAGGTGTGCAGTCCCGCGAAGCCCCTCTCATCCTTGTTCCTGCCACTGTGACGGCTCACAGCGCTCACGCATGCGTACCACCAGTCCGCATATCTCTGCATGCCGTAAGTTTTCTGCAGGTACTCCGCGAAAGGCCCTCCGTAATAGTAATACTCGCCCGCGGGAAAAATATCGCGCTTCCCTGATACGTCCTGGTACGGGGGAAACTCTCCCTGGATTTTAGCCTGCCGTATAAGGTGCATGTAGAACGGGTCGTTCAGCCGTCCCTCTCCGCCCGCGCTCTCAAAAGAGACGGACGCGCCCTCCGACAGAAAGCCCGAGCCGCTGAACGCGCTCAGGTTTATCACGTCGCCAAGGATGTTCTGCACTGCCCTCCAGCCTTTGGAGCTCATGTTTATGGAGACGGCGTGGGTAAGCTCGTGCCTGAACACATTCAGAATATTGTCGCCGAAAAAACTGAAATCCTCAGGCGGCGTGGTGTCCAGCAGGACTATGTGATTGAAATATCCGTTTGAGAAAAAAGCGTTGAACGAGTCGGATGCTGATAGGAGCGTGACCGGCATGCGTATCCTGGTCTCTGACTCGTACAGGCTGAAAAGCTCGTCATAAATTGAGTCCGCGTGACCGGCCAGATGCATGGCGGACCTCTCGCTCTCCCGGGAGTAAATTATGTCGAACCATTCTGTGCTGATGACTTTTATGTCCTTCTGCCCCAGGAGCATTCCTCCGCGGGCGAACGCTGCCCTCATAAGGAGCGGCGCGCACAATAAGACAAGGATTTTCTTTACGCTTAGCCGGTTCATTGTATCTTTAGAAAACAAATAAAAAAATCAGCCCCGTAACGAAGCTGACTAAACGCAAGGCGTCAATCGGAATCGAACCGATGCATAGTGGTTTTGCAGACCAGTCCCTTACCACTTGGGTATGACGCCAAAAAGCATCCGAAGTATAGCAGAATAAACTGACCGTGTCAACTGCGATGCGGACCCGGTAAAAAAGCCGCCCGCTGACAAAAAGACCGCGCAAACGCGCGGCGCATCTTTGGCGTTGTTTGTGTGCTACAGCCTCCTTTGCGGAGCACGAGGCGAGTGCGGCAAGCGCGGCGAGCACCGCCAGCATTTCAGTAATCTTTCTCATATTTTCCTTCGGATATGTTCAAAAGTGAGGCCGCGTATACAGGCTTGGGCGCGGAGTGTCAAGGTTACCCGCCTG
>JAFLSO010000029.1 GCA_022510925.1 Treponema sp.
AGTCCCTCGCCAAAAAGAGGCTCCGAATCCACGATGTTATGTGGCTCGATGTCCTCCAGCTGCAACGCCTGAATTATCGTCTCCTTGATTTCCCTTTTAAGCTCGTCCATTTTTGTTCCCGAATATAAGTTTTCTTTAATACGTTAAAATAATAGCAAAACATTCAAAGAAAAACAAGGCATGCCCCCCCTGCGGCGCCCACTTGCATAAAATCGCGAGGTTTTATATATTATAGGCATAGACGAAGACGTCTGGCATAAGGGGCTGCTACGCTCGGAGCGCGGCTTTTTATGCCAGACGTCTTTTTTGTAAGGGGGAAAAATGGCTTTATCAAACGGATTCTTACTATATCCTAAAAAAGAGAATGCCTTAATCGCGGAGAATCTCAGGCTGAAAAACTTTAAGGAATTCCATGAGCCGCTGGACGAGGAGGAGAGGAAGAGGCAGGCCTCCCGCTGCATGGACTGCGGAGTTCCTATGTGCCAGTCGGCTATAAAGCTTGCCGGCATGGTGACAGGCTGCCCCCTGCACAATCTTATCCCGGAATGGAACGATGCCCTTTTCAACGGACAGTTCGAGAACGCCGTGCGCAGGCTTCTGGCCACGTCAAATTTCCCGGAATTCACCGGAAGGGTATGCCCGGCGCTCTGCGAAAAAGCATGCAACTGCGGCTCAAAGGAGCTGTCTGACTCCGTAAGCATCCATGACAACGAGCTTTTCATAATAGAGAAAGCGTTCGCGGAAGGCTACATAAAGCCCCGCATTCCGAAAATCCGCACACAGAAAAAAATAGCCGTGGTGGGAGCGGGACCCGCAGGCCTTACCGTGGCGGACATGCTCAACCGCAGGGGCCACAACGTCACTGTGTTTGAGCGCGACGATTTCGCGGGCGGGCTTTTGATGTACGGAATCCCCAACATGAAGCTGGACAAAAGCGTGATTGCCCGCAGAATAAATCTCATGGAGGCAGAGGGCGTAAAATTCGTCTGCCAGAGCAATGTGGGCGAGAACGTTGACCCAGCCTCGCTGCTCAAAGAATACGACGCCATAGCGCTATGCTGCGGCGCAAAAAAACCGCGGCCCCTGAACGTACCGGGAAGCGACTCCAACGGAGTGATGTTCGCCGTGGATTTCCTTAAGTCCGTCACAAAAAGCCTTTTGGCATCAGGGCTTAAGGACAAAAAATTCTTTGATGTAAAAGATAAGAACGTCATAGTGGTGGGCGGCGGTGACACGGGAAACGACTGCACCGGAACATGCCTCAGGCTGGGGGCCGCCTCCGTCACGCAGATAGAGATGATGCCATGCCCTCCGGTAAACCGCTCAGAGAACAATCCGTGGCCGCAGTGGCCTAAAATTTTAAAGACAGATTACGGGCAGCAGGAGGCGATTTTTAAAACCGGCTCAGACCCGCGCATCTATGAGACGACCATAAAAGAGATTTACTCTAAGGACGGCAATGTGAGCGGCGTAAAAACCGTGCAGGTTGAATTTAAAACTGAGGGCGGCAAGCGGGAACTTGTAGAGCGCGAGGGCACAGAAAAAGATTTACCTGCGGATTTGATTTTAATTGCGGCAGGATTTCTAGGATGCGAGGATTACACGGCGAAGGCGTTCGGAGCGGAGCTCAGCCCGCGCGGCACGGTTCTGACAAAAAATGAGCGGACATATGAGACTTCCGCGGAGAAAGTCTTTACTGCGGGCGATATGCGGCGCGGACAGTCCCTGGTGGTGTGGGCAATAGCAGAAGGCAGGGAATGCGCCAGGGAAATAGACAAGTATTTGATGGGCTACACAAATATCTAACTAACGTTAGTTAACGTCAACAAATCCTTTTTCTCAGGAAATGCAGATGCGAGTTTTTGTTTTAACTTTCTTACAAAAACTCGCGTATTGCACTGCGATTTTTCACTTCGTTGCAAAATCGCGTTTTAAGCAGTTCGAAAGTTGAAACTTTCTTCACCACCAAGAAAAAGAATAAGACACATCTTTCATTTCTTCAGTTTTGCCTTCTTCCCAGTCATACCATTTGACATTTTCCATTTAAATTAAATATGACGAAAGTTTTTGCACGGCATCTCCGTTCAAACTACCTTACGCTCGTTAGCCTTTTGAGCAACTTCAGAGAAATAGCTTTCGGTGTCTATGCGTTTGCTGGTCGCTGAGAAATTTTCAAAATACGAACGGTCGTTAATAAGATTTACAAAGTCATCGAACAAAAATCCTGTGTCCAAAGGTCCGCCGCACGCTTCCGGATGAAACTGCACGCTGAACGCCGGGAATTTAGTGTAAACTATGCCTTCGCAGGTTCCGTCATTCGTGTTCACAAAACTAAGGGCCGCCCCATCAGGCAAAGAGTCATTCTCCACGGCATAACCATGGTTCTGGCTGGATATATACACCCTTCCTGTGGCCAAATATTTTACGGGCTGGTTCGCGCCCCGGTGCCCGTATTTAAGTTTGGAGGTTCTGGCCCCATTAGCGAGCGCCAAAAGCTGATGGCCCAGGCATATACCAAATACAGGTATGCCTTTCTCCAGGATGATTTTTATCTCGTTTATAATGGCGGTGTTCTCCGCAGGGTCCCCGGGTCCGTTGGAAAGCATTATGCCGCATGGATTTAAAGCAAGAATCTCCCGGGCCGTGGCGGTGCTTGGGACAGTAACCACATCAAGACCGCGCTTTAAAAGTTCCCTGCGTATGTTCGCCTTAGCGCCAAAGTCCCACAGAACCACTTTTTTCCCGAGACCGTTTTTCATGGCGGCCTGCATGTCGTTCTCGCGCGTGCCGTCTTTTCTTACAGGAAGAAATTTATACTCGGCGCTCTCCGCAAAGACCGTGCCGGCGTCCTGCTCTATCTTTGACGCGGAGCCTGTCACCGCACGCACGGCATTCTCTATTCTGTACGCCCGGATTCTTTCCAGGACTTTCTCTTTTTTCTCCGCATTTAAAAGAGACTCATATATCTCGTTCGCCTCTTCGCTCTCGCCGCTGACCAAAAGCCCGTTCATAACTCCGGCCTCGCGCAAAATCTTAGTAAGGGCGCGGGTGTCTATTCCGTAAATGCCTATCACAGACTGCTCTTTTAAATAAGCGTCTAAATTCTGTCCGCTTCTGAAATTAGAGGGGGCATCGCACCATGACTGCACAATGTATCCGTGCACATGGCAGGAGGCGCTCTCATAATCCTTGGGAATCATTCCGTAGTTTCCTATGAGAGGAAATGTCTGCGTCACAATCTGACCGTAATAGCTGGGATCCGTAAGTGTCTCTATGTACCCGTTCATGCCGGTGGTAAAGACTGTCTCTCCTATAATCACCCCGCGGGCACCTAAGCTTTTTCCTTCAAAAACATGTCCGTCAGCAAGAACCAGGAGTGCTCTTGTTTTAGCATCGCTTCTCATACTAAAGCCGTATTATAGCAATTTTTCATGTGAATGTATATAATCGCCTTATGTATGTAATCGTCCTAAAACAGCTTATAATAATGTCCCTCATCGCCGTTCTGGGTTTCGCCGTAACAAAGGCTTTTAAATTCGGAAAGACTGAGCAGAGCTTTGTGAGCAGATTGCTCCTCTACGTCATAAACCCGTGCATGATTCTGCACACGTTCAACGTTCCGTATTCCGCGCAAAGATTCCATGAGCTTCTGGTGGTGATTCTTATATCTTTGGCGGCGCATGTCTCGCTCACGCTGCTGGCGCTCCTGTTCTTCCATTCCAGGACGCAGGAAGAAAAAAAACTTGACGCCATAGACAAGCTCTCCGTGGTTTTCACGAACTGCGCGTTCATAGGCATTCCGCTTATAAACGGAGTTTTCGGTCCGAGCGGAACTTTCTATCTTATGGGCTACGTGGCCGTGTTCAATATTTTTCTGTGGACAATCGGCTATTACATGGCGGTCGGAAAAATGCGTCCTTTAAAAGTCATCACGAACCCGAACGTGCTCGCGGTATTCGCCGGCATAATAATTTTCTGCATCCCGAAAGAGCTGCCTGAGATAGCCGACGCCCCGCTGAAGTTCGTGGGCGACATGAACACCGCCACTTCCATGCTGCTTCTGGGAATGCTGTTCGCCACGTTCAGAAAGCCCGAGACTTCTATGAGAACTTATATTATGCGTGTGGCAAAAGTAAGCGCACTGCGACTCGTTCTTTCCGCGGTGATTATGTTTTTCATCGCATGGGGGGCCGTGCATGTTTTCAGCGGAATGCAGAACATAAGGCTGATGAGCTATGTGGTGTTCATAGCGGCATTATGCCCGGTGGGGATGAGCGTCTCAAGCTTTGCCGTGGTGTTCGGCGCGGACGAGTCCTACTCCAGCATGATTGTGAGCGTTACCAGCGTGCTGTGCCTTCTTACGCTTCCGATGAGCGTGGCCGTGGCAGAGAAATTTTTCTAGGCCGATCCGGCACAGCAGAAAATCCGCCCGCGCAAAAATATATCACTCCGTCTCAGTTATGAATTTTAAAAGCGCCCTGCACCCTGTGTCAACCTGACTGTACGTTGTGTCAAAATCGTCCGTGTACCAGGGATCCGCTATGTCACCTGCGCTTCCCGTCCATTCCAAAAGCTTGTGGAATTTTCCGTCAGTATCAGGGCCCAGCATCCTGTTTATGTTGTTCATGTTCGCCCTGTCCATCCCGATTATAAGGTCAAAGCTATCGTAATCTGATTTTGAAATCTGCCTGGCCGCCCTGCGCGCAAACGGAATCCCCCTTTCCCTGAGCTTGGCCTTGGCGGGTGGATACATATCGTTTCCTATCTCCTCCGTGCTGGTCGCCTTGGAGTCTATGAAAAAATCATCCGAAAGGCCCGCCTCTACAACAAGATTTTTCATCACGAATTCCGCCATGGGGGAGCGGCAAATATTTCCGTGGCAGACAAAAAGAATACGTTTCATAAACCGATTATATCACGGACCGCATAAAACCGCCACCGCAGATTACGCGCGGATTTACCAGAAAAAGGTTGAAGAAAAAAGGCAATAAGTATAGACTTCCGTTATGAGAAAATTTCTTTTTTGTCTGATTTTATTTTCTGCGGCGGCATTTTGTTTCGCACAAGAGCTTTCTCCCGGGGCAGAAAAAGAAGTCCAGGATTTTTTGCAGCTCAGAATGGAGCTTTCCGCCTACGAGAATCCTCAGGACGCGCTCGCCGTCATTTATGAATTTGAGGACGGGCTTAACAAAAAACGCGCGAACTTTTCTGAGGAGGAGAATCTGGTCCTGGATAATTTTCTGGTGACGGAGAAAACTTATTACATGCTCTCGGACGAGACCAAAAGAAAGGAACTGCGGCCCTTCATAGAAAATCAAAGGGATAAAACAGAGTCCTGGATAAAAAGCCATGAATCAGAATCGCCGAGCAAATGGATTTACTGCACATGCGGGGATCTTATCTTTTTTTCAATGCCTTTCTCCATTAACACCATAATCAAGTACGGGATAAGCGTTAAAGAATTCTACGAGAAGGCCATGGAGAAAGACCCTGAATTCTGCTACGCGAATTTAAACTATGCGCAGTGGTACTTTTGGGCGCCGGGAATCGCAGGAGGCAGCAGGAAAAAAGCTGAGGAGATTTTGGAGAACGCGTTCTCATTCGCCGTAACGCCCGCAGAAAAATATTACGCGGGAATTTTTTATTCCCAGTGCCTGTTCGAGAACAAAAAGCGGGAGGAGAGCAGGGCCGTACTGCAAGTCGCCTACGAGCAGTTTCCGCAAAGCCTTTATGTGAAGCTCATCAAAGAGTGCAATGAAAACGGCTACTCCATCTTTGAGGCAGGACGAAAAATGTCCCGGCAGGGAAAACAGGACGGCAGTTTATAAGAGCTCAGTTGGCGCTCCAGATATGACGTGCAATCTCCTCCGTGGCAAAGTCCACGATTATTATTCCTGAATGCTCCGGTATCTCGGTCTGTAAGAGGGCAGAATTTATTTCCCTGGCATAAGCGGATGGATGGCTCAGAGTGCCGCCGCCGGAAGTGCTGGTAAAATTCAGGCACAGAGAATTCAAAGCGGCGAATTCCGTGCCGGTGCGGATAAGCATCTGCCTGAACGCATCGATTTTCTCCTCGGGCCAATATTTGTAGCGGTCCTGCACATAAAGGCTCACGTTCCCATATGAGGAGGACATCCCCCGGGGGAATCCTGCGAAAAGCTCCACAACCTCCACAGGATCTTCCAGTGCCTCTTTATTGTTCTGCTCGCTCCAGCTCAAATAAAGCCCAAAGCCTTCCTCATCCGTGAACCTGGAGCACAGAACTATTTTTCCGCGGACCTCGCCCAACGTGGGGATGCGGTTCTCCGTATACCAGAACTGCCTTCCCTTGGCAATGTGACTCTGCAGCACGCGGGAAAACTCCGCTATGTCGTCAGAGGAATTCTCCGCCTTTACGCAGAAAATGACCGTCTCGCTCGGATTATTCGCAAGGAACAGATATATGTCCGCCAGCACATGCCCTATCAAAAGCTCCCGCGCCTGGAAAAGCCTGGCGTCCAGTTTGCATGAGCCGAACGCATGCACAAAATGAAGCGTCGTCTCTCCGTTTCTCTGCGGATAAAGGGCGAGCCTCATGTCCAGGTAACGGAAACCGTTCTCCAGCTGCGCCTTAACGGAAGACGACTGGCACTTTAAAAAATACGCGGGAACTATATTCTGGCTGGCGCTGTCGTGCGTGCCGGGAATGGTTATGAGAGAAACAGGCGTATCATCGGGAATGTCTTTCATCCAGTTTTTGGAATCCTCGTAGCGGGAGATATTCGTGCGCTTTTCCCTGCGGAACGTCTCCACGCGGACAATTTCCGTTATGACCAGAGAAAGTATTATCAGCGCAAAAATTGTCAGAATGACGCTGCATGCAGCGCGCGAAGATTTATTCTGCGGTTTCATTTTAAAGCCCCTGTTTTATGTGGATTTGTTTTAATTAACTTTGAGAAAGAATAGCACAGTTACGGAGCGCTTGCAAATTCTTTTTGAGGCTAATCAAACCATAATAATATAACTAACGGTAGTTATTTCGATCTTTAGAAAAAATATTGCGGGGGGGGAACATTCAACCGTCAGACAATATTAAAAAAGTCCAGAAAAGGCAAAGAATTTATCTAACTAACGTTAGTTTTGGCCTAAAATCCCCTAATTCTCACGCATTTTAACGACTGTTAGTTTGATTTTCGATGCAGAATCTAATTCTGTAAGACATCTACCAAATGGGAGCTTGCCCCTAAAAGCTCAGGCCTCTCGCAGATACTAAGATGGTACTGCTTAAAGAGCTCGAACTCATCCTCGTCCAGGGCGTTCAGTTCCCTGCGCATATAGTCACTGGCCCCATCAGCGGCAAAAATTTTTATCCGGGTAAGCCCGCTCTTATTATTCAGATTATTTATGTCCTCCAGGCGCATGTAAGTATAAAGCTCATCCTCTCCGGGTTTCGTATGCCAGTCACCGGTAAGCGCGGAATTCGCCATCACGTCTTTTATGTGCCTCTGCTTAAAGCAGTAAGTCAGAACACTGTACTCATTCATCACATATGCCGTAAAAATCAAGCCGCCTTTTTTCGTAACACGGCGCGCCTCTCCCAAGGCCTTAAGCATCTGCTCCTCTGAATGCAAATGATAAAGAGGACCGAACAGAAGTGTCATGTCAAACTTTCCGTCCGGTAAAAAATGAAGGTCGCATGCGTCTCCGTGCCAGCAGTTCACCCCGCTGTGCTTTTCCTCCAGAACTTTCAGATTCCTTAAAACTTTCTCCACGGCGGTAACATCATGCCCCTCGTCTTTCAAGGCAAGCGAGTACCGGCCTGTTCCGGCCCCCACATCCAGTATCTTTAGCTGTCCGCCCGCAGGAATAAAAGAATGGATATAATGCATGGTCGTGGAAAATTCAACCTGCCCGTGACGGGTAGCAAGACGGTGGTCCTCGTTGAATTTATTATAATACTTTTCAAGAGCGCTTATGTTCTGCGGCATGGCGTATTTTATCACATAGGCATTTTCCTAAGCAATCCGTGCGCCCTTATCATTCGCTCCAAAAATATTGTATACTGTGCTCATGGAAATTCTACTGAATTATTTACCGTGGATATGGCTCGGTGTGGCGGTACTGTGCATAATCACAGAGGCACTGACTTTCACTCTGACCACAATCTGGTTTGCGTTCGGTGCGGTCGCAATGATTTTTATTTCGCTTACGCATATTCCGCTAAAATGGCAGGTTCTGATTTTCGTCGTCATCTCCCTGCTGCTCCTGATTTTTACGAGGCCGCTCGCCGTAAGGAAACTTAAAGTGAAAAAGACTCCCACAAATTCGGACTACATAATCGGGAAAAAGGCGGTTGTGACCGAGCGCATTACCGAGCTTGAGAAAGGCGCGGTAAGAATTAACGGAGTGGAATGGACCGCGGCGTCAAAAAGCGGCGTTGTCCTGGAAAAGGGCAGCGAATGCACAATCACAGAAATACAAGGCGCTACCGCCGTGGTGGAGCCTTTAAAATATTCAGATGGAGAAGAAAAATGAGCGTTTACATTATCGCAGTGATTATCGTGGTTGTTATGGTTCTTATCATAGCTAACATCCGCATTGTGCCTCAAAGCCACGCCTATATCATAGAACGGCTGGGGACCTATGTGACCACCTGGCAGACGGGCCTGCACGTGAAGCTTCCTTTCCTGGACAGAATCGCAAACAAAGTGTCTTTAAAAGAAAAGGTGCTGGATTTTCCGCCGCAGCCTGTGATAACCAAAGACAACGTCACTATGAAAATAGACACCGTGGTCTACATGCAGATAACGGACCCGAAGCTTTACTCCTACGGCGTGGAGAATCCCCTGACGGCCATAGAGAACCTAAGCGCCACCACACTGCGAAACATAATAGGCGAGCTGGAGCTGGACGCCACCCTTACCAGCCGAGACGTAATCAACTCCAAGATGCGCTCCATTTTGGATGAGGCCACGGACCCCTGGGGCATAAAAGTCAACCGCGTGGAGGTGAAGAACATCATGCCGCCAGAGGCCATACGCGAGGCCATGGAAAAGCAAATGCGCGCGGAGCGTGAGCGCAGGGAGAAAATCCTTATCGCGGAGGGCCAGAAACAGAGCGAAATCCTTGTGGCGGAAGGAAAAAAGCAGGCTGCCATTCTGGAGGCGGAGGCCGCGAAACAGGCCGCTATCCTTGAGGCCGAGGCAGACAAAGAGGCCGCCATACGGCGCGCGGAAGGAGAGGCCACGGCAATCCGGGAGGTGCAGCAGGCAACCGCAGAGGGCTTAAAAATGATAAAAGATGTGGCCGTAGATGACGCGGTCATAAAACTGCGCAGCCTGGAGACCATGGAGAAAGCCGCAGACGGGCAGGCCACAAAGCTCATAGTTCCGGCAGATTTCCAGAACCTTGCGGGTGTAGTCTCTGCCATAAGCGAGCTTTCTAAAAAATAAATCTTTTCCGGCTTTGCACTTCATAAAGGCTTCCGTTTCGCGGGAGCCTTTTTTTATTAAGGACAAAAAAATCCCCTGCATGTAAGGCACGCAGGGGAAACTCCGCCGAATCAGCGGAAATCAGGTGTTACCCTTATTTTTTTGTGGTTTTCTTTGCCGCGGGCTTTTTTGCGGGTGCCTTAGAAGCGGGCTTCTTGGCAGTCGCTTTAGCGGCGGGCTTTTTAGCCGCAGTCTTCTTTTCCGCTGTCTTTTTGGCAGGGGCTTTTTTAGCCGCGGCAGTTTTTGCGGCCGGCTTCTTTGCGGAGGTCGCCTTAGAAGCGGCGGGCTTTTTGGCCGTGGTTTTCTTCTCCGCTGATGCCTTGGACGCAGGTTTCTTTGCAGGAGCCTTTGCCTTTGCTTTGGCGGCAGCCTTAATCACTGCCTGGGCACCGGCAAGACGCGCGCCCGGCACACGGAACGGTGAGCAGGACACGTAGTTCAATCCGATGTCATAGCAGAGAGCGATGGAAGCGGGGTCTCCGCCGTGCTCGCCGCAGATTCCCAGATGCAGGTCTTTCTTGGCAGAGCGGCCTTTCTCCTCCGCAATTCGCATAAGGGCGCCCGGTCCCTCCGGATCCAACTGCTTGAACGGATCCTCCTCAAGGAGATTTCCTTTTGTGTAGCAGTCGATGAACTTACCGTAGTCATCACGGCTAAAGCCGAATGTGGTCTGGGTAAGGTCGTTCGTACCGAAGCTGAAGAAGTCCGCCACGGCGCCAATCTTGTCCGCTGTAAGCGCGGCGCGCGGGAACTCAATCATGGTTCCTATCTGGAATTTAAGGCTGAGCTTTTTCTCCTCGTTCACTTTGGCGATAATCGCCTCTGCCTGCTCACGGACGCGTGTAAACTCACCCACAGTGATTACGTTCGGAATCATAATGCGGACATCGTGCTTGATGCCTTTCTTCTCCGCATCCGCAGTGGCAAGCGCGATGGCCTCCACCTGCATCTCGTAAACCTCGGGGTATGTGATTGCGACGCGCACGCCACGGTGACCCAGCATGGGGTTCGCTTCCTGCAATGCGTTAATCTTAACAGTAAGCTTTGTGGCGTCCATGTCCAGCTCACGTGCAAGGGCCTCAATCTCGGCCGTAGCGTTAGGCTTGGGAACAAATTCGTTGAGCGGGGGATCCAGAAGACGGATTGTCACAGGGCGGCCTTCCATGGTTTTGATGATTCCGAAGAAGTCCGTCTGCTGCAAAGGAAGAATCTTGGCAAGAGCCTTCTTGCGCTCGTCTGTGGTGTCCGCAAGAATCATGCTGCGGAAAGAAGGAAGTTTCGCCGGGTCAAAGAACATGTGCTCCGTGCGGCAAAGACCGATACCGGCCGCCCCGAACTTAAACGCCTGGGGAGCCTCGTTCTGCTCAGCGTTCGCAAGGACACCGAAGCCCTTGACTTTGGCGCCGCTGGCGGTGGTGCGCACGGAATTCGCACGGACCTCGTCCGCCCAGCCTAGGAACGTCTCAAGCTCGCTGGAAATTGTGGCGGGCACTACAGGAAGAACGCCCGCATAAACTTTGCCGGATGTGCCGTCAATGGTGATGTTATCGCCTTTCTTGAAGGTCTTCTCGCCGATAATGACCTCATTCTCGTTGGGGAATTTAACGGCCTCGCAACCGGAGACACAGGGCTTGCCCATGCCGCGAGCAACGACCGCCGCATGGCTTGTGCGTCCGCCGGTAGAGGTAAGGATACCCTGCGCGGCCACCATGCCGGCTATGTCCTCAGGAGAGGTCTCCTTGCGCACGAGTATGACTTTCTTGCCGTCCTTTGCCCAAGCCTCCGCCTCGTCAGCGGTGAACACAATCTGGCCGGAACCCGCTCCGGGAGACGCGTTAAGACCCGTGGCCAGCTCTTTCTCTGTCTTGACCACTTTGGGATCAAGTGCGGGATGCAGAAGCTGATCAAGCTGCTCCGGCTCCACGCGCAGAAGGGCCTGCTCTTTGGTGATGAGCTTCTCGCCCACCATGTCCACCGCCATTTTAACCGCGGCGGCACCTGTGCGCTTACCGTTGCGGCACTGGAGCATGTAAAGCTTTCCTTCCTCCACGGTAAACTCCATGTCCTGCATGTCATGGTAGTGCTTCTCAAGACGGTTGCGGATAGTGCAGAGCTCGTCATAAATCTTCTTGTTAGTCTCCTCAAGCTGGGCAAGCTTCTGGGGAGTGCGGATACCTGCGACCACGTCCTCGCCCTGAGCGTTCATAAGGTACTCGCCCATGAACTCGTTCTTTCCGGTGGAAGGATCGCGGCTGAAGCACACGCCCGTGCCGGAAGTGTCGCCCTTGTTTCCGAACACCATCGCCATTACGGTAACGGCCGTTCCCTTAAGGGCGCCCTCTTTGATGTTATTAAGCTCGCGGTACTTTATGGCGCGCGGATTCATCCATGAGCCGAAAACCGCTCCTATGGCTCCCCACATCTGAGTTTTGGGGTCCTGGGGGAAATCCTCTCCCTTCTCCTTTTTGTAAAGGACTTTGTACTTGGAGACGATTTCCTGAAGCTCCTCAACGTTGAGCTCCGTGTCCTGCTTGATTCCGCGATGGCTCTTCACCTCATCGATGATGGCCTCAAACTTAGCGTGCTCCACGCCCATGGCCACATCGCCGAACATTTGGATAAAGCGGCGGTATGCGTCCCATGCAAAGCGCGGATTGTTCGTCTTAGCTGCGAGTCCAAGGACAGATTTGTCGTTAAGGCCAAGGTTCAGAATAGTGTCCATCATGCCGGGCATGGAGATTGCGGCACCGGAGCGCACGGAAACCAGAAGCGGGTCTTTCTCGTCGCCCAGTTTCTTGCCGATTGTCTTTTCAAGACGGTTAAGGTACTTTTCTACTTCGGCATCAAGACCTGCGGGGTATTTGCGACCCAACTTGTAAAATTCCTGACATACGTCGGTAGAAATTGTGAATCCGGGTGGAACAGGAAGGCTCAAAGGTTTCTTGGCCATCTGCGCAAGGTTTGCGCCTTTACCACCGAGCTCGGCGCGCATGCTTTCATCGCCATCTGCGTCACCGTTACCAAAGAAATAAACATACTTGGTCTTAGCCATTATGTCCTCCATATATATATGTAAAAGACAGTATACCGCTATTTTTTTTAGCCGTCAACGGATATATGTTTTTAGCGGAAAATTCAATGTGAAATGAAAAGCGTTTCGGTAAATTCCGGCATGATTGGCAGGGAAGAATTCACGGAGCCTACGCCCGATGGGAACGGCGAGCGGACAGCGAGTTGCGAAGCAATGGAGTTTACGGAACCGTGGACAGCGGGGCCCCGGACAGAGACGCAGGTTTGACGCCGGCATTACGCGCACGGTAAAAAATGCCGTCCGTATTAAACACTCTTTATGCCTCCCCCCGGTTTTCATCCCCGCGCATGGAGTAGACGCAGCCGCAGTAGTCCTGCCTGTAAAGCCCGTATTCCCGGCTTAGATTCCTGCTCCGTAGGAACCCGTTGTTTTTTTTAAAGTCCGCGGGAAGCCATTTTATGTCCTTGACTTTATCGAGCGTATAGCCTATCTGGTTGATTTTTTCCGCGTCCTTGTGCGGGCTTATGGACAGCGTTGTGGCAAACCAGTCAAAATCATTCTCCGCGGCATACTCAAATGATTTCCTTATCCTTAGCTCATAGCAGCGACGGCAACGCTCCCCCCGCTCCGGCTCCGTCTGAAGCGCGGTTTCGTTCCGGGCATTGGTGGCGTCAAAGAATTCCTGCGGATTATATTCCGCCTCCACAAGCCTGACTTTATTTTTCACGGCGGGCAGAAAGCGCGGAAGAAAATCCGCAAGCTCACCCGCGCGGCGGCGGTACTCAGACTCCGGGTGGATGTTAGGATTATAATAGTAAATCGTTATGTTAAAGAATTCAGAAAGATATTCTATGACGTATGAGGAGCACGGGGCGCAGCACGCATGCAGGAGCAGGCCCGGCTTTTTCCCCGAGAGACGGCTCTCTTCTGCCACAGAATCCAGGACAGAGACCAGCCTTTTATGATAGTCAGTTTTTGGCGGCGGAATTTCCATGCGCGAATGCTAGCATTTAAAACAAAATTGTGCCACCGTGGAAAACTTCCAGGTGACACGCTGCATGTGATTTTTATTTTTAATTAGTGGTTGGCACTCTTCTTTTTAGGAAGAATTAGATTTTCACATGCATGGACAATGATACAGGCATTCATGGCAAAGAAGAACGAACCGCGGCTTTAAATTTCAGGGCATTATTAAAGTACGGGTTTAAGTTTTCAAGGCAGGACAGTGGAAAATCCGCGCAAAACCGCATTCTCAGCATGATTACGCGCGGATTTTCCGCCGGGTTTCTCCAGGCTACTCTATCTCGCAGTCGTCCGCTTTCTGTGTGGTGATTTCCTTTCCGGCGGCGGTGAGCGTTACTCCGGCGGCGCGTGCCTTATGGCCGGAAATCCTGTACTCCACCTTGCAGAATCTGTCTATGTCGATTTTCTCAGGCTTGCTTTCAGTAGCGGGCTCGCTTCCCTCCAGAACCACGGGAGTGCCCGGCTCCGCCCATGGCGCCGTAAGGAGCTCCACTTTCTCTTTTCCGTCCTCAGTGTAATCCGCGGCGAGCAGCATTCCGTGGCTTTCGACCCCGCGCATTTTACGCGGCGCAAGGTTCGCGGCTATAATCACGTGCTTTCCTATGAGCTCCTCCGGCGAAAGGTAGTCGCGCAGACCGCTCTGAATTATGCGCTCCGTTCCGCTCCCGTCGTCCAAATGCTCTATGTAAAGCTTTTCGCCCTGGGGATTCGTCTCCACGCTTTTGATTACGGCCACGCGCAAATCCACATACTTGTTGAAGTGCTCAATCTGATTCTCCGCGAATTTAGCCGCACCGGGCTTTTTATCCTCCGCCGGGGAAGGATTCTCTTTTTTCTGCGCGGAGCTTTCTTTCGCGGATGCGGACGCAGGGGCAGCATTCCCGGCATTCTCTCCGGCGCCCATAAGGAATTCAAGGTCAACCTCGCCCGCAGCGCACGGCACGGTAATCTGCCAGTTCTCCAGCACCTGCGGATGAATTTCTCCGAACACGCCGCACTGCTTTCCGCCCACTATAATCGCCGCCTGGCGCCCCGGAATAAAGCGCGGGTCCTCCGTCTCGCGGACCTCGTATTTATGGTCCAGATAGTAAAGCAGCGTGCTTACCTCGCTCGCAAGGTCATTAAAATTCGCGTTGTTGGCGGCGGTAAGAAATCCCAATGACTGCACGGTGCGCGTTCCGGTGTTTTCCTCGCTTTCGTCTATGTAGGCGATTTTCCCCACCTCAAAAATCTTATGCGGGTAGACCGCGTTTCCGCTCTGCGCCTCTGACTCGAAAAGGCTCGCTATGATTGAGGGGCGTATAAACTGATAGTTCTCGCTCATGGGATTGGCTATCTCTATGACGTTCTCGCCGGAAATTCCCATGCGCTCTATGTAAGTTTTTCTGGAGCCCAGGTAATTGAAAATCATCTCCTGATACCCCAGGCCCGCCATAAGCTCCTTTACCTTGCGGCTGTACACGGTTATGGGAAGAAGACGGCCCAGAGTAAAATCGTTCGGGTTCTCAGGAATGAATGAGTCCAGGTCCATGCCTATCATCACGTCCTCTATAACGTCCACCTCGTGCAGAAAGTCGTTGCGGTATGCGGCGGGCCTCACGGTAAAAATCACGTCCCCGTTTTCCGTACGGCAGGAGACTTCGTTACCCATGCGGGAAAGCGCCTCCGTGACCTGCTCCTGTGTAAGGGAGGAGCCCAGTTTTTTGTTGATTGCGGAAAGGCGGGCGTCTGTGCTCTTCTGGAAATAAAAAGGAGTGACCACGTCTTTTCCAAAGCCTGTATCATACTCATGATGGACTCTCACAGGAAGAATCTTGTAGCCCGCGTCAAAAAAATCGCACGCCACTATGTTCGCCGCAAGCATAAGGTTCTCCATATTGTCGCCGGTCAGCTCTATGAGAAAATCCTTGTCGCCCACCTCAATCTGCCCCAGATTCGCGCTGTTAATTATGGGCGCCATGGAAAGGACCTCTCCCGCATCGTCTTTTAAAAGCGGAAACTTCTCCATGCCCTGCAAAATCCAGCCGTAATCCTTTCCCTTAGGGTGATTCTTAACTATCTCGCGTAAAGTCTGCCTCTCCGTGTCCTGCAGCGGAACAAAACTCTCCTTGTCAGGGTCGGCGGCGGTCTGATGGACGGGCCATTTCACCTGCGCGTTCCTGTACACGCCCATGCTTATGCTCTTCCTTTTCCGCCCGAAATTCCAGCATAATTTCTCCTGGGTCTGCATTATGTCTATGAGCATGCCGTTATCTATTGGCTTGCCGCTTATAACGAACGCCACAAGGTACGGCCTTATGTGCTCCAGGGCAGGGTCCACGAAAACCTCCCTTCCGCCGTTGTCCTTCACGTTCCCCTCTGTTGAAAGAAACGTGCTGTAGTCCGAATGCGCGGCGCCCTCGTATTCCCTCAGGCAGCGGGCAATGCCGCCCGTAGACCAAAGATCCGGGCGGTTCGTGTCGTTCAGCTCTATCTTTATCACGCGCTCATCCTCGGGCAGGGACGGGTCGGGAGCCTCGTCCAGCTCCGCCTTGGCATGGGTAAGCTTCTTCTCAAAAAAACTGTCGTATTTATAAGTAGTTCCCGCAAGATTAAAAAAAAGTCTCTCGTTTACTTCGATTTTTGGCATGGTGACCTCTGTGCGCCCAAAGCGGGCAGAATTCTGTGCGTATATTCTAATGAAATGGGCGGCGGGTGTCTATCAGTGCTCTCAAACGGGACGGACGAAAGCCCGGCTCTTTGCATGTCACCCGGGCGTCAAACAGGAGCCTTCCTCCAAGTCCCCCGCTGTCCACGGTTCCGTAAACTCCATTGCTCCGCAACTCGCTGCGCTCGCCGTTCCCATCGGGCGTAGGCCTGCCGGAATTCACGCCTTCAAAGGCACTTAAAAAAGTAAAAAAATCTCAGGAATCTTTATGGGTGATGACGTATGACGGGTCATCGGACTTTTTCGCTGAAGGGAATTTCGTGTCTATCTCATTCACGAACGCGGATATCACAAGCTCCTTGTAGCGGTCCACGTTCGTTATGTTCTCCACAAAAAGCTCAAACGGATGCACGTCAAGGACCGCGGCTAAATTCTGAATCAGAGCCCGGCGGGGCCACGTCTTGCTGTTTTCAATTTTAGAAAGCGTTATGACAGATATTCCTAAAAGTTCTGCCAAAGAATCTTGCGTTAGTTTTTTCTCTTTTCTGAGACGGCGTATGTTTTTTCCTAAAAGTATCCGAATGTCCACAGGCTGAGTCATACAAAAAATTTTATAAAACGCATTTTGATTTTTGAATATATATTTACTTTAGGTTGCGCTTAAAATTTAAACTTTTAATTTAAGTTTTTATATTTTTTAGTTTACGCGAATTGTGGTATACTGACCGCATGAATGTATTCTACGGACTTATGATTCCGTTCCTGGGAACCACGCTGGGAGCGTCCTGCGTTTTTTTCATGCGGAAGGATTTAAATCCTTTGGTGCAGAAAAGCCTCCTGGGCTTCGCGGGCGGCGTCATGGTGGCGGCCAGCGTATGGTCGCTTATTATGCCCGCCATAGAGCAGTGCGAGTCAGACGGCATGGGACGTCTGGCATTCCTGCCCGCGGCGCTGGGAACAGCCCTGGGCATGGCGTTTCTTCTGATTCTGGACATGATAATACCTCACCTGCACGTTAACGCGGAAAAACCAGAGGGCATAAAAACGGGGCTCAAAAAAGTCACGATGCTCGTCCTGGCCGTAACGCTGCATAACATCCCGGAAGGCATGGCCGTGGGCGTTATGTTCGCCGCCATGCTCTCAGGCTCAGGCGGAATAACCGCTGCCGGCGCGTTTGCCCTGGCGCTGGGAATAGCGATTCAGAATTTCCCCGAGGGCGCCATAATATCCATGCCCCTGGCAGGCGGCGGAAACGGCAAGGGAAAAGCGTTTCTGTACGGAACACTGAGCGGTCTGGTGGAGCCGGTGGCGGCCGTCCTGACCATCATGCTCACCCGGTGGATAGTGCCCGTCCTTCCTTATCTTCTGAGCTTTGCCGCGGGAGCCATGCTGTACGTGGTGGTGGAGGAGCTTATCCCGGAGTCCAGCCAGGGAGAGCACTCAAATTTAGGAACGGTCGGCTTTGCCCTGGGCTTCATTCTGATGATGATACTGGATGTGGCGCTCGGCTGAAATCCGGGCACGAGGCAGAGGGCGCAAAATAAAAAGAGGTTACAGATGTCAAAAAATACGGATAAAAACGGCAACAGAAAAAACCGCGGATTAGGATACAGATTCAAAAATCGCGCGCGTCTCTTTTTTATGGGTGCAGTTCTGCTTGTCCTGTCACTATGGCTCTGCAAAGATTTTTTGTCAAATAATACGGACAAGCCAGCCTCTCTTTACTCTTACCGTGAGTTCAACGAGCTTGTGGAGCAGGGAAAAATCACGGAGGCCACAATTTATCCTAAGGAGATAAAATTTAAGGTGACAGATGATGACTCCGTCCATTCCGTGGAAAACCCGGAGAATCCCATGCTAAAAGAAAGGCTCCTGCTTAACGGGGTCAGAGTGAATACGCGGAAAGATGCGGAAGGAATTTTCTCCCTGATACTGGACCTGCTCTTCTACGGCGTGCTCATAGTTATAATCGCGGTGGTTTTCCGCAGATTCATAAGCCCGAGCACATTCAAAGTCGTGCGCAGGACCGGCAAGAATTTCTCTGACGTGGTCGGCATGGAGTCCTTGAAAAAGGACATGGCACAGATAATGGACATCATGAGAAATCCCGCGGAATGGGCAAAAAAGGGTGTCAGAATGCCCAAGGGAATCATAATGGAGGGCGCGCCCGGAAACGGAAAGACTTTGTTCGCGAAAGCGCTCGCAGGAGAGGCAAAGGTGAATTTCATCCCGGCGAAAGCCACGGACTTTGAGAGCATGTTCATGGCCATAGGCCCCATGAAAGTAAAGCTGCTTTTCAGAAAAGCGCGCCGCCGCTCGCCGTGCATCGTTTTCATAGACGAGTTCGACGGAATAGGAACCAGGCGAAACTATTCCGGAAGCGCTATAGAGACGGAGAACACACGCATAGTCACCGCGCTTTTAAACGAGCTCGACGGATTCGAGCCCAGTCAGGGAGTCTTAGTCCTGGCCGCCACGAACAGCATCTCAGCGCTAGATGAGGCCCTCATAAGACCGGGCAGATTTGACGCGCGGGTATCGGTTCCATATCCTGATGAGAATGCCAGGATAAAGCTCGTGGAGATGTACTCGCGGGGAAAGCGGCTCAGCCCGGAATGCACGGCCCAAGCGCTTGCAAAAAAATTCAGCGGATTCAGCTGCGCAAAAATAGAGTCTGTCTTAAACCGGGCCCAGCTTATCGCGAATCAAAACGAACGAACGGAAGTTATATTATCGGATATAGACGGCGCGGTAAAAGATTTTCTCAATGCCAAATAACGAACGTTAGTTAAAATTTGCAACTTGCCGTTCCTATCACGCTTTAAGCCAGCCTCTCTCAATCGCAGAGTCAAGGTTCTTGGAAATCCATTCGTAGACCTGCGGCATGAAATCCTTTATGACTGCCATG
>JAFLSO010000003.1 GCA_022510925.1 Treponema sp.
GCGTGTCAAGCCGGAAAGTAAGGCTGTCTTTGTCGAATGAAATCATAAAATCCTCGCGAATCAGAATAGGTTGATTTTAACGCAAAACCGCGAATCCCGCAACGATTCGCATTCCGCGCGGTGTTTATATATAGAACATTCTGATGCATTCGGTATTCTCCCGTTCCGCGCGTGCCGCCCCCCGCTTGAACTCCGGGCAAAAAATCAGTATAATCATGCAAAAATATACATGAGAGGTGCATAAAAATGCAGTTCATAGAGGGCGGAGTTACGGCGCCTGAGGGGTTCACGGCCAACGGCATGCTCTGCGGCATAAAGCCCGGCCGGACTAAGAATGACACCGCGCTTATTTTCAGCGAGAGGCCCTGTGCCGCGGCGGGCATGTTCACCCGGAACCGCGTCAAGGCCGAGAGCGTAAGGCTCACCATGAGGAACATAGCGGACGGCAAGGCCCAGGCGGTGATTGCCAACAGCGGAAACGCGAACGCATGCACCGGGCAGGAGGGCGCTCTGGCCGCTAAGCGCATGGCGGACTGCGCGTCACGCGCCCTGGGAATATCAGGCGAAGATGTCATCGTCTGCTCGACCGGCGTAATCGGCGTGCGGCTTCCTGTGGAGGTCATAGAGAGGAACATAGACGCACTGGCCTCTGGTCTGAGCAAAGACGGCCACAAGGCGGCCCGCGAGGCCATAATGACCACGGACACGCGCTTCAAGGAGTGCGCCGTGGAGACGGAGATTGGCGGAAAGAAAGTCAGGCTCGGAACAATGTGCAAGGGCAGCGGAATGATTCACATAAACCTTGGGACCATGCTCAGCTTTGTCACGACTGACTGCGCCATCACGTCTGCCATGCTCAAGAAAGCGCTTGAGAGAAGCGTGGCCGGAACATATAACTGCGTGTCCGTGGACGGGGACACCTCCACAAACGACACTCTCACCGTCCTTGCGAACGGAATGGCCGGTAATCCGCTCATTGACTCGGAGGGCGGCGACTTCGACATTTTCTGCGAGGCGCTTGACGCGCTTAACACTGTGATGGCAAAAAAAATCGCCGCGGACGGGGAAGGCGCCACACGGCTTATAGAATGCAATGTGCGTGGCGCGCAGAGCCAGGAGAGCGCGCGTGCCCTTGCCAAGGCCGTGATATCCTCGTCACTGGTCAAGGCGGCCATGTTCGGATGCGACGCGAACTTCGGCAGGTTCCTGTGCGCCATGGGCTACAGCGGGATAGATTTTAATCCTGACAGGACGAGCATCTGGTTCACGAGCCGTCCCGGAGCCGAGCGCTATTTTGATGAGACTTTGCCGTTCGAGGTGCACGGTGAGGACAGCGTGCAGGTTTTCAAGGACGGTGCCCCGGTTGACTTTGACGAGGACCTTGCCAGAAAAATCATGGGGCGCGAGGCGGTTGAGATTCTTGTGCAGTGCGCTGACGGAGACGCGGACGGCACAGCATGGGGATGCGACCTCACATATGACTACGTGAAAATTAACGGAGATTACAGGACATGAGCGGGGAGATAAAACTCACGGATCCGCGCCTTAACAACGAGAGGTGGGCGGATGTTCTTGTGCAGGCGCTGCCGTATTTTAAGCACTGGGCGGGAAAAATCGTGGTGGTTAAATACGGCGGGAATGCCATGCTCAACGAGGATTTAAAGGAGCATGTGATGGAGGACATAGTCCTTCTTAATACCATAGGAATCCATGTGGTGCTGGTGCACGGAGGCGGCCCTGAGATAAACCACATGCTTGAGCGCATGGGAAAGGAGAGCCGGTTCGTGAACGGCCTGCGCTACACAGACGAAGAGACCATGGAGGTGGTCCAGATGGTCCTGACGGGCAAGCTGAACAAGGAGATAGTCAGCATCCTTCTGCAAAAAGGCGGAAAGGCGGTGGGACTCAGCGGAGTGGACTCGGGCCTTCTGCGCGCAAGAAAGATAAGCCGCGACGGAGAGGACCTGGGCCTTGTGGGCGAGGTCACGCAGGTCAATCCTGAGATTGTGCGGAGCCTTCTGGGCCAGGGCTTCATTCCCGTTGTGAGCACCGTGGCATTGGGCGAGACAGGGGACGCGAATCATTACAACATAAACGCGGACACCGCGGCGGCAAAGATAGCCATAGCGCTGGGGGCGGAGAAATTCGTGCAGCTCACTAACGTGCCCGGGGTCCTGCGCGACGTGAATGACCCGCACTCTATCCTGCAGCGCATACACATAGCGGACGTTCAGGGCCTTATTAACGACGGCATAATAGCGGGCGGAATGATTCCCAAGATAGAGTGCTGCATGCTCGCCCGTAACGGGGGTGTTCCCCGCACCCACATCATAGACGGCCGTGTGCCTCACTCTCTCCTGATTGAGATGTTCAGCGACCGCGGAATAGGCACTATGATTTACTGAGCGCATAATGCAGGAGAGAGGACTCTCCTGACTGCATTTTAAAATCAGGGCGCAAAAGATAAAATTTACTGGAGATTTTTTATGGCGGAAAGCAGAATAGTAAACAACTACGGCTCCTTTAACATAACGTTTAAAAGCGGAAAAGGAAGCGTGCTTACTGACGTTAACGGCAAAAAGTACATAGATTTTCTTGCGGGAATAGCGGTGAACTCCCTGGGGCATAACTACAGGCCCTTGGTCCGCGCGGTGAGCAGGCAGGCATCGCGTCAGATTCACATCTGCAATTATTTTACAAGCGATGCCGGGAATTCATACGCGGATGAGCTTCTGGAGGCCACTGGTTTTGACGGAGTTTATTTCGGGAACAGCGGTGCCGAGGCGAACGAGGCCGCCATAAAGCTTGCCAGAAAATACGGGCAGGTGACAGGTGGCGTAAAAAAGAAGACGATAGTCACGCTTGAGAAATCTTTTCACGGACGGACGCTCGCCACCATAAAGGCCACCGGGCAGGATAAATTCCATCCCGAATGTTTCGCGCCTTACCCCGAGGGATTCAGAAGCATTCCCGCCAATGACTATGACGCGCTCCGCACCGCGTTCGATGAGGAAACATGCGCCCTCATGGTGGAGTGCGTGCAGGGCGAGGGAGGGGTCATTCTCCTGGACCCGGACTGGGTCAGGGAGGCCGCACGTGCCGCCAGGGAGGCGGGCGCCATAGTTATAGCGGACGAGGTTCAGACAGGCATGGGACGCACCGGCTCCCTTCTGGCAAGCGAGCGGCTGGGCTTCAATCCTGACGTGGTTACGCTCGCCAAAGGAATTGCGGGCGGCGTTCCCATGGGGGCATGCATTTTCCGCGGAAAAGCGGCAGGAATATTCCAGGCGGGGGACCATCAGTCCACGTTCGGCGGAAATCCCCTGGCCTGCGCCGCCGCGAGCGTAGTGCTAAAGACCATAACCTCCCCGGGGTTTCTGCGCGATGTGGAGCGGAAGGGGGAGTACATGCGCGGCGTCATAAAAAGCTGGGGCCTTCCGTGCGTTACGGACGTGCGCGGAATGGGGCTTATGAGCGGCGCCGAGATAACATCATCGCTTGATGTCTCCCAGATAAAAAAAGAATGCATGGATGCGGGGCTCATAATCGGCACGGCGGGAGAGAGCACGCTGCGCCTTGTTCCGCCTCTCACAATCAGCGGGAAAAACATAGACGCAGGTCTTGCCATACTGCATTCAATTTTGGCAGAATACGCTCATGCATAAAAGAATAATACCTGTCGTGTTCATAGCGGCCGCCTCATGCATACTGGTGGCGTTCCTCGCAAGAAAATACGTGGAGCGTCCTCAGGACACTGGCGCCTCCACCAGAATTGTGGTCCCCCGCTTTAAAAGCGATGACAAGTCCCCGGACTTTGCCACAGGAGACTACCAAGACATTACGCCGCAGGTATCATTGGTTCCGCTTCTTAACAATGAGACGCTGATAAGCGTGCTTAGCCAGGATTTTGACGGCGACGGTTTTGACGATCAGGTGAATGCGGTGAAGACATCGGGCAGCCCTTACCTGGAGCTTCTAGTGGGACTTTACAATCCTGTAAAATCCGTTTACGAGCGCATGACAAAGATACCGACTGAAATCTCACAGGGACGCACATTCTCATATACAGGGCTGGACCTTACGGGCGACCACCGCACGGCGCTGGTGTACCAGGGAATCGCGGATAACGGTAACTCCGTCCTGCAGGCGTTCTTTCTCCTGCGCAATGACGGAAAATTCACTCTGGAGAAAATCGCAGACCTGGAGGCTGACGGAACCGTATTCGTGCAGCAGTCGGAGCGCTCATCATCATACGAGCGCTCTCTCTCCCGCGGAGAAAGCTTTCCCATCTGGGCTTACAGCTCCGACACTTCTTCCGGCGGCGCGACCGGTCAGATTCAGACACAGTACTCATGGAATGAGCAGGAGAGAAAGTACACCCAGTCACAGCAGATCCGCGTGCCGGGAAGCAGGATTGCCGCCACGGAACTTGCGCGCATTCAGGACGGCACTGTGGAGACGTTCGCATCGTTCCTGGACGGACTCTGGTATAAGACGGAGACTAACGGCGGTTCGCAATGCTATCTGTTCTTTGATTACGCGTCGCGGGAAATCATGTTTTTCAGAGAGGAAGGAAGCGTCTTTAATTGGGTGCGCAGCATTCTTCGGCGCGACGGGATTTATCTTTCCCTTACAAATCAGGATGTCATGAGTTTTCAGCGGCGCATGGACATAGGCCTTCGCGGAACGGACGAGATACGGGTGCGCATAAACGATGACATACGGCTTCTAATTGGCGAGGTGGACGTGTGGAACGGCGACTATAAGAAAGCGAAAGACATATCCGTGCTGCGGAAAAACAAAGACCGTGAGCCCGTCACGGACTCCTATCTTAGGATAATGCAGGAGACCGCGGCATGGCGGACCGCGGACGGCGCGGACGTTAAATTCTCTGACGGCAAGTACACCGTGACCGGAGATAATATTTTTGACACGGGAATGTATTACGCCTTGGAATTCAACGGGGAGGCTTTCCTGCAGTTCAGGTCCTCCACAAAAAGCCCCCGCTTCTCAGGAACGTATCTTTTGGAAAGGAGCGACACAGGGCTTGTGCTTCAGCCGTACAGACTGCTTCCCGTGGGCGGGGAACCTCTGGCGGAGTATCCCGTCCTCCTCACGGTGAAAACAGAGGACCAGCCCTGACTTTTACGCATGGAATTATCTCGCTTGTAATTTAGCCCGCTGTATGATATGCTCTGACCGTGCATTTCAATGGAAGCAGGTAGGGCATGATTCTGCTCCGCGCGTTTTATGCCGAAGCCTGCGCTGGACGCTCAACAGTATCGGTCTTATGGGCGGAGGCGGATCTCATTCAGGATTCCCTGCATGAGAGGCCACTGCGGATTATTCCGCGGGAAGGCGCTTCCGTTTTTTGAATCCTTTCCTGAGGCATTCATGGGGCCGGAGCCTGGAAACTTTGGTGCGCGCCGGGCACAGCTTGTGCGGACGCCCGTTCCTCATCGTATGCTGGGGAAAACTTAATTTTGCGGTTCTGGCGCTCGGGACCGCGGAGAAAATCATGAGACATCCTCTCTTTGCTTCTGGCCGCGCGGTGACCGTTATGCTCGCCGTGCTGTTCGCTGTGGTCGTAGTTTCCTGCGAGCTTCCCGAAAATCCCCATGATGAGACCTCCATTTTCGGAACGTGGATAGGTCAGTATGAGAAATACGTCATAGAAGAGAAAGACTTTTATAATTATTTCGGCACGCCTTCTGATGGCTGGATTCTTTACTACTCCTGCTCGAATGTTATGGTCGTTCCTGTTGGCAAGTTTTCCGGCTATGTGTACTTCCAATTCAATGATGAGAAAAATCTTGCTTACGGTGCGAGAGAAGGCGAATGGTATGCGCTGCATTATAAAGAACTTACTGCGGAATCTTGCTTCATCGCACAGGCATATAAAGCCGGCGCGGACTTATATGCGGAGAATCTTCAGGAAGCAAAAGAAAGCCTTACTGTGGAGAACGGTTATTTCTCTTCCTATTCTGAATTGATAAAATCAGAATAAGAGCCTTCCGTGAGCAGAAAATTTTTCCCCCTGGCGCTGTTTCTTGCTTTGTTGGTGCCGCGGATTTTCTCTGAGGAGCTTTCCAGGGATTCCGATGGCGACGCGCAGGATGACATGACCTCCTCCCAGGAGATTCGGCTTCCGCATGTGTACACTTACATCGATTCCCCTTCCGTGGAGCAGAGGCAGGTCCTTACTGGCGAGGATATCAGGAGCCTGCACGTATCGTCTCTTCCCGAGCTTCTGAGCGCCGCGGGCATGCAGGTCCTTAGCTACGGGGCCTACGGTCTTCTTTCCAAGCCCAGCATCAGGGGATTCACCGATGAGACGGTGGCAGTGGTGGTGGACGGCGTGGCGGCGAACAATGCCATGAACGGTACGTTCGACTTCACCACGCTGAGCCCTGACCAGATAGAGCGCATTGAGATAGTGCGCGGAGGTTTCTCGGAGGATGTGAGCGCGGAGGGCGCCGTGGGAGGAATAATTTACATCACCACCAGAAAGCAGTCTCTGGGAAACGCTTTCAGAACGGATGCTTTTACAAAGACATATTTCAACAAGTCATCTTTTCTGGATACTACGTGCGGCTCTTTTGACTATGCGGGGCAGGTAGCGGAGAATTCATTCCTCAAGACGACCGTGCGTGCCGCGTTCGCCAGAAATGAATTCCTGTTCAAAGCGTATGACGGCTCCGTAAGGCCCCGGGAGAATTCCTCCGTGTCTGACGGCAATCTGAATGCGTCCCTCATGCGGTATTTTGGAAGCGGGAACAGCTGGTTTGTGACAGAGACATTCTACGGCGGCTACAAGAACATAGCGGGTGCGGAGACTTCCGCTGTGCCCGGCGTGCAGCAGGATTACAACAATAAGCTTACAGCGGGGCTGACTTTTCCTTCTCTGGCGCGCGTGGCCAGGACTGACATTACGCTGAGCGCGCAGAGCTATAATGAGCTGTATGACGAGGCGGACACGAGAAGCGAGCATTACCTTACATCCGGGATTCTTACGGCGCGCGCGGATTTTCTAAGGCGGGGATTTTTCAGTCAGAGCGCGGGAATGAGGCTCACGCTGGATTATCTTAAGTCCACCGATGACGGTACGCATCTGCTTTTTAGCGGCGCCCTGAAAGAGACGTCGAAATTCCAGCTGAATGACGTTCTCTCCGTGTCAGTTCCGCTCGCGTTTGTGTTCAGCGGGGAGAACATGGCCGTTATACCTAAGCTTGGCGTCATGCTCAGTTTAAAAAGCGCCGATGTGATTATGAGCGCTTACCGCATGGTGCAGTTCCCTGTGATGAACGATCTTTACTGGGCCTATGACGGCCGCTCCAGCGGGAATCCTGATTTAAAGGAGGAGAGCGGCTGGGGCGCGGAGATTTCATTCAACTCCCGCAATGCGGTCCTGCCTTTCTCCCTGTGCGTGTACTCTAATTATTACAGTCAGAAAATACAGTGGACTTTTGTTGACGGCATAAACACTCCCATGAACGTGGCGAGCGCATTCTATCTGGGCGCGAACATAAGCGTGGCAAGGACATTCTTTAACCTCATAACATTGCGGGCGAACGCGGAGTATCTTTACACAAGGCTTCTGAACAAAAACAACACGCTCACTTACGGGAAGCGCATAATGTACACGCCGGATTTAGTGTGGGCCGTGACCGCGGTGCTTAAATCCAGGTACGCTGATTTTTCCGTGGAGGCGAATTTCACAGGAAAGCGGTATGTCTCTAACCTGAACGTGTCATACCTGGAGCCGTACCTGCTTCTGAATGCCAGCGCGGAGCTGAGTCTGTGGCGTTACGTGCGGCCCTACATGCGGCTGGACAACATTCTGAACGCGGATTACGAGAGCGTCCCCGGCTACCCCATGCCCGGAATAGCGCTTACCGCCGGCGCGCGCTGCGTGTGGTAGGCGCGCTTCTCTTGACAGAAACTGATTGTGTGTGCTATATTCATGGCATGAGGCACGTTACCCGCTGGGCAGAAATTATCAATGATTCTACGCTGGCTTACTCTTACTTTGGCTTTTTTGATTCTCTTTGCGCGGGCGGAAGATGACACTGTGAGTGCTTGCTGTTAACGGTGAATACGGACCTTCCGCGGAACGGAGGGTCTTTTTTTATGCGGTGAGGCCGGCATGGAGGGGCCGTGTAGCGGCTCAGTAGCAATGGAGGCACGGAACCCCGGAACACCGTGATAAGATAAGGCGGGTGTTTTTAGTGCGGATTTTTTTCTGGCGGAAAGAGACGCCGTAAAATAAGGCCGCATTTTTTATGGCATTTAAGACTGGCTTTCCAGGAGGCTGAGGTTTCCTGCGACGGCCTGCTTTCAGAATAGAGGAGAAGACTATGATTATCGTTTTGAAGAAGGGAACGAGCAGACCGCAGATTGACGGATTCATTAACGAGGTTAAGGAGAAGGGGCTCGGCGTTCATGTGAGCGAGGGCAAGGAGATTACAATCGTGGGGCTTCTGGGAGACACCAGCAAGCTGGACCCCAAGGATTTTCTTGCGAATGAGATTGTGGAGAGCGCGGAGCGTGTCTCGGCCCCGTATAAGATGGCGAGCCGCTCGTTTCATCCCGCTGACACCGTGGTCATGGTGGGCGAGGGGCAGAGCGGTGTCACGGCGTGTCCTGTGGGCGATAAGAAAATCATCCCGATTATAGCGGGTCCATGCTCCGTGGAGAGCGAGGAGCAGATTATGGACGCTGCCCGCGCGGTTAAGGCGGCCGGCGCCAGGATACTCAGGGGCGGAGCGTACAAGCCCAGGACATCGCCGTACAGTTTCCAGGGAATGGGAAAGGAGGGCATAGACCTTCTGCTTAAGGCCAAGAAAGAGACAGGGCTTCCTATATGCACTGAGCTTATGGCAATCAGCGAGATAGATTTTTTCGCGGACGTGGATTTGATTCAGATAGGCGCCAGGAACTTTCAGAATTTTGACCTGCTTAAGGAGGTGGGCAAATTCGGTAAGCCGGTGCTTTTAAAGCGCGGGCTTAGCGGAACCATAAACGAGCTTCTTATGAGCGCGGAGTACATCATGGCGAACGGCAACGGAAAAGTCATTCTGTGCGAGCGCGGAATCCGCACCTACGACAATTACACCCGCAACTGCCTGGATTTGAGCGCTGTGCCTTACCTGCATAAAGTTAGCCATCTGCCGGTGGTCATAGATCCGAGCCATGCGTGCGGCGTAAGATGGATGGTGGGTGAGCTTTCCAAGGCCGCGGTGGCCATAGGCGCGGACGGTCTTGAGATAGAGGTCCACTGCAATCCTGAGAAAGCCATGAGCGACGCGAGCCAGCAGCTTACTCCGTCTCAGTTCGGGGAGCTTATGGCTAAGCTTGATAAGATTGCCGCCGTGGAGAATCAGACCCTGTAGTGTTCTGTGCGCCGGGCTCATCCGGCGTTTCACGGGCTGTGCGGACTGCCTCTGAGCTGCGGCGCAGTCCCAGGAGGAGAAAATTGAGGAAGCTTGAGGACTTAACTTACGGCATTGTGGGACTTGGAATCATGGGCGGCTCGTTCGCAAAGGCCATAAGGCTCAGCGTCATGAGCCGCGCCGGCGCCTCGGGTAAAATCATCGCGTGCAACAGAAGCACCGGCTGCCTCAGCATGGCGCTATCCGAGGGCGTGGTGGACATGACGTATGGCTCTGACCGCGTGTATGAGATGCTCCCCCTGTGCGATGTGGTTTTTATATGCCTCTATCCGCATGCCACACTGGACTTCCTCCGTGAGCATAAGGCGTGCTTTAAAAGCGGCGCGATAGTCACTGACATAAGCGGCGTGAAGGGGATTTTCGAGAAGTCCCTGGACGAGATTCTGCGTGACGATGTGGATTTTATAATAGGACATCCGATGGCGGGCGGCGAGAAAGAGGGTTATGCCGCCTCCAGCGCCGGATTTTTCAGGGGCCATAATTATATCCTCTGCCCGCAGCCGTCCAACAGGGCGGAGAATCTGGAGCTTATGAAATCCCTGATACGGGAGATGGGATTCACAAGAATCACGGAGACATCATGCGGCATACACGACTGGAAGATAGGCTTCACCAGCCAGCTGTGCCATGTAATAGCGAGCGCTCTGGTTGCCAGCGCGGATAATCCCGAGGTCACCATGTTCGGCGGCGGAAGCTTTGAGGATCTTACACGCATAGCCATGATAAACGCTCCTCTCTGGACGGAGCTGTTCATCTCGAATAAAGAGAAGCTTGTGAGCCATATAGAGAATTTTGAGGCGCAACTTGACGCTTTAAAGAGCATGATTCAGGGCGAGCAGTCCGAGGACCTCAGGAATTATCTGGATGACGTGCGCTCCAAACGGCTTGCCATGGGCAGCACTGTGTCCGTGGTCAGCTGAGCCTCTCCACATCTGGTGAAACTTGCTTTTGTGCTTCCGTTGTGCTATGCTCTTGTTTTGCTGGAGGATTTTATGGACAGAGATTTTGATGTGCTTGATAAGGTTGTGGGCCGTATCCCCGATTTTCCTAAGAAGGGAGTCCTCTTTTATGACATCACCGGCATACTGCGCCATCCGGACGCATTCAAGTACTGCATAGACCGCATGGCAGAGATATACAGGGATAAGAAGATAGATGCCGTGGCGGGCATAGAGAGCCGCGGTTTTATTTTTGCCGCCCCGTTCGCTGAGCGCATGGGAATCCCTCTCATACTCATACGCAAGAAAGGAAAGCTTCCCGGAAAGACATACTCATGCAAATACAGCCTTGAGTATGCGGAGGCGGAGATAGAGGTTCACTGCGCCGACATTCAGGCAGGGAAGCGAGTTCTTCTTGTGGACGACCTCATAGCCACGGGTGGCACGCTCCGCGCGGCCAGGAACCTGGTGGAGCAGGGCGGGGCCTCTGTGAGCGATGTGTTCGGAGTGATAGGGCTTCCGTTTCTGAATTATGCCAGTGCCCTTAACGGAATAGATGTTACCACGCTAATAAACTATAACTCGGAGGCCGTCTAGTTTTTTGACGCACGCTCCCAGTCTGTTATCTCGCATGAGCTCTCCAGCGCGGTCTCCTCATCGTCTTCCAGCAGCGAGAAAAAGTCTATCCCCGTGCGCTCCTCTATCTCGTCTATGCAGACAGCGTAATCCATGATGGAGCCGGGACATTTCTGGTTCGGCATTATGAAGCCCAGCGCGATTTTGGTGCCGTCAGGTTTTCTTGCAAGCAGGGCCTTGTAGAAGTATTCTGGCACAGAGACTTTGTTCTCCCCTATGCCGGGATACTCGTGCGCGGGCCGCTCCAGGACAGGGCCGGTCACAACCGTCACCTCGCCGAAATTCACGGCCCATGCACGGACGGCGCTCTCCAGATTCAGCCACATGCCAGCGTTGAATGCGTGCAGCTGGGGCGTCATGTTGCTGAGGAGAAAACTTTCGTCCATGGCGTTGCTGCTCCAGCGCATGTCAGCGGCGGGAGCCAGATGACCTCTGTCGTAGCCGGAGCCTTTGTAGTCCGCGAGCGATGCGCTCTTTGTGCTTATGCGCGGGTCCTCCTTGAATTTGTCGGTGCGGGCCATCTCGCTCTCCACTTTCTCGCGCGTGAGTGTGTATGCCACCCATTCCGCTACCTCGTATGTCTCGCGGTAGCACAGCGTAAAGCCCTCGTATACGTGGACCTCATGGTCATCCGCCAAGGCACCCTCAAGGCTTCCTTTTTTTCCTGCCGTGGCGGCGCATAGCGGGATCTCCATTCTTTCCGCGGGGACAGCGGAATTCTTTCCGTAAGATTCTGTTGCGCCTGCATAAGGCGGCGCTTCCTCTGCGGCGGATTCTGCGCTCTCATTCTGGAATCCGGGTTCACTGCCCAGGACGCGCT
Organism: Treponema sp.; assembly: GCA_022510925.1. GTDB lineage: Bacteria > Spirochaetota > Spirochaetia > Treponematales > Treponemataceae > Treponema_D. The sequence continues at coordinate 11,847 of JAFLSO010000003.1, forward strand.
CTGCCTCCGCTATGTAAGGCTCTGCCCATTCAGGCCGCGCATAATAAATAAGCGCGCCCGCCGTGAGCGCTATGACTATGAGCAGGAAAATCCAGAACCTTCTGCCCTCATTTCTCTTTCTTTTTGATGATGCGCTTCTGCGTGCCGCCATAAAATCCTCTGTCTCTTTATAAGATTTTATAATCCGGGATTCCGTTGCTGTCAAAAATCCTTACAGTGCAGCTTTCCATGGTGACGTTCTCCGCGAACTGGCAGAGGCTCATGCTGCATGGGCTTAATATGTCGTCAGGATTGTATGAGAGGTCCAGCGTGCTCTCCTTGCCATTCTCGGTCAGCCTGGAGAACGCTCCGTTAAGGCGCACTGTGTCGCTGAGCGCTGGAAAAATATGCTCCCTGTGCTTTTCCGCGCACTTCTCTTTTAGGAACGTTATCTGCATTCTCTCTATCTCGGTGTGCGCCCGCTCCTCCGGGACAAAGCCTGTTATCTGGCTGCAGTTATTGCACTGCTGCCACTCGTCAAAGTCCGCGAAAAACTGCGAGGGCAGAATCCTTAGCGCCTGAGTAGCGGAGTTGAACCACGGGACTGCCCTTCCCGCGGTGTAGAACGTCCTGCATGCGAACGCCATGCCTCTGGCGAAGTCCATGTCCTTGGAGGAGAATACGCCGGTGCCGGGAACGCTTCCGTTGTCCTTGCCGAACTGCGGGAAATTTACGTGGTTAGGGTAGAGCGAGAGGGCGAAGTCCAGCCGTGTGCGGAACATCCTGAATGTGTCTCCTGCCTGCGTTCCCCAGCCCATGCTGAACCCGAATACTGTTCCGGCCTCATTCAAAGCCTTTGCCTTGGAGGACCACATTTTTTTGTCCAGGAGCAGGGCGCCTCCTTTTTCGGTGCAGTCCAGCGGAATCTCAAGCGAGCAGAAAAGGTCGGACATGGCCGCCAGAAAATCTTTGTCGATTATTTTGATGGAGACGGGGATGGAGATGAAAAGCTCCGGCGCGTATTTTCTTACGGCGTCCGCTATGCGGAGAATCTCCTTTTTGTCTGAGGCCAGGTGCTTGTCGTGTATTATGAATTCAGTTATGCCCCGCGCCGTAAAATCCGGAAGCTCCTGCACTATTCTGCTCGTGGGAATATCGTACTGTCTCTGCGCGCGGGGGCCTGTCTGCATGATGAAGCCTTATGGTCTTAGAGGATGTGGATGCTGTTTCTCTCGCACTCGCTTATCATCTCATCCGGCCATGTGCTTACCTGGATTTCACCTATGTGCGCCTTCCGCAGAAAGTACATGCAGAGCCGGCTCTGTCCTATGCCGCCGCCCAGGGTCTGGCTTAGCTTTCCATTGAGCAGCTGCGAGTGGAAGGAAAGATTCTCCCTCTCAGGACAGCCTCTTTCCTGCAGCTGGGCCCTCAATGACTGCGCGTTCACGCGTATTCCCATGGATGAGAGCTCCATGGCGCTTTCAAGCACGGGGTTCCACACCATGATGTCGCCGTTAAGGCCACGGTGCCCGTTCTCCTGCGTGATCCAGTCGTCGTAGTCGGGGGCGCGCCCGTCGTGTATGGAGCCGTCGGGGAGCTTTCCTCCTATGCCTATGATGAACACCGCGCCATATTTCTTGCACGCCTCGGTCTCGCGCTCTTTCGGTGTCAGTTCGGGAAACTCCCTCTGCAGGTCGTCCGCGTACAGGAACGTAATCTCCTCAGGCAGCACCGGGGGTATGCTCTCGTAGCGGTCGTAGATATAGAATTCCGTGCGCTTAAGGCTTCTGTAGACTTTCCTTACAGTCTCCTTTAGATAAGCGGTGTTTCTGTCGGACTCGTTTATGCACAGCTCCCAGTCCCATTGGTCCACGTAGAGCGAGTGAAGGTTGTCAAGCTCCTCGTCCGCGCGGATGGCGTTCATGTCGGTGTATATTCCGAATCCGGGCTTAAGTCCCATCTCGCTTACTTTCATGCGCTTCCATTTGGCCAGGGAGTGCACTATCTCAAGCTGCGCCTCGCCCATGTCCTTCACGGGAAAGCGAACTGGGCGCTCGGTGCCGTTCAGGTCATCGTTTATGCCCAGCCCGCTTCTGACAAAGAGCGGTGCGGTTACGCGCGTAAGGTTAAGCTCCGTGGACAGCGTAAGCTGAAAGAAATTCTTCACCATCTCTATGGCTTTCTCAGTCTCCTTTTCGTTCAAGAGAGGCCTGTAGCCCTGCGGAATGTAAAGTCCTGCCATTTTATATCTCCCCTTTGACTTTTAGTTTTATCATGGGCTTTCTTACAGTGATGCCGTGAACCTGCGGAACGCCCGTTTGCCTTCCTCGTTGCGCTTGTAGACCCCCGCGTCCTCCAGCACCTGGCTGAAAACCAAGCCCACCTCGTCGCGCAAAATCTGCCCTATGTTCTCTGCCGTGAATCCTGTTCCCGCCGCCCGGTATTTCTCCTTTATCTCCTTCACCCAGTCCGCGTGCTTTGAGAGGCTCTCGTTGGAGGAGATGTCGCGGTCCTCCAGAATCGCTTTCTCCAAATCGGAAAGCTCCTGCTTAAGACGCGCGGGCAGCACGGCCAGACCCATGACCTCTATGAGCCCTATGTTCTCTTTCTTTATGTGATGGAGCCTTGCGTGCGGATGGTAAACTCCGAGCGGGTGCTCCTCCGTGGTGATGTTGTTCCTGAGCACCAGGTCAAGCTCAAAGTCCGGGCCGCGCATGCGTGCTATGGGAGTTATGGTGTTGTGGGCCTCGCCGTCAGTCTCCGCCAGAATGAACGCGTCCTCGTCCGTGTAGGACCTCCATGCGCTAAGAATCCTGTCCGCCAGGTCCACCAGACGTCCGCTGTCCTTGGCGCTTATTCTTATTACGCTCATGGGCCATTTAAGAATGCCGCATTTTACGTCCTCGAATCCGGGAACGCTGAAAGTCTCCTCCACCTCCGCGCGCGCCATGGGGAATTCGTAGTTTCCTCCCTGATAATGATTGTGCGTAAGGATTGAGCCGCCCACTATGGGAAGGTCCGCGTTGCTTCCGAGCATGTAGTGCGGGAACATCTTTATGAAATCCAGCAGTGTGGAGAAAGTCTCGCGCGATATTCTCATGGGAGTGTGGGACTCGCTGAACACTATGCAGTGCTCGTTGTAATACACGTAGGGCGAGTACTGCATGCCCCATCTGGTTCCCGCCAGCGTGAGCGGTATTGTGCGGTGGGTCTGGCGCGCGGCATGGTTAAGCCTTCCCGCGTATCCCACGTTCTCCTTGCACAGTAGGCACTGCGGATAGCCTCCCTGCTTGGCGTTGCGTGCGGCCGCTATGGCCTTGGGGTCTTTCTCCGGCTTGGAGAGATTTATGGTTATGTCTATGTCCCCGTATTCAGTCCTGCTCTTCCATTTCACGTCCTTGCATATCCTGTAGCGGCGTATGTAGTCCGTGTCCTGGCTGAATTTATAGTACCAGTCGGTGGCCTCTCTGGGAGACTTATCGTAAAGCGCCTGGAATTTACGCTGTATCTCGGAGGGACGCGCCACGAGCAGCCCCATGATTTTAGTGTCGAACAAGTCGCGGTACGCCGGCCCCTCATCGTTGAAAATGCCGTTCTTTCCCGCCCAGTCCATCAGGGCGCGCAGAATTCCCTCCAGGTCGCGGATGTCCGTGCAGGGTATTCTCTCCGCCTGTCCGGGGTCCTCGAATCCGTCCAGCTTGAAAAGCTCAAGCAGCCTGTTCTGCGTGTAGATTACGTCTTCTTTTTCTATAAGACCTGTAGTGAGGGCATAGCCCGTGAGCGCGTTGATGTTCTCGTAGATAGTCATGCGGCAATAATAAAATGAATTTGCCACAATTACAAGACTAAAAAGTGCCTCTTAGATAAAGCCTCGGATTAAAAGTGAGAAGATGAGTCACAGCGGCCCCGCGGAAAAGATTCAGAAATTTATAATGCCTGAGTGCTCCAGCAGAATCTTTACGCCTATTAGGATGAGTATCACTCCTCCCGCTATCTCCGCCCGCTTCTCGAACCTGAGCCCGAACATGCTTCCCGCCTTGACGCCCGCCGCGCTCAGGATGAAAGTTATTGCGCAGATGAACGCGCACGCCGTCACAATCCGGGAAAGTCCGTCCAGAAAAAGCCCGAACGTTATTCCCACGGCAAGCGCGTCTATGCTTGTGGCCACCGCCATAAGCAGCATAGTCCTGGGACCGAAGCCCGCGTCTTTCTCTCTTTCCGCCTCATCTCCGCCTTTATGCGACACCGCCTCGCGTATCATGTTCAGCCCTATTATCACCAGTAGTGAGAACGCTATCCAGTGGTCTGCGCGCTCTATGTACACGCGGAACCTGCTGCCCAGTATCCATCCCAGGAACGGCATTATCCCCTGGAACGAGCCGAACCATGCGCCCGCCGTGAGCATCTCCCTGACTCCCGCATTCCTGGCGGTAAGCCCCTTGCATACGGACACCGCGAACGCGTCCATGGAAAGTCCCACTGCGATTATAAAAAGTTCCCACAACTGCATGGGCCAAGTATAGCGGTTGCGCGCTTCCGGCGCAAGTGCGGTCCGTCTGATGCGGAATTCATTTGACTATGATGTATACCAAGGATTGCGTCCTGCTTGCTATGAATCCGTGGTCCACTGTGGTAAGCCATGCTGATTCTTTCTCCGCCTCCGCGCTTCCGAATCCGCGGCCTGTGAGGTAGTCCTTTATTTTGCCCTTGGTCCAGTCGTGCTTTGCATGGCCCGGCATCGCCGAGAGCACAATGCTCCTCTCGTAGTCAGAGAGCTCAAGCCGCCCGTAGTATCCGTCGCTGAGGCTTATTCCCAGCGATGAGTAGAAAGCGGAGTAAGTCATGGTGTCCGTCCATACCGTGCAGGAATCGTCCATGCCCATTCGGCAGCCCGATATGACGGCGCAGGCAGCCACGGCCGTAAGTAAAATCAGTATAGGACTTGTCTTTTTCATTCAGTCTCCCCGGGTTATGTTACCAGCACTTGCGTATCGCTATTATAAAACTATTTATAAATCTTTGCTAGTGTAAAATAGCGTGAAAGGCTAGCAAAATGCAAGTATGACAGAGGATGAGTTAAAGGGCGTTCTTTCCACGAACATAAAAAGATACAGGAAGGGTAAATTCACCCAGGAGGCCCTGGCAGAGAGGCTCGGCGTCTCCGCGCAGAACATAAATGACATAGAGGGCAAGCGCCGTTTTCCGCGCACGGACACTCTGGTCAGGATTGCGGACGCGCTGGAGGTGGAGGTCTACCAGCTTTTTGTTCCGAGCGGCACAGAGCCTGTTTTGATAGAGGAGAGCGATGAGAACGAGAGAATCAGGAGCGCCATACGGAAAGAGGTGGTGGAGGACGTGAGGCGCGCCCTTGGCAGGACCCTGGACAGAATAACGTAGCGTGTCTCCGTGCGGGAGGCGGACTTGTATGCTGTTTTTCCTGGCATTTAAAAGAAACAGCCCCCGGTTGACAACCGGGGGCCGAATCTTAAAAATTAGGAGTTTTTATGAAAAAGACATGTATCGCTTCATTCGCTTGCCTTTACTGACATTAACCAACTTACTTACGTTTTGTTACATCAATGCCCGAATAAAACAATATTTTATTTGTCCAGCTTGAACCGTCCCGTGCTTATGGTGTGGCCGTCCGAATACACGTCGTACCATACCTCTTTCTTTCCGGCGGTGTCCAGCGCCTCGTAGAATTCCTGCACGTTAGTGACCTGCCTGTCGTTCACGGCGGTGATTACATCCCCGTTCTGAAGCCTTAGCGCGGCGGCGGGGGATTTCTCCTGCACGTTCGTCACAAGCACTCCCTTCACTTTGTCGTTCTCCAGCTTTATCTGCTTGCGGCTGTCCTCCGTGAGCGGGGCGGCTATGAATCCGGGCCACAGCTTGCTGTTGTCGGCCACGATGTCGCTTGAGCGCTCCTCTATCAGGACTGAAAGGCTCACTTTGCTCTTTCCGCGCAGCACGGTGAATGTGGCGGTCTCTCCCGCCCTGAGGTTCCCCACCTCGCGCACAAGCTGGTCCACGGACTTTACGGCATGCCCGTTCAGCTCCGTGATGAAGTCTCCAGCCTGCATTCCGCCCTTCATTGCGGGGCTTCCAGTGAATATCTCGCTGGCAAAGGCGCCAGTCTGCTTTCCCACGCCCAGCTCGTCCTTATAGCCCTGCGTTATGTCCACCAGGCTCACTCCCAGCCAGCCGTAGGCAATCTTGCCCTTGCTTATGAACTGGTCTATGGCGGTCTTTATGTTGTTGATGGGGATTGAGAATCCCAGGCCCTGGCTTCCTCCGCTCTGTGAGGCTATCCACGTGTTTATGCCTATCACCTCTCCCCAGATGTTCACGAGCGGTCCGCCGGAGTTACCCTGGTTTATGGCCGCGTCTGTCTGTATGAAGTCCGAGATGGAGCCTATCTGCCCGCCGCTTCTTCCCGTGGCGCTCACTATGCCCTGAGTGACGCTCGCGAAATATCCCAGCGGGCTTCCCAGGGCCAGCACTATGTCTCCCTGCTGCACTTCGTCCGAGTTTCCCATCCTGGCCACGGCTATGCTCTCCGCGGTCTTATCGCTGTCGCACTCAAACGAGACCAGCGCTATGTCCATGCGCTCGTCCGCGCCCACCAGCGTGCCGTCAAATTCGCGCTCGTCGTTAAGCTTTATCTTTATTGTGGTGGCGTTCCCGGCCACGTGGTTGTTGGTCAGCACGTAGACTGTCCTGCCGCTCTTCCTTACAATCACGCCGCTTCCGAGCCCGCTCTGCTTGTACTCGCGGTATCTTTTGCCGTCCTCATCGCCTCCGTTCCCGTTGCCCCTGGGCAGCCCGAAAAAGAACGGAAGGTCCTCGAACGGATTGTATGTCCTCACTTTGGTGGTCTCCGTGACATCCACCTCCACCACAGCGGGAAGCACGCCGCTGCTTATGGCCCTGAACGTGCTCTGCAGCGCCTGCGTCACGGAGAGCGCGTCCTGCGGAATCTCCACCGCCGGGGCCGTCTGCGCGAAAGCCACGTTCGCCGAGCCACCGTTCGCCCTGCATGAGAACGCTATGATCGCAAAGCTTAGTGCGGCCGCCGTAAAAGTGCCCGTGGCCGCCAGAATCCTTTTAGAAAGAGATTTCATGTTGCCTCCTTTTTATGCTACTAATATAATGCTTTTCTGACCCGGCGTGTTACAAACTTTAAAAATTATTTGCGCTCGGACGGGAATTCACCTTGACCAACGTCCGCTAAATTTGTTATCATAACCTGCACAAATTGTAAGCGTTTAAGGAACCCGTTACTCCTTAAGGCAAATAAGTATCAGAGGTTTTAGTATGTACGCAGTTGTTGAGTATAAAGGCAATCAGTACAAGGCGGAGAAAGACGCTGTCCTTACCGTCAGCAAGATTAACGACGCTAAGGCCGGAGACACCGTCACCATAGACAAGGTTCTCCTTGTCAGCGACGGGGACAAGGTTTCCGTGGGCACTCCCTATGTTCAGGGCGCTAAAGTCACCGTGGAGGTGGGCGAGACGTTCAGGGACAAGAAAGTTCTTGTTTTTAAGTATAAGAGCAAGAAGGACTATCACCGCCTTCATGGTCACCGTGAGGAATACACTAACGTGACCGTAAAGGACGTTGTTCTGGCATAAGCCCGCAAGTGACGAGGGTCTGCCTTGTATGCGACTCCTGCGGCCGTTTCAGGCGTGTGAGCGCCGAGGGCCATGCGGGATTCGCCGCGAAAGGCAAGGACATAGTGTGCGCCGCGGAGACTTCGCTTCTGCGCACCGCTCTGGCCTTCCTGGAGAATACGGGCGGAATACTTGTCAGGACGGGGCAGTCCGGCAGGGGCTCGCTCTCGTTCTCGGCTGAGCACGGCACGGAGCCGCTGGAGGCGGCTGTGTCAGAGAGGCTCAGGGCGGGCGCGGATTTTCTGAGGATAGGCCTTGGAGACCTGGCGCATGAGTATCCGCGGTGCATAGAATTCTGTGAGCGTACAGAGAATTGACAAGTTTTACGATGGAGGAATAAAATGGGACGTAGTAAAGGCGGAAGCGGCGCGAAAAATGGCCGCGATTCAAATCCTAAGCATCTGGGCGTAAAAAAATACAGTGGTGAGGTGGTAAGGGCCGGCTCCATTTTAGTGCGCCAGCGCGGAACCAGAATCCACCCGGGCGACAACGTGGGACGCGGCGGAGATGACACTCTGTTCGCGCTTGCCGACGGCACCGTAAAGTACGGGGAGCGCCGCGGCCGCAAGTTCGCTTCTGTAATAGCTTCCGAAGCGAAATAAGCCTGCTTTTTGCTAAGATAATGCCCAGTATGGTCTCCATGCTGGGTATTTTTTTGTGTGGGGAAACGGTGGAATATGATTCAGTTTGCAGATGAGGCCACTATCCGGGTGATATCCGGTAAAGGCGGCAACGGCTGCGTCTCATTCAGGCGCGAGAAATACATCCCTGACGGCGGACCTAACGGCGGCGACGGCGGCCGCGGGGGGGACGTCATTTTCTGTGTAAGGCGGAACCTGCGGACGCTGGCGCATTTGCGCTATCATCATGTGTTCAAGGCGCAGAACGGTCAGGACGGCATGGGCTGGAACCGCTACGGCAAGGACGGTGACGACGTTATTATACCCGTTCCTCCGGGAACCACAATCAAGGATGCCGCCACGGGAAAGCTCATACATGACTTTACGGAAGAGAATGAGGACGAGCAGTTCCTGTTCCTTAAGGGAGGGAAAGGCGGCTGGGGGAACGTTCATTTTAAAAGCAGCACCAATCAGGCCCCCCGCTATGCGCATCCCGGAAAACCCGGCGAGGAGAGGGAGCTGCGCGTGGAGCTTAGCATAATGGCCGACGTGGGGCTTGTGGGCTTCCCGAACGCGGGTAAATCCAGCCTGCTGGACCTGTTCACCAACGCCCGCCCTAAGATAGCGCCGTATCCGTTCACCACAAAAGTCCCCAATCTGGGAGTCCTGCACGTGGACCATGAGACGGACCTCATAATCGCCGACATCCCCGGAATCATAGAGGGCGCGAGCGGCGGCGCGGGACTGGGAATAAGGTTCCTTAAGCATATATCCCGCACGGCGGCCCTCCTTTTTATGATAGACTGCTCGGACGATAGCTGCCTCACGGCCTACGCATCCCTTTTAAAAGAGCTGGAGCAGTTCGGCGGAGGGCTCACGGAGAAAAGGCGCATAGTCCTCTGCAATAAGATAGACGTGGAGGGCGCGGAGGAGCGTGCCGCGGAGGTGGCCGCTCGCATTAAAGAGAGCGACCCGTCCGTGCCGGTAATATGCGTGTCCGTTCTGGAGCGCAGGAACATAGGGCAGGCAAAGAGCGCCATAGTCTCTCTGGTAAGGGAACTTGAGCGCGGACGCGCACCCGGAAGCCATCATGCGGACGAGGGAAAATCCGTGAGCGCGTTCCTGGCCGGCAGGTCAGTGGACGAGAGCCGGGAGGTGCAGTTCCCCGGGAGCCAGGGCTGATGAGAATAGCCGTCCTGGGAGGAAGCTTCAATCCCGTGCACATAGGGCATCTGGCGCTGGCGGACTCCGTGTGCTCGGAGCTGGGCTACGACAAAGTGCTGTTCGTGCCTGCCTTGAATCCGCCGCACAAGGAGATGGCTTTCTCCGGCTCAGTCAGCGCCATGGACCGCCTGAGCATGGTGCGCCTCGCGTGCGCCGACGACCCCAGGTTCTCAGTAGAGCCGTGCGAGATTGAGAGGGCCGGCATCTCATACACCTACGACACGGTATGCTTCCTCAGGGAAAAATACGGCGATGTCCTGGAGGACAGGCTGGGCCTTATTCTGGGAAGCGACCTGCACTCAGGCTTCCGTATGTGGCGCAGGGCCCAAGACCTCGCAAAGACATGCACGCTCATCCTTGCCCGCCGTCCGCCTGTTGCAGGAAGCGGCGACTTTGCAAGGGAAGGCTGGAATGCGGCGGACGGGGAATTCAGCGCGGACGATGAGCCTCTGTTTAAGGACGCTCTTCGTCTCTCAAACCCGGAGCTGGCGGTAAGCTCAAGCCAGATACGCGCTGCGGCTGCCAGGGGCTCGGGCTTTAAATATCTTGTGCCCGGCGCGGTTTTTAAGTATATTAGGGATGGCGGTCTTTATGCGGATAGATGAGAGTCTTTTGGAGAGAGTGAGGCTGTATGCCCTGGCGTCAGAGAAAAAATCGCGCTTTGAGCACAGCGTAAGGGTGGCGCAGACCGCGGAGCGCATGTGCGGAGTTTACGGCGTGGACCCGGCCAAAGGCTACTTTGCGGCTCTCGCGCACGACATGTGCAAGGACCTGGAGGACACCGCTCAGCTTAGCATGGCATCCCGCGACGGGGAGCCTGTGACCGACGTGGAGAGGGACAAGCCCGCGCTCCTGCACGGCAGGGCGGCCGCCGTAAAACTGCGCGAGGATTTCGGCGTGGATGACAGTGACATTCTGGAGGCTGTGGCGCGCCACACGTTCGGCGGAGAGGGCATCTGTGCCCTGGCAAAGATAATCTATGCCGCTGACAAGATAGAGCCCGGCCGCCCTAACTCCTCCCCGGAGCGCATAGCCTCTCTGCTTGGCATGAGCCTGGACGGGATGTGCCTTGCGGTGGCGGAGGAGAGCCTTGAATATCTTAGGAGCAGAGGAAAAAAAGTCGCGCCCGCCACGCTAAGATTCCTGCAAAGCCTCCGGGACTCACAGGCATGAGCGTCGCGTACTTGAGAGGAGTTTTATGAATTCATCGTCCGGCAAAAAAAAGAGCATTATTCTTGTCATTGCCATTCTGCTGATTATGGCGGCGCTGATCATTGTCATGTCGCTCTCGCTGAGGACAAATCCCGTGGAGGAAAGGCTTTCCGGTGACCATGGCATAGCCGCGTGCCTTGTGATAAATGACGGCGAGGGAAATCCACTGGTGACCAACGTGGTCCTGTATTATCCTCCCACGCAGATGGGCGCCCTGTTCAACATTCCGGGAAACGTGGGCGGCATATATTCCAGCCTGGGGCGCGTGGACCGCATAGACGTGGTTTACAGCGAGAAAGGAATGCAGACATATTCCGGTGAGATAGCGAAGCTCTTCCGGCTGGACATCCCGTTCACTCTGGACATCTCATTGCAGAACCTGGGCATTCTTACGGACCTTCTGGGAGGGCTCAGGGTGTTCGTGCCGTCTCCCGTGGACGTCGTGGGACCTGAGGGCGAGCGGTGGCTTCTTCCAAGCGGCGTGGTTAACCTTGACGGCGACAAGATTCAGACCTACATGCAGTATTTTGCTGAGGAGGAGGCCGAGGGAGCGCGCGCGGACAGACGGCAGAACGTAATCATAGCGCTTATCTCCGCGCTCAGGGAAAAAAGGTCCGTGATGTTCTCAAAGAAAAACTTCGCGGCTTTCGGCGAACTGGTGGACACTAACATGAACCAGGCCGCGCTCTACACGCTTCTGGAGATGTTCTCCCACATGGACTCAGAGCGGCTCTCCCCGCAGACCATAACAGGAAGCCTCCGTAACACTGACGGCAAGCTTCTTCTCTTCCCGTTCTATAACGGCCAGCTCATAAAGGACGTGGTCATGCAGAGGATGGCAATGCTCAGGACCGCCAACGAGGAGATGCAGATGCGCGTCTACGTGGTGGAGATTCAGAACGGCACGGGCACACAGGGCCTTGCCAGAAACACCGCGGCGCTTCTTTCCACGGTGGGATACGACGTCCTGCAGGCGGTGAACGCCGACCGCGACGACTACGAGCACACCGTGATTATAAACCACATAGGAAACAAGGAGGCCGCTGAGAGCCTTGGGAACTTCATCACCTGCTACAACATAAAGGACGAGGAGGTGAGGAGCCTGGATCAAGGATGGTCGAGCGCCGCTGAGGTGGACTTTACTTTGATTCTGGGCAGTGACTTTGACGGACGTTATGTCCGAGGCGGATACGGCAGAGGAGAAAGAAATGACAAAAACTGATAAGGAAAAAGCGCTGGAGATAGCGGGGCTCATGGAGGACGGAAAGGGCAGGGATGTTACCGTTCTGGATGTCTCGGAGCTGAACAGCTGGACTGATTTTTTTGTGATAGTCACCATAAGCAGCGGCCCCCACTGGCAGGGCCTGGCAAGGACCATAAAGGAGTACGCCGGGAACAATGGGCTTGAGATTCACAAGGTGGACAAAAAGTCGCCGCAGGGCGATGACTGGAACCTAATAGACCTCGGCACCATAGTGGTCCATCTTATGAGCGACGATGCCCGCGGCTTCTACGAGCTTGAGAAGCTGTGGCACGCCGCCGAAAAGCTGCGCTAGACGCAATCTGAGCGGGCCGCTCAGTAGTCGATGTCGGCGGGGTCGGAGTCCTCCTCGATTTCCTCATCATCGCTGTACAGGTCATCGTCAAAGCCCCTTATGTGGTTGTCGTAGCCGTCCTCTGCCTCCTGGTCGTCGTACGGCTCGTCGTAGTCGTCCTCTTCCAGGTCATCCTCAAAATCGTCGTCCTCAAATTCATCGTCATCATCAAAGTCGTCGTCATCGTCTTCAAAGTCATCGTCGAACTCATCATCGGGATCGTAGTCGTCTGAGTATTCGTCGTCGTAAGAAAATCCTGCGAGCGAGGCAAAATCCGTCCTTTCATCATCGTCGATAAACATAGAGGAGCTCCTTTAAAGCGCTAAATTAAACTACACATAGAATGTAAATTACACAGGCGCTTTTGTCAATGGTAAAAACCGCGGAATCCCGCGCGCGGAGGCAGGCAAAAAAAACGGGCCGCCGGTTAAGGCAGCCCGCGCATGACCCAAGCCTCTCAGACTACAGCTTGAAAGTCCACTTCACAGGGAAGGAAAGGTTGAAAGAATTCTCTTTTAATTTAACCAGAGCGGAGAAAACGAATGTGTTGTGCTTTGACAGTGCCCATATAGCGGCAGGCTGTATGGTAACAAAACTGTCTTTTCCCTTCATGTATAGATTGTACCATCCGTAGGTCTGTGATGAGACCTCCACCGCAAAGTCCTTGCTTATGTTATAGCCCAGAAGCGCTCCTGCGTAGAACGCGGGAACTATTTCGTTGTCATTATCGTCCTTGAATCTAAGGCCGGTGTTGAAGTCAAACGCGCTGTAGAAACTTTTCTTTGCATAGGTGACGGAGAAGTTTACCGCATGGTCATCCACTATGTAGGGGTCGTATGTGCTTGGAGGAGCTTTTGGACCTTCATTATTTGGACCGGGGGTGTTGTAGGTGAAGCCGAAGTACAGGTCAAGTCCCTCAAGCGGAGCCGCTGAGCCGTACACGCCGGCATGAATGTTTCCTGCGTTGGCGCGGGAGTAGTCAAACGCGGCGCCCAGCGTGAACACTGTGGCATCCTTTCCGTTCTTGAACTCGTACCATGCTCCCACGCCCGTGTTGAACACGTATTTGTCTCCGCTCTCAAAAATGTTATCGTACCAACCGGAGATAAAGTCAAACGCCACCACCACGGTAAGGTTCTTGATGCCGGTTAACGCCACGTTGAATCCGGGTGAGCCGATTTTTCCTATGGCCACATAGTCGTCCTCCACGGCAAGGTAAGCGCCGGGGATGTTGTAGCTTGTTCCAATGCCCAGGTCAAGTCCGCTGACGGGCTTGTATTTGATGCTGAAGAATGTCTTGTCTCCGCGGTATCCGAAGCCCGTGATGAATTTGTCATCGGCGGTCAGAAAGTTGATGCGCGCCTGCGCGTAGATGTCCACTTTCTCTGAAGTGTATCCCGCGGCCATCTGCTCGTAGGTCTGGTTGTTACCTGCAAAGTTTACGTCCAGGTCATTGTCTTCTACTTTGCTGAAATTCGCGACCTCGGTGTAGAGCACGTTTGTAAAGGACAGCCCGTCCGCAAAAGCGAGGGTGCCCGCCAGTGCCAGCCCCGCCAGCACTGAGATAATGTGTTTTTTCATAAAATCCTCCTGATTTTACTTTTTTGATACCCTGTTATACCCCCCCCGCCTATCGTGTCAATAGGTTTTGAAAAAAAATATTAGTTTTTTACTAGGAGAATAGGATTTTATGACGCCGTCAAATAAAGCGGCCGTAAGTATTGACACAAATGAATCTAACCGCTATAGTAACGACGTATGCGCAGACGAATCACCGTTCTGGCCCCTGCGAAAATAAACCTGGGACTTAAGGTCTTTCCCAGGCGGGCGGACGGTTATCACGACATACAGAGCATTTTTACCACCGTCAGGCTGTGCGATGAGATTACCGTGGAGCGGGGCGGGGCAGAGATCGGGTGTGTCGTGGAGTGCGAGGGCATGGAGCTTCCTTGCGAGAACACTTTCACTGTGGCGTACAAAGCTTTCTGCGTACTGACTGGCATAAAAGAGGGTGTCCGCGTCCATGTTAGGAAACGGATTCCCGCAGGCGGTGGATTGGGGGGCGGCTCAAGCGATGCTTCTTCTTTTTTTCATTCCCTGGACAGTCTGTTTGATACGCATCTGGCGCCGGAGCATTTTATGAGCCTGGCGGGGCTTGTGGGAAGCGACGTGTTTTTTTTTACGCGCGCCATTCTCCTGAATAAGTCCGCGGACTCATACCGCCCTTTCGCGGCGCTGGTGCAGGGCAGGGGCGAGCGAGTGACACCTTTAAGGCCCAGGGATGATTTTTCCGTGGTGCTGGTAATGCCCGGTGTCTCCGTCTCCACAAAGGAGGCCTACTCTTTTGTGGATGAGCACAAGTCTTTGAGCGGTAAGGACGAGATTGAGCCCGCGCCGTTGGAAGATATATATCTGGACGCTGTCCGGAACTGGTCTTTTAAAAATGACTTTACAACCCCGGTTGTGAGCAGATTCAGCGAGATTGGCGATGCGTTGCGCGACATTCGGCAAAGCGGCGCGGATTTTGCTGATATGACCGGATCCGGTTCTGCAGTTTATGGAGTGTTCAGCGGCAGGTCCCGCGCGGAGGCCGCCTGCGAGGCGCTGTCAGAAAACTGGAGGTCGATGGTAGTCTAGAATTTTCTATAACAAAAGCATGGAGAGAGTGAGGATGCAAGTTACAGAAGTTCGTATACGTAAAGTGGAGGCTGAGGGGAAACTCAAGGCCTATGTAACGGTTACGTTTGACAACAGTTTTGTCGTTCATAACGTAAAAATCATAGAAGGCAACACAGGATTGTTCATTGCGATGCCTAGCCGTAAAACACAGTCCGGCGAATACAAGGATATCGCGCATCCTGTAAAACCGGAATTTCGCGCGGAGTTGCAGGATAAGATTCTGTCCGAATATAACGCGGGACATTTTGAGGCTGGCGCTCCTGGCGAAGAATAAAGCCTGTGGCGCATAATTTTGGGACGTCGTCAAGCGGTAAGACAACGGCTTTTGGTGCCGTCATTCCGCAGGTTCGAATCCTGCCGTCCCAGCTTTTAAAAGTTTATAAAAAAGGAGTCTGTTCATACTATGGAGCAATTCGTAATCAATGCTAAAACCCGCACAGAATCGGGCAGACGCGCCGCCAAAAAACTTCGTGCTACTGGACACATCCCTGCCGTGGCTTACGATGAGAAAGGTGAGTCTGTAATGCTGGATATTGACGCCGCGGAATTCTCAAAGGCCTGGCGCTCAGTTACCAAGACAACGCTTGTGAATCTTAAGATTGACGGTAAAGATAATCAGGCTTACATAAAGGACACTGAGTACGACATCAAGACCGACAAGAATCTGCACGCTGATTTTTACATTGTGAGCGGCACCAAGCCCATCACCGTGGTCCTTAAAATCCATTACACGGGCACTCCCGCCGGTGTGCTTAAGGGCGGATACATGGTGAAGCACGTGCCTGACGTTAAGCTTAAGGCGCTCCCGCAGGACATACCGCAGTCCATTTTTGTGGATGTGTCCAAGCTGGACATAGGCGGAAAGCTTTCCATCTCTGACCTCAACCTGGGCGACAAAGTTCAGGTCCTTACTAAAGAGACATCTCTTATCGTTACCATAGCGCCTCCTAAAAGATAGGCGGAGCGCAATGCCGTGAGAGACAGCACCGGTTTTATGCCGGTGCTTTTTTTTGCGCCTTTTTTATGATAGAATGTTCGCATGGAGAATTTTTGCGCGGAATTTGAGGGCGCCGTTCTGCGTGGGCTCAGGGACTGCGGCGTGGATTTGGGAGGTTCTGTCTCTCTGGGGGCCGCGGTCTCTGGCGGTGCGGATTCCGTGGCGCTGCTTGTCGCTCTGTCTGAGATTCTTAAATGCTTCCCGAATGCGGCCCTTAGCGCCGTTACCGTGGACCACGCTATACGTCCCAGGGAGGAGAGCGCCGGGGACGCGGATTTTGTGGAGTCCCTGTGCAAAGACCTCGGCGTTCCGTGCGTGCGCATGAATGTTCCTGAGGGCCATATAAAGCGGCTCTCGCGTGAGTGCGGCACTGGTGTGGAGGAGGCCGCGCGCGCCGTGCGCTATGAGCGCTTCGAGTCTTTTGTGCGTGAGAAAGGCGTGGACTTTCTGTGCCTGGCGCATCATGCCGACGACCAGTGCGAGACAGTGCTCATGCGCTTTCTGCAGGGAAGCGCGGATTTGTCAGGCATTCCGCGTGCGCGCTCCTGCTTCATACGGCCCATGCTCGGCATTAAAAGGAGCAGTGTGGAGCGCTATCTGGAAGAGAGGAAAATCACTTACAGGACGGACTCCACTAACCGGAGCCTTTCCATGCTCCGTAACCGCATCCGTAACTGCGTAATGCCCGTCCTGGATGAGGCGGTGCCCGGCTGGAGGAAGAGCGTTCTTAGCCTTTCAGTTAAGGCGGGAGAGGACTCTCTTTTCATACGGCAGGCCGCGGACTCCGCGTGGAAGTCTTTCTTTAAAGAGGAGGCTTCGGACGGCGGTGTGACTTTCTGGATTGAGGCCGCGGATTTTATCATGCTGCCTGCTGCGCTAAGATGGAGGCTCATTATGCGCGCCGCAGACGGTGTGCACGCGCATGAGGAAAATGACCGTTCTGACGGAGGCCCGCGCGAAAGGGTCCCATGGTCGTTCTGCAGCTCCGTGTCAGAGAAAGCTGACGTCTCTTTAAGCGGCGCGGGCAATGCGGGACCTTGGAGCGAGACATGCGGCATGGTGTGCGTGCGCTTTGACGGAAAAAGAATAAGCGTGCAGAGGAAAGCCCCGGTAGCGACAGAGAGCGGATTTTTTGTTATAGTGGAGAGGGGAGGCGTGTACGTGGCGGGACCGTGGTCATTCAGCGTGTCTGACGGCGGGACTGTGAGCGGCCTTAGCTTTGAGGGCGGGGACTTTGCGCCGTGCGCGCGTGAGGGCGACCTGCTTACGGTAAGGTTTCCGTTCGTGTTCCGCTCCCTTATGCCCGGCGACAGGGTGAGGGATTCCGGCGGAAGAATGCGCGGTGTCTCCGGGATTCTGGACGGCTGGAAGTGCGGCGATTTAAAATTCCTGGTGCCGGTGGTGCAGAATCTTTCCGGGCAGGAGAAAAGCATAGCGGCGGTCCTGGGGGCGGCCTGCGGATTTAAGGATTGGATTGTGAGGAATGAGGATTTAGTATGAGAACTGCGTTTTTTATTTTGTGTGCGGCCCTTTCTTTTGCCCCGCTCCTGGCGCAGGAGTCCGATGACGGCATACGCCCGCAGGTTCAGAGCGCGAACAGAAGGACCGCCCTCAGGTGCCTTTCCCTGGCTAAGAATTATGCGGGCGACAAGGACTGGAGCGCGGCCATATCGCAGGCTACGCTCGGGCTCGCGTATGACGAGACTCTTTCTGACCTGTGGTACATACTCTCGCTCTCAAACACTCATCTGGAGGCTCCGCGCGCCAAGATTCTTCCGCTTGTGCAGAGGGCGCTGGATGAGAATAACTGGGTGGACTACAACCGTGACGGCGCCCGCCTTATGTACGCGGATTTGCTCTGCGACACGGGGCGCTTTTATATGGTGCCGCAAATTCTGGACGCCGGGCCCATGCTGTATTCGGCGGACGCTGAGTTCATACGTGCCAAGGCTTTCTACCGCATGGGAACGCCGGAGTCAGTCTCAAAGGCCCGCGACAAAATAGAGAGCGCAAGGAGGATTTATCCTTCCGACACAAGGTTCCCCCTTCTGTTCTTTAAGAATGAGTCTCATCTGGACACGTCGCAGGATGTCCGGCGTCTGGCGGATTTCTTTACGGCGCAGGCCCTGCAATATGTGGAGGCCTCGCCCGACAAGGACGCGGAGCTTGAGATTTACGCCGCCAGGTTCTCCTCAGGTAAACAGAAAGAGCATCTTTTAAAATCTTTCTCCGCGAGAGGACTTCGCCATCCGCTGTACGCCGTTACTGCGCTTGAGTGCGGCCTTATAAGCGAGCGGTCCGCGCTGCGCTATCTGGTGCCGTTCGCGGAGGACAGCATAAGCCTTTCCGTGCTCAGGGAATTCATCCCCATGCTTACGGATGAGTCCGTAATCGCAGAGGCCAGGGATTATTTAGCGTCGTACTCAGGCGTGATTGTCCATGACACTGACGGTGACGGTCTGGATAACATTTACGTTAAGTATTCGCGCGGAAGGCCGGAGACGATTTATTTTGACAGGAACCAGGACGGCGAGACGGACTGGACTGTGGTGTGCGATTACGGTGTTCCGGTCTCTGGCAATCTGGCGGAGCGCAGGATGAATTTCTCATGGAGTGAGTATCCGTATCTTTCCCGGGTGGATTTCCTTAATTCCGCGGGTGACGTGAGCGAGCATTTCTCGCTTCTGGCAGAGACTTTAAAATGGACGCCGCTCAGCATGGAGGAGGAGCCCGTGATTTCGTCCGCCATAAAGGGCAGGTTCTTTTTCCCCGCCACGGACATGCATGAGGCCCCGCTTACAAACGATATTCTTCTTCGCTCCTGCTCATCGTTCACAGTGCCCTCATCAGAGCGCGCTGGCGCCGTGATAGAATTCACGGTCCTTTCCGGGCACCTGCGTCTGGCGCGGTATTATGCGGACGGAAAGCTTTACGCGCAGACTGAATTCCAGAATGATGTGCCTGTGCTGCGTGTGGTGGACAAGGACGGCGACGGTATTTTTGAGACCACGGAATTCTATGCGGTGGGAACTGACGGTATGGGCCTGGTCCATTCGCTGGAGGATGAGAGCGCGATAATGGTGAACCTTTTCGGTGTGCCGTCCGGCGCCGCGCGCTTTTATCTGCGCATGGTGCAGGTGGACATGAACGGCGACACTGTTCCTAACTTTACGGAAGAATACGTGGAGCGCGGAGGAAAGATTGCCTCGTGGGACACTGACGGCGACGGCATCTGGGAGACGCGCTACGTGCTTTATCCGTCTGATGATACGGGCGAGAAAATCGAGGAGTCTTTTTTCCGCCTGCATCCGTCAGGCGAGCTTATAAGCGTAAAATGCCGCGGCGGTGTGCCCTATGCGGTTTTCAGCGGGCAGGATGACAGCAGGGTGAGACTGGATGTATCGGAGTCAGACGTGAGCGGATTCTACTGGCTGGGGCGTGCGGGCTCCGAGTCAATGGCAAAGAAATGCGCGCAGACGCTGGACCTGACCGCGGCTCAGGGAGTATGCGCTGTGGTCTCGGACGCAGGCGAGCGGGCCGTATGCGTGCGGTTCGGCTCCCTGTGCTACGGAATGCTCGTTCCGGAAGAGGATTATGAGAAAGATTATTAGTTGTTTTGCCGCCGCCGGGATTTTTCTGGCGTGCCATGCGCTTGTCTCCTGCGGAAGCCTGAGGGAGCCGGATGAGATTTTTGCGCCTGTGGATTACACGGAGGAGAACGCCGTCTCCGATGAGATAAAAGCCGTGCGCGCCTTGCTGGATAATTCCGATTCTGACGGCGGCACCAGGGCCCTGTGGCGCTCCCGCCTTATTTTGGACAAAGTGCCGTCAAACGCGCTGGCGGAGGAACTGTTCGATGACTGCGGCGGCTTTGTCCTTGCGAATCTTAAGGACTCCGTGGAGAGCCATGACATGGTGGGCGCCGTGCGCCTTTACGAAAGCCTCAGGGCCGCGGGTTATTTTTCAAGCCGAGGAATAGATTTTCCCGCGCCGTCCATCCCGCTTGATTCCGTGCCGGGACTTTCACCTGTCGCGGGCGGGTCCGGGGAGAGGAAAGTCTCGGAATTCATAAAGGGCACTGTGACCGTATATGTGGACAAGGGCATAAAGGTGGAGCGCGGCATAGGCTTTACTGACGCGGTTCTGGGAAGCGGATTCTTTATCTCACGCGACGGATACATAATCACTAACCATCATGTAATAGCGGACATGGTTGACAAAAAATCGCAGGGATATTCCAGGCTGTACGTGAAGCTGGCCGAGGACCCCGACACCCGCATTCCCGCCAAAGTCATAGGCTGGGACAGCCTGCTTGATCTGGCGCTTATAAAAACTGAGGTGGAGGCCCCGTATGTTTTCGCGCTCGGCTCGTCCGAGGACCTTGACGTGGGTAACCCTGTGTATGCCATAGGCTCTCCTCTGGGACTGGAGCGGACTCTGACGAGGGGCATAATATCCGCCAAGGACAGGAGGCTTTTCTCCATGGGATTCGTGTTCCAGATTGACGCGGCGGTCAATTCAGGGAACAGCGGAGGACCGCTCATAGACGAGGCCGGACGGGTGCAGGCCATAGTGTTCGCGGGCGTGCAGAATTATCAAGGGCTTAACTTTGCCATTCCCGTGGAGTACCTTAAATATGAGCTTCCGTTCCTGTATGCGGGCGGCGAGAGAGAGCATCCGTGGATAGGCGCATTCGGGCGCACGCAGCGGAGGAGCGGGAGCGGTGCCGTGAACGAGGGGCTCAAGGTGCAGTACGTGATGCCGGGCTCCAGCGCTTACCGCGCGGGAATCTCGGAGGATGACATAATAGTGGCGCTGAACGGGCTTGCGGTGAATTCGCTGGACGATTTGCAGAGCTGTTTCATACGGAGCCAGACCGGAACCATAGCGGACGTTACGGTGATGACGCCGCTGTCTGACGGCGAGGGATTCTCCACGGAGCACAGGCTTGTGTATCTGGAGAGGCGCCCTCAGAATCCCGGGTACGAGGTTTACCGCCATGACCTGCTCGCGGACTCCATGGTGCCCATCATGGGATTCAGGCTTGTGCGCGCGAGCACGTCAAACCGCCGCCGCTACTCTGTGGTGAGCGTTTTGAAAGGAAGCGTGGCGGACGAGGCGGGGTTCAGCGAGTCTGACCCGGTGGACATTCTGGGAGTGAGCTTTAACGATGAGAAGAGCGCCGCGTACATAGAGCTGTACGCCAAAAAACGCAAGAACGGATTCCTGGACGTTACGCTCGGTCTCACTGTGCCCATGGACAGCCCGTACTATTTCTGACGCGAGCGCGTGGGGCAGAGACTGCCAGGCCTACGCCCGATGCGGAAGGCGCCCCGGCGGTGCGCAGCACTGCAACCTGGAGCAGCGGGGAACGGGTTGCCATGAGTGTTTGACGCGCGCATGGATGTTTATGATATGGCTCCGTCCAAAAAACTTGCGTGTGATTTTCCTTCCGTGCCGCTTGCCTTGCGGTAACGCTTTTTTTCTGCTATGATTCTACGACCTATGACAGAGCTAAAATACAAGCGGAATTTCTGCATCACCGCCCATATTGACCACGGAAAGTCCACTCTGGCTGACCGCCTTATACAGCGCGCTAAAATCATTGACGACCGCCAGATGATGAACCAGATTCTTGACAGCATGGACATAGAGCGTGAGCGGGGCATAACCATAAAGAGCCAGGCGGTTACGATTCCGTACCATGCCAAGGACGGCCACGACTACGAGCTGAATTTCGTGGACACTCCGGGGCACGTGGACTTTTCCTACGAGGTGAGCCGCGCCATAGCGTCGTGCGAGGGCGCGCTGCTTCTTATAGATGCCACGCAGGGCGTGGAGAGCCAGACGGTGAGCAACATGTATCTGGCGCTGGAGCAGGATCTGACCATAGTTCCCGTGGTGAACAAAATAGATTTGGCAAGCGCCGACGTGGAGGGCGTAAAAAAGCAGATAGACCATGATTTGGGGCTGGACTCCGCGGACGCGCAGCTGGTGAGCGCCAAGACAGGGCAGGGCATAGACGAGCTTATGGAGGCCATAGTCACGAAATTTCCCGCGCCCACAGGTGATGTGGAGGCCCCGCTGCAGGCGCTTATATTTGACTGCCATTATGATGAGTACCGCGGCGTGGTGGTCCACATACGCGTAAAAGAGGGCCGTGTGAGGACCGGCGATGTCATACGCCTTATGAGCTCGGAGCACGAGTACAAGGTGGAGCAGGCGGGAGTCTTTAAAATCAAATATGAGGAGACAGGCGTTCTGGAGGCCGGGGACGTGGGCTACATAATCGCAGGCATAAAGGCGGTCCAGGACGTGCGTGTAGGAGACACGGTGACATCGGTGGCGAACCCCGCCAGTGAGCCTCTTCCGGGTTTCAAGGACGTTAAGCCCGTGGTGTTCAGCTCCATTTATCCCATAGACTCCAACGACTACGAGGAGCTTAAGGAGGCCATGGAGAAGCTGCGCCTTAACGACGCGAGCCTTGTCTACGAGAAAGACAACTCCCTTGCGCTGGGCAACGGTTTCAGATGCGGATTTCTGGGGCTGCTGCATCTGGAGATAGTGCAGGAGCGGCTGGAGAGGGACTTCGGGCAGGTGGTGATTTTCACCGCGCCCAGCGTGCGCTACAAAGTTAAGCCTCAGGGAAAGGATGAGATTTTTGTGGATAATCCCGCGGACTTTCCTGACGGGAAAATAGAGCATTCGGAGGAGCCCTACATACGCGCCGTCATAATGACACCATCTGAGTATCTGGGGAGCATAATGGAGCTCTGCCGCATAAAGCGCGGCTCGCAGACTAACATGCAGTATCTGGACGAGAAGCGCGTGGAACTCACTTACGATATGCCGCTCGCGGAAGTCCTTTTTGACTTTTACGACAAGCTCAAGAGTTACAGCCGCGGCTATGCCAGCTTTGACTACGATGTGACGGATTACAGGCCCACAGATCTGATAAAAATAGACATACTCATTAACTCCAAGCCCGTGGATGCCCTGGCGCAGCTTTGCTACAGGCCCGGCGCGGTGGACAGGGCGCGCAAAGTGTGCGAGCGGCTTAAAGGTGAGATTGCCCGCCAGCAGTTCAAGGTGGCCATACAGGGCGCCATAGGAAGCCAGATAATCGCCCGCGAGACGGTCAATCCCGTGCGCAAGGACGTGCTTGCCAAATGCTACGGCGGAGACATTACGCGAAAAAGGAAGCTTCTGGAGAAACAGAAGGAAGGAAAGAAGCGCATGCTTATGGCGGGAGACGTGGAGCTTCCGCAGAGCGCTTTCCTGGCAGTGCTTAAAGAGAAGCAGGATGACTGAGTCCTAGTCCTTAAGAGCAAGCCCTATCTGCTTTAAGAAAAAATCAGTCTCCGCGCGTACTCTTTTAAGGAACGCTGTGTCCATGCTGAATTTATATCCGTCGGGAAAGTGCAGGAAAAGGTATTCCCTGCATCTTAAGATATCCTCCGTCTGCCGCGCAAGATTTTCTCCGGGCTCATAGAACGCGGAGCGCTCGCCGTTCTTAAGAAGATCTCTGGCTTTCTCCAGAGCCATCCTCTCTTCCTCCAGATATTTTACGGCCCCCGGATTTTTACGCCCTGTTCCTGCATGCAAAGGAAGCCATACCTCATTCTCTGCGCGCGCGGTTCCGCACGGAATCGGCACGGGGAATTTTCTGGGTATGGAGAGGGGGATTCCTGTGGCGCCCGCGTCAAAAAGATTCTCCGTGCCGGAGAAAGTTCTGTTGAATAAATCGGCGTACATTCTGAGCGCCGCGCTCGTGCGTATCATCCTGCCGTCCTTTCCCTCCGCTTCCTGCGTGTCGTCCGCATAGGAAGCGTCATAGTTCTCTATAGGACGCGTTCTGCATGAGGCTATCATGCGCTCCCTGTGCGGGTACGTTCCTTTTGCGTGAGTGACACCGGCGGTGTAGCTGAAGTCAAGCCCGGCCGCATAGACAGGCACCGAGCGGTCTTTCCTGAGGGTCAGCGCTATGTGGACCGCCGTAAGCCCCACGGAGCCAAGCGCCGGAACCACGCTTTTAAAGTCCATGGCGTCCTTAAGATTCCTTATGAACCGCGCGCCGGTAAAATCGCTGAGGAACCATATCACAGGCGCCCCCGCGGCCTCTTTTATCTTGGGCGCGGAGACTAAATCCAGGAATATGGCGGGAAGACCGGGCCTCGCACCGCTGTAAGCTTTAAGAATCACATTCTGGCTTTCCACTCCCACCACGGCGTCAGGCATTATGCCATGCGCCTGCAGGGAAAGGAACGCGGCGTCCACAGCCAGTATGAAATATTTTCCCTCACGCGCGTCCTTTGGGAAATCAGGAGCGCATCTTCCGCTCAGCAGCGCGTCAAGGCTTTCTCCCGCGCCGCACACCACCACAGGCTTCCCTATGCGCCCGGCGAAAGAGCTCAGCTCCATTCCGTTTGAGAAGTGCGCTGAATTCCTCAATAAGTTCTTGCAGTAGAGACGCCCCATTTTTGTGAGTGTGAGCCTGTTCTTCCAGAAACCGCCCACAATCTCCTGCGCGGCGGATATAATCCTGTCATAGACATCCGCATGAAGGCCCGCGCCCGCCGAGAAATCCACTCTCATCACGCGGCGTATCCCTCCGCTTTCCGCCGAGTCACGAAGAAAATCGTCCAGCGCTTCCAGGTCCTCCGTTCTGAAAAAACTCACGGCCTTTTTACCGGGCATGTCACTGAGTGTCTTCTCCGCCAGTGCGAACAGTTTTGGGTCCGCCTCCAGTGCCATTACCGAGCATGACTTTGCTTTGTCCAGAAGATCGGTGAGCCCGTACCATAGGACCGGCGAGCAGATTATCACCAGCGTCTCGGGAAGAAAGACTGTCCTCTGTATGAAAGCGCTTACAGCCGCCGCGGGATTGTACTTGGAATACAGAAAGCGGCCCTGATATTCCACTGTGTTTAAAACAGAAAGCCCCCTTCCAGTTTCCACCAGACGGGGACTTTCCGTGTGCTTTTCTGTCTCCAATTTAGTTCAGAACTGCGTTTGTGGCGGCGGCCACGTTGTTGACCACTTTGTCGGAGGAGAGCAGGGTGTTCCGTGCGCTATCGGAATCAATGCCGGATATCCTTTCTGCGAGCGAGTCCCCGTCTTCCCCGGAGGGCACGAATGAAATCTCCGTGCACTCAAGGACTATTACGTTGCTGCCCAGAATTATCGGAGCGCTTATGGCGCCCGCCTTCAGGGCGAACACTTTCTCCATGGCATCAGCGTTCTGTGCCAGCCCGGAAAGCTCCGCCACAGGCGATGAGCCCTCGTAGAGTGATGACGCTCCGTAATTAAGCGCGAACGCCGGAACCTCCGTGAGCGTGACGTTATATGACGTGCACGCCCTTCTGAAATCAGATGCGGCCGCCTCGTCGGCGAAATCCTGCGCCAGAGTGCTGTAGTAATCCTCTATGTAGCCCCTCTCGTTGGACTTTATGTATGCCTCCACGTCGCCAAGCAGTGACTCGTCTGAAATGTCAGCGGCCACGGCAGGACCGTCGCACCTGAAAAAAGTCCAGCCTGTGTTCGTCTTGATTACGCCGCTGTACTCTCCCTCCGCAAGGCCCGTTATCTTTGCCAGGTCTCCGAGGTTCTCAAGCTTGTCCTCAATCTGATAGCTGTATGACTGCGTGACTTTTCCGTCGCTGTTAGTGTAATACTGCGCCGACTCATTCACCGCGTCCTCGAACGCCAGCGTCTCGTTTTTGATGCGCTTAAGGAGCGACTTTGCCTCTCCCTCGCTGTCAGCGCTTATGGCCGAAAGATTGTAGCGTATGAACATGCCCGCGTTATCCTCCGCGAACCTTGCCACTTCCTTCTCAGGGAGGGAATCCGTGCTGAACGCCGCCAGATTGAACGCATGCCTTCTGGACGCCATGTCCGCTATGAAAGCCTCTTCCCTGGCGTTGGGCTTAAGACCGTAAAGGCTCTCGCCGTTAAACGTGCCTATCATGCCGGTGTCATCGCGCTTGTATGACGTTCCGAACACATCGTTGGTGTAGCGTGAGTAGGTGAGCATCTCGCGTGCGTCGGCCCTCAGCTGCGTGAGCGTGGCCTCGTCAGTCTGATTGTACATTTTGGGAGAGTACTTGCCGGTCTCGTCCGTGAAGCGCGGAAGAAGAGCGCGGTCTATGGCACCCTGCGGAACTGCGTAGCCGCTTCTGGCCACAGCCTTTGAGAATGCCAGGGTCTGCACTGTCTGCACGAATGACTCATAGAAAATCTGGCGGTAAAGGAAGCTCTCCGCACCGTACTGCCTGTACTGGTCGAACGTCCCGTTCTGCTGATAGTAGCTTGTTATGTTTGAGACGGCGTTGGCGAATTTGGAGCCCTGCTCGTATTCTATTTTCTGACCGGCATAGGAGCCGAATTCCGGCAGCTGACTGCGGTTGAAAAGACTCTGGAAAACTGCGGCGCCGCCTACGGGCAAGAACACCACGGCGGATATAACCAGAATGATTACCGCACCTATCTTTGTCTCGCCTTTTTTCTTATTTTCTGTAGCCATGAAAAGTATCCTTATTTTAGATAGAAATTTGTTGCATAATTTTACCACTGTGAAAAAACGCTGTCAACGGAGTGACTTGCCGTTTGCCGGAAAAAGTAAAAATTCCGCAAAAAAACGGTTTATGTCCTTGACACTTTTTAGCTGCTATGATATATTCCTCTAAGCATGGGGTGTTAGCGAAGCTGGTTATCGCGCTGGCCTGTCACGCCGGAGACCACGGGTTCGAGTCCCGTACATCCCGCTTACGCTTACTCATGCGAGTAAGCTTTTTTTTTCGGGCAATAGCGCAGCTGGTAGCGCGCTAGGTTCGGGACTTAGAGGTCCCGGGTTCAAATCCCGGTTGCCCGACACTTCCACCATCCCTTGCAAAGGGGTGGTGATTTTTTTATGGGGAGAAGGGGGGAGAGTCCCCTGGCCGCGCTCTTGAAATACTTTGTGAATGATATAGATTTTTCTTTTCTTTCACCATATAATGATGGCATGAGCGTTGCCCCGGAACTTTACATTTTGCTGCACGGAAACAGGCAGGAGTGACTTTGGAAAAATATCAACCCTCAAAAATGGCGGTTCTAATAGGATTCGTGGCAACTCTTTTCGCGCTGCTGTATCATATCGTCATTATTTGTGTCTTTAAATGGCTGAATATTAACCAAATGGTTCTCTACAACATTTTCAGCATACTGCTGTTCTCAGTTCTCCTTACAATCATTCCGCGCGGAAAATCGCTTGTGCCCATATTTATAATCGCCATAGCGGAGGTCATAGCCCATCAGATTCTGGCGGAGCATTTCATAGGGACGGAGACAAAATTCCACTTCATCATATTCATGACGGGACTTCTGCCGTACTTTGTGTTCGATTACCGTCTTAAGATTGCCACTCCTCTGACCGTCATAAGCTCCCTGATTTTCATCATACTGGACACGGACATACTCCGCATACTGCATGTGCAGTTTTTCACGGATTTTTTTCCTGTCACCTCCGTCATATCTCCGCGCACGGTGATATTCCTTAAGACCATAAACATAACTTTCTCAATCCTGCTGATTGTCTCCACTATACTGCTGTTCTCATTCCTGGTCTCCCGGAGCGAGAGCCGCCTGGCCAGACAGAACCTTATGCTTGAGGATGAGATAAAGAGGGCGTCCGTCATACAGCAGGCGTTCTTCAAGCACGACGTGTCCTACGCTAAGAACTGGGACATATCTTTTTACAATAATCCCATGGCGGGCGTCTCCGGCGACTTCTTTGATTTCTACAGAAACGGGAACACTCTGGACGGCTTCGGGATTTTTGATGTCTCGGGGCACGGAATATCCTCCGGGCTTGTTACCATGCTGGTTAAGAACATAATCTATCAGGAATTCTACAACAACAGCGACATGGACCTGTGGGAGATTCTGAACAAGATAAATGACCGAATAGTGGAAGAGAAAGGCGAGGTGGAGAATTTCCTTACTGGCATAATCGTGCGCTTCATGCCGGACAAGGCGGAGCTGGTTATGGCAGGGCATCCCGCGCCACTGATGTACAAGTCCCATAGCGGTAAGTGCGACTACATGGACAAGACCGCGGAGTCCATAGGCGCCATAGGCATGGCGGGCGCGCCCACTTTCTATGACTCCCAGTTCGTGGACTTTACCAAGGGCGACAGGCTCTTCTTTTACTCCGACGGCGTTACGGACGTCCTTAACGATAAGGGCGAGGACTTCGGAAAAATCCGTCTGCTGAGGGCGTTCGCGGAGTCCGTGGACCTTACGGCGCAGTCTCAGATGGATTACATAAAGGAAAAAATCTCGCGGTTCAGGGGCTCCATGCCGCAGAATGACGATATAAGCATGATATGCATCTGCCGCATGTAGCAGGCATGCGGGCAATTTTTTTTGAGTTGCCTAGCGCGTTTTCTTCTGATATTATCTAAGTGTATGGAAAAAGAGGAGACTTTGCTTTCCGACAAGCTGCCCTCAACGGAGGCGTCCATAAGGGAGCTGTGCGGTCTTTTTGCGCGGATAGAGGACGGCGATTTGGTTTATGATTTTTTCGGATGCCTTTTTACGCCCGCGGAGATTAAGGATCTGGCCAACAGATGGAATCTGGTCAAGGAGCTTGACGCGGGCACCACGCAGAGGGAGATAGCGCGCAAGTACGGCATGAGCCTTTGCAACATAACACGCGGAAGCCGTGAGCTTAAAAAAGAGAATTCCGCTTTCAGGCGTGTCCTTAATATCTTAAAGTCGCGGGAGACATGATTTAAGGACGCACCATCCGCTCATACGTTCTTGTTTATGATTTTAGTCTCGTATTTGCCAGTGGCTATCTCTATGCGGCGCACGAACAGCGAAACTTTGTTCTCCTCATTCAGGCTTTCCCATATAAGGGCCGAAAGATTGTCAATGTCCGTGTCAGGAATTCTTACCGGCACAGGCTCGCCGTTATAGCTGGGAAGCGGATTCCCGTCTTTCATGTAAGTGTGTATGAACCTGCCCGCTCCTGGAACGGGGTTCTCATAGCTGTAAGTGAAGCGCAGGCTTGAGTCAGGATTCCCGTCGTCGCTTTTAAGTATGGAAAGGTCCATGCTGAGCCGAGAGTCCTCCACTGTGAGCAGGGCCGATATGCGCGGCGTGTAGTTCGGCGCGTCAGGCTCGAACGTGCGGCTCCTCAATGACTGCTCGAACGTGAGCCCGGATTTTAGTCCCTCGTAGATTGTGTCGGTCTGATCCCCGTTTGTTATTATTGTCCTGCTTCCCAGTACTTTGACCGGCGCGTATATGACCAGACTGGGATCCTCCAGTTTGGCGGGGTCAAAAGCCTGCGTCCTTATGCCCTCTCCCTCAGTCACAAAAATTCTGTTCCTGCTGTTCTGGCTGCGCCCCATGATAAAATACGCCGCCACCGCATACTTGGAGTCCGCTGATTTTCCTGCGATGATGCCGCGTCCGGGATATGTGGTGCCCGAAAGCTCAGCGCCTAAGTCCTTTAGTTCCATGAATTTCTCCTCGAATTTCTTCTGTGTGCTAAGCCTACCATAAGTTCTGCTTTTTTGCTATAATTGCGCATTATTTTATGCACGGAGTTTCATTATGGCGAACATTGTTGACTATATAGACTGGCGCGGGGACGTGGATTTTTCTATTAGCCCGTTTAACGAGGTGGACAACATCATCCTGTGCCAGATTTCCTACTTGAATTTTGACGGAATCCTGGAAAGCGACTTTAACCGCAACGGCATTACACTGCGCGAGCTTTCCGAGCGTTTTGTCTCTTCCGCGGATTTTGACATCAGAAGCGACCTGGGCGCCATGCTGAACAAGGGCACCGCCGCGCTGCTTCCCAAATTGGGCGAGAGCGAAAGGTTCGGCTCGCTGCGTGTGAGCGGCTACGTGAGCAAGATAGACAGCGAGGCGGAGGAGCAGTTCTGTGCGGTGACTTACACATGCGACAAGGGTGCGGCTTCCCCCTGGAACGTCACGGTGTACCGCGGCACGGACGACACCATAGTCGGCTGGAAAGAGGACTTCAACCTGGGATTCATGGACATAGTTCCCGCACAGAGAGACGCCCTGATTTACGCGCAGAGCGCCATGACCGCGCTTAAAGGAAATTTCATTCTGTGCGGGCACTCAAAGGGCGGGAACCTTGCGCTTTATGCGGCGGCGAATCTTCCCGAGAAATTGCAGAGACGTCTGGAGGCGGTCTACAACAATGACGGCCCCGGTTTCCCCGAGGATTTTTTCAGGAGACCGCAGTATCTTGCCATCAGGAACAGGGAGCATTCCTTCATGCCAGAGAATTCCATCGTGGGCATGCTGTTCTCCCATGCGGAGGGCTTTGTGACCGTGGAAAGCGACGGCATTGGAATAATGCAGCACGATCCTTTCACATGGCATGTGCAGGCGCGTAATTTCGTGCGGCTCCCGGATTTAAATGATCAGAGCAAGTTCATAGGCAAGACCGTGAACGAATGGTTTGATGAGCTTGACCGCGAGCAGAAGAGGCAGTTCGTGGAGACCGTGTTCGGCATACTGGAGAAGACCAATGCCACCACGAACAGCGAGCTTGCGGAGAATTGGATGGACAACATAATGATAATGCTTAAGGCCATGACGCACCTGGACTCAAAGACCCGCGAGGCATCATGGAAAACCATACAGCTGCTTCTGAAAAACGCCTGGGAGAACAAGGATGAATTCAGGAGGCATAGATGATAGCGTTCTTGCTTGCCAGGGAAGAGAACGAGAGGATTGCCTGTGAGATTTCAGATTTCCTGAGAGGGCTCTGCGTGGCCACTTCTATTTTTACCGCCAAGATGGAATTCTGGAATGCGGTTAGGCTCTCCAAGCCGGGGCAGCTGGATTTCCTGCTCATGGATTTTACGGCCTACCAGATGGACGCGTTCAATCCGTATCTGGAGACGCAGGCGGCGGGAAGGGAGATCCCCCTGGTTCTGTTCAACGACCCTTATCCCGAGGAGAGCGGGAGGGCGGATTACTGGAGGCTTAAGAACAAAAACTACATGCCGTCCGCATGGCAGGATGATTTCTTTAACGAGCTTTACCCTGTGTGGAAAGAGCTGGAAATCTTCCTGAACTCAGATAAAATAAATCCCTATGTTCCCGCCATACGCAGGACAAAGGAATGGGGCGGCTCTGAGGATTTTAATCCCGCGGATTTTGTAAGGCGCGCGGGACTTTCTCCCACACGCGCAAGGCTCTTTAATCTTTTGTATGAGAGAAAGGACAGTGACTGTCCCGCCCGGGAGCTGTGCCTTTCCATGTGGAGCAAATGCACTAAGAAAGAGATGCGGCTTCTGTACTCATATATTCACGACATAAGGAGCGCTTTTTCCAAGGAGGAGAATGTGAGGCTGTTTTTGGACAGGACCTCCGCCGGAAGATATAAATTCTCTTTGGAGCCCACGTCCGCCAGAACTTAGTTGCTGGGCCTCTTGCAGAACCTGTATGTGAACCATGCTCCCGTGTATCTTCCGATGAGCCTTGTCGCGCACGCCTTTAGCCGCCACTTAAGCGCGTACATGGAGTAAAGTTTTCCCCTGCGTGAGTCTTTCAGGCAGCGGTCCGCTGTTTTTTTTGCGCTAAGCCCGTGACGCACTTCTTTCCGCGCGCCTCTGCTCGCAACGTCCGCGAACTCTGTGCTGACAGGTCCGGGACAGAGCGCCGTGACACGTATGCCCTTGTGCCTTAGCTCCGCGGCAAGCGCCACAGAAAAACTCAGCACGTAAGCCTTGCATGCCCCGTACACGGCGAAATTCCCCAGCGGCATGAAGGACGCAAGGCTCGCGACGTTTATTATCCTGGAGCCTTCCCGCATGTACGGAAGCGAGAAACCCGTCAGCCCCGTGAGCGCGGTGCAGTCCACGTCTATCATCTGCATCTCGCGCGCGGTGTCGGTGGCGGAAAATTCCCCGTAGGTGCCGAACCCCGCGTTGTTCACAAGAACTTTTATGACAAGCTCATCTTCCTGCTCTCCGGCTTCTTTCTCCAGAATGCTCCTGAATGCCAGCGCCCCCCTGGAGCCGTCTAAATCCAGTTCCACGGGACGCACGTTCACGCCGGTAATCTCATGCGCCAGATTCTCAAGCCTGTCTTTCCTGCGCGCTATGATCCACAGCTCGTCCAGCTCCAGAAGCCCCGCGGCTTTCTCCTCCGCCAGTCCTTTTGCGAAATGAACTCCCATTCCGCTGGACGCCCCCGTTACAATGGCAATGTTCCTCATGGCTACCAGTATACTGAAAAACAGCCGTGTTGTAAATTTTGGCCGTAGAATATATACTTTCTGAGGTATGAGAAAAAGTCTTGCGGTTTTATTCTGCATTGTTTTGTCCGCTCCGTTTCTGCGGGCACAGAATCCGCGCTCAAAAAAATATTATGAGAACCTTGCGGTAAAGAATTTCCTTGCGGGCCTTTCTGAGGCGGAGCGCATCGCGCAGGTTTTTCTTGTGAACATAGAGGGGAACAAATCTTTTTACGCCGTGGAGTCCGTGGCGGATGTCACGGGAGATAAGGATGACGAGGAGCATCCGCTCATTCCGGGCGGCTGCCTTTTTTTCTCCTACAACATAGGAGACAGCGCGCGTGAGACTCTGGACTTCAACGGTTCAATCATGGATTTCTGCAGAAGGCATGACTGCGTGCCTCCGTATCTGGCGGTGGACCAGGAGGGCGGACTTGTAACAAGGCTTAAGGATGTGGCAAGTTATCTGCCGTCAGCGAGCAGGGTGGCGCGGAGCCTGACTCCCGCCCAGGCGGAGGAATTGTATGCGAACCAGGCGCTGCAGCTTCGCGCCCTTGGATTCAGCATGAACCTGGCGCCGGTGGCGGAGTCCATCACGGAGGAGAACGGGCGTTTCCTGGGACTGCGCTCCTACGGTCCTGTTCCCGAGACCGTGGTGTACAGCATGGCCGCCATCAGGGGATATGAGCGGAACGGAGTGGGCGCTGTGTTCAAGCACTTTCCGGGCAACACGAATACGGACCCCCACACCGGGCTTCCTGAAATCACGATGGACAGGCGTCTTGTGAGCCGTTTTTTGTTGGACCCTGCCAGAATAATACTCAGGGCGGAGCCGTCAGCGCTGCTTATGTCGCATGCCCGCGTATCCGCGCTTGACCCCGGGACACCCGCCTGCCTTAGCGCCGCGTGGATAAAGGACACTCTGCAAAAGGGAATGCGCTATCAGGGGCTTATCATAAGCGACGACATTTTCATGGCGGCCCTGGCGCAAAACGGATTTCCTCCCGGAACGGCCGCCGTAATGGCGCTTGAGGCCGGCGTGGACGTCATAATGCTCAGCGAAAAAAGATTCTCCCACGTGATAAAAGTTTTTATGGAGAGGAGCAGGGCAGACATGGAATTCGCGGACAGGCTTTTTGACGCGGAGAGGAAGGTGATTCTTTATAAGATAGAGAAGGGCATCCTTTCGTTCGATGAGCTTCCTGACGGCACGCTGCGTGTATCAGTGCCGGACGGGACCGGCCCTGACGCGGAGAAGCGCCTTGAGGATTTCAGGTCCGCTTTCAGCCGCGGCGTGGAGATGTATGACAGATGGTTCTAGTTTTTATGGTGCGGGCATCAGATGAAAAAACAGACTGAGACATTGCGAGGCCAGGACGGCTTTGACTCCTACTACAAGGAAGTCTTTAAAGATGACTGGGAATCCCTTAGGTCCGCCCTGCTGGGCGAGTGCGTGTACGCACGGCTTGAGTACGCCGGCATGGAGCCTTATTTCCTGGACCCAGCGTCCGTGTGCGCGGCCCTTGCACTTCCTGTGAAAGATTCCTGCGGAGTGCTTGACATGTGCGCGGCCCCGGGAGGAAAGTCTCTTGTTCTGGTGGGCGGATTGAGGGACGGAGCCTCACTCCATGCCAACGAGCGCTCGCACCAGAGAAAAATCCGCCTTGACACTGTCTTAAGGCAAAGCCTTCCTGAGTCCGCTCTTTCTTCTGTGCGCACCACATGCTCCGATGCTGCCGTTATGTGCCGCCGCAAGGATTTATGCTACGGCTCCATACTGCTGGACGCCCCGTGCTCCAGCGAGCGCCATGTTCTTTCAGACCCCAGGTATCTTTCCTTATGGTCTCCTTCCCGCATAAAAAATCTTTCCATGGAGCAGTGGGCTCTTCTGTCAAGCGCGTGGCGCATGCTCTCTTCCGGCGGCGCTCTGGTCTACTCCACCTGCGCTTTGTCTCCTTCTGAGAATGACGGCGTTCTGGAAAGGCTTTCCCGTAAATTCCCGGACGTTTATTTCGCGTCAGAGGATGAGGTCATGGATGTAATCGCGGAGAGCGCCGCGGATTTCAGGGGCACATTATGCTTTCCTTGCGGCATGGAGCTTACGGACTTTCTCAAAGATGCGGTCCGCACTGAGCGGGGCCTCCATTTTCTTCCGCACATTGCGCGCGGGGCGGGACCGTTGTTCTTTTCGCTGATGTACAAAAAGTCTTAAATTTCTGTGCCTTGCTTGTAAATACCAGTTTTTTGTTTTACAATAGATTGCAGGGATAAAAAGTTATGGACGAGTATGACGCTCACGATTTGAAACTTCAGCAGATAGCCGCTAAACTTGACCAGCTGAATGGCATAAAGGATGTGGATATTCTTCTGGAGAATATTCTTTCCGCTGCAAGGGAGATATCGCATGCGGACGCGGGCTCCATTTACGAGTACGTGGCGTCAGAGAACCTTTTGAAAATCCGCTACAGCCAGAACGATTCCCAGCAGAAAAAACTTGCCGCCGGAGAGAAGCTTCCCTACATCTCATTCTCGTTCCGTCCCACACCTGAGACCATATCGGGCTATTGCTTCCTCTCAAAGAAAATCATAAACATAGCGGACTGCTATAACATGAGCGAGTACGAGGACTTGGCGCAGACTAAAAAACGTCCGTATAAATTCGGATTCGACGCCGATAAAAGAACAGGCTATCACACCACCAGCATGCTTGCCATACCGCTTTTCATGACGGACGGAAGGGTGCTGGGAGTTCTGCAGATTATAAACGCGCAGGATGATTACGGTAATGTGATTCCGTTCTCGCCGAATGTGGAATTCTATATCCAGCAGTTCGCCGCCAGGATAGGGCAGACTTACGAGAACGCGTTCCGCACGCGGCAGTGGATTGAGCGCATCGTCAAGACTGCCGGTCTCAGGGATCCGCGCGAGACAGGGGCGCACGTGGAGCGGGTGGCAAGTTTTGCCGTGGAGATTTATGACCGCTATGCATCCGATAAGGGCATAGACACTCATGAGCGGAACAAATTCCGTGACAGGCTTAAACTGGCCGCCAAGTGCCATGACGTGGGAAAAGTTGGCGTGCCTGACAAAATACTTAAGAAGCAGGGCTGCCTGAAAGAGGACGAGCGTGCCATAATGAAAGGCCATACGTGCATAGGCGCGCAGATTTTTACGCCCGCGGAGGACGAGTGGGATGAGATGGCGCGTGACGTCTGTCTCCATCACCATGACCGCTGGGACGGCGGCGACACCGGTTATCCTGGGAATTTCAACTATATGATGTATGAGCCCGAGACGCTCATGCCCACAAAAATGGAGCAGGCTCTTAAAGGCGCAGACATTCCGCTCGCGGCGCGCATAGTTGCCATAGCGGATGTTTATGACGCTCTGCGACACCGCAGGGTCTATAAGGAGCCGTGGACTCTGGATGCCACCGTCACGGAGCTGAAAAACCAGGCAGGCAGGCAGTTTGACCCTGAGCTTATAACCGCGTTCATGGAAATACTGGACCGTCTGGAGGCCATAAACAACTCAATCGAGTAGCTCGTGCAGCGCCTTGTCAAAGCAGCAGGAGAAAGCATGCAGCTCCTTATCGCCGTAAGTTTTATGAGGCCTTGCAGGCTGTATTCCCAGCGCAGAAATAAAAAGGCTCTCTTCCCTCTGCTCCAGAAATTTCTGTATGTTCTCCGATGAGAATCTTGTGCCACGGTCGTTTATCACGCAGATACCTTTTTCCAGTATTTTTGCCACCAGCGGAATGTCGCGGGTTATCACCATGTCGCCGGTGCGCGCGCCCTCCAGTATGAGGTTATCCGCCGCGTCGGGAGCATTCTCGCATATACGCATGGTAAAGAGCGGGCTCTCCTCCGTGAACGGAATGTTCCTGTTTGCGGCGTAAACCACAGGAACATAATTCTTCTTTGCGGCTTTCAGAATCACTGATTTTGCTTTCTGCGGGATAGAATCCGCGTCCACCCAGATTATGGGCTTCTCCGGATTCACCATCTACTTAAGCGCCCTGTCTATTTTCTCTATAAGCCCCAGGGTGATTTTATCCTTTCTCTCGCCGTCTTTGTTAATGTCAGACAGCTCCTTGGAATATGAGAGGCTCTTCTGCTTTTCTTTTAAAAGCTCATCCACTAATGTGAGCCCTGATAAAATGCTGATTTGCAGAGGGTCGTGCGTGCCGCTGAATGCGGACGTTATGTCCTTGTAGTAGGAAAGCAGACTCTGAAGATGCTCGTCATCCGCAGGTGACTGTATTGTGAACGAAGTTCCAAGAATATCAATCTTAAGCTTTCCCATGGACGCCCCCGCTAGAAAATCTCAAACTGCCCGGTAAGGCCGTTATCCTGTTCTGAGGACTTAGAACCGTCATCTTGTCCACCCGTGCTGTCCTCCTCAAAAGAGAAGTCATTCTCGGCGGGAGCGGACTGTGCCTCGCTCTCACCGTTAATGGCGCTCGCGGAAGAAAGAAGCCCCGTCTGCGCCGGCTCGCCCTTATGCGGGGAACCTGAGTCCTCCGTGTCTGCGCCGGGCACGGGAGCCTGTTCAGGATCCTCCTCCGACGAGGTAAGCACGGAATTCTCCACTATGTCAAGCCGGTTCAGCGCTGTAAGGATGCCCTCCTCGATCTTGCTCTGCTCAGACTCCAGGCGCGAGACTAACTCCGTTTTCTCAGAAAGCGCTTTTGTGAGCTCTGCGCATTTGCTACGTAAAGCATCGTTATCTGATTTTAGCTGTGAGATTTTGTCCACAGCAGTCTCTACCTTTCTTTGTAAAAGCAGAACTTGATCAAGGGAAATCATGGCGGATCCTTATGCGTTCAGCGCTTTTTTTGCGACTTCCACTACGGCTTTGAATGCCGCGGGATCCTCTATGGCCATGTTGCTCAGAGCCTTGCGGTTCAGAGTAACACCTGCCTTAGTAAGACCGTCTATGAAGCGGCTGTAAGACAGCCCCTCATCGCGGACAGCGGCGTTTATACGCGCAATCCACAGCTGGCGGTAATCACGTTTTTTCAGCTTGCGTCCTGAATAGGCGTGGTCAAGCGCTTTGGTCACCGCATCCTTGGCGGGCTTGTAATTTGATTTTCTGTCGCCGTAAAAACCTTTCGCGAGCTTTAAAATTTTCGCGCGGCGATTTTTCCTTTTGGTACCATCTATTGCTCTGGGCATGGCTCATTCTCCTGGAATAAAATTTTTTACGGCCTAACCGTAAGGCAGCATCTGCTTGCGGACTTTACGCGCGGAATCCTCAGAAAGGATGCCGGCATGGCGCAAGTCCTGCTTACGCTTAGGAGAGCGCTTCGTCAGAATATGGCGAAGATTCATTTTCTTGTACTTGACTTTTCCAGTACCCGTCAGCGAGTAGCGTTTTGCCGCTGACTTTTTCGTTTTCATTTTGGGCATTGCAACACCTCTTACTTTTTGACCCTGGAGGCAAGCGTCATTGACATAAAGCGTCCGTCCATGGCGGGCGCTTTCTCTATGACATACGAGCCTTCCGTAAGTCTTTTTTCTACTTCTTTCAGGACATCAAAACCAAGTTCCGTATGCGCGAGCTCACGTCCGCGGAAACGGATGGTGACTTTAACTTTGTCTCCCTCGTTTAAGAATTCCTGAACATGTTTCGCTTTGGTGTCAAGGTCGCCTGAGCCGATTTTGGGCTGCATGCGAATCTCCTTTAACTTAAGCACCTTCTGGTTCTTTTTGGAGTCACGGAGTTTTTTCTCCTGTTCAAACCGGTACTTTCCAAAGTCCAGAATCTTGCAAACCGGCGGATTAGCATTTGGCGAAACTTCCACAAGGTCTAGGTCTCGTTCCCTTGCCATTTTGAGGGCTTCTATAGTCGGGATAATTCCCTTTTGTTCGCCTTCATCATCAATGAGTCTGATTTCCCGCACGCGTATCTGCTCGTTTACGCGCATTCCCTTATTGTCTGCCAACGATCCTCCTTAGTGTATGCAAGACACTCTTTACTTACGCGGCATGACAGCCTGTGCGCAGTAAATATAGCATGGCAGGATTTTATCAGAATTCACAGAGCCTTGTCTAGTATGGGAGCACAAAATAACGGCCCGCGCGCGAAAGAATTCCCCAGTGGTCAGGCGGAGAGCTACATTGTCATGAAGATGGGAGTGCGCTCGTGCCGTTTTTTGTAGATTATGCAGAAAGCCATGCCGGCCGCGAAAATCAATGCCGAGAGCGCTATGAGAACTGACGGGCGCCGTCCGAAATAGAAGCAAGTCTCCATGAGCGGCGGAATGATGAGCGCACCCGGAATCAGAAGCAGGCTTATTATGGCGGATGACTTTTTGTGGTCCTCTAACGCGCTCAGGGCGGAGGAGGCGAGCACTGGAATCAGGACGGAGACTGAGCAGTCCAGGAGCGGCAGGGCGATAAGGTTGAACGCCGCGGAATTCTCGCCTGTGATTACATGGTACGGCATGAACACAGCCATGAACGCTCCCAAAAGCGGTGCCAGAGCCGCGCATTTGTATTCCCATGTGTCTTTTGAGAGCATGAAAAACAGCGCGCATAAAAGGGCGCATGGTATAAGGTAGCGCTTCAGCAGAATCCCCAGGAACGTCATGAGCGCGGATGCTGAGTGTGATATGACGGGCAGCATAAAGAATTCCTGTATGGCGCACAGAACAAGGGCAAAGAAAAATCCCCACAGCGCGGGCGGCACAAAGGCCTTCCACTCGAATTTCTGGTGCGTGAGCGCATACCAGATGATAAATGAGGGCAGCGCCAAAAACAAAAAGACATACATGACCTTAGGGTAGCATGAAACGTGTGTCCTTTGCAACAGCGGACCGCATCGCTGGGGCCTTCTGTATTAAGGTAGCGCGCAAAAAAAAATCCCGGACTCCGCATGGAAGTCCGGGCGTGCAGTGAGAGAGGGCCTTAGACCGTGAACTGGTCTATCTGTGTTCCCATCTTCTTTATGGACTGCTCAACACGGCCTGTCACGTCAGTGAGCATGGTTCCTGTTTTGTTTATCTGCTGCGCTCCTATGTGCATCTCGTCCATGCTCTGCTTCATAACAATCGTTACGTTCTGCAGATGCTGGACCTCCTCAAGTATGACTTTGTTTCCCTCGTTCATTTCCGCGGAGGCGTTCCTTACCTCTACGGTGGAGTCGTTCATGAGCTTAAGGGCCTCCGTAATCTGGCGTGAGCCCTCGTTCTGCTCCTCCATGGCGGAGCGAATCTGCATGACGAGCTGGTCAGTGGCAGTGAGCTCCTGCTGAACCTGGGAGAACACCTGGCTTGATTCCGTGGATGCGGAGACCACGTTCACTATGGCCTCTTTTATCTGAGTGAGCTGATCGCCTATGGTCTTTGACTGCTGTGTGGATGTCTCGGACAGCTTTCTGATCTCGTCCGCGACGACAGCGAATCCTTTTCCTGCCTCGCCAGCGTGCGCCGCCTCAATCGCCGCGTTCATGGCAAGCAGGTTTGTCTGCTCCGCTATGTTCGCTATGGCGGTGTTTGCCTCCTGCAGCATCTGTGACTGCATGTCAATCTGCTGCACGCGCTCGCTTACTACTGCAAGCTTCTCGAAGCCATGGTGCGAGTGCTCCTGCAGGTCGTTGAATGACTGCGACATCTTCTCCATGGAGCTGTTCACCGAGCGGATGTTTCCTATCATCTGCTCCACGGCGGCGGATGCCTCAGTCACACCGTTGGACTGGTTCTCTATCATGTGGTTGAGCGCGGTTATGTTCGCGGAAATCTCGTCCACGGCTCCCGCTGTCTGCTCCACGCTCTGCTTCTGTCCGGTGACCTGGTTGTGTATGCTCTCTATGTTCGCCAGAATCTCATGCACGGCGCTCGCAGTCTCGTCCGTGGTGTTCTGAAGGTCTGAGCCCGCCACATCCATGCTGTCTTTGCTTTCCTTCATGTGCTTGATTATGGTCTGGAGCTTCTCGGTGAAGGCGTTGAATCCGTGCACCACGTCTCCTATCTCATCGTTGACTGTAACGGTGATGCGCTTTGTAAGGTCCGCCTCGCCGGAGCTTATGTCGCTCAGCGTGGCGCGCACTGTCTTAAGCGGTTTCAGAAGATTTACGATTATGATTCCGGATATAACGCACAGGATTATGACCAGGGCCAGCATGAATATGGTGCTTGTGATGAGCACGCTTTGCATGGTGTCGTCTATGGCCCTCTTGCTTCCGAACGTGGAGACCATTCCCGTTATTTTTCCAAGCTCCGTTTTGAGGGGGAAGTATATGTTCAGGTAGTTCTCTCCAAGAAGAACGGAGTCCGTCTCGTAGGTCTCGCCGTTGACCTCAACGCGGCGCAGTACCTCGGGGTTGGTCACTTTGGAGCCGGCCCATGATTTTCCGTCAGCGTCCCTTATGGTGCTGGACACGCGGGTGTCGCCCTCCATTATGGAAATCTCTATGTTGTATATATCTTTCAGATTGTCCACGAAGCTCTGCTTGGAGAGGTCCTTGCCGGCCACCAGGCTTCCCAGGAGAGTTCCGCGCTCGTTGCGTATCTCCGCGGCGGCAAGCATGGAGTAGCCTATCATTCCGGGCTTGGACTCGTATGTTTTTGCCTCGGCCATGCCTTCACGCACTATGTCCTTGACGCACGCCATGTCGGCCGCGTCCTGTCCGCGTGTGAAAGTTCCGCCGGAGCCGAATATGATGCGTCCGCGCGCGTCCGTGACGAATATTATGTCGTTTCCGATAATCCTGCGCTTCTGCTCCGCAAGGCGGCCCACCAGTTCCGCGTCCCCGTTCTCCATGGCCTCCACGAAGTTAGGTCGCTCGGCGAGTGCTACCACCGCGTTGCGCAGAATCGTGGTCGTGTCCACGAAATTGTTCAGGATTCCGCGCTGCACAGTCTGTAAATTCGTCTTTACGTTGGCGCTGAATTCTTTCTTGAATTTGTTAAGGCTCATGAATTCCACTGTCAGAGCAGAAACTACTATAGAGATACCTACAATGATACCTATCTTTACCGACAGTCCCAAGCTTTTTCGCATATTGCAAACCTCCGTGCTTCTTTTAGACCTTTTTTAAATGTTTTGACTTAACGTATGGTTTGAACCACTATCGCACATAATTATAAGAAATAGAAGCGGTTTTGTACACCACTTGGGCGGTCTCCCTGCTGAAAAATCTGTGGAAGAGGCGCTCCGCGCAGGACATTCCCCGCGCGAAAAGAGGTGCCGTCAGTCCCCCGCTCAGTCAAACGCGTGTCCGGCGGAGCCCATAACGTCCGTGTTCTTGCGGGCGTACATTTTCTTCAGCTCGTCGCGCGCAGGGCCCAGGTAGAGCCTGGGGTCGAACACGTCAGGCTGCTCCGAGAATATGCGGCGCACCGCAGCCGTCATCGCAAGGCGTCCGTCTGAGTCCACGTTGATTTTGCACACCGCGCTCTTGGCCGCCTTGCGCAGCTGGTCCTCGGGGATGCCCACTGAGTTGGGGATTTTTCCGCCGTATTTCTCTATCTCCTTGACGTACTCCACAGGAACGGATGACGCCCCGTGCAGGACGATGGGGAATCCGGGGAGCTGCTTCTCTATGGCCTCCAGCACATCGAATGCGAGCGGCGGGGGAATGAGCACTCCATCCACTAGCTTGCACTGCTCCGGGGTGAATTTGCATCTTCCGTGGCTGGTTCCTATGGATATGGCCAGAGAGTCGCAGCCAGTCTTTGACGTGAAGTCCACCACTTCCTCAGGCTTTGTGTACTTGGACTCCTCCGCGGCCACATCGTCCTCCACGCCGCCCAGGACGCCGAGCTCAGCCTCCACAGTGACATAATCCTTCTGGCTGTGGGCGTACTCCACCACCTGCCTGGTGAGCTTGACGTTCTCGTCGTAGGAGAGTGAGGAGCCGTCAATCATCACGGATGAGAACCCGTTGTCTATGCAGTCCTTGGCCACCTCGAAATTCGGACCGTGGTCCAGGTGCAGCACTATGGGGATGTCCGCGCCCAGCTCATGCGCATACTCCACCGCGCCGCGGGCCATGTTGCGCAGTATGAATTTGTCCGCGTAGTTCCTGGCGCCCTTGGATACCTGCAGGATGACGGGGGACTTAGTCTCCACGCATGCCTGGATTATGGCCTGCATCTGCTCCATGTTATTGAAATTGTAAGCGGGAATGGCGTATCCGCCCTTCATGGCCTTTGCAAACATATCCTTGGTGTTTACAAGTCCCAGCTCTTTGTAACTGAACATAATATCTCCTTTAATCTATCAGTTGTGTAGATTTTTAATAAAGGATACGCCATTTACAGTTAAAATTCAAGTCAAAATCTTTTTAGGCGTTTGACAAAGAGCGCACAGGCAAATATAATGGTCACATGTGAATTCGCGGGCGTAAAAGCGCTCAAGGTTTTGCATGAAGCTGCCGATAAATTAAAGTAAAAGAAAGAGTCTTTTCAAGGAGATTTGAATGAAGAAGGGCGCAATAGTTTTAAGCCTGGGTCTTGCTGTCGCAATGTGCGTTCCAGCCGTTGCCCAACCTAGCGCTAAGGCCGTGGAGACAATCGTTATCGATAATTTCGATACTCCGGATGACATGGAATGGTCATGGGGTGTCCGCACCAGCCGCTTTGTGGCGGACGGCTATCCTATAGCCCGCTTTTTTGAGGGAATGCCTAACTCCCTCAAAGCGTACCGCAAAGATTCTGACCCCGCCGCGCAGGTGCTCGGCGTTAAGGTCGCTTTTAACCGCAAGGGCGACAACTGGTTCGAGGTGTTCCCCCAGGACGGTGACGGCAACGCCTACGAGCCCGAATTCCTGGGCACCGTCACTCAGATGGACTTCTGGGTGTGGGGAGCCAACTATAACTACGTTCTTGAGGTCCTTCTGCGCGACGCAAACGGCCGTGTGGTAACGCTCAATGCGGGAAGCCTTATGTTCAACGGATGGCGCAACATAGTGGTGAACGTGCCCGGCTCCATCCCCCAGCGCTCCCGCCTTCGCAACGGCCGCAGGAACCTTACTTTCGTGGGATTCAGGATCCGCTCCAGCGTGCACGAGGCGGTTGACAATTATGTGATTTACTTCGATCAGCTTAAGTACACCACTAACACCCTGTCCGACATCTTCGACGGCTACGATTTGCGTGATTCCGATTTCGGTGACTCTGATAACACTAGTGGCGGCAGCAGCTCAGGCGTGGCCGCAGAAAAGTAAAGAGGCGGTAAGAAAATGAAGAAATTTTATTTAGCGATTTTTGCACTGGCAGCCATGTCCGTTGCCGCTTTTGCCCAGGAAAGCCTTTCTGACCCGGACCCGTCGTCAGTGGGAAACGACAGCGCGCGCCAGGCCCTGCGCGAGGTGAGCGTGGACCGTTTTGAGCGCGAGGGCTCATGGAACGTGCGCATATCCCCTGATTTCGGTGTAATCTCAGGCCGCCTGTTCGACGGAAGTCCTGCCGGCAAGGAGCCCCTTAACGATGCTGACAACAAGGAGATCGAGGATTCAAAGGTACTCGGCGTCAA
Organism: Treponema sp.; assembly: GCA_022510925.1. GTDB lineage: Bacteria > Spirochaetota > Spirochaetia > Treponematales > Treponemataceae > Treponema_D. The sequence continues at coordinate 55,580 of JAFLSO010000003.1, forward strand.
AGTGGAATTCTTCCGCCGTGGCGTTAACTCTTTCTTTGTGACCGCCGCCCGTCCTCTTCCTATAGAGGGCGTTACCAAAACCGTGTCCGTGTGGGTGTGCGGAAGGAACATGGCCCATCAGATGTGGCTTCTGGTGCAGGACTACAACGGAAACAACTTTGAGATTTGGCTCGGCTCTTTGGAATTCGCGGGCTGGAAGAAGCTTACGACAGCCATTCCTCCTTCTCCTGACGGAGAGCACGGAATCATACAGACCGACACGCACAACGGTGACCGCCCCGGTCTCCGCATAGTGGGATTCCGCATCGACTGCAACCCCATGGAGGCTCGCGGCACATACTATATGTACCTGGACGATCTGCGCGCAGTGACGGACCTGTACGATGTGGAGAATCGTGACGAGGACGACATGAGCGACGCGTGGTAATGCCATGCGGCTGTAGATAATCTCTGCGCCCCGCCGTACTGACGGCGGGGATTTTTGTCTTTAAAAAAATCGCTACAGGAAATCTTTTGGGAGCGGTCTGCTCTCTGTGGCGGAGGGACTGTACAGTATGGCGTTGCCGGTTTTCCCGCTGCGCCTTACAAGTCCGAGCCTCTCGTAGAGCCACAGCATTATACGCACGTCGTTCGGCATTAGCGGTGAATTCAAGTCCGCGCGCTCTTCCCCCAGCTCCTGTACAATCTGCGCCAGCGTCATCTCCGTATCAGGACCCCGCAGGAAACTTTCGGGCAGGGTTCTTAGATAGTCCCCGGGCGAGCTGAACACGTGCGTCCTTAGGATGGAGTCTAGGCGCTTCCCGGTTTTTATCCAGTTTTTCTTGAACCTGCGCCTTCCGTTAGCGCTTTGCACTGGAATGTCAGTGGCAGTCCTTTCCTCCGTAACCGTGACCTCCAGGACCTCCAGCGTGAAATTATTTTGCAGCAGCACGGAGCGGAGCCCGGTTAGCTCCCTGAACATGCCGTAGATGTTCTGTTTTCTGGGGCTTCTGCGCGTCCTGTCCGCTTTTCCGTGCGTTCGGGTGAGTATGCGTTTCTCAGTGACAAGCGGATATACCACGGTGACTTTGCGTCCCTCCCGCAGCAGGCGCTCGGTCTTCTCCCTTAGGTGCGAGAGGCTTGAGGTTTGAATCTCTATGACGTCTCCTTTCGGAGTGAGTATGTCCGCTATGCTCTGGCCCGCCCTGGCCTCCGTGACGCTCCCTTCCTCCCGTGACGCGTACAATGCCTTGAGCGTCCTGTGCAGGTGCGTCTCGTTAAGCGTGCTTATCATGGCGGACACTGAGCCTTAGTCTGTGAAGCGGACTCCCTGCCAGCGCTCGCTGTATTTGTCCAGGCCCTCGCCCAGGTCCTCCTTTAGCGTGCACTTAAGCGCCTGCTCGGGGTCGTACATGGGCTTGGTGGTGACGTACTCAAGCGCGGCGGGATTCACCACGCAGGGGTAGCGGAATTCGTCTATGAAAAGCGCGTAGTTCTCCGGCTCGTGAATGAAGTTTATGAATTCGTTCGCAAGCTCGTAGTGCGGCGCGTCCTTAAGAATCACCATGCAGTCCAGTGTGGCGGGGCCGCCCTCGGGCGGGATGAAGAAATCTATGAGGTCGTCCCAGCGGCTCTCGTCCACCTCGCCGTATACAATCTCGGGGTATCCCTGGCACAGCCAGAAGTCGCCTGAGGCGAAGCTTTTCCCGAATCCCTCCGCGTCAAATTTCACTATGTTGGGCTTCCACTCTGTGCGCACCAGATTATACGCCGCGTCAAGCTCAGCGTCGTTAAGGCTGTTCATGTCGTATCCCAGGTGCAGCAGCGAGACGCCGAAAACCTCGCGCATGTCGTCCATCATGGTGGCGTGTCCCGCGAACTGCTTGTCCGCGAAGATTGAGTAGCTGCGCTCGTAGCCGGGGTCGGAGACCTTGGACTTGTTAACCATCACGCCCGTGGCGCTCAGCGCGTAAGGCACAGCGTACAGCATCTCCGGGTCAAAGCCCATTTTTTCTATAATTTGGGGATTTATTTTATCGCGGTTGGTGAGCTTTGACTGGTCAAGCTCGCGTAGCATTCCCTGCTTCAGCATGATTGACACGAAGTCGTTTGACGGAATGACTATGTCGTATCCTTTGGCGCCGGCCTTAAGTTTGGCGTACATTTCCTCGCATGTGGAGTAGCTGTCTAGCCTGACCCTTACGTTGAATTTGTCCTCGAATCTCTTGACCACCTCTTTGGGCGTGTAATATGTCCAGTTGTAAAGGTAGAGGGTCCTTTCATTCTTTCCGGAGCAGCCGGCGGTAAGAAATGCTGCCGCTGTTACGGCGAAAACAGCCATGACTTTAGAAATGCGTCTCATTTTTTTCTCCTGGTTCTTTTTTATCGTTCCTCAGTTTAATTTAGAAGCTAACGTTTTAGCCTCATCAGAGTCATTATCAGCATACATGAATTGCAGGAAAAAGACAAGGTCTCTGTGTATGCCCTATATATGGTGTGACTATACATAATGTAGACGCTATATGCTCATTTGAATGTTTGAAATTTATATTCATCGGCGGAAAAATCTTGACTAAATGACAAAATAATGCAAAAATGAATGCTAGGTGGGATTTAGTGGGGAAAAGTGGAAAGCAGTGGTATGGATATGCTTATCGGTGAGTACCGCATTACGCTTGATGATAAGGGCCGTGTGTCTTTTCCGGCGAAATTGCGTACTGTCTTACAACAGAACGAGCTCATGATAACGCAGGGTCTGGACCACTGTCTTACACTTTTTACAACTGATGAATGGACCGGGCTGGCGAACAAAATTCTCAGCTCCGCGTCCATATTTGATTCGCAGAAACGCATAGTCATGCGCAGGTTCATAGGACCGGCGCAAAAAGTCGAATTCGATAAATCAGGTCGCCTTTCTATCCCGCAAAGTCTTCGTGACTACGCATCGCTCTCTTTGGGCGGTGAGTGCGTTATTCTGGGCATGAGCAAGTACATGGAGCTTTGGTCTGCCGCGGAATATCTGAAAAATTACGAGGACACAAACGACGCCTATCCTATTGCCGCGGAGTCCATGAGATCCATCATTTAATAGGCAGTAGGCTGGGTTTTGTATCTCAAGATGTTTTTGTCGCTCCCCAGGGAGTGGCTTAACATACCTGGAGTAGTGTGACGGGGTAAAAAAGTGGAAGTTGTTCATACGCCGGTTCTATTAGAAGAGTGCCTCTCCTATCTTTCGCCTGAGGGCGAGCCGTACGGGAGCGATGCTTTTATGATAGATTCTACGCTTGGCGAAGGTGGACATTCTTTTGGCTTTTTGCAAAGATTCCCGTCTTTACACGTTATGGGCGTGGACGCGGACGCACAGATTCAAAGCCGTGCACGCGAACGCCTGTCTCCATTTTGTGACCGCATGGAATTCCACAGCGGATGGTTCAGCGATTTTTACGCGGATTATCCTGAGAATCTGAGGCGGCCCGACATTATACTTTTCGATCTGGGTATAAGCGTGTTTCATTATGAGCGGAGCGGGAGGGGATTCTCGTTCAGGCATGATGAGCCGCTTGACATGAGGCTTGATGCCTCCTCCGGGAGGAGCGCCGCCGATTTGGTCAACGAGCTGCCGGAGGAGGAGCTTGCGGACCTTATATACCGTTACTCGGAGGAAAGGTATTCGCGCAGAATCGCGTCCGCCGTGGTCCGTGAGCGTAGCCGGGGGAGGATAGACTCCTCGTCGCAGCTGGCGGACATTATATGGGGCGCCGTGCCCGCGGCCTGCAGGCATGGGGGACTTCATCCTGCGACCAGGACGTTCCAGGCTCTGCGAATCTGCGTCAACGGCGAGCTGGAGAGGCTGCCACTTTCCCTGCACAACGCTTTCAATGTGCTGGAGCGCGGCGGAAAGATGGGCGTCATAACGTTCCACTCGCTTGAGGACAGGGTGGTTAAGAATTATTTCCGCGGACTGGGAAAGGCATGCGTGTGCCCGCCCCAGGTGCCCGTGTGTGAGTGCGGGGGCTCCCCCTGCGCGGAGATACTTACCAGAAAGCCGGTGGAGCCGGGCGAAGAGGAGGTCAGGGCGAACAGTCCTTCCCGAAGCGCCAGGCTGCGTGTTATCAGAAAAATCCGCGATGCGGAGGAGAGCCGTCTTAACGGCGTGGAGGCGTTGTGATGCAGGAAAACCGTAGAAGAATAAGCGTTGTTGTCCGCACGGTATGCGTGTGCCTTCTGGCCGTGAGCATTCCCTGCCTTCTGATTTTTAACGGCATACAGGCGCAGAAATACACGGCGCTGCAGCGCGATGTGGAGGCTCTGGAGAAAAGGCAGGAGGAGCTGGTGGAGCAGAACAAGAAGCTCATCACTGACATAAGCCTGCTCTCCAGCTCTGACAGAATAGAAAGAATCGCGGAGAATGAGCTGGGCATGCGTCCGGCAGAAAGCGATGAGATAGTGCGCGTAGAGATGAGGGATGCGAGAAAATGACCGGGGAGAATAAAAAAAGCCTGCTCACTTTACAGCAAGTTCTCGAATCCACCGGCGGAGTCCACGTGCTTGGCTCCGGGGAATTCTGCTTTACGTCCGTGCAGACGGACAGCCGCATGGTGCAGGACGGGACGCTTTTCGTTCCGCTGATAGGGCAGGCGCAGGACGGGCATAAATATGTTCCAGAGGCCATTGAGAAAGGCGCCTCAGTTATTTTTATCAGACTAAGGAATTTTGAGGAGGACGGAGATTTCTTCGCCTCACTGTCGCAGAATAATCCCGACGTGTTCTTCATAGGCGTGGAGAGCACCCTTTACGCGCTGCAGAGAATAGCGGCGCGGTACGTGGAGAAATTCCCTGATCTGATAAAAATAGCCGTCACGGGCTCAAGCGGGAAAACCACCACCAAGGAAATCCTTGCGTCCGTGCTGGGCCAGAAATTCTCCGTGGTTACTAACAAAGGTAACCTTAACAGCGAGACAGGGCTTCCGCTGTCGGTGTTCGGCATAAACGAGGGGCACAAGGCCGGCGTCTTCGAGATGGGCATGAACCGCAGGGACGAGATAAAGGAGATAGCCGCCGTCCTGAAACCGCGCATGGCGCTGGTCACTAACATAGGCACGGCTCACGTGGGACTCCTTGGCAGCCGCGAGAATATAGCCCGTGAGAAAGCCATGGTGTTCAGTCATTTCAACGGCATAGGGACGGGCGTGATTCCCGCCGATGATGATTTCTCAGATTTTCTTGCGGAGCAGATAGACGGAAACGTAGTGCGCTACGGCGAGGGCCTTGTTCCGGGAGTGGAATTCGTGGAGGACCTGGGGCTTGACGGGACCAGGCTTTCCGTGGACGGCGTGGAGGCTGTCCTTCATCTTCCCGGAAAGTATAATTACAGGAACGCGCTGGGGGCCATAGCGCTTGCCAGAATACTTGGGGTCAGCGCGGAGGAAATCGCACGCGGCATAAATTCTTTGAGGCCCGTCTCCGCAAGAAGCGAGGTGATCCGCGGAAAGTACACCATAATGCAGGACTGTTATAACGCTAACCCGGACAGCATGAGGAAGGCCCTGGAATTCGTCTCTGGCGTTCCGTTCGAGGGAAAAAAGATACTTATCCTGGGAGACATGCTGGAGCTGGGAGAATCCTCCGCGGAGGACCACGGTCTCATAGGTGAGCTGGCTGCCGGCGGCGGCGCGGACTTTGTGATTTTCGCGGGAGATGAAATGTCCTTTGCCTATGACAGGGCGCGACGCATGAACGGCGGCTCAGGGATTTTTTACGTTCCCGGAAACGGTGAGGACTCCATGCATAGGATAGCCGAGACTGTGCGCGGCATAAGCCGTGGCGGGGACCTGGTCCTTGTTAAGGGCAGCCGCGGAATGGGGCTTGAGCGTGTGGTGCAGGAGCTGGAGGCCTCAGTATGAGCCGTTTCACTTTCTTTGCCGAGAAGCCCGTTAGACCATACCACAAAGGCGACGTCCTGTTTGTGGCGAGCGTGATTATCCTCTGCGGTCTGGGACTTGTGAGCCTGTATGTGTGCACGCCGTATAAGGCGGAGCGTCTTTTCGGGTCGAGCCTGTACTTTGTGCGGCGACAGATGGCGTGGGCAGCGGTGGGGCTTGCGGGGATGATTGCGTTCTCCGTAATGCCGGTACGCGTGATGAAAAGAATTCTTCCCGCGCTCGTGATTGGCACCCTGATTCTGTGCCTTATGACTCTGGTTCCGGGAATAGGCGACTCCAGGAAAGGCGCCCCCAGATGGATACGCATTCCTGTGATAGGAACTGTCCAGCCGTCGGAATTCGCCAAAATGGCGCTGGTCCTTTTCCTTGCGAACCTGTTCGATAAAATTCAGCGGCAGGACGATGAATTCAAAAATGAGCAGAGGGATTTTTTGTATCCGCTCATAGGGCTCATGGTTTTTGTCATGGTGATTTTCCTGCAGAAGGATTTCTCCACCGGGCTTTTCATTTTCGCAGTGGGCTGCATAATGTTCTTTGTCTCCGGCGCCAGAATGCTGTGGATTTTCCCTTTACTCTCGTTGGCCGTTCCTGCGGCGGTCCTTATGGTAGTCATGGAGCCTTACCGTCTGATGCGTGTGGTCGCTTTCTTTAAGCCGGAGGACTTTCTTCTTACGTCAGGTTACCAGCGGTTCGCGTCGCGCAGGGCAATCATAGCCGGCGGCTTCTGGGGTAACGGAATGGGAAGCGGAATGCAGTATGTGAACAGCATCCCCGAGGTCCAGGCCGACTATATTTTTGCGGGATGGACCAACGTGATGGGTTTTGTCGGCGTCATAGCGTATGCGGCGGTCCTTTTTGTGTTCGCATGGCGCGCGTTCAGGATAGCGCTCACGTGCCCGTGCAGGTTCGCCTCATACAGCGCGTACGGCAGCGCCATAGTCATAGTGTTCCAGTCATTGATAAACATAGGCGTGGTGTGCGGGGCGCTGCCTACCACAGGCATACCGCTGCCGTTCTTCTCTTCCGGCGGCTCGTCTCTCCTTGCGACCATGTGCATGTGCGGGATAATAATAAACGCATCCTGCTGTGATGAGGACGATGAGATGGAATCTGTAAGAAAGTACAGCGAAAGAAATATAGAAAGTTTTAACGGAGTGGTGGTGGAAAATGAATGACTATTCAGGCGCGGTTTCCGTTCTGGGGCGGAGCGGAATGGACTTGGATGAGAATGATGGGCAGTCAAAAAGTCATGACTGGAGAATCAGTCTGCTGAAAGGCATAGTCATAGTGCTGGGAATCCTTCTGCTCGTGGAGGGAATCCTTTACACTCTGGTAATGCCATGCCTCTCTCCCGCAACGATAGAGTATTCGGGCCTTAAGACGCTTACTGTGCAGGATTTGTCAGAGGTGCTCGCGCCCGCAGGAAGCTCCACATGGGCGAAGTTCGACACCTCCCGGGCGGTCTCCCTGCTTACGACCGTATCATGCGTGGAGAACGTGGCCGTGGAGAAGCATTTCCCTGACAAGGTGCGCATACAGATAACGGAGCGCGAGAGCGTCGCGAAAACAATAGTCACCGTGGACGGTCGCTCCGTTCCGGTTCAGATAGACAGAAACGGCGTCCTGTTCACCGTTAAGAATCCCGTGAACGACAGCTCCGTGCCGCTTATCTCCGGTCTGCCTGTGGACAAGGCGGGCATGCGTCTTCCTCCCAAATATCGCCCGCTTATGGAGCAGATTGCGGCCATCCGCCGTCTGCCTCAGAAATATTTCGCGGCCATATCAGAGATTCAGGTGTGCCCTAAGGAATACGGAAATTACGAGCTTGTGCTGTATCCCATACATACGCACGTAAAAGTTTTCACGGACCGCACATTGGATGAGGATCAGCTTAAGTATATGATGGTTGTTCTTGATGTGGTAAAATCCATAGAGCCTGATGCGACTAAAATAGACCTGCGCTATGGATCCGTCTCTTATAGCGTGAGGTAACGCGGAGGAAAACTGTGAGTAATGTTGTTGTAGGTCTCGATGTAGGAACGAGTTTTGTACGCGTGGTGATTGCCGAGGTGAAAGACGACGGGAACATGGAGATTATCGGCGTGTCAAAAGTTCCCTCGCAGGGACTCAGGAACGGAGTCATAGTCAACATCGACGCAGTTGTGGCGAGCATAAAGGAGGCTGTGGAGAGCGCGGAGCAGAGCGCCGGACAGGAGGTGGTCTCCGTGTACACGGCGATAGGCGGAAGCCAGGTGGAGAGCCAGAATTCCAAGGGCCAGATAGGCGTGGACCAGAGCGGGAGGAACAGGCCGCTTGAGATTTCCCGCGGCGCCAAAGACCGTGCCATAGATGCGGCCAAGGCAGTCTCCATCACTCTGGATAAAAAGCTTCTCCACGTGATTCCACAGGAATACATAATAGACGGCTCGCCGGGATATAAGAGCCCTCTGGGCATGATGGGCGTGCGTCTTGAGGTCGCGGTCCATCTTGTCACGGCCTCCATAACCGCCCTCTCAAACATAAATCAGTGTGTTACCCGCGCGGGGTATGGGCTTAACGGCACCATGCTTAAGACACTGGCGGCGGCTTATGCATGCGTGTTGGAAGACGAGATGGAGCTGGGGTCCATACTCATAGATTTGGGCGGCGGAACCACGGATGTCATGGTGCTGAACAAGGGCGCCCCTGTATACACAGTCTCCATTCCGGTGGGCGGAAATCATGTGACGAACGACATCGCCACGGTTAAGGGCATACCCACGGCGGTGGCGGAGAAAATAAAAGTGGAGAAGGGCTGCTGCTGGATTCTGGGAAACGAGCGCGCGGAGGAGGTCATAATCCCGGGAGTGGGAGGCCGCGCCCCCGAGCAGACCAACAGATATGAGTTGTGCGAGATAATAAATCCGCGCATGGAAGAGATTTTCACCATGGCCAAGCAGAAAGTGGTGCGCTACGCCAAGCTGTCAAATCTTTCAGGCAGCATAATCCTTACCGGCGGAGGAGCGCTGATGAGCGGCGTGGTGGAGCTGGCGCAGTACGTATGGCACACAAGCTCAGTGCGTATAGGAGGCAGCCCCGACATGGGAAAAGGAGTGGACCCGTGCTACCGCGCCGCCGATTTCGCCACCGTGACCGGGCTTGTTATAGCGAACAGAGATGTGGAGCATGCCGACAAGGGATTCCTTAAGGGCAAGAAGGCGGAGAATACCTCCGGCGGCGAGAAAAACTCAGGCATAAAAGGATTTCTTCGGAAATTCTTCTAGATATGGTACGGGCTTATTTACAAAGGACATGAAAAATTTGTAAACTGAAGCAAATTACTTAGGAAGTAAACACTCCTTCCGGGTGGGGGATAGCCCGGGAGTTTCCGCAAGCGGAGAGTGCAGGTGGGAGGAAAAATGATAGAGCTTTCTGTAATCAATGATGAGAATGTATTGCCGTCTTCAGCAGCAAGTCCGACTGTAATAAAAATCATAGGCTGCGGCGGCGGAGGCTCCAATGCCGTCAACCGCATGATAAGCGCGGGCGTAAAGGACGTGGAGTTCATTGTCCTTAACACGGACCTTCAGGCCCTGGGACGCTCGCGCGCTGAGAAACGTCTTGCCATAGGGCAGAAGCTTACCGGCGGTCTTGGCGCGGGCGGAAATCCCGAGATAGGCGAGAATGCGGCCAAAGAAGACTGCGAGATGATTAAGGACATAGTTAATGGCGCCGACATGGTTATAGTCACCGCAGGCATGGGCGGAGGCACAGGCACCGGCTCCGCTCCCGTGGTGGCGGGAATAGCACACGAGGCAGGAGCGCTCACTATCGCGGTTGTCACGACCCCGTTCGATTTTGAGGGCAAGGTACGCATGCGGCACGCGCAGGAGGGCATATCCAAGCTGCGAGAGAACGTGGACAGCCTCATCGTAATCCCCAACCAGCAGATTATGAAAGTGGTTGAGAAAAACCTGAACTACCTGCAGGCGTTCCGCATAGCGGACGATGTGCTCTGTCAGGGCGTGCAGGGAATATCAGAGATAATAACGCGTCCCGGCGAGGTGAACCTGGATTTCGCTGATGTGGAGAACGTGATGAAGAACCAGGGCGATTCCATTCTGGGCGTGGGATTCGGCGAGGGTGAGAACCGCGCGGTGGAGGCTGCGCAGAAAGCCATAAGCAATCCCATGCTTGAGAACAGGCAGATAGACGGCGCGTCAAAGATACTCATCAACATAACCAGCTCGGACGGGCTTGGCATGCACGAGGTGGAGGACATCGTAAACAACATAAAGGCGTCCGCGGCAAAGGACGTGGAGATTCTCTTCGGGCTTGTGCTTGACCCCAACCTGGGCGACAAAATCGCAGTGACTGTAATCGCCACGGGATTTGACAAGGCGGATAACGGCAGCATTTTCTCTGATGACGACGATGACTCATCGTCAAAGGACGACGTGATGGGATTCGCGGATTTCCAGCGTGTGCTTCACGGAGGCGCGCCGCATAAAGCTGAGGAGAAAGACACAGATGCCGCTCCTGAGGTAAGGAAATTCAGCTCCGTTCCTGTGAGCATGGATTTCCCCGGAGAGGATTCCGCCTCCGATGACTCAGCCGGTGATGCGGGCGGAGAAGCTCGGTCTTCGGAGCGCGTTCCCCGCACCGGCGTGCACGACATTCCTCCCGGAACCAAAATCCGCAGCGATGACCTGGATATGCCCGCCTGCTGGCGCCGCATGGACGGTCTTCCGCGCGGCATAGATCTCTCGAAATAATATGCATGATGAGCGGCTTCTAAAGGCATTTTATAACGACATCATTCTGGTGGAGCGCCATTCGGAGCTGACCGCGCAGACTTATGTGTTCAGCGTGAAGGAATTCCTTGAATGGCTTTCCTCCGGGAATTACAGCCTTGAATCTGTGGATGCCCAGAGGCTTTTATATTATTTTGTGTGGCGGCGCTCCAACGGATTCTCGGATCTTACCGCCGCCAAGGACATCTCCGCGCTCAGGGCGTTCGGCGAGTTCCTGAGACGGCGCGGAATATGGCAGGAGAACGTGGCGCTGGAGCTGGACAAGCCCAGGACAAGCCGGGCGCTTCCCCGCGTGCTCAGTGTGGAGCAGGTGGATAGCCTTCTTGCGGCCATAGATGTCTCAAAGCCGGCCGGCATAAGGGACAGGGCGCTTTACGAGCTCATATACAGCTCGGGGCTCCGCATATCCGAGGCGGCGGGCCTTCTTACGGCCAACGTGCATTTTGACGAGCAGATTATAATAGTGCGCGGAAAGGGAGACAAGGAGAGAATCATACCGTTCGGCGATGAGGCCAGGCTCTGGCTTTTAAAATACCTGGACGAGGCAAGGCCTGTCCTTGTGAAAAGCAAAATCGTTCCGCAGGTTTTTGTGAATTTCAGGGGGGAGCCTCTCTCCCGCAAAGGCATCTGGAAGAATTTCCAGGACCTGGAGGCAAAGAGCGGCGTCTATGCCAAGGTCCACACGCTGCGGCATTCTTTTGCCACGCATCTGCTCTCAGGCGGCGCGGATCTCCGCAGCGTCCAGGAGCTTCTGGGCCACGCGGACCTGGCGACCACTCAGATTTACACGCACGTAGATAACGAGCAGCTGAGGGACTACCACAAAGGGTATTTTCCCGGGCATGCCTCAACGAATAGAAATGGAGAAACTTTATGAGAAAAGAATTTTCTGCGTGCCTCTGCGCGCTTACTGTTTTGCTCGCGTTAAGCTCATGCGCCCCGTCCTACAATTCCATCAAGCGCATGCAGAAGATGGAGGAGGGCGTCTCTAATCCCACCACAAAGGAAGAGCTTGAGGAGGCCATAAAGAAATACGACGCCCGCGCACTGGATCTGGTCACCACGCAGAGCCAGGAAGGAATATGGTATAAGATTCTGGGAACGCGGTATCTGGATGCGCAGATGTACGGCAAGGCCCTGGAGGCTTTTCAGCGCGCGCTGGATTTTTATCCCAACAACGCTAACCTGTATTATTATGTGGGCATTTGCGCGGGATACATGGCTAATGCCCAGCTTAATTTCTCTGCGGGAAATCCCAATGAGAGCTCCATCAGAAAAATGAATTACCTTAGCCTGAGCGAGTCCGCGTATCTTCAGGCGCTTAGCATAGATCCAAATTACTACCGCGCCATGTACGGTATAGGCGTTCTGTATGTGTTCGAGCTGGACCAGAGCGAGAAGGCGATTCCTTACCTGGAGCGTTTCCTGCAGACCCAGACGCGCGACACCAACGCCATGTTCGTTCTTGCGCGCGCCTACTACACTAATTACCAGTTCGACAAGGCCCTGGAGCTTTACGATAAGATTATCGCCATAAATCCCAACGCCGAGAAAACCGCTGAGGCGCAGGTGAACAAGCGCACCGTGCTTGACGCGCAGTATGCCGGCAGGTAGCGCCTGTGGATGAGATGGATCTTGCGCTCGCGTCAATGTTTTTCCTCACATTGCGCGAGAAATTTGTTTTAAGGAATAACCTTGACAGTTTAGATAAACTTGCGCTAATGTCTATAGATGATATTTCCGCGCAGATACAGCGCCCCATAAAAAAAGCGCTGTGGGACGGGAGCAGGGCCGCCGCGCTCGCAAGGAAAGAGATGCCGGTCATAAGCGCGCAGAAAATAGGCGCCGTAAGGGCGGATCAGGACGCGTATCCTCCGCTTCTCAGGCAGATTCCCGACGCTCCGTACATGCTGTTTTTCAGGGGCAGCCTGGAATGCCTTCATAAGCGGTGCGTTTCAGTGGTCGGAACCAGACGCGTGTGCAGGGAGGCGGCCATGGCCACCGCGGATTTCTGCAAGGCAGCGGCGAATGCGGGATTCACCGTGGTAAGCGGCCTTGCTTACGGGGCGGACTCCTACGCGCACAACGGGGCGCTTCAGAGCGGGCAGCCGGGCTCCACTGCGGCAGTCCTTCCGTGCGGAATAGATGCCGTAGTTCCAGGCGGCAACAAGTCCCTGGCGGCAAAAATCCTGCGAAGCGGCGGTGCCCTTGTAAGCGAGTATGTTCCCGGATTTCCCGGGGAGACTTGGTGCTTCGTGCAGCGCAACCGCATAGTGGCTGCCCTCAGCGGGGCCACGGTCATAACAGAGGCACCCGGAGGAAGCGGAGCCCTTATAACCGCGGATTTCGCGCTGGGCTACGGGCGGGATGTGGTCCTGCATAAATCATGCTTCTGTCAGAAGGCCGCTGAGCAGAACAGTGCGGGCAGGCAGGGACCAGGAGCCGAAAGAAAAAGACGCATGACCGTGGAGAGCCTCATGGAGGAAGGAGCGCCTGTGGTGGAGGACTTTGACGGCTACATGAGGGCGATAGAAAATGAGTCCGGGGTTCAGAAAGGATTACGGAAAGGTGAGTTATTTTGAGGTGAGTTATGGCAGAGAAAACAGCGAAAAAAACTTCCGGCGCTAAAAAAAGCGCTAAGAAGAAGAGCACCCTTGTTATAGTGGAATCCCCCGCGAAGGCAAAGACAATAGAGCATTATCTGGGCACAGGCTACACTGTGAAGGCCAGCATGGGGCATCTCATAGATTTGCCGAAAAGCCGTCTCGCCATAGATGTGGAGGACAATTTCCAGCCGGAGTACATTACGGTTCGGGGCAGGGCAAAGCTTCTGAAAGAACTTCAGAAAGACGCCAAGAATTCCACGCAGGTGCTTCTGGCATCGGATAATGACCGCGAGGGAGAGGCAATCGCATGGCATCTGCGCAACGCTCTGCGCGAGAAAACCGAGGCCCCCATAGAGCGCATAGTGTTCAACGAGATAACTCCTGTGGCAATAAAAGAAGCCGTGAAGCATCCCGGCGGCATAGAGGAGAACAAGGTGAACGCCCAGAAAGCGCGCCGCGTGCTGGACAGGCTGGTAGGATACAACCTGAGCCCCATCCTCTGGAAAAAAGTTAAGAACGGCCTGAGCGCCGGAAGGGTGCAGTCAGTGGCGCTGCGCCTTATATGCGAGCGTGAGGAGGAGGTGGAGAATTTCATCCCCGAGGAATACTGGAGCCTTGATGCGGATTTTGTGAAAGGAAAGACGAAATTCACCGCGCAGCTGGTTCAGTACAAGGGCGCCAAGCCTGAGCTAAAAAGCGAGTCCTCCGTCAACGACATAATCGGCGAGATTCAGAACAGCGAGTGCGTGGTCTCAGAGATAAAGGAGACGGAGAAAACAGTCCGTCCTAAGGCGCCGTTCACCACAAGCAAGTTGCAGCAGGCCAGCGCTAACCGTCTGGGCTACACCAGCCGCAAAACCATGCAGATAGCGCAGCAACTTTACGAGGGAATACAGATAGGCTCCACACGCGTGGGCCTCATAACTTACATGCGCACTGACAGCGTCCGCATCTCGCAGACTGCCATAGACGATGTGCGCGGCTGGATAAGCGAAAATTTCCCTGACCAGCTTCCGCCTGAGAAAATTGAATACTCCGTGGGAAAGGGCGCGCAGGACGCGCATGAGGCGATACGTCCCACCTACGTTAAATACACGCCGGACAGCGTAAAGGAATATCTTACGCGCGACCAGCTCAGGCTTTACTCCATAATCTGGGAGAGGTTCGTCTCCAGCCAGATGAACAACGCCAGGACAAAGACCACCAGCGTGGACATAAAGGCAGGTGACGCAGTTTTCCGCGTGAGCGCGTCAACCCTCAGCGAGAAAGGATTCTACAATGTCATAAAAACCCTGTCGTCCAAGGAGGAGGTGAGGGGAAACCTTCCGTCGCTGAAAACAGGCGAGACTCTTTCAAGCGGCAAATTCTATCCGGAGCAGCATTTCACTCAGGGACCCGCGCGGTACACTGACGCATCAATCGTCAAGACGCTTGAGGAGAAAGGCATAGGCCGTCCGTCAACTTACGCGCCCATAATAAGCGTCCTTCTGGACAGGTATTATGTTACCAGAAGCAATAAGCAGCTTGTTCCCACTCAGCTCGGAAAAATCATCTGCCGGATTCTGGTGGAGTCGTTCCCTGATGTGATAAACGAGAAATTCACCAGCGACGTGGAGACCGATCTGGACAAAGTGGAGCAGGGCGATCTTGTGTGGAACAACATGATTGGCGATTTCTTCGGCCCGTTCAAGGAGCGCGTTGACCAGGTGATGGAGCAGCAGGAGAGCCTTAAGGGCACGCTCGATGAGGCCACTGATGAGGTGTGCGAGAAATGCGGTAAGCCCATGCTCAAAAAACTCGGACGCTTCGGGTATTTCCTGGCCTGCTCAGGATTCCCGGAATGTCATAACACCAAAAGCATACCGCTCGCCAAATGCCCCCGCCCTGGCTGCAACGGAGACATCGTAGCGCGGAAGACTAAAGGCCGCGGAAAAGAATTCTACGGCTGCACCAATTATCCGGACTGCGATTTTATAACTCACTTTAAGCCCATAGGAGTAAGCTGCCCCAAATGCGGCTGGTTCATGGTGGAGAAGTACGACAAGAAAAACGGCAGCTACAAAAGCTGCATAAACCCGGACTGCGACTATCTGCATTCCGCGGAGGACGCTCCCGTATCCGCTCAGGAGGACTAGTTTATGGCGCAGACTGCCGCCGGTCCTTCTTGCGGCGCGAGCGTAACACTGCACGACTGCGCCTCAGAGTATCTTCTGTACCTGGAAAGCGTGAGGGGATATTCCGGGAACACGGTGGCAGGTTACCGCGAGGATTTGAGGCACCTGGAGATGATGCTCGGAGCGGACACGGATCTCCATGAGATTACAGCCGATGACCTGCGCGGGTGCGTGGGAACTCTCAGCAAAAAAAAGTATTCTGCCTCAAGCATAAACCGCTTCATAGCCGCCGTGAGGGGGCTTTTCTCTTACTGCAAGAAATTCCGCTACATAAGCGCTAATGCGGCGCAGGACCTTAAGACCCTTAGGACTCCCAGGCATCTTCCCAAATTCATGACCGCGTTGGAGGTGGACGCTCTCTGCGCCGCCCCTGAGAAAAACGAGCTTCTGTGGGAGAGCCGAGACAGGGCGATATTCGAGATGCTCTACTCCTCGGGCTGCCGCGTGAGCGAGATGTCCGCGCTTAGAATGCAGGACCTGAGCCAGGATTTCTCAAGCGCCATGGTGCGCGGAAAAGGAAACAAGGACAGGCGCGTATATTTCGGGGCCGACGCGGTGAGGGCGCTGAGGCTGTATCTTCTGGACAGGAAGGCGCGTTTCCCGGCCCGTGCGGAAGGCGGAGCGCTCAGGGTGGATAATGTCTTCATAAACCAGAAAGGCGGAGCCCTCACCGCGCGCGGCATAAGGTACATAGTGGGCCGCTACAGCGGCGCTGAGGGAACTAACAGAACCGTCTCCCCGCATGCCTTCCGCCACACTTTCGCAACCGGCATGCTGAACAACGGCGCTGACATCCGCATGGTGCAGGAGATGCTGGGCCATTCCTCCATAAGCACCACGCAGCGCTACACTCATGTGACCACGGAGCGCCTTAAGGATGTGTACAGGCAGGCGTTCCCGCATTCAGGAAAAGAAGATTAGCCCGCTCCGCTATAATCCCCGTGCGGCGCGTCTTATGGCGGAGGAGCCGGTCCTGCCCTGTCATGAAATTTACAGTTGCCTATTCTCAATTTTCTTATTATCTTTAACCTAGAGTTTTCTCAGGAGGCACTATGACAGGCGAGGATAAAATCCGCAGCACTACGGTTATCGCAGTAAAAAAGGACGGGCATGTCGCCATGGCGGGTGACGGCCAGGTTACCGCCGGCAATACGGTTGTAAAGGGAAACGCCAGGAAAGTGCGCAAAATGTTTGACGGTAAGGTCATAGCGGGATTCGCGGGAAGCGTTGCGGACGCGTTCACGCTGTTTGACAAATTCGAGGAGAAGCTTAAGGAATTTAACGGGGACCTTACCCGCAGCGCCGTGGAGCTTGCCAAGCTTTGGCGCACGGACCGCATGATGAGTAAGCTTGATGCCATGCTGCTGGTTGGCGATAAGTCCAAAATCCTTCTGATAAGCGGAGACGGAAACGTGATTGAGCCCGAGAACGATGTGATTGCCATAGGCTCCGGCGGAAACTACGCTTATGCGGCAGCCCTGGCATACCTGGAGGGCGACCAGTTCACCGCCAGGGAGATAGCGGAGAAGTCGCTCAGGATAGCGGGCGGCATCTGCATTTACACGAACACCAGCATTACTCTGGAGGAGCTTTGATTTATGGAGAATACGGCGCATTCAGACACACCGAAAGTTTTCGGAAAACCGGAGGGACTCACTCCCGCGCAGATAGTTGAGCGCCTTGACGCGTACATAATCGGTCAGTCAAAGGCAAAAAGGCATGTGGCGGTGGCGCTCCGTAACAGGCAGAGGCGCATCCAGCTTCCCGAGGAAATCCGCGAGGAGGTGGCGCCCAAGAACATCCTCATGATAGGACCCACAGGCGTGGGAAAAACGGAGATAGCGCGCCGTCTGGCAAAACTCTGCGGCGCTCCGTTCATAAAAGTTGAGGCCACCAAGTACACTGAGGTGGGATACGTGGGCCGTGACGTGGAGAGCATGGTGCGTGACCTTATGGCAGTGGGCTACAACATGGTCAGAACAGAGACACAGGAGAAACTGAAGGCCAGGGCGGAGCCCCAGGTGGAGGAGGATCTGCTTGACCTTCTTCTACCCGGAAGCGCGCCCAAAAAGAGCAGGCCCTCTCCCAAAAAATCCGGCATGCACATAGTGGGGAATATTTTCGGCGAGCACAGCCCCGTTCAGGGCGGCGTCATTCAGATTGAGATGCCTAAGAGCGACGCTTCCAAAGAGAACGCTGGAGACGCCGGTTCTGATGAGATTTCTGAGGCAGGGCAGGCCGAGTCCGCGGTGCAGGATGGCGCCGCGTCATCCTCTGAGACAGAGAATCCGGGTGACATGAGCCATACGCGCGAGAAATTCAGGCAGATGCTCCGCGAGGGAAAGCTTGAGGACCGCACTGTGGACATAACCGTCACGCAGCGGCCGCATTTTGACGGCATCGGCATGTTCGGCGGCGGGAACCCCGAGGACTTTGAGCAGGGAATACAGAGCCTTCAGGAGATGCTTTCCGGCGGAAAAAGCAGGCGCAAGACCGTTACGGTAAGGGAGGCCCGCCAGATTCTCATGGCAGAGAATCTGGACCGTCTTACGGACAGCGACAAAGTGGCTGACGAGGCCAGGGAGCGCGTGGAGCAGAGCGGCATAATCTTTATAGACGAGATTGACAAGATAGCGACCAAAGGCGGCGAGGGCGGACGGCAGAACGTGAGCCGCGAGGGCGTTCAGCGCGACATACTTCCGATTGTGGAGGGATGCGACGTGAACACAAAATGGGGCGTAGTGAACACCACCCACATCCTGTTCATAGGCGCGGGAGCGTTCAGTCTTTCTGCCCCCAGCGATTTGATTCCTGAGCTTCAGGGACGCTTCCCGCTGCGCGTGGAGCTTGAGGCGCTGACCAAGGATGACTTCAAGCGCATACTTACCGAGCCCAAGAACGCGCTCATAAACCAGTATGAGTCCCTTCTGGCCACTGAGGGCGTTACGTTAAGCTTCACGGAGGATGCCGTGGACCGTCTTGCGGAGATTGCGGAGGACGTGAACAGCCATGCTGAGAACATAGGCGCCCGCCGCCTTCACACCATCATGGAGGCGGTACTGGAGGAGCTTAATTTCAGCGCGGACACCCACAGCGGCGAGACCATAACGATAGATAAATCCTATGTGGATGAAAAGCTTACCGGTGTGGTCAGGAACCAGGATCTGGAGCGCTATATATTATAGCCCGTACAAAAATCAAAAGACATCTGTCCTCTCCGTGCGGGGAGGATATGCCTCAAATAAAAAGCGCAGCCGTTCATCACGAAAGGCTGCGCCGTCATTTACGGTCCCTACGGGAGTTGAACCCATCTCTTCGCCTTGAGAGGGCGACGAACTAAACCGATATTCGAAGGGACCATATCCGCCTGCTCAATGAGCCCGCGACATTTCCCCAAGGAGGATTCGAACCCCCACAATCAGAACCAGAATCTGAGGTGCTACCATTACACAATCGGGGAATGCAATGTAATTAGGAATATATACTTAATCTTTTACTGTGTCAAGTGCCTTGCGTAAAATCTGTGTCTTCCGGCGTATGCTTTACAAATCGCGCTCTTACCTTTAGAATTATTTTCTATGGAGCAGGAGTTTTCGGACAACTCTAATTTTGAAGGTCTCGTACAAGGCATAAGCTCTTCTGAGCGCCAGACTTTGCTTGAGAAAGTCAGGCAGGACGACACGGAGCAGGTTTACGATGAGGAGTATAAAATCCTTAGCGATGACGCTGAGAGGAATTCTAATCCGCGCGTAAACCTTGTGAGCCATCTAAGGCAGGAGTCGCTTCTGAGGCGTTTCCTGTTCTGGCTTATGTCGGCTTTCTCGAATTTGTCTCTGGAGCAGATTTACAACAATCATCTTGTCTCCAACGTGGCTAAAGAAATCGAGCGGAAATTTCCCGGGATAATAGATTATAAGAAAAAGCAGTTCTCGGCTTTGTTCCATGACAAGCTTACCCAGATAAAAAGGGCTCAGGAATTCTTCGAGCCGTTCGTTGAGGTTTATGAGGGCGGGAAAAAGGATTTCCTCACTCATCTGGGAAAGAACCTTCTTCCTGCCGTGGACGATGCCATACGCACGCAGTCGGATCCGTACCAGTATCCGTTCTCCATGCAGCTCACTAAAGAGTCGCGCAACTCGCTGCTCCATAAAATGTTCGCTCTCATAGACGGCATCTCCGAAAACGACAGGAGCGTGATGTACGTGGCCATCAAAAGCATAGAGTGGCTCAGGCAGTTCTGTCAGCTGCCAGTGGCCAGGATGCTGCAGCATTTTAACTCCACGGATGAGGGTAAGTCCTGCGATTTTACCGCGCTGCGCGGAAGCTTCGACAACTTTGTGAATGTGCTCTGCTCGCCGCATCCTTTTACGCAGGACACTTTCGTGGCGTTCTTCAGGTTCGTGCACGAGCAGGCTCCGGGCGCCGTGTCCAGGTTCTCCTCGCACGAGACTGAGGACGCGGAGAGGGAATTCACCGCCGCGTGCGAGTCCCAGCTTGCCGTAATCTCCACTTTTGTGGAGACGGTTCCGCTGAAAAAACTTTTGTCCATAGTCTACGAGAAGGCGCTTATGACGGTGAGCGTTGTGGGCGGCGGAGAGGGATGGCACTCACAGTACAAGGAGCAGTGGAAAATCTACTTTGACAAGCGTTGGGCCATGTGGCAGAAAGATTATGCCAAGGAGGCGCTTAAGGAAAAGCTTTCCACGTACTTCAGCATATCGGACTTCCCCATGTTCCCGTACAGACCGTGGGCCGGTTTGTGGGGCGGCGTTCCGTTCGCGTATGAGCTTACGCTGGGATTCATAAATTATTTTTTCAAGACGGAATTCCCCAAATACTCAAAGACCCTTAAGACGCTTGTCTTGGAGGGCGAATTCTCCATAAAGGAGAACAGAATGGAATTCACGGACGTGCTTAACGAGATAGGGCGCATGGATGAGGAGCTGGATTTGCTTTCTTCACAGCTTTCCTCCACCGGCGAGTACGGGCAGGTCTTTGAGCGTTACAGGGGAAGCGACAGGACGCACTCCGCGCAGGAGAAGATAACTAGCCTCATTCATGATATACAGCACAAGGCCAAGGACCTTCTGGCGGGGTTCGGTAAAATCTGCCGCGAGGTGGAGAATCTTCTTAGCGGAGTTCTCTCTGAGAAAATAACGGTTTACCACGGGCCTGTACTGAATCTGTCCAAAATAAACGGTCGCGCGAACAAGTCTTTCGTGGACCAGATGTATCTGTGCAAGAACAGCGTGGAGTATGCGCTGGAGATGGTGAAGGAGCTTGAGCCGCTGGACAGCCCTCTGTGAGTGTTTCGGAGAGTTTAGGGCGGGGCGCGCCGTAACAGAGGTGCATTACTTCATGCGGAGATGAGTTTGTCAGGAGATTTTATGGAGCTTGATTCCGAAGAGAAAAAATTCGTTACCGGCCGTTTCTATGGGGATTCGGCCGCGCTTGAGGACGGCCCTGTATGGGGAATGAGCCTGAGGGCGGCGGGCAGCATGAGATTCCGCTGGAACGAGGTGAACGCGAACCGTGCGGCGTTCCTCAAGGAGCTGTGCGGAAGTGACAGGGAAGTGGCGGCGGTGGAGCTCATACACTCAAAGAAAGTGTTCGCCGTGGAGAGCATAGAGGAGCTTTACGGCAGGCAGGGCGACGGCATAATCACTGCCAGCAAAAAACTTATCCCCGTGATAACCGTGGCGGACTGCATGCCTGTTTTCCTGTACGAGGCTGAGAGCGGCGTGTTCGGTGTCCTGCATTCCGGGTGGCGCGGAACTGGCATAGTGCGTGAAGCCATAGAGATGGCGGAGCGTGTCTACGGCGCGCGGAGGGAGAATTTCTGTGTGGTGATGGGACCCCACATCCACGACTGCTGCTACACCGTGGACGAGGAGCGCGCCTCTTATTTCAGGGTGAATTTCGGTCCCGGCTGCGTAAGGCCGGCATCAGGCGGAATTACGGGCCGCCGTGCGCAGGACGGGATGTCCCTGGAAAGAAAATACTCGCTCTCACTGGCGGAGGCCAACCTGAGCATACTGCGCGAGATGGGCGTGCGCGAGGACAACATAGTGGTGTGCAGGGACTGCACGTGCTGCGGAGATGCGTTCGGCTCCTTCAGGCGCGAGACATCCGGGCTTCCGCCAGACATGCCTGAGGAGGAGAGGCAGAGGCATTTTACCGTGCAGGCCGCATGGGTCAGATGGCAGACGCTTTGATTGCCCGCGCGGCTCATGCGCTCTTTCTCAGCGGAAATCCGTCGTGCGATATTTTTGAATATTTATGATTAAACGCGCGTTTTTCTGCATAAAAATACAGAAACCTCTTGAAAAGTTTAAATGCGTTCGCTATAGTCTTTCCCATAGACTTTCATAAAATTACGAGGCGTGTTATGGCATCTAAATCCAAAAAAGGCAAAGTTGTGCTGGCTTATTCCGGCGGGCTTGACACCACGGTGATTATTCCGTGGCTCAAAGAGAACTACGACTACGACGTTATTGCGGTGTGCATTGATTTGGGGCAGGGCGATGACTGGAAGACGATCAAGGAGCGTGCCCTGCGTACCGGCGCCAGCGCGTGCTATGTGGTGGATGCCCGCGAGGAGTACTGCAAGGATTACGTGTGGCCCGCAGTTAAGGCCAACTGCGTCTACGAGGACGAGTATCTTCTGGGAACGTCCACGGCCCGTCCCCTCATCGGAAAAATATTGGTGGAGTACGCGCGCCAGGAGAAGGCTGTGGCGATTTGTCACGGCGCCACGGGAAAGGGCAACGACCAGGTGCGCTTTGAGCTTGCCATAAAAGCGTTCGCCCCGGACCTTAAGGTCATAGCGGCATGGCGTGATCCCAAATGGACCCTGCAAAGCCGCGAGGATGAGATAGCGTATCTGGAGGAGCGGAAAATCCCCGTCCCCATGAAAAAGAAAAGCTCGTACTCCTGCGACGAGAACATCTGGCACATAAGCCACGAGGGGCTTGAGCTAGAGCAGACCGAGAACGAGCCTGACTGGGGCAACATGCTTAAGGAGACCAAGCTGCCTGAGGACGCGGGCGATAAGGGCGAGTACGTGAAGATAGAATTCGAGCACGGGGAGGCTGTGGCCGTAAACGGAAAGGCTCTCACTCCGCTTCAGATAATGGAGACGCTCAACAAGATAGGCGGAAGAAACGGAATAGGCCTGGTGGACGTGGTGGAGAACCGTATGGTGGGAATGAAAAGCCGCGGCGTGTACGAGACTCCGGGCGGAACCATATTGCAGTACGCGCACGAGCAGATGGATCATCTGTGCCTTGACCGCGACACATATCATTTCAAGCAGCACATAAGCCTGCGCGAGGCGGACCTGATTTACGACGGAAAATGGTTCACCCAGCTGATGGAGGGCCTCATGGCGTTCCAGGACGCGGTGGAGGAGAACGTAACCGGATGGGTCAGGCTCAGGCTCTACAAGGGGACCATGCGCGGCGCGGGAAGCTGGAGCCCGTTCAGCCTGTACAACGAGAGCATAGCGAGCTTCGCGACCGGCGACCTTTACGACCACAAGGACGCGCAGGGCTTCATCACGCTGTACGGCCTTCCGCTTAAAGTAAGGGCCATGATGGAGCAGAAAGTCGGAAAAGGGCAGGCGGTCATAAACTCCAAGAAACTTAAAAAGCGCCCCACTGAATGACAATCCTTTGTGTTGCGCCCGCGGCATTCCTCTGTGACAAGGCCGCGGGCGCCCTCACAGTCATTGGTCCGTTCCCCTCAGGCTTTGCAGAATGCCTGCGGCGCTCCGGCCTTAATCTTTTGAATCATTAATAAAATAAAAGTATCAGATTTCTGTATAATATACTTAAAGCGCCTGGTTCTATGTGAAAAAACTTTTATTTTCGCCCGATATGCGCTATACTCCTTCACTATAGGAGCATTTATGGCACAGAGAAGAAGCGGCGTTTTGCTGCACATCACATCGCTTCCCGGAACGCCGGGGATAGGAACTATGGGTAAGAATGCCTTTCGTTTCGCGGACTGGCTTAAAAGCGCGGGACAGACTCTGTGGCAGGTGCTTCCTTTAGGGCCCACAGGCTACGGAGACAGCCCCTACGCAAGCTTCAGCACGTTCGCGGGAAATCCGCTTCTCATAGATTTGGACGACCTGGTGGAGCGCGGCTGGGCGGATCCTGCGGATACAGTCCCTCCTGATTACATAAAGGACGGCGGCCCCGTGGACTTTGGCAGCGTGGTGTGGTGGAAGATGCCGCTCCTTTACAAATGCGCATCGTATTTTCACAGGAACTGCTCGCAGCAGGACCGCGTCAGGTACGAGGCATTTAAGAATGACAACGCCTCATGGCTTAACAATTTCGCGGATTTCACCTCCATAAAAAAATTCTATGATGCCAAGGCGCAGGCGGAGGGTGTATCAGGGCTTGCGAGCATGTGGAACCAGTTCTGGCCCAAGGATCTGGCGGCCCATGACCCCGCGGCGGTGTCCAGATGGGACGGCTCCCACACGCAGGACATAGAGGAGATAAAGGCCGTGCAGTTCTTCTTCTACACACAGTGGGAAGCGCTGCGCTCCTATGTGAATTCCCTGGGGATAAAAATCATCGGTGACATTCCCATTTTTGTGGCAGGCGACAGCGCCGATGTGTGGGCGTCCCAGCATCTTTTTCAGATGGACAGGAGCACTCTGCTGCAAAAGACATGCGCCGGCGTTCCGCCCGATTATTTTAGCGCCACAGGACAGCTGTGGGGAAATCCCCTGTACGACTGGGACGCCATGAGAAAGGACAATTACAGCTGGTGGGTGGACCGCATAAGGAGCATGCTGCGCCTTGTGGACATAGTGCGCATAGACCATTTCAGGGGATTCGAGGCCTACTGGCAGATTCCTTACGGCTCGCCTAATGCCATAAAGGGCAAATGGGTGAAGGGTCCCGGCAAGGCTCTGTTCACGGAGATAAAGAAGCGGCTGGGAGACCTTCCCATCATAGCGGAGGACCTGGGCGTAATCACAGAGGAGGTTGAGGAGCTCAGGAACGGATGCGGCTTCCCCGGAATGAAAATACTCCAGTTCGCTTTTAACGCTGAGGAGTGGACGGAGGAGAGCGCCCTTAACAAGGACCTGCCGTCCAACTACACGAACCCCAACGTCATAGTCTACACGGGAACGCACGACAACGACACCACCGCCGGATTCTTCGCGTCTGCGGACAAGGCGCTTATAAAGAATGTGGCGGACTATTTTGATGTCAGCGAGGAGCTTACTCCCGGTGAGCTTACCGATGTGCTTATAGATGCGGCGTTCAGGAGCACAGCGAA
This sequence comes from Treponema sp., assembly GCA_022510925.1. Classification (GTDB taxonomy): domain Bacteria; phylum Spirochaetota; class Spirochaetia; order Treponematales; family Treponemataceae; genus Treponema_D. The sequence continues at coordinate 80,377 of JAFLSO010000003.1, forward strand.
CACATGCATCATACCCATGCAGGACCTGTTCCGTCTGGGAAGCGGCTCGCGCATGAACACTCCCAGCACGCTTGGCGGCACTAACTGGGCGTGGCGCATGGGAGAGGAGCATTTCTGCATGGAGGAGGCGGCGCGGCTTAAGGAGCTTTCCGTGCAGTCGGCGCGGAATTTGTTTTAGTCCGCCTCATGCCAGTGCCAGGCTCCTCAGGTGCGTCTTCCTCTCCTGCGGAATCCTCAGGCTCTCGCACGCTTTCTGTATCGTCTTGCCGTGCGTCCACGGCTCAAGCTTTCTTCTCTCTATGTATGGAAGCGCTGCGTCATACTGTTTGGCCAGCGCGGTGGCGAAATACCATGCCTGCATCATCTTTATGTAATACTCTCCGCTTTTTACCGACGCCACTTTCTCCAGATATTCAGGCGAGAAATCATCGTCAAGGAAATGCCTCATCAGCATGCCCATTCCGAACCTGACAGTGTACGTGTGCCCAGCCCCGAGCCACCTGTCTATGTGCGGAAGAAGCTCCCCGTGATGCTTTTTGAACACGCCGGGCGAAAGCTGGTCGCACGTGGCCCAGTTGTCTACGCAGGGAAGGAAAATCTCCGTGAGCCTCACGCATTCGTGGAAATCTTTCTCCTCGTTTATAATGAATGCGTGCAGCTGGTTCTCCTCAAAATACCTGTGCGGAATGTTTCCCATGAATTCGTCCGCGGCGGCGCTTCTTCTTTCCCCGGACTTAAGGTGGCCGGAAAGCTCTTTCGCAAGCGCCCGCAGCTCAGGAGTGCGCACGCCTATGATGGACTCAGGCGGCACGGTGGGGATGAGCCTCTCCTGGAACTTTTTGAATTTCCCGTCCTTGAGCATGAGAAGCCTTTCTGTGATGTAATCTTTCTGCATTAGTGTCGCTCCTGTGAGTGCGGTGTCTTAAGAAAGCGCGTGTCCTGCTGCATGACGCGCGTGATTCTGGAACCTGTTCATTATAGCCTTGCGCGCGGAAATTTTAAAGCGGACCGTGAGTGATTCCGAGTCCTTTCTTGCCTGTGTTGTTGAACGGAAAGACCCTTATCGCTATACTCTCCGCATGATAAAAGAGCTTGCTGAGATTTTCCTTGTGTTTTTTAAGATAGGCGCCGTTATGTTCGGCGGCGGCTACGCCATGCTCCCTGTGCTGGAGAAAGAGCTTGTGGCAAAGCGCGGATGGACCACCAGCGAGGATTTGCTGGACTACTACGCGGTGGCCCAGGTCACGCCGGGAATCATCGCGGTGAACGTATCAACTTTCGTGGGCTACAGGCGGCGCGGCGTAATAGGCGGCATAGTATCCACCATGGGCGTGGTAACTCCGTCCGTGCTGATAATAACGCTCATAGCGCTTTTCATATCGAATTTCGAGAGCATACCGTGGGTGCAGAGCGCCATGCGCGGGATAAACGTGGCGGTGGCGGCGCTGCTTACGTCCGCTGTCATAGGATTCGCGCGAAAAACAATAAAGTGCTGGTGGGGCCTGATTTTTTTCGCTCTGGCGTTCGTGTGCGTGTATTTCCTTAAAGTCCCGTCCGTGATTGTGATAATAGCGGCGGCCGCGGGCGGAATGCTTGTGTCGTGGGCCAGGGGCGACCTTAGGAAATCTGGCGGAAAGAATTCCGGGGGAGATGCGGAATGACAGGCGCGCTCGGGCTTCTTAGGCTTTTCTGCATTTTCTTTTATCTGGGACTTTTCGCCGTAGGAGGAGGGCTCGTGGCCGCGGCGTTCATGAAGCAGATTCTGGTGGAGCGCTACGGGCTTCTCAGCATTGAGAAATTCTACTCCATGCTCGCCATCTCGGAGAGCACTCCCGGACCCATAGGCGTGAACCTGGCGACTTTCTGCGGCACGGAGCTTTACGGTCCTGTGGGCGGCATAGTCACCACTTTGGGAGAGGTGCTTCCCTCTCTGATTGTGATTATGCTTGTGGCGCGTTTTTTCTCAGGCATTCAGAGAAAGCCCCTGGTGCAGGCGGCGTTCTCAGGAGTGCGCCCTGCCACAAGCGGCCTGGTGCTGGTGGCGGCGCTCGGAAGCATTCTGGTGTCGCTCTTTGACGTGGCGCTGTTCAAGGACACCGGGAGCGTGGCCGACCTGTTCCTGTGGCGGCAGATTGCGTTCTACGCGCTCTCGCTAGCAGTGCTTTCGGTCTTCAAGAAAATACATCCCGTGGTGCTGGTGGCGGCGGGCGCGGTATTCGGGCTTCTGTTCCTGTGACGTTTTTGCCAGCGTGCACGCTTTATCGCGGAGAATTTCTTGCAGGATGCCGTATGCTACAACCAGGTGCGCGGTATAGACAGACTTGATATAATCTTAAAAAATTGACAAGAAGAATTTAAAGATATATTATAATTTACTAACAAATCATATAAGGATGTCTAAATGTTTATGAGAAAAAGTGGCTTTGTATTTATATTATGCATTCTGTTTGTTTGGGCAGTGTCCTGCGTGGGTGAAAAATATTTAAGACCGTATACTCCTGGTGTTTATTGTGACGAAGAAGCATTCAATGATCACAAGAATTTGTGGGATGGAAGCAGCGTAAAAAATTATACTTATACGCTCTGTTATGACAGTTTCCCACCGCAAAACTATACTGTTGCTGTAACCGTAAGCGATGGGAGTGTTTCTGAATGGGTTTTAAAAAAGTATTCTGGGAAAGAGGAGATAACAGAGGAAGAGAAAAAGGAATTTGAGTCTTTCTTGGAGGATAATAAAGATTTTCTGCTGATAGAAAGTGTATATGAGTTATTTTCTGCTTGTATTTCGGAGGCATATAACAAATATACGGAATATTCGGATTGTTATTATTCAAGTTTTGATTTTTCCTTTAGTGAAGAAGTACCTTTTATTTCTTACTGCAAGAATACTTCTTTGTTGATGAAAGAAGATGTGGATGGTAACGGTGGATATGTTGAGATACAAATTAAGGATTTTAAACCGCAATAAGTTTATAATAGCCGTGTTATTAAGTATATGTGTTGCGTCAAGAATATATGCCGTGGCGTTTACTTCTGTTGGTAGTATAGGAATCCAGAATGCTACTGTATGTGAAGAACTTAACAGTAAGTATTCATCTTTAAGCAGACTTAATTGGTGTATACCGCTAAGTATAAGTTTGGGGTTAAATGAGGAACTGCTAATCTCAGGTTTTGTTTCTTGTGTAAGTATAAACACATCACTTCCTGGTAAACTGGGAACAATGATAGATTGTGATTATTATTTGTCAGGTGTTGTATCTCAGTATTCTAGCCATTCAGCTCATATTGATACTGATTGTAGTTTTTGTATAGATTTAGTTTTAATGATATTTCTATTATTCCTTTTATTTCTGGGAAATATCAGCGCAGAAAATATTCCGCATGGGGAGGGTATGTGCAAATTCCTTCTGGGGGACAAAATAAGACAGAAAACGATGAGACACAGAATATAGTCGGTAATGTAATAAGTTACGAGCAACAGGTTATGTTTCTGGCTTTGAAATTGAATGTTGAATATAATATTAGCAGAACCATGTCGGTTTTAGGAATTTTAAAATATAGCCCATATATTTATGCAAATTGTATAGATACGCATCATGTCAGAAATAAACAATTTATTGATAAAATGAATGGTGGTTTTTGTGTTGGAACTGAATTGGAATTTCGATATAAGGCAATAGGTATAATCATATCATATGAATATCTTAAGAGTTCATCAAATGCAAAGACTCATATAGGTGATGTAGGTATAACAGAATCTTCAAATGCATTAGTTTCTGGATATGTTCCTGGAATTAAATCTAGTATATGGTTTGTGGGCTGCATGTATAAATTTAATTAGAACAAAATAGTTTTATACATAGACAGGCGGTTGTGCGAATGAAAATTCGCTATTTCATCTTGGTGTGATTAAAGACTTAGGGTGGAAAATTCGCGCGGACTGTGCTACAATATGCTCTATGAGCACACATATAAACGCGCAGGACGGCGCTGTTGCGGATTCTGTCCTGCTTCCGGGCGACCCGCTCAGGGCGCGCTTTATCGCGGAGAATTTCTTGCAGGACGCGGTCTGCTACAACCAGGTGCGCGGCATGTACGGCTACACCGGCACTTACAAAGGAAAGAGGGTGAGCGTGCAGGGTACGGGGATGGGCCAGCCCTCACTCTCCATCTATGTGAACGAGCTGTTCAGGTTCTACGGCGTGCAGAAAGCGGTGCGCGTGGGGACGTGCGGGGCAGTGCAGAAAGACACCTCCCTGCGCGACGTGATTCTGGCTCAGGCCGCCTGCTCCGACAGCGCGCTTAACACCGCGCGCTTCAACGGAATGCATTTCGCTCCCATAGCGGATTTCGGTCTTCTCAAGGAGGCGCATGCTCAGGCCGAGAGAATGGGGCTTAGCGCAAGGGTGGGGCTCTGCGTGTCAAGCGATAATTTCTATGACGACAAGGAGAGCTGGAGGCTGTGGGCGGAGTACGGCGTTCTGGGAATAGAGATGGAGGCCGCGGAGCTTTACACTCTGGCCGCCAAATTCAAAAGAAAGGCGCTGGCCATACTTACGGTGAGCGATCACATTCTTCTGGGCGGGGAGACCACCGCGGAGGAGAGGCAGTCCAGCTTCACTAAGATGATAGAGCTTGCCCTGGAGACGGTGACGGCATAAGAATGTTTTTAAGCCTCAGAAGAATAAAGCCTTTTACGCCTGTGCTCCTGTCCTTCCTCTTCCTGCTTCCGGGCACGGCCGCTTTCCCTGCCGACGGAACGGACTCCAATAAAGTGTCATTCAGATTTGTGTATGATTTCTCGGACAGGCCTGCGGACGTGCGCTCCCAAGGAAGCGCCCTCACATGGAATGCGGGCTCAGCCGTAAAGGACAGTTTCGACTCCGTCAGCGGGGCATCCGTCTCATCCAGCACACGTCTCCTTAAGTCGCTGTGGCAGGATAAGAGCGGCGGCCGCACCATGCCTGACGGTCTCAGGGCGCTGCTCCTTTTCGCGGTGAGCGGGCCCGGCATGGCGGAGAGGGATGCCCTAAATGTGAGCGCGGACGGAAAGAAAATCACCGTCACTTTTGTGCACAGGGGAACCGCATACATGATAGAGACGGACGACAGGGGATTCGCGGATGTGTCCGTGTCGTTCAGAAAAGCGGAGGGCGTCGCGGGGAACAGGGGCGGAGTTTTCTATGCCATGAGCGGATTCTTAGGCGGAGATGACGAGCTTCCGGGCGGGGAGAGCGTCTCTGCGGAACAGACCATGTCCGAATCCTCCGCGCAGGAGAATTCCCCCGGTCCCGCAGGAAGCGTCTCGGAGTCAGAGGAGCCTTCCTCCGAACAGCCTGCCGTGCGTGACGCGGGGGAGCTTACTGACCGGCCTGTGGGAGAGCTTGACTGGAGCCTTCTTCCGCTGGAGGCCGACATCCCCACTGCGGCGGCGTATTACAGCGGAAAACTCAGGCTCACTCAAAAGGACGGAATCCTCTGTCTGCGAGGCACCCTCAGAAAAAAGTCCGGGGAGACCCGCTGAGATTCAGCGCCCTGCATGGCGGAAAACCGGCCTGTGGAAGGCCCGAAATTACAATTTTTGTAGCCAATCGGGTCTTTAAATGCTATACTTTCTTTGTTTCAAATGTCCATTACTGTTTGAAGCAGTATCCACAAAAGACGAGGTAATGAAAATGGAACCCACACTCTTAGTTCTTGCGGCCGGAATGGGAAGCCGTTATGGCGGCGTAAAGCAGATTGACGCCGTGGGAAAAAACGGCGAGTGCCTTCTGGACTTTGCGGCCTATGATGCTAAAAAAAGCGGCTTCGCTAAAGTCGTGTACGTGATACGAAAAGACATAGAGAAAGATTTCAGGGAGCGGCTTTTTGACCGGGTCGCAAGGAATTTTGACGCGGAGTACGTGTTCCAGACGCCGGATGCGCTTCTTGACGAGCGTGAGCGCAGCCTTGCCGCCGAGCGGACTAAGCCGTGGGGAACCATACATGCGGTTCTATGCGCGGAGGAAAAGATAAAAGCCCCGTTCGCCGTCATAAACAGCGACGATTACTACGGGCGCAGCGCGTTCAGCACTCTGGGAGACTATCTGGGCTCGCTCGCCCAGGATTCCACCGAGCATGCCATGGTGGGCTACGTGCTTGAGAACACCATGAGCCGGAACGGCTCCGTAAGCCGCGGCGTGTGCGAGGTGAGGGACGGCTATCTGGAGTCCATAGTGGAGAACACCAAGATAAGCTATAAGGACGGCGCCATAATCTCCGAGCGCGACGGAAAGGAGTATCCGTTCACGGGGAAAGAATGGGTCAGCATGAACCTGTTCGGGTTCAGCCCCAGGGCATTCGAGGGATTCAACAAATACTGGGAGGACTTCAAGCGTACCTCCCTGGACCAGCCTAAGACCGAGGCTCTTCTTCCTGTGGCCGCCAGCGAGATAGTGCGGCGCGGCGAGGGCAGCATAAAATTCTTTACGTCACAGGAGAAATGGTTCGGCATGACATATCCTGAGGACCGTGCCCTGGTCCGGGACGAAATCGCAGAGAAGATAAGAACGGGCTATTATCCTGAAAATTTGTGGGAGAACTAAGATGCTTAGACCAAATCCTATTGAGGTTGAGAAAATCTGGGGAAAAGAGAACTGGGTCGCGTCCACGCTGCCTAACGGACTGCAGGAGGATCTCAAGGCCTACGTGGGCGGGGACTATCCGCTTCTGGTTAAGACCATACAGGCGGAGGAGGCGCTCGCCATGCAGGTGCATCCTGACGACGAGAAGGCCGGGCTCTACGAGCAGTCTTTGGGCGGGACAAAATGCTGGTACGTGCTTTCCGCGGACGAGGGAAGCCGCATAGTGTACGGGCTTAACGGCGTGTACACCGCGAGCGAGCTGCGCATGGCCGTGGAGGCGGGAAACCTCGCGGACTGCCTGAGGTACGTGGACGTTAGCGCGGGCGACTTCATATATCTTCCCGCCGGCACAGTGCACTCCTTTGTGGGCGGCATGAGGCTGCTGGAGATAAGGCAGGCCAGCGACGTGGCGTACAGACTCTTTGACTATGAGCGTGGCAGGGAGTGCTATGTGGAGCGCGCCATAAGCTGCATAAAGAGCGACATGGTGCGTAACGTGACCAAGGCCCCCGGAGCGTTCTCATGCCCGTACTTCACCCTGGAGGACATCTCCGTGGAGGATGAGTACTCAGGCTCCGCGGACAAGGCTCCGTCCAAGAGACTCCCGTGCGACTACAACCTGCTTTACGTCATAGAGGGAAGCGGCACCATAAACGGCGAGAGCGCGGGCGACGGGGACTTGTTCGTGCTTGAGCCGGGCGAGTCGTTCGACGTGAGCGGTGAATTCCATCTCCTTAAGATAATTCCTGCGGGACCTAAGCACAGATAGAGGCCGCTTGAAGCCTTTCCCGGAAACAGCGCATCTTGCGGCGGAAGGATGCGCTGTTTTTTTATGCCATAAGTTTGTCGCTTTTACCGTGGGCACCCGGTTCTCCTCCTGTCTCCCGGCATGAAAGGCACTGCCGAAAGAAGGGAGCCTAGCGCTGCGGGGATTGTGTACAGAAAGAAAAGCGCGGTCATAAGGACGCTGTACTTTTCCTCAAGTCTCGGAATGCCGCCCCCCGCTATGTACGCGTTCAATGTCTCCGCCTCCGCCGACGAGAATCTGATGACCGCGTAGCACAGGCTCGTCGCTAGCGATGATATTCCGGCTCCTATCTTTATTATGAAAGTCTGCATCGAAAAGAAAAGCGCGGTGGGTCTCTGGCCCGAAATCCTCTCCTCCAAATCGACCGCCTCGGATATTATGAGTGTCTGCACCGTGGTTGATATGCTCGCGCAGCTTCCTGTCATCAGGGTGAGTGTCAGCATGGCGGCCGTCTGAGGAATGCCCGTCATGCAGGACGGATATTTCATGTAAAGCAGGAAAATCATCACATTGGGTGCGATGGCCGCCAGGTTTGCGGCCACATAAAGTCTTCTTGCGCCTATTCTTGCGCTCAGGACGGGCACTGCCGCCATGGACACCGCGAGCCCCACGAAATTTCCCGCGCCCCACAAAAAAGTGTACAGCAGCGTGAGCGACGGATTCTTGCTCGCGAAGTAATATGTCACAAGCGGGGATATTATCACCGCCGGCATGGACTTAAGGCTTCCCAGAATACCTGACACGCTGATTCTCCTCAGCAGGGGATTCGTGACAAAGTATGCGAGGGATTTGGACTCGCTTCTTCCGGTGACTCTCTGGGTGGAGCCTGCGGCGGTGAGCTGGAAGAGCGCGCCTCCCAGAACGGAGAACGTCGCCACGGTGATTACAAAAGCGTTTCTCTCATCTGCGGCGCTTCCTCCCATAGCCTTGGAGAGTGCGAACGCGACCGGCTGCACGACAAGCGTCGTCAGGCTGCACGCCATGGAGCCCAGGGGCCTCAGGGAAAAAAGCTTTGTCCTGTCCGTCTCATTGCTTGTCAGCACGGACGGATAGCCGCTTATAGGAATGTCGCCCAGAGTGAATACCGTCTCCCATACGATGTAAATCGCGAACGCCGAGACCGTTATCACTGCGTTCCTTGCTCCTGCGCTGTCCGCTGAGTATATTCCGTTTGTGAAGCAGAGCACCGTGAGGACGGCCGTGGGAACAGGAACTTTCAGCAGGTAATCCTTGAGCTGTCTTTTCCCACGGCTTATCATCGCCCCCATGAAAGGGTCTTTCACCGCATCGAAAATCCGCGATACGCTGAGTATTATTCCCACCTGCACCGCCGGTATGAGTATCGTGAACTGCAGGTAATATGCCAGCGATGACGTTATGACTCCGTAGAGGACATTCTGTCCCGCAAGGCCCATGAGGTACCTGTCCCGCTCTTTTTTTGTGTACGTTCCGCCCATTGTATTCTCCTTTTTTTTACATACTTTTGGTATGTTTAAGCGCATGATATTTCCGCAAGAGCATAGGCCCGCGGCATTTTCTCAGTCGCTGATTTCTTTTCTCATGCTGTCCAGCGCGGGATAAATGTCAGAGATGTCGATTCCCATTGTCTTTGTCATGCAGCACGCGGCATCGAACTTCATCCTGAGCTCCTTCTCGCTTACGGGGAATACAAGCGGGTTTATCCAGATGTTCGCCATTAGGGCGATGATTTCCGCCATCTGCCTGGGGTAGTCAGTTATGATTGAGCCGTCCTCTATGCCTTCCTCGATTACCGGAAGAAAATCGTTCGCCGCGATGTCGTTCACTGACCGGAGGAGCAGCTCGCTCAGCATCTGGGGTATGTTCTGGAAATGAACTCCCATCTTCCTGAACTCTGCCTCCTGTCCGTCCGTCAGGGCCGCCGCCAGCATGCGTTTTATTTTCTCGGCGCCGCTCATCGTGCCGCTCTCCTTAATCTGCCTCCATCTGGCGGAGAGCGTGTTGCTCGCGAAAAGCCGGTTCGAGACTGCGGAGAGGATATCCTCCTTGGACTTGAAATGATGGTACACCGCGCCTTTTGTGAGTCCGCCCAGGTTGTCTATGATGTCCTGTATCGTGGTGCGCTCGTAGCCTTTCTCTATGAACAGCCTCTGCGCCACGTCTAGTATGAGGCTCTCTGTCTCCTCAGGATATTTGTTTCTGGACATTCTGCCTTTCCCTCTGTGTTACATACTTTTGGTATGTAAATAATGATGCATTTTCCCTTTTCTGTCAAGCGCATTCATGCGCGGCTCATAATTTGTCTTTTGCGTGAGAATGTAGTATATTTAGGGCATGAAAGACGAGACTGAGAAAGATAAAGATAAAAAATCCTCAAAGAAGTCGGGCTCATCCCATGCCCAGCCTCCCGCGCTTGAGATTATGCCGCCAAAGCTTCCCATAATTCCGTTAGGCGGGCGGCCCATCTTCCCCGGAATTTTCACTCCGCTCATGGTCAACAGCGAGGAGGACACTAAGGTCATAGAGGAGGCCTACAGCGGGAACGGCTACATAGGCATATCCATGCTCAAGGCCGATGACGAGAAGCCCACTGTGCTTGACCTGTATAAAGTGGGCACGGTGGCCAGAATCATAAAGAAAATAAACCTGCCTGACGGCGGAGTGAATGTCTTTGTCTCCACCATACAGCGTTTTAAAATAAAAAAGATTCTCAGCAACGAGAGCCCCATGGTGGCGGCGGTGGACTATCTGGAGGACGAGGAGTCCGACACATTTGAGGTAAAGGCATACACGCGCGCTCTCATAAGCGAGATGAAGGAGATAAGCGAGAACAATCCCATGTTCAGCGAGGAGATGCGCCTTAACATGGTGAACATAGACAATCCCGGAAAAATCGCTGACTTCATAGCATCCATCCTCAACATAGACAGGACCGAGCAGCAGAAAGTCCTTGAGACGCTCAACGTCCGCGAGAGGATGCAGCTTGTCCTGAAATACATAAAGAAAGAGCAGGAAATTTTCCGCGTGCAGAAAAAGATTCAGAATGAGCTCAACGAGAAAGTGGAGAAAAACCAGCGCGACTATTTCCTGCGCGAGGAGATGAAGGCCATACAGGAGGAGCTGGGTATAGCGGGCAGCTCCAAGACAAGCGACTATCAGAAATTCAAATCCAGGATAGACTCATTTAATTTTGAGGGCGAGGTAAGGGAAACAGTGACAGCGGAGCTTGAGAAATTCCAGATGATGGATCCGCATGACCCTGAGTATAACCAGAGCCGTAATTATCTGGAGACAGTGTGCTCGCTGCCATGGAACGAGGCTCCGTCCGAGGCCTATAATCTGGAGGACGCAAGGACCGTTCTGGAGAGGGACCATTACGGGCTTGATGACGTGAAGAAGCGCATACTGGAGCATCTTTCCGTGCGCAAGCTGAAGGGTGACGGTAAAGGCAGCGTGCTCATTCTGGTGGGGCCTCCCGGCGTGGGAAAAACCAGCGTGGGCCGCTCCATAGCGAATGCCATGCGCAAGCCGTTCTACAGGTTCAGCGTGGGCGGCGAGCATGACGAGGCCAAGATAAAGGGTTTCCGCAGGACGTACATAGGCGCTGTTCCGGGGCAGATTATAACCGGGCTTAAGATAACAAAGAGCAGATCCCCCGTGTTTATGATTGACGAGGTGGACAAAATGAACGCGAGCGCGCAGGGAGATCCCAGCGCGGCGCTCCTTGAGGTGCTTGACCCCGAGCAGAATGTTAATTTCCGGGACACATACCTGGACATTCCGTTTGACGTGAGCAATGTGTTCTTCATTCTCACCGCCAACACGCTTGACACCATACCGCGCCCGCTTCTGGACCGCGCGGAGATAATAGAGCTTTCCGGGTACATAGACCAGGAGAAGATGGAGATTGCCAGAAAGCATATCATTCCAAAGAACCTGAGGAAGAACGGTCTCAGGAAAGGGCAGGTCAAATTCACCAGAGGCGCGCTCCAGCTCATTGCCACCGAATACGCGCGCGAGGCGGGCATGCGCAATTTTGAGAAGTGCATTGACAAGATAAACCGCAAGCTGGTGTTTGAGAGCCTCACGGAATTTGAGAGAAAGAATCCGCCTCAGAAATTCGCGGACTTAGGAGAATGCCCGCCCAAGGAGAGGACCGAGGCATTCAACAAGTGGCATGCGGAGCAGGACAGGCGGCAGTCCGCGCGCGAGAAAGAGGGCGCCAAGCTGGACGCATATCTTGCTAAGAGAAAATTTGAGATTGACACGGAGCAGGTAAGGAAGTATCTGGGAAAGGCGGTTTTTGACGAGAGCCAGATAAAGAAAGCGTCCGTTCCCGGGACCGCCATAGGCCTTGCATGGACAAGCATGGGGGGCGACACGCTTCTTCTTGAGAGCATAAGCTTCGCGTCAAGCAAGGGCGGCCTTCAGCTTACGGGACAGATGGGCGACGTGATGAAGGAGAGCGCCCAGATTGCCATGAACTGGGCCAAGCAGTACGCCATAAAGAAAGGCTTCAAGGAGCCCGGGTGGTTTGAGGAGAACACCGTGCACCTGCACATTCCTGAGGGCGCCACGCCCAAGGACGGTCCCAGCGCGGGCATAACCATGGCCACGTCGTTCGTGTCGCTCTTTATGTCAAAGAAAATAAAGCCCCGCCTGGCTATGACCGGGGAGCTGAGCCTTACCGGTCAGGTCCTGCCCATAGGCGGACTGCGGGAGAAGACAGTGGCGGCCAAGCGCAACAAAATCAGGACCATACTCATACCGCAGGCGAACGTGCGAGACCTGGAGGAAATCCCCGGGCACGTCAAGGACGGAATAAAATTCATTCCCGTGCGCTCCGTGGAGGAGGTCATGGACGCGGTGTTCTAGGGAGTTTTCTGTGATGACCTGTGAAGTCAGCGGAGTCTCTGTATGCCGCTCATTAACATAAAAACCTATTGACAAAGTGGGTAATTTAAAGTATAAAGTATATGACTCCGCATGAGGCGGTAACTTTAAAATTATTTTTAAGGAGTTTTTATGGCAGACATTAAGCAGAGCTCGTTGGATTTGATTGGCAGAACACCTCTTTTAAAATTAAACGGTTACGCTAAGAATGCGGGCATAAGCGGCATCAGCGTCCTTGCGAAGCTGGAGTATCTTAATCCCGCGGGAAGCGTCAAGGACCGAATCGCGCTTGCCATGATTGAGGACGCCGAGGAGAAGGGGATTCTTAAGCCCGGCGCCACCATAATAGAGCCTACCTCCGGCAACACGGGCATAGGTCTTGCCGCGGTGGCGGCCGCCAAAGGATACAAGGCCATACTCACGCTCCCCGAGACCATGAGCGTGGAACGCAGGAATCTTCTTAAGGCTTACGGCGCGGAGCTGGTTCTTACTGAGGGTGCCAGGGGAATGAAAGGCGCCATAGAGAAAGCGGATGAGATTTGTGCCTCCACGCCGGGCAGCGTGATTCTGGGGCAGTTCGACAATCCCGCGAACCCGGCGGTGCATAAGCGCACCACGGCCCCCGAGATTTGGGAGCAGACCGGCGGTAACGTGGATATTTTTGTCTCCGGCGTGGGAACGGGCGGAACGATTACGGGAGTGGGCGAATTCCTTAAGGAGAAAAATCCCGGAGTTAAGATAGTGGCGGTGGAGCCTGCGTCCAGTCCCGTGCTCTCCAAGGGCGTTCCCGGACCGCATAAGATTCAGGGAATAGGCGCGGGTTTCGTTCCTAAAGTCCTCAACACCGAGATTTACGATGAGGTGATAACGGTGGAGAATGAGGATGCGTTTGCGGAGGGAAAGCTTTTCGCGCGCTCAGAGGGAATACTTGTGGGAATATCAAGTGGCGCGGCTTTAAAGGCCGTGCGGGTCCTTGCGGGGCGGCCTGAGAACAACGGAAAGACCATAGTGGTGCTTCTTCCTGATTCCGGGGACCGCTATCTCTCAACTCCGCTTTTCACTGACCTGTAAGCCATCTGTCTCTGCGCCTGATTGAGGGCGCGCTTATGCGGCTCAGTCTCTGATTTCTATTGTGCTTCCTGAGCTGGTTTTTATGACGTGAAGCTGGCTCTCTATCACATGCTCCAGCGACTCCACATGGCTTATTATCCCCACCGTGCGCTGCCCGCGTATCTCCTGAAGGATGGAGATGGCGTTGTCCAGAGCCTGCCCGTCCAGGGAGCCGAAACCCTCGTCTATGAAAAGCGAGTCCAGCGTTATGCCTCCGCTCTGCGCCTGCACTAAGTCAGTGAGCGCCAGCGCCAGGCTCAGAGACGCCATGAAAGTCTCTCCGCCTGAAAGGGAGAGCGTGCTCCGCTCCTGCCCCGTGAAACTGTCAGTGACCGTAAGGTCCAGTCCCTTCGCTCCGTTTCCTCCCTGCTTCTCAGTCTGCAGGTTGAACATGTAGCGCCCTGAGGATATCTTTATGAAGCGCAGGTTCGCCGCATGGACCACATCCTCCAGGAAAGTTCCCAGAACCCATGAGTCGAACGGAATCTTCTTGGGGTTGGGCCTGGCATTTAAATCCTGCGAGAGCCTTATAAGGGCGGCGTTCCGTTTTTTTAAATCATCCAGCTGTGAGGTGAGGTCCGCTATCCGCTCAAGCGCAGAGCTGAGGTCGTGCTTCTCTTTAAGGAGCGCGGCTTTTCTCTGCTGGGCGTCCTCATAGTCTTTCTGCACGGATTCCGCCCTGTCTTTAAGCGTGCGGCTTTTCTCCTCAAGGGCGCCCATGCCCGAGATGTCCGCGTCGTTTGCCTGAAGCCTCGCGCATACGGTTCTGTATGTTTCCATGAAGTCCTCGTGCTCGGCGGAAAGCCTCTCATGCTCCGCGCGCGGCATGAATGAGTCCAGCACCTTCTCCTCGGACCCGAATCCTGACTCCGATATAAGCCGCGAAATCTCCTCCCCTGATTTTTCTGCCTCGGCCTCCTGCTCCTCCAGCCGCCGTTTAAGGTTCTCGGAAGCAGACGTGAGCGCGGAAAGCTCCTGCAAATTTGTCCGTGCACGGCTCTCGTATGATTCTATCTGATTATCTAAATCCTCGTTCTCTTTTATGAGCATCTCTTTTTTCGCGAGTATGCCGCTTCTGTCATCGGAGCACTGTCCCTCAAGCGCGCTTATTCTTCCTGCGGCGGCATGGAGGGCCTGCTGGGCGAGCATTATGTTTCTCTTCTGCGCGTCTATATGGTTCTCTGACGGAACGCTTTTCTGCCGTCTGGGAAGATTCTCCCTGGGCTCAAAAGTGATGGCGAATGCGCCCGCCGTGTCCTCCAGCTCGTCAGTGAGCGAGGAGAGGATTTTCTCCGCGGCGGCCATGCTCTCTTTCTGTGCCCTGAGCGCTTCCCTCTGATTCTCAAAGCCTTCCTTTGCTTTGGTCTGTATGGAAATCTCCTCATCCACGTTTATTCCGGGAAGCATGGCCTGGGCCGGGCACGGATGCGTAAGTGAGCCGCACACTGGGCATGGTGAGCCTTCCTTAAGCGCGCGTGACAATGCGAATGCGGCATGATTTCTCTCTGCCTGCGATTTCTGCTCGGTGAGGCTCTGTATGGTCGCCTCTGTTTTTAGAAGAAGGCCCTCCGTCTCCGTGAGCTTTGCCTGTATCTCATCCAGCGTCTCCCGAGCCTTCATGCAGGCGGGTGCAGTCTGCCCGTAAAGCTCCCTTATGCTCTCCTTGTGGCCCTCCAGATTTCTCCGCGCGTCATCCAGCTCCAGGATTTTTTTCTCCTCCGTCTCCATGTCGTGCATGATTAGCTCGTTCCGCTTTCTCTTTCCCATGAGCTCTTCGAAATGCCCGCGGCTTTCCTCCAGTTCCCTGCTCTCTTTGCCGGCCGCGCTCAGTTTAAGGCTGACTGTCTCCGCCTCCTCCCTGGTGCGCGCCAGCTGCTCGCTTAGGGCGCGGGATGCGTTTATTTTCTCCGCGATGAAAGATGCCTCCATGGCGCGCATGAGCCTCTCCTTAAGAATGTCCATGGAGACTTTTTTCTCATCCAGAATTTTTTTCTGCTCCGTGAGTTTAAGTGCCTCCCTGCATGCGTCAAGCATCGCATCCGTCTCGGTGAGCGACTGCGTTATGAGCCTCATCTCCTCTATGAATTTTTTCTCGGATGTCTCTGATTCCAGAAGCCCGGCCTCCACCTGGCAGAGCCGCGCACGGCTTTCCTCAGTGTCCGTGCTCTCCAGCGCCTGCTCAAGGTTTCTCTGCACGTGGTTTATGTCGTCCGCCGCGGTTTTAGCCATGGATTCCGCCGTCTCGCACATGCGCGTGTAGAACTGCACGGGGAAAAGCTTTGACAGCGTCTCCTTGCGCCTGGCCGGAGTCTGGTGCAGGAATTCAGCGAACGAGCCCTGAGGGAGAAGGACTATCTGCGTGAATTCCTCGGAGGTGAGCCCCACGATGCTTTGTATTCTCTGCGTTTTCTGTGATGCCGTTCCCGGTATCTCCTGCCAGCCGTCCTGACCGCAGAATGAGAGATCCACCGTGACCTGCCGCGTCTTTTTTGTTCCCGAGCGCGTGGTGTATGTTCCGGGCACAGTCCGCACGACCCTGTACCTGTCTCCTGCAATCGCGAACTCCAGATCCACCAGCGCCTCATCGTCCTCCGCCGCATAGTCAGAGCGCATGCTTACGTCTCCGCTTGACCTGGTGCCGGGAACTTTTCCGTAAAGGGCGTAAGTCACGGCGTCAAAGATTGTGGTTTTTCCGCTTCCCGTTTTTCCCGTGATAAGGAACATCTCTCCCAGAAGAGTAAAGTCTATCCTCTGGTCCAGGAACGGCCCCACGTTTTTTATCCTGAGGCTGATAAGTCTCATGACTGCTCCTCCAGACTTCCTGCGATTCTGCGGAAAATCTCCGTCTCCTCTTTTACGAGAGCGTCCTTTGACAGCGCGTCCTCGCCGTACAGGTCGCACAGGAACGCCGTGAAAATTCTTTCC
This sequence comes from Treponema sp., assembly GCA_022510925.1. Lineage (GTDB taxonomy): Bacteria > Spirochaetota > Spirochaetia > Treponematales > Treponemataceae > Treponema_D. The sequence goes on from JAFLSO010000003.1 coordinate 96,715, forward strand.
GCGGAGGATTTCTCTTTTCTGCTCAGAAGCCTGCGCCTTTCTGAGAGCGATGCCGAGCCCGTGTCGGTGCGGCTCTTTGTGTAACAGAACGACAGCACGTTGGGGAACCTGGTGCGAAGCAGAGGCATGGGATTCTCTATCATGTTTTTGTCCGTGCAGTTAACCTGAATGTAGCAGTCCCTGAGCCCGCCGTAACCGGGATTATGCATGGCGTCGTCAAAGGAGCACGTTATGCTTTTTACGGCATGGAGCGGGACCACGGGAATCTTTTTTACGGCCGTGTCTTTGGTGGAGCATGAGCTTACCGTCACGCTCAGAAAATATTTCTCGCTGTCTCTCTCGTCAAAAGAATACGCCAGCGGCGAGCCTGAGTACCATGCGTTATGCGCCGCTTTCTGCGCGCTGTGTATGTGCCCGAGCGCCACGTATGTGAACGGCTCCAGAACCCCCGCGTCTATCTGGTCCGTTCCGCCCGCAGTGCCTGTCTCCTGCCCGCCGGTGCCGCTTCCCGCCGCGAAAAGATGCGCGCACAGTATGCACGGAAGCTCTCCGTATGAGGCCCTGTGCGCCTCCGTTATCTGCCTTACCGCCTCGTCCAGAAGCTCCTGCTGTCCCCTGAGCCTTGTCTCCGGCCCGAAAAGGGGTGGCTGTATTCCGTCGCCCTCCGCGCGTCTCTTTATGCATCCGGGAGTAAGATAAGGCAGCTGGTAGAACGCCGCGCCGTCAACTATAACAGGCTCCGTGATGGAGGCGCAGTCCGTGCAGATGTGTATGTTCTGTTTACTGAGCGGGCCCTTGAGGAAAGAGAGACGCTCAGCGCTGTCATGGTTTCCCGCGAGAAGGAGAATGTGAATGTCGGGGAAGTCCTGATGTATGTCGGTAAGGAAATTTCCCAGCAGCTCCACGGCATCCGCGGGAGGAACTGAGCGGTCGTACACGTCGCCCGCAATCACAAGCGCGCTGTACGGCTCCCCGTCTTTCCTTGCGCCCTCAAGCTCCGCCCTCAATGCGCGCAGCATGAAATCCTGATCCTCCAGGAGCGATTTCTCATAGAACATTTTTCCCAAATGAAAGTCGGCGGTGTGCAGGAACCTCATGCCCACATGTTAGCACAGTGAGGGGCCTTTGTCATGACACGTGAGGCTATTTGTGATATACTTGCTTCATGAATTTATCTGACTACGGCCTTAAGGCATATCAGAAGGCGTCCTCCGGGAATTCCTCAGGTGATTCCGCGCAGGATTCTAAGAGCGTCAGGTCCCCGGAGTTTCCTAAGCTTAGCTCCGGCACGGATGACAAGGCGCCGGTAAGCGTGTCCAGGGAGATACGCAGAGGCGCTCCCCCGGGACACGAGCCTTTGGTACATAGGCCTGTGTTCGAGAACCTTAACCGCAGGCTGGATGCCATCACCGAAAAAAAGAACGAGGAGACACGTAAGCAGGCGGAGCTTGCCGCGCGCACGGGCACATGGTTTGAGAAAAAGACAAGCCCCACGTCCGAGGATGTAAGGAAGGCCGCGGAGCCCTTGACCAGCGGAGCCCTCATAAAAGTCAGCGCGAATGATGACGGCTCCGAGAATGACAGCATATACCGCCGCGTCGCGAAATTCCTTGTCATAATAGGAGTGGACGAGGCCGCCAAGATTCTTCCGCACCTGACAGAGGAGCAGACCGAGAGGATTATCCCCGAGATTGCGACCATACGCCACATAGCGCCCGATGAGGCCGACCGCATACTTAAGGAATTCGAGTCCCTGGTGGAGAAGGCGCGGGAAGACGGCGGCCTTGACACCGCGCGCACCATCCTCACCAAAGCGTACGGAAGCGAGCGGGCGGAGGAGCTCATAAACCGCTCAGTGCGGTTTCCTCAGGGAAAGCCGTTCGAGTATCTTTCCGATGCGGACGCGGACAGGATACGCATACTCATAGACGGTGAGACCCCGGCGGTGCAGGCTCTCGTGCTCTCCCAGCTGGAGCCTAAGAAATCCGCGCAGATAATAAACGGAATGGAGCCGTCAAAGAAAGCGGAGGTGGTCCTGAGGCTTGCCAAAATGCAGAAAGTGGCGCCCGAAGTGATTACGAACATAGACAGGGCCCTGCATGAGAAGATGCTCACGCAGAACACGGAGAATTCCCGCGACCTGGACGGAAGGAACGTGCTGGCGCAGATTCTTAAGCGCATGGATCCCGGCACGGAGAGCAGCATAATATCATCGCTTAGCGAGAACGACCCGGAGCTGGGTGCGGACCTGCGGAAGCTTCTGTTCACTGAGGAGGACGTGCTTGCCGCCAACGACAGGTACCTTCAGCAGAGGCTGCATGAGATGGAGGACGCGGACATAGCGCTCCTTATACGCGGTAAGAGCGTGCCGTTCCGCGAGAAAATACTTAAGAACGTATCGCGCACCAGGGGCGACATTATCCTGGAGGAGGAGAGCCTCCGCAAGAAAGTGCTTAAGAGCGACTGCGAGCGTGTGACCGGCCAGTTCTACGCATCGCTAAGGCGCGCGTGGGAGAGAGGCGAGCTGCTTATAGACGGCCGTGACGACGGGGAGATTTATGTATGAGCGTTAAAGGCTTTAAGGTTCTGAATGAGGTGTACGTGGAAGACTGCGCATCTAAGGGAATCTATCTGGTGCACGAGCGCACCGGCCTGCAGGTGTTCCATCTTCTGAACGATGACGAGGAGAATCTTTTTGCGTTCGCGTTCAGGACCCCGTCACAGGACAGCACAGGAGCCGCCCATGTCCTGGAGCACAGCGTCCTGTGCGGAAGCGAGCGCTATCCCCTGCGAGATGTCTTCTCCCGCCTTGCGAATCAGAATATCACCACATACCTTAACGCATACACCGCCAGCGACCGCACCGTGTTCCCCGCCAGCACCACTGTGCGCCAGGAGTACTTTAACCTGATGAGCGTCTACTCGGACGCGGTGTTCTTCCCGCTGCTGAGGCCCGAGATTTTCATGCAGGAGTGCTGCCGCCTGGAGCCGGACGGTCAGGGCAGGCCCCGTATTCAGGGCGTGGTGTACAACGAGATGAAGGGGAACTACTCATCGTTCGACGGAGTCGCGGACGCAGAGATAGAGAAAGTCCTGCTCGCGGGAACATGCTACGCGTTTGACTCAGGAGGGGACCCTCTCTCAATCCCAGGTCTCACGCTCTCAAAGCTCCGGGCGTTCCACAGAAAGTATTACTGTCCCGCGAACTGTCTGCTCTTCATGTACGGAAACATTCCCACGGAGGAGCAGCTGGAATTCGTGGATAAAAACATACTCAGCCGCATAAAGGACGGAGGAAAAGCCGCCAGGATTCCGCGCGGTAACCCTGATGCCGTAATAAAGGGCAGCGTGAGGGCTTTCGGTCCTGCGGGTGATAACGCCGGGGCATCCAAGCCGGTCACCGTATGCTCGTGGAGGGCAGGGCGTGGCGCGGATAAGGAGGATGCCGCGGTCTTCCCGCTGGAGATGCTTTTTCTGGGAGAGCTTCTGTGGGGAGATGACTGCGCTCCTGTGGCAAAGGCGCTTCTGGAGAGCAAACTGGGCGAGGATCTGGCGCCGCAGACCGGCGTCACGGTGCAGTCACGCTACTCCATGATGACGGTGGGGCTTCGCGGCGTGGAGGAGAGGAACGCGCGCCTTGTAAAGAATGTAATCTTCGGTGCCCTGGAGAGCATCTGCCGCGACGGAGTAAGCGCTGAGGACTTCGCGCGCGCCTGCATGACGTTCGAGTTCTCAAACAGGGAGATAAAAAGATTTCAGGGACCGTATTCCCTTGTGCTGCTTAGGCGGGCGCTCCGCGCGTGGACTTACGGGCATGAGCCGTGGGAAAGCCTTCTTAACCGGGCCGCATTCTCCAGCATAAAGGAACGCGCTCTTAAGGATCCGTCTTACATACCAGGCCTCATAGAAAGGTACCTGCTCTGCAATCAGGCGCAGAGCCTTGTGACCGTGGTTCCCAGCTCGGGCTGGACCAAAAAACGTGAGGCCGCGGAGAGGCGCATAGCCAGGGAGATGCTGAGGAATACGGGAAAGGAAGGCGCTCTCAGAAATCTTTCCCGCATGCGCGAATTCCAGGACAGGGTCATAAGCGACGATGAGAAATCCCTCCTGCCGTGCGTAAGCGTCTCCAGACTGTCGCCTCACATAGAGCCTCTTAGGACCAGGATAAGCGAGGTGGGGGGCATAAAGGTTTTCTCGAACAAAGAGAACACGAACGGCATAGTGTACGTTGACGTGGCGTTTGCCGTGGACTGCCTTACTCCCCGGGAGTACAGATATCTTCCGGTGATTGCCTCCGCCTGCACGCAGGTGGGATGGAACGGCATTCACTGGAGCAGGACATTGTCAGATACGCAGAGGATAACCGGCGGATTCGGCGCCTACACACGCACGTCCAATGTGCCAGAATGCTCGTCTCACCTCATCAAGGAAAAAGATCACGTGGGGCGGGACTGGCTCATTTTCCATTTCAAGGCGCTGGAGGAGCATCTTAAGGACGCGTTCGGCATACTCTCTGACTGCCTCACGGGAACTGATTTCTCGGACTCGCGCAGGCTTAAGGATCTGGTCGTGGCGGATTACAACGGCCTGTCGTCCTCACTGATTCCGAACGCCCACTGGTACATGATGATGCGCTCATGCAGCACGCTTAACCGCGCGGGCGCCGTGCAGGAGCTGTGGGACGGAATCACAAGCTTCTTCACGTACCGCGAGCTTGTGAGGCTTCCCGCCAGAACTCTGGCGGAGCAGATGGCGGGCATATTCGCCAGGCTGCAGAAAGGAGGCGCCGTCATACACATTACCGCGGACTCCAAGGGCATGGCCCGTGCCAGAAGGCTCCTTCCCGAGTTCATAGAGAGAGCGGGCCTCATCCCCCTGCAGAAAAGATACTCCGCCACAGAGATGGATTTCATAAAGCTCACGGAGCTTCCCTCCTCAAAGCCGCCTTCGCGCGCTGAATGCCGCACCGGTCATAAGGACGGAAGCGCCCATGTGAACGAGGTTTTCATTGCTCCGGGAACTGTGGGCTATGCCGCCTGCGCGGTGTCCAGCTCCCGGTACGACACCAGGGAATGCATGGCGGACGAGGTGTACGCACACTGCCTTGAGAACACGGAGCTCTGGAGCAGCATAAGGACTGCGGGCGGGGCATACGGCGTGCTGCTCTCCACCGTGAGCGACAGCGCCGCCACCAGGTTCATGACGTACCGCGACCCCAAGCCGTTCGGCTCCATAGACTCATTTTTCAGCTGCCTCAGGGATTCTGCGGGAAAAGCCTTTACGCCTGCGGAGGTGGAGAAAGCGGTGACAGGATGCTACTCATACGAGGTGGAGCCCAGAACGCCGTCAGGCAGGGGTGCCACTGCGTTCCTGTGGGAGCTCTACGGCATCTCAAACGCGCAGAAAAATCGCCGTGTGCGCCGCCTGCTCTCCGTTACCGCCGGGGACCTGCAGAAAGCCGCGGAAAGGTACGCCTCGGCGCCCGTCACAGGAAAAACAGTGGTCCTCTGCCCTGAAAGCCTCGCGGAGACAAAAAATTTACAAAATACTAGTAAAATAATAAAAATACCGTTATAATGAGATAAATGCCCCGGGCCATGAGCTCATATTACCGGACCGGGGTAAAACGCCTTTGGAGGGCAACCATGGATAAAAAAGTCTTACAGCAACTCGTGAACACCGTGCGCCAGCTTGTTTCTGATGTGCAGGGAGCGCCTTACCCGGGGAATTTTGAGACGGAGCTGTATTCGATCTGGTACGAGCACGCGCAGCGTAACGCCCAGAACTGCCTGGAGCTTCTGGACGAGAACTTCCCTGAGGATCACGATGAATTCTCAAAAAGTTTAAAAAAGATGTTTAAATAGTCATAATGACTTTCCGAAAATCTAAGTGAAAGACTATGAAGGGCGGCGGGGCTCTCTTTAAAATCCGCTGCCTGGAATCCGCTTATTTTATGTTTTACGGGAAAGTTGTTTATGGCTAAGAACAGACTGGGCAAAACTCCTAGACTAATGCTTAAGGGCTCGCTTCGGAAATGTGGTTTTGACCGGTGGCGCATCGTAACCTGCGGCATGAGCAATGTCACGGGTGAGGAATGCACGTTTTTCTTTGAATTCTATATCGTGAACCCCGCCCTCTCGCCAAAAGAATGTGTCCTTGGCTTTAAAAATCGTTTTTCAAAAACCGCGGCCGACCTGCAGTACGCTCTGGCCGGCACGGAGTCGGCTAAGACCGCCAGCGCGGAGAATTTCGTGCAGCCTTCGTTCATAATGGTGAAGGCGGGCATACTCTCGCACAGCGGAAGGCATGTCAACGCGTATTTCCCGTGCGGCTCTCTTGAGACTGACCGTAAGAATTCCGTGATGCGCGTGGGACAGGAAGGCGGCAATATGTGCGAGTGGGGTAAGGACTTCTGCAAGGGGGAGGTCAGCGTGGGACGGCGCGAGCTTAACGAGCATCCCGAGTACCTTTGCGGCGCCGGCACCATAACATGGAACCTTCATCTGGACAGGAGAATCTCCGCGCAGTCCGATTACAGGGGAAAGACAGTCTCATGGATATGCCATGGCGCCAAAACGAATTTCTCCGGCGTGATTACCGTGGACGGCGAGGATTTTGATGTGTCTCCGCGCCGCTCGTTCGGCTTCATGGACAAGAACTGGGGAAAGGATTTTGTCTCCCCGTTCATCCATCTTAGCTCTAATGATTTTGTAAGCAAGATAACAGGACATCAGCTGGAGAAATCCTGCTTCGCCCTTCAGGGAGAGTATGACGGAACCCTCAGCGTATTCACAAACCTGGAGGGGCTGTCCGTGGAATTCAATGCCGGGCGCAAGAAAAAATATTTTGTCACCTACGGGTTCACGGAGACATCGGAGAACGGCGAGCGCTCCCCGGGCCGTCTTCATGGAAGCGTGAGCGTGCATAACAGAAAATACGTGCTTGACATAGACATCTACTGCGACCCGGCCAGAATGTTCCTGCGCGACTACGAGAGCCCCGTGGGCGGAAGAAAAGTCCTGCGGGTGGGAAGCGGCATAGGCACAGGAGAGCTCAGGCTCTACCGCCGCGTAAGCAGGAACCTGGAGCTCATAGAGCACGTGGAGATAATGAGCTGCCTTAGCGAGTACGGAAACATAGAGCTTCCCTCCGTGTGACTTTTATCCGCGTGTGAGCTGCCGCTGTTTTTGCAATGCGGATGAGGCCTCCATCAGAGGCGCTGTATGTTTCCCGCCATTTATGTGAATCCTCCCTGAAAATTTGACTATTTAAAAATCCGTGCTTATTTTAAAACAGAGGCACGCGGTCTTTATGAGCGCATGCCCGGGCATTATGCAATGCAGGAGGAATTTCCTATGAATTACGATCAGATGACTATAAAAACCCAGGAGGCGTTGCAGGACGCCGCGTCCCTTGCCCAGCGGAATGACCACAGCGAGGTGGGAAACGAGCATATACTCTCGGCGCTGCTTGCGCAGAAAGACGGCACGGTGCCGCCGCTGGTGGAGCGCATAGGCGTAAGCACTGGCGCCATTCAGAAAGAGCTGGACTCCCTTCTGTCCCAGTATCCCAAGGTGAGCGGAAACGCGCAGACATCGCTCTCATCAGGCGCGCAGAAAATGCTGGCCAAGGCGGAGGGCGAGATGGCCTCTCTAAAAGACCTTTACCTTTCCACGGAGCATCTTTTCCTTTCCATGACCGAATGCGGAGACAGCGTGGGCTCGCTCCTGAGGAAACTGGGATGTACCAGAAAAGCGGCCCTGGACGCGCTGAGGGCGGTTCGCGGCAATCAGAGCGTGGACTCCAACGACCCCGAGGGAAAGATGCGCTCGCTTGAGAAATACTGCATAGACCTTACTGCGCGCGCCCGTCAGGATAAGATAGACCCCGTCATAGGGCGCGACGAGGAGATACGCCGTGTGATGCAGGTTATAAGCCGCCGCACCAAGAATAATCCCGTACTGATCGGTGAGCCGGGCGTGGGAAAAACCGCTGTGGTGGAGGGGCTTGCGCGCCGCATAGCATCAGGGGATGTTCCCGAGAGCCTCAGGGACAGGCGGCTGCTCTCACTGGACATGGGGCAGCTTGTGGCGGGCGCCAAATTCCGCGGTGAGTTCGAGGAGCGCCTTAAGGCCGTAATCGCGGAGGTCTCCAAGTCCGACGGAAAGATAATCCTTTTTATAGACGAGCTTCACACCATAGTGGGCGCAGGAGCGGCGGAGGGAAGCATGGATGCCTCCAATCTTCTGAAGCCTGCGCTTGCCCGCGGAGATCTAAGGGTCATAGGCGCCACCACGCTTAACGAGTACCGCAAGTACATAGAGAAGGACGCCGCGCTTGAGAGGCGATTCCAGCAGGTTTACTGCGCGGAGCCCAGCGTGGAGGACACTATCGCGATACTCAGGGGACTGCGCGACAAGTACGAGATTCATCACGGCGTAAAAATAAACGACGAGGCTCTTGTGGCGGCCGCGACTCTCAGCAACAGGTACATCACAAGCCGCTTTCTGCCGGACAAAGCCATAGACCTTGTGGACGAGGCCGCAAGCAGAATAAAAATGGAGATAGAGAGCCAGCCTGTGGAGCTGGACAAACTGGAGCGGAGAATACTGCAACTGGCCGTAGAGAGGCAGTCGCTCTCCAAGGAGACAGACGCGCAGAGCCGTGAGCGCCTTGCCAAGCTTGACAAGGAGATTTCCGACGTCACGTCAAGCCGGGACGCCATGAAACTCCAGTGGCAGAACGAGAAGGCCGCCATAGAGGGGGACCGCAAGGCAAAGGAGGAGCTGGACAAGGCCCGCTTTGACGTGGAGAGGTACACCCGCGAGGGAAACCTAGAGAAAGCCGCGGAGCTAAAATACAGCATAATCCCCGGGCTGGAGAAAAAAGTCGCCTCCGAGTCCGCCGCGCGCCATGAGGCCGGTTATGCCGCCGGACGAGAGAGCCTTCTGCGCCAGGAGGTCACGGAGGAGGACATAGCGCGCATCGTAAGCAACTGGACTGGAATCCCCGTGGCTAAAATGCTTACCGGCGAGAAACAGAAATACGTCATGCTGGAGGAAGTCCTTCATAAGAGGGTCATAGGACAGGAGGCCGCCGTAAGCGCGGTGAGCGACGCCATACGCAGGAACAGGGCGGGCCTCTCCGATCCCAACCGTCCTCTGGGAAGCTTCATGTTCATAGGTCCCACAGGAGTCGGAAAGACGGAGCTTGCCAAGACACTGGCGGACTTTTTGTTCAATGACGAGAAGTCCCTGACCCGCATAGACATGAGCGAGTACATGGAGAAATTCAGCGTGACGCGCCTTATAGGAGCGCCTCCGGGATACGTGGGCTACGATGAGGGTGGCCAGCTCACCGAGGCGGTGCGGCGCAGGCCGTACAGCGTTATTCTTTTCGACGAGATAGAGAAAGCGCATCCCGATGTGTTCAACGTGCTCCTCCAGGTGCTGGACGACGGCCGGCTTACGGACGGGCAGGGCAGGGTCGTGGACTTCAGGAACACCATCATAATCATGACCAGCAATCTGGGAAGCGACATTATCCTTGAGGCGTCACAGTCCTCGGACATAGATGCCGTGCAGGAAAGGCTCGGCGCCCTCCTTAAGCAGACTTTCCGCCCTGAATTCCTTAACCGCATAGACGAGATTGTGATGTTCAACCAGCTGGGCAGGGAGCACATAAAGAGCATAGTCAGGCTGCAGCTTGACCGCCTCTCATCGCGCATGGCGGAGCGCCGCATAACGCTTAAATTGGATGACTCGGCCATGGATTTCCTTGCTGACGCGGGCTACGACTCCAGCTTCGGGGCGCGTCCCGTAAAAAGGGCCATACAGACATACCTGGAGAATCCTCTGGCCAAGGCGCTGCTCTCCGGGGATTTCGGGGACAGCCCGGTAATAAACGTGAGCGCCACTCCCGGCGCGGAGACTCTGAGTTTCTCAGCGCAGACGGCTACAGCCGGATAAGAAAAGTCCGATAATGTAATGGACAAGGAGTGACTCGATATGAAGAAAAAAGTTCTAGGTGTTTTAGCGGCGCTGGTGATGTCCGCGTCTGCCGGTGCTTTCGCGAACACGGCGCTCGGACTGCAGGGCGGCGGTGTCGTGGGGTTCGCACCCGGCGGAGAGTTCCTGGGCGGCGGCGACTTAGGCGTGACTTTTAAGATGTCCGGCATCCCCGTGGTTTTCGGCGGCGACATCTATATCTATTCCAACGGCAGGGTGGCCCTGGGCGCCACGGCTGACTGGTGGGTGGGGAACCCCCAGCTCGCGGGCATGCTCCGTTTCTTCTACGGGCTCGGCATCGCAGGCGGCGGGAATGCCCTCAGCGGGAATTTTGACTCGGTGTATGCTGCGGGCAGAGGGTTCGGAGGCCTTAACATATTTGTCCTTCCGACCCTTGAGCTGTATCTTCAGATGACGCTGCAGCCCGGCGCCTGGATAAAGCTTACGGAAGTTCATGCGGACTTTGATTTCAGGCTTCCCGTGAACCTGGGTTTCCGCTTCTGGTTCTAATCCCGGCCCTGCGCCTGAATAACGCTCCCTCCATGGGGGCGTTTTTTTATTTTCCCGGAGACTTTCCCGTGTCTGCGCCGCATGCGTCCAGAAAGGCCTAAACTTTGGTCCCGGTTTGCCGAAACTAACGGTATGGGAATGAACAGTTTTGTAAATTCAATAGATTTGCTTCAGAGGGCCATGGACGTTGCCTCGCTCCGCTACAGCGTCACGGCGAACAACATCGCCATGAGCGAGGTGCCCAAGTACAAGAAGCAGAGCGTGAATTTCGAGAGCGAGCTTAAGAAGGCCTTTGAGTCCCGCGACAACGACCATGACTCGTTCCGCATGATTACAAGCGACCCGCGCCACATACAGAGCGAGCAGCCCAGGGACTGGAGGGATGTGCGTCCCCGCCGCGTTACAGATTTCGTTACCGTCTCCAAGGCGAACGGCAACAACGTGGACGCTGAGGAAGAGGCCATGAACATCACCAAGATTCAGATGCAGTACCGCATGCTGTCCATGCTCGCGAACTTCGAGTTCGGCCAGATACAGACGGCCATGCAGAAAATCTGACAGGCTTTAGTCATATAAAGGGGGACTGACATGGGACTTTTCACCAGCATAAACATAGCTGCCACAGGGATGAGCGCAGAGCGCCTGCGCTCCGACGTCATCTCAAACAACATAGCGAACGCCACCACCACCCGCACGCAGGAGGGCGGCGCGTACCGCAAGCAGAGCGTTATTCTGGAGGCGGTGGCATCCGATCATCCCTCATGGCGCTTCCCGTTCACTCCGTCTGACATGGACAACGGGCCGGGGAAAGGCGTTCGCGTCAAGGAGATAGTAACTGACACGTCGCAGGGCCGCATGGTGTGGGACCCCGGTCATCCGGATGCCATTCAGAGCGGGCCGAACAAGGGCTATGTGGAGTATCCCAACGTCAACATAGTGAACGAGATGGTGGACATGATAAGCGCCAACCGCGCTTACGAGGCGAACGCGTCCGTCATACAGGGCAGCAAGGAGATGTTCAGCTCCGCGCTTGAGATAGCCAGCCGCTAGCAGGGCGATAAGTCCGCGGGGCTTGCAAAACGTCCTCTCTTAGGTTAGAGTTAAGGCGGGTACGGGGGTAAGTATGACACTGAGTTTTGGAACGCTGGAGCTGCAGAGAAACCATCCTGCGCATCTGGGCACGCAGCCGCTCATGCAGGCGGTCAGTCCCGTCACAAGGGAGAGTGGGGCACAGGAGAAGTCAGTGCTCGCGGCGGGGAAAAACCGCGGCATGTTCGAGACCTATCTGCTGGAGGCCGTGAACGGCGTTAACGGACAGCAGATGGACGTGGCCGCGCTGCAGGAGCGTGTGGTGACGGACCCGGATAGCGTGGACATACACGATGTCACCGTGGCCATGGCTAAGGCCCGGCAGTCCCTGGACCTGGCGTACAACGTCATAAACAGGCTGGTGAGCGGATGGCAGGAGCTTTCCCAGAACCGCTGAGGTCCTCTCTTATCAAAAACAGCATAATTCTCTAAAAAATAAGCGTTTTCTACTTCCAAAAATTCGCGCGTCATGATATAATTACAGTGAATTCATATATCTATGCGCGTTCGGGAAAGCGCGCGGCAGATTAAAAATTTATTCGTTCACGGGAGGGGAAGATGAACGAATGGTTTAAAAAATTTTTTGCGACCATAAAGGACAGATGGGGCAAGTGGACGCTTGTCCAGAGAATCATCGCGGGCGGAATAGTAGTTGTCGTCATAGCGGCAATCGTAATCCTTTCTGTAGTATCATCAAGACCAAGCACGGTATATTTGTTCAACACTCCCATAACGGACGAGAACGCCCGGCAGGACATAGCGTTCCGCCTGGAGCAGGACAACGTCCGTTATTACGTAAGCTCCGACGGCTATATCTCGGTTGAGGACGAGTCCACGGCGCGCCGCTACCGCTCCAAGCTCATAGCGGAGGGACTGGTGCCCCAGAGCGTGGACGCGTACAGCCTGTTCGACGTGACCCGCTGGAGCCGCAACGACTTTGATGACCGCGTTAACTGGAAGCGCTCCATGGAGACCGCCCTGCGCCAGCATCTTATGGCGCTGGACGGAATACGCAGCGCTGAGGTCATGCTCACGCTTCCCGAGGAGTCCCTGTTCGCCTCCGCGCAGAAGCCCGTCACTGCCAGCGTGATACTTTACGCCAACGGCGGAAGCAACGTCCTGGAGGACAAAAGGCAGATACAGGGAATACAGCGCCTTATCCTGCGCAGCGTGGAGGGCCTTGCCGAGGAGAACGTCGTCATAGTTGACGGCAGCACGAACAAGCAGATAAACGACTTCGAAGGCATGGAGGAGACGGACCGACTCTCTAACATAGAGCGCTCGCAGAAAATAATACTCAAGCTGGAGACCGAGTATTCGTCCGCGGTCCTTGCGAGCCTCAAGCATACATTCGGCGGCGACAGGGTCAGAATCGCCAGCATGAAGATAGACATGGACATGTCCAAGAAATCATCGTCGAGCAGGGAGTACTCCGGCGTCACCATACGGCCCGACAATCCCGACACTCCCTATGACGACAGCGAGATACGCGACAACCTCATACTTTCGCGCGAGACAGTGGAGAAGACTTTCACGGGCACGGGCTATAACCCCGAGGGACCCGCCGGCGTGGAGGGGCAGAATCCCCCAGTGTACAGCGACATGTCCAACATGATAGGCAAATCCACTGAGGTGGGCGAGAAAGTGAACAACGCCCTTAACCAGAAAGACAGCGTGGAGGAGTCCGCCCCTAAGATTGACAGGGTGACGGTCTCAGTAAACATAGACGGAACATGGAAAAAGCTCTATGACGAGAAAGGGAACCTCATCGTTAGGAACGGGCACATAGAGCGCGAGTATACCCCCGTGAGCGAGGAGGTGCTCGCGCAGTGCACGGCGCTGGTGCGTGACGCGGTGGGATACGACCGTAACCGCGGGGACAGCGTGACCGTGACGAACATTCCGTTTGACCGCCAGGTGGAGCATGAGGCCGAGGACCTGGCGTACATAAAGGCCCAGCAGACCCGGCGCACGATTATGTTCATACTGCTCGGAGTGGCGGTGGTCCTTGTGGCGTTCGTCATATTCCGCCTTATCAGCCGCGAGATTGAGCGCCGCAGGAGGCTCCGCGAGGAGGAGCTTCTGCGCAAGCAGCAGGCCGAGCGCGAGCAGGCTCTGTGGGACGCGAAGGAGCAGGGACTGGAGGTCACCATGTCCGTGGAAGAGAGGAAACGCGTGGAGCTCCAGGAGAACGCCATCGCCATGGCAAAAGAGCACCCGGAGGATGTGGCGATGCTCATACGTACTTGGCTTATGGAGGAATAGCGCATGTCAGACGAAGCAAAACCTTCCGCGGCGTCACAGATCAAGCAGCCCATTAAGCAGGCGGGCGGCGGCGGACACAAAAAGGGCGGCATAAAAGACTACAAGAGCCTTACAGGGCGACAGAAGGCCGCCATATTTCTGGTCTCATTAGGCTCGGATGTCTCCGCGGAGATAATGAAGCATCTGCGCGAGGACGAGGTGGAGACGCTCACGTTTGAGATCGCGCGCCTTGAGACCATAGACGCGGAATTCAAGGACCAGGTCCTTGAGGAATTCCAGGAGATGATGCAGGCCCAGAACTTCATCACCTCGGGCGGCATAGATTATGCCCGCGAGCTTCTGGAGAAATCACTGGGAAGCCAGAAAGCCATAGACATCATAAACCGACTTACCAGCAGCCTTCAGGTGCGCCCGTTCGACTTTATACGCCGCACGGACCCTGCCCATCTTCTGAACTTCGTGCAGCAGGAGTACCCGCAGACCATAGCGCTCATCCTTGCATACCTTGAGCCTCTTAAGGCCGCCACCATACTGCAGAATCTGCCGCCGGAGATTCAGCCCGAGGTGTCCAAGCGCCTTGCCACCATGGACCGCACCAGCCCTGACGTTCTCCGCGAGGTGGAGCGCGTCCTGGAGAAAAAGCTGTCCACTCTTTCCAGCGAGGACTACACTGCGGCGGGCGGCGTTGACAGCATCGTTGAGATTCTTAACCTTGTTGACCGCTCCTCTGAGAAGGCAATCATAGAGACTCTGGAGGAGGACGACCCGGAGCTGGCGGAGGAAATCAAGAAGCGCATGTTCGTGTTCGAGGATATCGTTATGCTGGACGACCGCGCCATACAGAAAGTTCTCCGCGAGGTGGACCAGCAGGAACTCGCGAAAGCGCTTAAGAGCGTGGATGCCGAGGTCCAGGACAAGATTTTCCGCAACATGTCCAAGCGTGCCGCCAGCATGCTCAAGGAGGACATGGAGTTCATGGGCCCCGTCCGCCTTAAGGACGTGGAGGAAAGCCAGCAAAAGATAGTTTCTGTAATCAGGCGCCTGGAGGATTCCGGCGAAATCGTCATTGCCCGCGGCGAGGGAGACGAGTTCGTTTAATCATGTCTTACTCAAAATCTTTTTGGAGAACATAGATGGCGCAGAGTGTTTTTAGGCCTAACCAGATTACGAATAAAAGCGATAAAGTCCAGCTGAAGCTGGCGAAGGAATTCGCCCCGCCTGTGGAGGAGCAGGTGGAGGAGGAGCCTGAGTACACCGGTCCCACCGCGGATGACCTGCGCCGTGAGGCGGAGGCTTTCAAAGTCCAGTGGGAGGGCGAGAAAGCCCGCATGCTGGCGGAGGCGCAGGAGTCCGCCGACAAGATTGTGCAGAAAGCGGAGGAGGCCGCGTTCTCCCGCGTAAAGGAGCAGAGCGATCAGGCGCAGATAATAAAGACCGCCGCCAAGGAGGAAGCCGAGAAGATTGTTGCGGATGCCAATGCGCAGGCGTCGCAGATTGTGGCCAAAGCCCACGAGAATGAGGATGAGCTTTTCTCCAAGGCAAAAAAAGACGGCTACGAGCAGGGCAGGGCGCAGGGATTTGACGAGGGCAAGGCCGAGGCGGACAGGCTTGTGGAGCGGCTGCATAAAATGCTTGACGCGGTGCAGGAGAAACGGCAGGAGATTCTGGACGGCACGGAGCAGCAGATTGTTGACCTGGTCCTTCTTATGACGCGCAAAGTCGTTAAGATTATGAGTGACAACCAGAAGCAGGTTGTGATGGCTAACGTGATGCAGGCCCTTAAGAAAGTGAAGGGCAGGGGAAGCGTTACTCTGCGTGTGAACCTGGCGGACGTTAAGCTCACTACCGAGCACGCCAAGGACTTTATCCGCAGCGTGGAGAACATACAGGGCATCTCCGTGGTGGAGGACAGCAGCGTGGAGAAAGGCGGATGCATAGTCGAGACGGACTTCGGGGCCATAGACGCGCGCATAGCGAGCCAGCTGGGAGAGCTTGAGGCTAAGATTCTGGAGATGTCTCCCATAAAGAACGTGAGCAAATCTGACATACCCAACCCGGACGCATAGTCTTTAGCGGGGGCAACGTGGAATCTTTTTTTGACAAATACATTCAGAGCGTGGAGCGCGCGGAGACCATAAAGTACACCGGTCATGTCACAGC
Organism: Treponema sp.; assembly: GCA_022510925.1. Classification (GTDB taxonomy): domain Bacteria; phylum Spirochaetota; class Spirochaetia; order Treponematales; family Treponemataceae; genus Treponema_D. The sequence goes on from JAFLSO010000003.1 coordinate 112,746, forward strand.
CGTAAAAGGACTTATGATAGAGAGCCACGGTCCCAATTCCATGATAGGCGAAATCTGCTCCATAACCATTCCGTCCACCGGCAGGACCGTGCTGGCGGAGGTGGTGGGGCTTGAGGACAGGACTGTAAGGCTCATGGCTTACGGCGACACCAAGGGCATAGAGGTCGGCTCACAGGTGATTGCCAGCGGCTCGTCTCTGGAGGTGCCTGTGGGGCAGAGCCTTCTGGGCCGCGTGATAGATGCCGTGGGAAAGCCCTATGACGGAAAAGGCGAGATTGTGCCGGAGTGTTTTTATCCTGCGATAGCATCCCCCCCGAACCCCATGGAGCGAAAGCCTGTTGACAGCCGCATATCCACCGGGATACGCGCCATAGACTCTCTTCTTACCGCGGGCAAAGGACAGCGCCTGGGAATTTTCGCGGGAAGCGGCGTGGGAAAAAGCACGCTCATAGGAACCATCGCGCGGAACACTGACGCCGACGTGAACGTAATCGCCCTGATAGGCGAGCGCGGGCGCGAGGTCCTGGATTTCATAAACCGTGATTTGGGAGAGGAGGGGCTTAAGAAATCCGTGGTCATAGTCGCCACCGGGGATCAGCCCTCCATCTGCCGTCTCAGGGCCGCTTATGTGGCCACCGCCGTGGCGGAGTATTTCCGCGACAAAGGAAAAGACGTCATGCTCATGTTCGATAACGTAACGCGGTTCGCGCACGCGCAGAGGGAGATAGGGCTTGCTACCGGCGAGCCTCCCGCGCAGAGAGGCTATCCGCCCAGCGTGTTCGACATGCTCCCCAAGCTCTTGGAGCGCACAGGAACCGGAGCCAAAGGAAGCATAACCGCCTTTTACGCGGTTCTTGTGGACGGGGACGATTTGGACGAGCCCATAACTGACAAAGTCCGCGGCATTCTGGACGGGCACATAGTGCTTAGCCGTAATCTGGCCCAGCATCAGCATTATCCTGCCATAGACATTCTGGCCAGCATAAGCAGGCTCTCGCGCCGTGTCACAGGCCCGCAGACGCAGAAGGCCTGCCAGACAGTGCGCCGCTGGATTGCCGATTATGCCCAGCAGGAGGACTTCATCCTTGCGGGAGCGTATGAGAGCGGCAGCTCGCCTCAGGTGGATGAGGCCATAGCGAAGCATGCGGCCGTGGAGGATTTTTTATGCCAGACGCCTGAGGAGGGATTCACCGTGGAGCAGACCCTGCGCATGCTCTCCGAGCTTAGCGGCGTGGAAATCCCCCAGGAAGAGTACGAAGAAAGACCTAGATGAAGCGTTTTGTTTTTTCCATGCAGAAAGTGCTGGACCTTCGCCGCTTTGAGCAGGAGCAGGCGGAGCTGGAGTTGGGCAGGGCGAACGCGGAGGTGTCGCGCATTCAGGCGGATCTGGATTTGCTTGCGAAAGAGAAAAATTCCACTGTGAGCGGATATGATTCCGCGGAGGATTTCGCGTTCATGGCACAGGCTCACTCATATCTGGTATTTCTGGAGCAGAAGAAAGAGATTTTTCTGCGTCAGATGGCGCAGGCTAAGCTTGTGGCGGAGGAGAAGCGCGCGGCGGTCCGGGAGGCCATGCAGAAAGTCAAGGTCCTGGAGGACCTGCGAGGAAAAAAATACGCCGAATGGAAGAGGCAGTCGGAGAAGCAAGATGAGATTGTCTCGGACGACATTGTGACCTCCAGCTATGCCCGTAAGCGCTAGCCCTCAGAGACTGCGTCCGCCTTACTCACAAACGCCCGCCACAGACCGCAATGCCATGCCGGGCGCGTCAGAAATCACACCCGCTAGTATTTGAAAGTGGAGCCTCCTATGAATTCCCTTATGATGGACTGGCTCGGCACCGCCGTGGCTGGTATGGCGGAGAAGTAGTTCAGGAAATTCAAAAGCCTGCTTGCCTCGGCGTATTCTTTTTGCAGGGGGCTTACGCAGCGCAGGAGCGGGTCCGCGTACACCTTAAGCACTGGAAGCTCGTAGTCCAGCGCGGTGTTCAGCATGGCGTCAGCATTGTTCTGGAACGGAAAGATGTGAAGCCGCTCGCCTTTCTGCACGCTGGGCCACATGGCTATGGTGGCCGCCGCGTCCTTGCCACGGAACTGGGAGTCCCGTACTATGCGGCGTATGAGCCTGTTGTCGCTTGTGGCTATACGGTTGTGGTCGTCCAGATTCAGCTGTGTCAGCGCGGAAAGATAAATCTTGAATTTCTTGTCTGCCGGAATCAGCGGAGTGAGCCTGTCGTTTAATCCGTGTATGCCCTCCATCACAAGGATGTCATTCGCGCCCAGTGTCATTGTCTCGCCCTTGAAATGCCTCTTCCCCTCGTGAAAGTCGTAGCTGGGAACGTCTATGGTTTTTCCCGCGAACAAGTCCAGCAGGTTCCGGTTTATGAGCTCTATGTCCAGGGCTTCCAGGCACTCGTAGTCGTAATCGCCGTTCTCGTCGCGTGGAGTCTGCTCGCGGCCCACGTAGTAGCAGTCCAGGCTTATGACCTTAGGCTGATACCCTATGGCCTTAAGCTGCAGGGCAAGCTTTTTGCTGGTGGTGGTTTTGCCGCTTGATGAAGGTCCCGCTATCAGAACAACCCGCGCGGTCTCCCGCTCTTGAATTTGGTCCGCTATGTCCGCTATGCGCTTTATCTGCAGTGCCTCGGTGGTGTCTATGAATTCGTTCACGGTGCGGTCGTGTATAAGCTGGTTCAGGGAGGCGGCGCTGGTAACGTTCAGAAGCTTTCCCCACTCCTTGTACTTATGGTACACCTCAAAAAGCTTGGGCTGGTCAGAGAATTCAGGTATGACCGCGGGATCCGTGTGCGCGGGGAACCTCAGCAGGAACCCCTCATGATACGGCATCAGGTCGAACACGCTCAGCGCGCCCGTGGTGCACACCAGCGGCTCAAAGTACAGGTCCGTGAAGTCCTCCAGTGTGTTCACCTGCACGCGCGAAGGCCCCCTGTAGTTAAGCTGCTTGCGGGTCTCCACCATGTTCAGCGCCTCGAATACAGCGCACGCGTCCTTATATGAGATCAGCTTGGTCTCTATTATTTTATCATCATCTATTATGCGCCGCATCTCGTCCTTAAGCGCCGTTATCTCCTGCTCCGTAAGGGCCTTGTCGGTATCCATGGTGTAATAGTAACCGTAGCCCAGGCTGTGCCCCACTAAAAGCCGCATCCCCGGGAAAAACCTGCTGGCGGCGGCAGCCAGTATGAAGCACAGCGAGCGCCTGTAAATGGCGGCGCCCTCAGGGGAATCATCGTAGACGGGCTCCAGCGTGGCGGAGATGTTTATCACGCTGTCCAGCGAGCATATCTCGTTATTCACTTTTACGGCAAGGATTTTCTTACCGTCCCTGGAGATTCTGTTTATCAGCGTGAGCGGACGGATTTCGTCCTCCACCTCAATGGAAGTGTGGTCAGGAAATGTAAGGGTGATTTTGTTCATGCATATATTGTAAGCCATTTCCGTGTCTTTCGCAAACAAAAAGTCCTCGCGTTTCTGCCCCCTGTTTTTTTGGACGAGGCCCTCTCCCTGCCTGCCCTTGCGGGACCTTCCCTGCTCCCCGCTTTCCGGGGTTCCATTGCTTCGCAACTCGCTCCGCTCGCCCCTCCAATCGGGCGTAGGTCCTGCCGGCTCCGTGCACGCATTGCGGGCCGCCGCGGATTGTGCTATATTATGCGCAGACTTTTTTATTCCAAGGAGATGCCTTATGAAATTCTACAAATGCTCAAAATGCGGCCAGATTCTTACCGTGTTCGACCCCAAGTGCCCCGGCATCACATGCTGCGGCAAGGACGTGACCGAGCTTACGGCCAACACCACTGACGGCGCGCATGAGAAGCACGTGCCCGTGATAAAGGTTCAGGGAACCGCCGTTCAGATAGACGTGGGAAGCGCGCCCCATCCCATGCAGGAAACACATCTTATAGAGTGGATTCTGCTTGAGACTGACCGCGGCGCATACCGCGCGAGCCTCAGGGCAGGTGATGAGCCTAAGGCCGAGTTCACACTGCGTGAGGGAGAGAAGCCCGTTACGGCCTACGCCTACTGCAACCAGCACGGCCTGTGGAAGGCGGACGTCTAGCCCCATGACCTTTGCTCCCGCTCCGTACAGAGAGCATTCCCGTGATATCCGCGCCGTAGTGTTCGACCTGGACGGCGTCCTGCTTGACAGCGAGAGAATAACGCGCGTCATGTGGGCCAGGGCGGGAAAGGAGTACGGGATTCAGGACGTGGAGACCGCCGTGCGCGACTGCACAGGAAGCTCCCGCCCTGACCAGTGGGCATACCTCAGGAACAAGTACGGAGATGATTTTCCCGCTGAGGAATTCCGGGAAAGATGCTCCGAGCTTTTCCATGAGCATGTGGACAGGCACGGGCTTCCGCTTATGCCGTACAGCCGGGAGATATTAAGTTATCTGGAGGACAGGGGCTATGCGCTGGCACTGGCTTCCTCCACTAACAGCGCCACCGTGCGCAGGGAGCTTTCCGAGGCGGGGCTGCTGTCTTTTTTCAGGACCGTCACCTGCGGCGACCAGGTCCTGCACTCCAAGCCTGACCCCGAGATTTACATCAGGGCCTGCGCCAGCATAGGCGTGGAGCCCTCCGCGTGCGTTTCTGTGGAGGACAGCCCAAACGGTGTCCGCTCCGCGTTCAGCGCAGGGATGATATGCGTAATGGTGCCGGACCAGATTCAGCCCACGCAGGAGATTGAGCGCCTTCTGTTCAGATGCTGCGCCTCGCTTGAGGAGCTTAAGTGTTTTCTGTGAGCGGCTTTTTCCGCATCGTGCCACGGGAAAGCCCGTAAGGCCTACGCCCGGTTGCAAGGGGCGCCGCGTGCGGCGCTTGCGCAGCAACGTAGCCCTGGAAAACGGGGCGCGGAGAAAGGCCTCCTGTTTTTTTCGCGGGGCTCTCCTCCCATAAGAAAGTGCCGTCCTAATAAGCCTTCTTGCCATTCATGGCGCAATTGCCCAAGGGCTTTTTTTCTGCTAGTATAGCCCCATGTCTGATGCAAAATCTTACGCAATACAGCGCGTTATGGAGGGCGATAAAATCTCCATTCAGGGCGCGCGGGAGCATAATCTTAAGAACATAAGCGTGGAGTTTCCGCGCAATAAACTGGTGGTGGTGAGCGGACTTTCCGGCAGCGGCAAAAGCTCCCTGGCGTTCGACACGCTTTTTGCGGAGGGACAGCGGCGCTACATGGAGAGTCTCTCCTCATACGCGCGGCAGTTCCTGGGCCGCATGGACAAGCCCGACGTGGACCTTATAACCGGGCTCTCTCCCGCCATAAGCATAGAGCAGAAGACTACGCACAAGAATCCGCGCTCCACGGTGGGCACTGTCACGGAGATATATGACTACTACAGGCTTCTTTTTGCCCGCATAGGCCGCGCGCACTGCCCTGAGTGCGGCAGGGAGATAAAGGAGCAGTCCGTGGATCAGATTATAGACACCATTCTGGGCTGGAACGAGGGCACCAGGCTCACGCTGCTTTCGCCTGTCATACGCGGTAAAAAGGGCGAGCATCAGAAAGTTCTGGACGACGCAAAGAAAGCCGGCTTCGTGCGCGCCAGGATAGACGGCCTTATGGTGGAGCTTGAGGACTCAATCAAGCTTGACAAGCAGAAGAAGCATCCCATAGAGATGGTGGTTGACAGGATAGTGATAAAGAGCGACATAAGGAAGCGCCTTGCGGACAGCGTGGAGACCGCCCT
>JAFLSO010000030.1 GCA_022510925.1 Treponema sp.
GTGCTCTTCCGATCTAACGCCCACGCCGTTGTACATATAAAAGACATGATAAATCACCACAAAAATCTGTGTGACCCAGCGGATGTTATCCAAATAATGCTTTCTCTCTGCTGCCATAAACACCTGTCCTGCTTATTCCACGGATTATACAGAATCCGCGTGCCGTTTGCAATCAGGCCACTGGCAGGATATGCGCAGGGTGTGCAGTTGCTCGACCAAGCGTCGTGCCGCATGAGCGCGTGCTCCCAGAGTCACTTCCCCCATCCCGCAATTGAAACATTCCCCGCAATAATATAAAATGACAGCGTTAGTCAAACTGCTTTCCGAGGTTCAAAATGATTTTTTCACCCATAGAGATAGAAGAAACTGTGAATATGTTTATGCGCCACAAACTGGACGTGCGCTGCATAACCATGGGCATCTCTCTGCGAGACTGCGCATGCGAGGACGGAAAAAAAAGCCGCGCCAGAATGTACGACAAAATCATGCGCTGTGCGGGAAACCTGGTGAGCGTGGGGCAGGACATAGAGAAAGAATACGGCGTGCCAATCATAAACAAGCGCATCTCCGTAACGCCCATATCCCTGGTGGCGGAGCCGAGCGGTGAGAAAAGCTATTTGGAGTGGGCGGTGACTTTGGACAAAGCCGCAAAAGAGCTCGGCGTGAATTTCATAGGCGGATTCTCCGCTCTGGTTCAGAAAGGGATAACACCGGGCGACAGAATTCTAATGGACTCAATTCCCGACGCGCTGGCCTCCACTGGAAGCGTGTGCGCCAGCGTGAACCTGGGCTCAAGCAAATCCGGCATAAACATGAACGCGGTAAAGCTCATGGGAGAGACCATAAAGAAAACTGCCGAGCTCACAAAAGATTTGCCGGTCAACGGATGCGCCAAGCTCGTGGTGTTCTGCAACGCGCCGGAGGACAACCCGTTCATGGCGGGAGCATTTCACGGCCCGGGAGAGGGAGACGCGGTAATAAACGTGGGCGTCTCAGGCCCCGGAGTGATTTTAGCGGCGGCAAAGGAATTCAAAGGACGGCCCATAGACGAGCTTGCTGACGGAATAAAAAAGATGGCCTTTAAAATCACCCGCATGGGACAGATGGTCGGAAGCGAGGCGGCCAGACGGCTTGGCGTGGACTTCGGAATCCTGGACCTGTCGCTTGCACCCACTCCCGCCGTCGGAGACAGCGTGGCCCGGATTCTGGAGGAAATCGGACTTGAGGGCGCAGGAGCCCCCGGAACCACCGCCGCGCTCGCCATGCTAACTGACATGGTAAAAAAGGGCGGAGTCATGGCAAGCACAAACGTGGGCGGCCTAAGCGGCGCGTTCATTCCCGTAAGCGAGGATGAGGGCATGATTAACGCCGTGAAGCAAGGCTCCATCAGCCTGGAAAAACTGGAGGCCATGACAACCGTATGCTCCGTGGGACTGGACATGATTGCCATTCCCGGCGATACGCCCGCCACCACCATAAGCGGGATTATGGCAGATGAGATGGCCATAGGCATGGTGAACAACAAGACTACAGCCGTGCGCCTTATTCCTGTTCCCGGGAAAAAAGCGGGAGACTGGGTTGAATTCGGCGGACTCCTGGGCGGATGCCCGGTCATGGAAGTGAACCGGTTCGGCTGCGCGGATTTCATTAACCGCGGGGGAAAAATTCCCGCCCCCATCCATTCTTTCAGAAATTAGCGGATGCACATAGCAAGAATTCACTCCACTGAAAATGCGGGCAAACTCTTTTCCGCCGCTAAAAATTTTTTGCTTCCGCAGGAGAAATTCTACTGCGCGCTCATGCAGCGTATTCTAAACCGGAGCGAGAATATTTTCATCATCACTCCCGCGCCAAACATAAATTCCATCCTCGGACTTTTCTTTTACAACGGACACACGCTCACGCCATACATTCCGAACAGGACGCAGGATATATCCGATGCATTGAGAATTTTTTTTGTGCCTAACAAAGTTACGTGCATAAGCGGCGAGTCATCGAGCGTCCTGTATGTGAGAGAAATTTATTCCTCTGTGGCCGGGCATTCTGATGAGGAGGTGAGGTCGCTTTTTCTCATGCAAAAAGAAATCACCTCGGCAAAAAAATATCACGCCTCATCCGCGCCGCAGGAAACTCGTCTTGTGCACTGCGCTCCTAAGCACGCTAAGGATCTTCTGCATCTGCAAACTTCCTATTCCCGCGAGGAGGTGCTTCCCGCCTGGCAGGAGATGCTCCCGTACTTAGAGCGCCACTCGCTTGATGTCGCGCTAAAAAACCAGCATGTGCTCGCGCTCAAAAACAAAGACCATTTCATAGCGAAGGCGCAGACAAACGCCATCACAAAAAATTTCTGGCAGATAGGAGGCGTCTACACGGAGAAATCTTTCAGGAACAGAGGGCTGGCTTCTTTTTTAGTCAACGAGATTTCTCTGATGGCGCAGGAGAAAAATGCAGGCACTGTCCTTTACGTGCGCAGGCAGAACCTGAGCGCCATAAACGCCTATAAAAAAGCGGGATTTAAATTCTGCGGCGAATACTCGATAATTTACTTTAACTGATTATTGATCGGTGTCAGAGGATTTTATCTCCAGCCAGTTCCAGTAAGCGGTATCCTCCTGCCCCACACGCCAGAAAGCAAAGCTCGTGATTCCCTTCTCCTCATAAACACGCGTGCGGAAAACCAGAGAATATGCGTCCTCAAAATACATGGTCACTTTCACCGGAATGGTAGCGGTGAACATGGGAACGCTGTCCTCGCTTCTCTCTACCACGGTGATTTTATTCTGGTTCATTATGCGGTTCACACTGCTGAAAATCCACGCGCTTGAATATCCCTCCTCCTGCCAGCTGCGCCCGTAAAACGGCAGCCCCATCACAAGTTTCTCTTCAGGTATAACGGACTTGGAATAATCCACAATCTTATTGCACCATTCCATGCTCGCCACGCTTCCGGGCTTGCTCCCTGACCAGTGCTCATCATACGCCATGATTATGACCTTATCCACCAGCGGATGTATTTTCTCGTAGTTATAAATATCATCGCTGATTTTTTTCATGCGAGCGGGAAGCGCCACGGAGAAAATCTTGCCGTCCCCCACAGCCTTTTTAGTGTCGCGTAAAAAAGTAAGAAAATTATCCGCATCCCGCGCCGGCACATTCTCAAAGTCTATCTGAACTCCATCGTAATCCTTGGACGCATCTGCTATGGTCTCTATGATTTTTTCCCGCACTTTAAAGTCCGGCTCCAGGCTAAGGTGTGTCAGCGCCCTGCCGGTGCAGGTTATAACCAGATGCTTGCGGCCTGTGTAATCCTTGAAGAAAGAGGCGCTGGGGATCTCCGTAATCTCTCCGTAACTGTTTATATCCGCGCTGAAATAGCATAAATCCGTTATGGGCATGTCGGGGCTGAAAAATTTTTCCCGGCCGGTCATCACATAGGCCCAAACCTCATCCGCCTTTATCTTCTCACCCTTCGGCTCCAGATAATTATAGTTAATGTCATACGATACGTCGGAGGCATCCCTTGCCTCATCACGCTTACGGGAAGTCCTGCCCGCGCTGTCTTTTTTTCCGCCGGCAAACACTGCACTCTCCATACAAAGGCAAAGAAGCACCGCGCTGAAAATAGTTTTATATAAAACTGTTCCTCTGCATTCCATATTCTATCTCCCTTTCTTTAAGAAGGCATCTGTATAATCTCGCGGGGTTTAGAGCCGTTGGCGGGACCCACAATTCCGCGCTGCTCCATCTCCTCCACAAGACGGGCCGCCCTGTTATAGCCTATCTTTAGCTTGCGCTGAATGTAGCTGGCGCTGGCCTTTCCGGTCTGCATCACAATCTCAAGCGCCTTGTTGTAAAGCGGGTCATCACCTTCCGCAGTAAACAGGGACATAGTCTCGTCATCGTCCTCATCATCGTCCACAAAAATCTCGTCGTCTATGTACTCCGGCTCGCCCCATTCCTTGACTTTATTCACCACATCCTCAACTTCCTGGTCGCTCACGAAAGTTCCCTGAATGCGCACCGGGAACGGGTCCGTGGCGCTTGCATAAAGCATGTCTCCTTTGCCTAAAAGTTTCTCCGCGCCCACCTGGTCTATGATAATCCGGCTGTCCATTTTTCCTGCCACCATGAATGCTATGCGGCTCGGTATGTTCGCTTTTATCAGGCCTGTAATCACGTCTATAGACGGCCGCTGCGTGGCCAGGACCAGATGTATTCCCACGGCACGGCTCATAGCCGCAAGGCGGGCCAGAACTCCCTCCAGCTGCTTTCCTGTGGTCGCCATTAAATCCGCGAACTCATCTATAATCACTATAAGATACGGAAGTCTTTCCGCAATCACACCTTTCTCAGAGATTTTTTTATTGTAGCTGGATATATCACGGACGCTCATGTGATCTAAAAGCGCGTACCGCCTCTCCATCTCGCACAGGCAGTACTGCAAGGACTGCATGGCGCGCTTGGGCTCAGTAATCACCGGCGTGAGCAGATGGGGGATGTCATTGTAAAGCTTAAGCTCCACGATTTTAGGATCGATGAGAATCATCTTAACTTCGTTGGGACTGCGCTTGTAAAGAATGGAAAGAATCATGCTGTTCACGCACACTGATTTTCCCGCGCCGGTGGAGCCCGCTATCAGAAGATGCGGGGTTTTCGCAAGGTCGATTATCTGCGCCTCTCCCTGGATGTCTTTTCCCAGCACCACAGGCACCGCCATTCTTTTCCACTCCGGGCGGTCAAGCTCCAGGCACTCCCTCATGCTGATTATGGCTCGGTCCTTGTTAGGAACTTCTATGCCCACCGCATGCTTCCCGGGGATGGGAGCCACTATGCGGACGGAGCTCGCGGCAAGGCGCAGGGCAATGTTATCCTGCAGGGCCACAATCCTGCTCAGCTTTACGCCGGGCGCTGGAAGAATCTCAAACATAGTGACCACGGGTCCTTTTTTTATCCCCGTTACCTCGGCGTCTATTTTAAATTCTTTCAGGGTGTTCTTTAAATTCTCCGCGGCGGCAGTGGTCTCCGCGTCTATAATCCAGTAAGGATTCGCGTCATAGGCCTTAAGAAGCTCTGTGGGAATCTTATATGCGCCGCGATGACGCGGTCTGGGCGCAGGTACGGGAGCGCTCACAGGAGATACCGCCGCGCTCCCCGCTCTGCCGGCCCCAGTCAAATCATCAGCCGTTTTTTTTAAATCATTCTCTGCCATGACAGGCGCGCTCTCATCAGGCAGGACCTTGCCGTTACCAGAGTCAATCTGCGCCTTAACGTCAGCGTCCATGCGGGCAAAAACGGACTCAAGGGGACTTAATTTATTTTCAGTTTTTTTTTCCGAGGTGTCTGCCCGCCGCTCAAAAAGCACGGCCGGCTCCTCCCGCTCACCGGGCTTTTCTAAGTCCGCGGAACGGAGACCGGAGACATCTTCCTCCTCCACCTCAAGCTCTGCGCCCGCCTCATCCGAAATCTCTATGTCCGAAATCCCTGCGGAGAATTCCTCGCCGGAAAAATCATCAGCCCCGTCCTCAAGGGCATCCCCGCCGAACATCTCGTGCTCCATGTTCTCTCTCTCAAACTCGGCTATGGGGTCGTCATCCGCATCATCACCGGAATATCCGTCCAGCGCGGGGTCATCAAAAATTATCTCATCGTCCGCAGAATCTTCGCTGTCCGCGGCAAGAGCGGTCTGTCCGTCTTCCTCACCGGGAAAAACATCGTCATCCGCATCATAATCGCTCTCCGCCACGCTCTCGCTTTCATCCCCTTCCTGCGTCTCCTCAGGCTCAGGGAAATCTGCTCCGGGCGCGTCCTCTCCGTCCTCCTCGGCGGGAACCTCATCTTTCTCCGCATAAGCATCAGCCGTATCCGCAAAAGAAACGGTAACCGCGCTGGAGGGAAGCTCATAGACCACAGACGTGTCATTCTCCGCGTCTTTCTCATCCGGCCCGTCATCAAGGGCGCCGCTGTTTCGTATCACATTCCACGGGTCGGAGTTTACGTTTATCTCCTCCGTCTCATCGCCTTTATTCCTCCGGCTCTCCACGTGGCTCTCTATGGCGCGGCGGTTTCTGCTGAGTATGTCCGCCAGCGACCACGTGCTGTCCTCGGCGGCGCTCGCAATGCTTTTTTCCACCTGCTCATCTATAATGCCGCTCTCATCATCCGCAAAGACTTCTCTTCCCGCCGCAGATTCTAAAGGCTCATCCTCCGCCTCTTTCTCCCAGCCGGTCCCGTCCTGAGAATCCCCGCTCTCATCATCCTCAAAAGAAATCTCCACGCCGTCTTCCGCCGTAAAGCTCTCATCCTCATCGCCTGATTTAACGGCGCGCCCTGCCCCGCGCGCTCCCGTCCTCTGCGCTATGCGGGTTCCCAGAAGCAGAGCCACCAGATATTCCGCCGCCACCAGAAGAACCGCTATGACAAGGAGCGTTATTATTTTAACCAGCGCTATGGGGCTGGAGTCGTTCGCTGCGATGCTCCTTGCGGCGCGCTCAGAGAATGCCAGCGTAAGAAACGGAATCACGCTTATCAGAAGGCACACAAGGCGCTGCACAGACCAGCGGGCGTCAAAGCAAAGGCATCCCGCCACAAAAAAGAACACGGGAATAAGCAGGCCCGAGACACCGTAAACAGAGACAAGCATAGTCCCGAACCTGTAAAGAATCCCGGAATTCCCGCGCGAGGTACCAAAATCCAGAATCCCCAGAAAAACGCTTATCATAAAAACGGCGGCCACCGCAAAAAGAGCAATGCCTGTTATAAGTGCCGTAAGTTTTTCTTTTTTCAGCATCACATTATCCTTCGCATTCTAGTATCGGAATTTTTCGCGCGCATTTTAGGATTTGTTTGGGCTAAACCCGCTCTCCCGCGTATTCATGCCCGCCCGGAACTGACGCCCTGCCCCGGCACCCGCTTTCCGCGGTTCCGTAAACTCCATTGCTCCGCAACTCGCTGCGCTCGCCGCTCCAATCGGGCGCAGGTCCTCAGTGCGCACCGCGCGTACAAAATGCCAAAATCTCCTAGACAATCCCGCCCATCGCCTATATAATAGAAATGTGTCGGAACTTTATATCGTAGGCACGCCCATAGGAAACTTAGGAGACATAACTTACCGTGCGCTTGAGACGTTCAGGGCGGCGGACGTAATCGCGGCTGAGGACACACGGCACACGCTGGAGCTTCTGACGCACTTTGAGATACGCAAGCCGCTCATAAGCTGCCGCGCGCAGAACGAGGTGTCCGCGTCAGAAAAGATTATAAGGCTCCTGGACCAGGGCCAGACAGTGGCCTATGCGAGCGACGCAGGAACACCGGGCATTTCCGATCCGGGGGCGGTCCTTGCGGGCGCGGCCAGGGCGGCAGGGCATAAGGTGGTTCCCATTCCGGGCGCAAGCGCGTTCGCGGCTCTGGCCAGCGTGGCGGGTGCAGGCGGAAAAACCCTCATTTTTGAAGGTTTCCTCTCACCCAAACCGGGGCGCAGAAAAAGCCGCCTCAAGGAGCTGATGGCCACCGGCAGCGCCGTCATACTATACGAAAGTCCGTTCAGAGTAGTTAAACTGCTGGCGGACATTGCCGATATTGATGGCGGAAGGCGCGTGGTGGTGGGGCGCGAGCTCACCAAGCTGCACGAGGAGATTACCGAAGGCAGCGCCCGCGAGGTCTGGCAGGACTATTCCTCCAGGACAAAGGTTCTGGGAGAATTCGCAATATTCATTTCCGGAAAGAAAAATGCTAAACTTTCCGGTGAATGTACCGATAATGTAGGAGAGGCAGGTTATGATGATAGACAAGATTTCGGGGATTAACCCCATTAACAACGTTCAGGGCACAAAACGCAGCTCCCAGACTTCCAGCGTAAGGCAGGCGTCTGACCAGATTTCTGTGTCTGAGGAAGCAAAATCTCTCTCTGATGCCTATTATCTCAACAAAGTCGCGGAAGAAACTCCTGATGTACGTGCGGATTTAGTGGAGCAAATCAAACTTAAGATTCAGGATCCCAACTACTTAAGCCCGGCCACAATAGAAGCCACCGCGGACCGCATTCTAAGCGCATACGGATTCTAAATTCGTGCCTTTAAGGGCAGGTCATTTAAGAGGATAAAACAGGGCGGAATATAAGTTCCGCTCTTTTTTTTGCAAGGAATTTCAAACGGGAACAGGCAATGTCAGACTTCATTTTCAGAATTTCACCAAACATAATACTAGGGTCATACACGGTGAGCCGGCTGGGGCAGCTGGCAAAGGAATGGGGGCAGCGTTTCATGCTCATAATAGACCCCATCCTTAAGGAGAGCGGAACGCAGGAGAAAATCACCAAGCCGCTTGAGGACCACGGGCTGACTTTTTTTACGTTCGATGAGATTTCCACCGTGGCAGACAGCCAGACCGCGGAGAAAGCGCTGAAACTGGCCAGGGATTCCCATGCGCAGTGCATAATCGCGGCGGGCGGCTCCAAGACTTTAAATCTGGGCAGGGCGGTAAGCGCGCTCTTTTACGAGACGGACTCCATTTACTCCGTCTTGGACGGAAAAAAATGCGCTGAGAAACCGCTCCCCCTTATATGCGTGCCCACCACCATACGCGACCCGTTCATGTTCACGGACAGCACTCCTGTGACGGACTCCAGGTCCTCGCGCCTTAAAATCATAAAGTCGCAGAACGGGCTTTGCCGCCTGATTCTGTGGGACCCTAACCTCACCGTCACCCTTACCGACAAACAGAATTCCGCCATGTACATAGAGACATTATGCCTTGCGCTGGAAGCATACATAAGCCAGAAATCAAGCTTTTTCAGCGACATGCTGGCCGAAAAATCCCTGCAGCTTCTGGGCTGGGCTAAAAACGGGGCACCCACGCTCACGGTCACAACCCCGCCCGAAATCCTGCTGGCTCAGGGCGGATGCATGGCATCGCTGGGGGCAGGATGCAGCTCACTGGGGGCGGCCACGCTGCTGGCACAGAGCATAAACGCCAGATACAAGATATCACGCTCGCTCACAGCGTCAATACTCATTCCCTATGTCATAGAGGACGGTGCCAAATTCCGCGCGGAAAAACTGGCTCGCGCTGCACGGATAACAGGCGCCGCCCAGGAGGACTCCCCGGATGAGGAGGCGGTAAAAGCGCTGCAGGAGTACGTGCGCCAGGAGCTGGCCAAAGCGAACCTGCCCGCGCGCCTTAAAGACTTAAACGTTACCGTGGAGAAACTCTCTCTGGCGGCAGAGGACGCGGGCGAGACGGAGCTCATAAACAGCCTGGCGCGCAGCATGACGTCCGACGACCTTTTTGAGCTTATAAAACAGGCTTTCTGATGATTGCACCTGAGCGCCTTTATCAGCTGAAAGAAGGCCAGAAGCGCAGGAAACTGGCGCTCACGTTCGGGGAGCTGGAGCGCGACATTCTGGGGATAGCGGAGAAGGGAACGGCGTATAATTTCAAGTCCATGCCGCGCGAGGAATACACAAAGGCGGTGGCGGGCATAGTGCTTAAGGACCCCGGGCTCTCCTCGCATTCCGCCGCAGAGATAAAATCATTGCTGGCATCCTCACCGTTCGACGAGCTGCGCACGTGCAATGTGGCGCGGAACGCCCTGCTTGAAATTCTGGGCACATTTCCCGCGGAATGGGATTTAGTCATAGCGCCGCATTCAGGCACAACAAAGCGGGACTTTTATCCGGGAGTATGCGTGTTCGCGGAGGACATACGCTCGCCTTTTAACCTGGGCTCCATATTCCGCACCGCGGAGGCCATGGGCTGCGAGAAAGTCTACGTGTCCCCGGGGTGCACAAGCCCGGAGCAGAGCAAAGCCGTAAGGAGCGGGATGGGATGCATAGAGACCATGGGCTTTACCCGCTGCTCATTGGACGAGCTTCCTGACGACATGCCGGTTTTTACGCTGGAGACGGGAGGCACACCGCTTGGCGAATTCATTTTTCCCAGAAAGGGCATTGTAATCATAGGCTCCGAGGAGCTGGGCGTGAGCCCTGAGGGACTGAGGCGGGCCTCCTACGGCCATGTGAGCATACCCATGAAAGGACTAAAGGCGTCCCTTAACGTGGGAGTGGCGTTCGGCATTCTGATGCAGGCGTGGATTAACTTCTTGCAGACGGCGGGCGCATGAATTCAGTGCAATTGCGCGCAGGGGCGGAATACAAGGCGCGGAACTCAATGCCCGCAGAAATCACTTGTTAAATATACCCCCCCCGGCATTCTCAACAACAGCGCATAAACTTTTGGCCATGCCCTCGCTCTTAAGCCCCACCAGGCTCAAAAGATTCTTGTCTATCTGGTCAAAGAAAATATGGCCCGCCCTGTAATGAACCAAAAGATCCGACAGCCCCACCACAGCGGCTATCTGCTGATGCTCGCCCGGCGCGCTGAAAGGCGCATGATGGAACTTTATGGCATCCACTATCATCGGGGAGAAATTCCATTTCTCCGCAAGCGCGGCGCCTATCTCCGCATGATGAAATCCCCTGTATTTCTCCAGAGTGCGCTCCGTCTTGACCTGGCTTTTTCCGCAGAGCTCCTCAAACCTTGCGCTTGTGATGGCGGGCAGCTTCCCGAACGCTATCTTGGCCACGTCATGGAAAAGCGCCGCCACGTAGACCTGCTCCAGGAAGACATCCTTTTTGCCCACGCCGCACAGATTCGCCGCCAGATTATAGGCGTAAAGGGCCACGCGGTGCGAGTGCTGCCACACGGAGTCCGCGCTCTCGTCGTCTGAGACGGAATACTCCTGCGAGCTTAAATCAAACAGCAGCTTCCATATCTCCTGTCGCCCCGCATGCTTTATGGCCAGCGAAATGGAGTCGCACGGATACGAGGAGAATTCGGAGTCCGCGTTCACCCGCCTGAAAAGGTTAGCCGCGAACGCCGCGTCGGATGACACCACGGACGCTATGTCGCCGAGCCTTCCGAACGGATTGCTGAGTATGCGGCTTATCTCGGAGAGGGTCTTGCGCTTAACCGCCAGATCTTCTATCAAGGACACGGCCGCATCCTTCACCACAAGCGCGTCAGACTTATCAAAAGCGCTGTACGGCAGAATGAGCCTGCTTATGGTCTGACCGTCCTCGCTTGAGACCTGATAGTTTCCCTCGTTCAGGCCCGCGCGCCTTAGTATGAGCATCATTATGGCAAGCCCCAGGCCCGCGCCCTCCGTGTCGTCCAGAAGCTCCATTATGCCCTCTTCCACGCTGCGGTAAACCTGCGCCCGGGTTATTTTGTCGTGAATGCGCTTGTACTCAAAAACGGTAAGGTCCACGTTATTGCTTACCTCTATAATCATGGCGGAGTCCAGCGCGCGCAGAGTGAGCTTTATGAAAAGCCCCTCCTCCTTCTGCCTTTCCAAATAATATTTTATGTTAGATATGGTGTCCTGCTTGAAAGTCTTCATGCCCTCCGCATAATCAGCGGCATCGTTAATGTTAAGGTTTTTCTCCTTAAAGTAAATGCGCTTTGTGTTCGCCTTTTTGGCGTTGTTCGTGAGCTCCTTAAGGCAGTAGACAAGCGCGTCCGCGGATTTGGGCCCGCCGAGCCTGGTTATAAACGCTTTAAGGACTTCTCCCATGAATTCTTCCATCTCGTGGGGAAGCGTGTATGTGAGGACTGTAAGCGGCACGTGTGAGTCTACGGCCATTCGCAGCCGGGACTCATCCACTTTTATTTTCCGTAAGACTTCCATGATAGCGCTCTTATTTTCTTTAAATGATAGCACATTTTTCTGATAAGTGCTAGAATAAATCCATGGACCATCAAACTTGCAGCGAACTGCTTGTTCTGTTTCTTTTACTGGTTTCCTCCTCCAGATTCCTGTTCATCCACAAAGTAAAGGCGGACTCCCTTTCGGTGGTGCCTTTCACGGCCTTTCTAATCACCCTCCTGCTGCAGCTGGCATGGGGAATCAGCTACATGAGCATAGCGCTGGCATGCCTTTCTTTTTTTGTCTCCGTATGGAACGTGCGAGCCACTATCAGGTTCTTTAACGGGCTTGTCATAGACCATTACGGGGCGGGATTCATAGTCATCTCCGTGATAAACCTGCTTCTTATACTTTTCATGGGAACTCTGGTGGTATATTTCAGGCCGGCATACACGGACCTGGAGAAATACGGCGTCACGGTCACAAAAACCCCGCTCTGCGGCACTTTCGAGACAGGCTTCCTGCCCGTAACAAATCCCTTGCAGCGAAACACCGCAGTGCTGTTCGAGTTCGCCCCCGCAAAGCAGGACCGTAAGCCCGCGCGGGAAAAGCACAATGCCGCCCCGGAGGACGCAGAGAATGTTCCTGCGGACGGAGAAGATTTTTCTGAGCCATACGGACAGGAGCAGACTCACGAGAGTCCGGTTCAGGACGATAATCCCGGGCCTAAAAAAATAATCCTTTTT
Source organism: Treponema sp. (assembly GCA_022510925.1). Taxonomy (GTDB): domain Bacteria; phylum Spirochaetota; class Spirochaetia; order Treponematales; family Treponemataceae; genus Treponema_D. The sequence goes on from JAFLSO010000030.1 coordinate 12,388, forward strand.
GTGCCGCCCAGAACTGCGGGCGTGGACACATACCTTCCGTTCCTGGCAAAACTGTCCCACGACGGATTTACCGTGTACACCGCGGAGTTCAACAGCCCCGGCACCAGATGGTTCTACAACGGGTTTGACCTGCGCTTCATACGGCGCTTTCATTTTCTGAACCTGCGGCTTTTTGACAAAGTGTTCTACGACTCCCTTATCTCTGCGGGCAGGGACAATATCCTTAAAGAATATGACGCCCTCCTTAATCTTTCCGGCGCTCGCAAGGAGGATTTTGTCTTTCTTGCCACGGAGGATGACATCTCCAGGTCCATGGAGGATTTCATGTCCGCGGGCACGGGTCTGGTTGACGGCTGCTTTGACACAGCCTCGGTCCCGGACTACACCACTCCCGGATTCGGGCCCATAGAGAACACGGACCCTTTACTGGCGGCGTTCATGGGCATAAAAAGGGACGGCACTAAATATATGGCGAGCCACATCGCATCAGCGCTTGAGAAATCTTTTTATGCGGCCCAGTCTATACCAAACGCCGAAATTTCTGTATACTAGCGCAGTATGGAAAAAAACAAGCAGGATTTAAAGACAAAGCTTCTGCCGCTAATCCTTTCCGTGGCAGTAATAATATTAGACCAGCTTTCAAAATTTCTGGTCGTAAGATTCATTCCCAGACTAAGCTTTCCCTATACTGAGGGCATAATCCCTGTTCTGGGAGACGCGCTCCGCCTCATACACGTGCGGAACAACGCGGTGGCGTTCAGCCTGGGCTCATCCCTGCCGCAGAACGCCCGCTCCGTCCTGTTCGCGTTCCTGCCCCTAATCGTCATAGTGCTGGTATACATAATTTATTTCCGCAACAACGATTTCACAAAGCTCCAGCGCTGGTCTATATGCGGCATACTGGGCGGTGGCATAGGAAATCTAATAGACAGGTTCCTGCGCCCCGAAGGCGTGGTGGACTTCATAGACTGCGTCTTTTTCGGAAGCATAAAGGGCGTTAGCTGGCCCGTAAAAGGACCTCTCAAATGGCTCAGCTGGGAACGCTGGCCCACGTTTAATGTGGCGGATTCCGCCGTAGTGGTCTGCGGCATACTTTTCATAATCTCGTTCATAATGCAGGTCGCCTCGGACTCCAGGATGAATTCCAAAAAGGAGACAGGGAGAGACTGATGGACAAAAAAACATTCACCGTGCTTTACATAATAATCTCTACGCTGGCGGACATACTGCTTTCCCTGGGAATTGTCCTGGCGCTCACTTTTATCTCCGGGCTCACGCTGACGCTGTTCCACGTGCAGAGCGCGAACGCCGCCATGATAGTGATATTGGTAAGCTTCATAGTGGGCGTGATACTCAGTTTCATAATTTTCACCAAACTGAGCAATCTCATAATCAGGAAATTCAATCTGGAAAATAAGCTTCTTCCCAGATGGGTGCGGCGCGCGGGAACAGAGCCGGTCCGCCAAAATGAGGCTGAGGTCTCCTACACCGTGCAGGATGAGAGAAGCGCCCCGCAGACAAACATGCCCTCCTCCGTCACATTCTCCGAGCAGGAGATAGAGGAGGCAAAAAAATGGGGCGACGATATTTAACCTGTCACCCCATATTCATGGATTCATGCCGGCACGGAGCGCCCTGCCCCGCATCAGGCGGATTTTATTGCGGGCCGGACATCAATATCCGTCGCTCATGCTGCGGTTAATGTCGCGCTGATAAAGCTCCTGATACACAAGGCTGCGTTTCTTAAGCTCGTCCTTAAGGGTCTGCGGAAACGGCATGTGGCGCCAGAAAATTCCGCGCACCTCTTTCTCAAGTTTCTGTGTGCCTGAGGATTCTTTTGTCATCCACAGGATATAGTCCTCTATGAAGAACTGCTTCACATCGCCCTTAAGTTTTTTCTCCTCGATGTACTGGTAGTAATGGCCCGTGAGCCCGTCCGTCATCCAGTCAAATGATGCTTTCTCCTTGGCCACCTGCCATCTTAAGTCCGCCACCGCGGTAAGGCACGCCGTGCGCAGGTCCCTGGGATACATGGGGATAACGATGCGCCCGCGGCTGGTTATGCGGTTAAAGCGATCGAACGGCTCCCAGCAGAATCCGCTGTCGCCATAAGTGGGCAAAAGCAGGACGTAAGGCACTATGCGGTGCGGCACGTTCTTATGAATGCGGGTAAAGCATCCCGGGTCTATGGACTCTATCCATGAAAGCTCCCGCAGGACGTTCTCGCGGAATCCCGTGCCTTTATCCAGACAGTGGAAGAATTCGCGCGTGAACACCGGGAACTGGTTTCCCTGCCTGCCGCACGTCATTTTGGCCATCTGCCGTATGGTGGTCATCTCTCCCAGAAGCTCCTCGCGGCTGGCGCTGACCGTCTCCACGGGAATGTCCATGGATTTCTGGCTGAGGCTTTCCTGCACGTCCTTGGCCTCCTGGAATTCATTCAGATAGTTAGTGAGCTCGCGGTCTATCTTTTGCAGGGCATGGAAACGCTGCGTAATCTCCGCGAACAGTTTTTTCTGGCTCTCTGAATAAGGCTGCGTGTGCGGCTCCAGGCCTATTGCCACAGGATGCGTGCAGAGCATTCCCACGCGCTCGTTTATCTCAAATTCCAGGGCATGGCGCTCATTCTCTTTTGCAATCAGAAGATTCTCCACGCTCTGAAGCTTGCCGGAGTTTTTGCTCTGCAGCTGCTGGATGCGCTGCTGCTCCGCGGCGGGAGTTTTGGCACGGCTTGCGGGAACCTCGTCAGTGGTGCTGGGCTTCATGTGGCCGGTGGCTATGTCGTTTATCCACTCGTCCATGTAAAGCACAGGCTCGCCCCATGTGTTCCGCGTGAAAGTCCGGGAGAAAAAATCCTTCTGCTCCGGCGAGAAAAGTGAGGGAAGCACAACGCCGTAGCGCATGGCGAACCTTTTGCACTCCGGCATGCGCGGGCTTGAGGCCTTAATGGAAAGACTTCTTAAGAATTCCCAGAAAGCGCCCACAATCTGCTGGCGGAACACCGTGCGGTCCGCCTTATCCTGGCAGTTCAAATATTTTACAAGAAGCTGGTGCAGCCTTTGAGAGGCCTCGCCCTCTCCCGCTATGCACGTCTTGTAATACGCGGGGTCATCGAAAACGGGATTGGGGGTATCGGAGAAGAATTTCTCTATGGGCGCGAAAGAATGCACCGCCAGGTCCACCTCGGCCACACCGGAGGGACTTTTTTTGGCGGTCTCGCTGGCATAGTGACTGCCGGGCGGAGTGGGAGCTCCGGAGGGAGATGTGGGCTTCATGGGAGAGTTTTTCACAGCACCCTTATTTACGGCGCTAAAATCGGGAGTTAAGTCCACTATGGGCGCGGACGGCCTGCGCGTAGGCAATGCCTCGTCCGTTTCCGCAAGAAGCGCCGCAATGCTGGGGTCTATTTCTGTATCGCTCATCATCCTCTCCAGTAAGGTCGTAAATGATGGGTTATTATATCATGGCAGATAAAAACCCGCAAGTTTTTGCTGAAAAACAGAAAGCCTACGCCCGATTGCAGGGGCGCGGGAGCGTTCTGCGGCAGTCCGGGGGGAATCACATAGCCCTGGGACTTATGCGTTGCCCCCCCGAGGAAATGCCGCAGAATGAAACCCCGGAAAGCGGGGCCTCAGAAAAATTATGATGTTAAGCGCACTTATGAATTCTTACGGAGATAGCCCCGTCCAAAAAAAATCCCGCACACAAAGCGCGGGAAACTCCGTTGCTAATAGCGCGGGAAACAGACGGAATCAGCTTTTCCCCGCAAGATAGTCGTTTATGCTCGCGGCGGCTTTTCGCCCCTCACCCATGGCAAGTATCACAGTGGCGGCGCCCAGAACTATGTCTCCGCCCGCCCAGACTTTCGTCATGCTGGTGGCCTGCCGCTCGTCCACGGTTATGTGGCCGTGACTGTCGGTTTTTATCTCGGGCGTGGTGCGCGGAATGAGCGGGTTTGAGTTGTTGCCCAGCGCCACAATCACCGCATCGCAGGCAATGTCATGCTCGCTGCCCTTTATCTCCACCGGACGGCGGCGGCCGGATGAGTCGGGCTCTCCCAGCTCGTAGCTTAGCGCGCGGATTCCTGTGACTTTGCCTTCCTCCGCGCTGCCCAGAATCTCCACGGGATTCTCCAGGAAGCGGAATTCCACTCCCTCCTCCTCCGCGTGGTCCACCTCTTCCCTTCGGGCAGGCATCTCGCTTCTGGTACGCCTGTAGACCACATAGACTTTCTCCGCGCCCAGGCGAAGCGCCATTCTAGCCGCGTCCATGGCCACGTTTCCGCCGCCACACACGACCACTGTCTTAGCCTGATAGAACGGCGTGTCCGCGCGGTCCGTGTCGTATGCCTTCATTAAGTTAGCACGCGTAAGATATTCGTTGGCGCTGAACACGCCTATGTAGTTCTCGCCCGGAATGTTGAAGAATTTAGGAAGCCCTGCGCCGGTTCCCACGAATGCCGCGTCAAAGCCTTTTTCCGTGAGAATCTGCTGCACGGTGGCGGTGCGGCCCACCAGCGTGTTCATCTCGAACTTAACGCCCATGTCCTTAAGGCTCTCCACCTCTTTAGCCACTATTTCTTTGGGCAGGCGGAATTCCGGGATTCCGTAAACCATGACGCCGCCCGCCTTATGGAACGCCTCGAACACGGTCACATCATGCCCGGCGCGGCGGCAATCAGCGGCCACCGTAAGACCTGCGGGACCTGAGCCTATGACGGCCACTTTTTTGCCGGTGGACGGCGCCACTGACGGCGCGGTCATAAGATTGTTGCTCCGCTCGTAGTCGGCCACAAAACGCTCCAGGCGGCCTATGCACACGCTCTTCTCCACGTCCTTGGCCGCTTTGCCCAGCGTGCACTGCGCCTGGCACTGTTTCTCCTGCGGGCACACGCGGCCGCAAATGGCAGGAAGAAGATTCGTCTGCTTTATTATGTCCGCCGCGGACTTGAATTCTCCACGGGCCACCTGCGCTATGAATTCCGGTATCTGCACGTTCACAGGGCAGCCGCCCACGCAGGGCCTGTTCTTGCACTGCAGGCACCTGTTGGCCTCCACGACCGCCTGCTCCCGGGTGTAGCCCAGCGCCACCTCCGTCATGCGGCGCGCGCGGACTTTAGGCTCCTCTGAGGGCATCTCCTGCAACGCCAGCGCCATGCGGTCCTTGTTAGTAAGGGAGCCGTCCGCTATCCTGCCCTCTATCTTCTTGTATTCGTCCTTGGCAAGTGCTGCCAGCTTGTCTGATGAAATATGCTCAGCCATTATTTTCTCCTTAAGATAAACCACATTACTGGTCGCTCAGTTTGCAGCGGTGGAAAGCCTCCGCCTCCTGCGCCTTAAAGCTTTTCATACGAAGCATCATATTGTCCCAGTCCACCGCGTGCCCGTCAAAATCAGGTCCGTCCACGCACACAAACTTAGTCTCGCCGCCCACGCTCACGCGGCAGCCGCCGCACATACCGGTTCCGTCAATCATGATGGTGTTAAGGCTTACCGTGCACGGAACATTATATTTAGCCGCGCACTGACAGGCGAACTTCATCATAACGGGGGGCCCTATGGCTATTACCTCCGCGGGCGGAACCTCCGCCTGACACAGACGCTCCAGCGCCACAGTGACCAGCCCTTTCTCACCAGCGGAGCCATCGTCCGTCATGATAATCACCTGGTCGCACACGGCCTTCATCTCGTCCACAAAAATAAGCAGGTCCTTGGTGCGCGCGCCCTCTATCAGAATAACCTGATTCCCGGCCTCCTTAAGCGCCTGAACTATGGGATAAAGCGGTGCCGTGCCAAACCCGCCGCCCACGCACACCACAGGCGCATCATATTTCTTAATGTCAGACGGAGTTCCCAGAGGCCCCAGTACGCCGCCCAGATAATCACCCTCGTTAAGCTTAGAAAGCTTGTAGGTGGAGGCGCCCACAGGCTGAAAAGCTATTGCCACCCAGCCCTCCTCCGCGCTCGCGTCCGCAATGGTAAGCGGAATACGCTCCGTAAGATCCTGGTCCACCTGCACTATAAGGAACTGGCCCGCCTTGCGGTTACGCGCAATATCGGGAGCCTCAAATTTAATGTAGTAGACATTCTCCGAAAGCTGCCGTTTTTCTAAGATTCTGTTCATATTTTCCCCTTGCACGGATTTAAAAAATTAAAAACGTAACGTTAAAAGAAACTGCATAATTATACAAGTTTTGTCCATATATGTGAATACGTTCCCGCCGTTTTGGGGCAGGCTCTCCCGGAAAGCGTCGTCCGCCGCGCCAAAGACAGGGCCGCATCTCTCACGGTCTTCCATGGTTCCGGGCGGGGCCCTCCATTCCCGCTTCGCGTGAACGCCTGCGGCGCCATTCCAGCCCTGAGCCGGCCTTGCCCGCGCCCGCCGAAGAAAGGGCACCATTCTGAAAAACCGCCCGCTACCATTTCCGGGCGCAAGGGAGCAGAATTCAAGCAAAACAAAGAAACACAAGGAGGCTGTTATGAAAAGAATTCATAAGGCAACAATGGTCCTGGCAGGCGCGCTTCTGCTGGGAGCGGGA
>JAFLSO010000031.1 GCA_022510925.1 Treponema sp.
GGCGACAGCCGTGTGCGCTCTCTCGGCATTTCCGGCCTGTGGATTTGCGAGGCGGAAATCGATGAGCCGCAGGAAGCAGTCGGGCAATCCGCACAGCCCCCTGAAAAAATCGATGATAAACAGGACACGACTGAAATCCTCCAGAAAAACGACGATGAGCAGATTCCCGTCTCGGACGAAAAGCCCTTCTCGCTTAAAGTCCGCAGTTACAAAGAGGAGCATCCCGCCGTTCAGAACAGCGAGCGCCTTCGCGAGCGGGACATAGACGCATACGTGGTCAGGACCTACGATGACAGCGCCTATTTCTCGTTCGACGTGCATGCGGGGGCATTCGCCACGGCAGAAGAAAGCGCGGACACGGAGGCGGCTCTTGCCGCGCTCGGCATAGACGGCGCGACGCTCTCCGACTACACCGAAATCAAGGAGAAGATGCGGCGGTACGATGAGGTTGTCCAGCAGGACAAGGTGCTGTTCGAGACTGCGGAGGACGCAAGTCTCCCCGATTTTTCCGAGGCAGTTCGTGTCTGCCTTACGGACCTTCCCGTAAACAAGAATTTCCTCATCGAAAGTATTGCGATAGTGGACTTTGAGACGCTCACGGACTCAGACATCGCCAGCGGCAGGTTCAGTGTCCTTGCACCGGCGGAAGGCATCCGCGCGCTCGCCATGGCAGTCTACCGTGACGACTTGTTCGGAAAGCGCGTGGAGGTAACGGTCGCTGAGTGCGCCGTGCCGCTTCCTCCGCCAGAAGATGTCCCGGGAGGAGAGGCCGTGCAGTTCGCGCTTCCCGGCGATGACGTGCTGCATGCGCATATCGCTGCTGACAGAAATATATGGACGGTTGAGGGCATGAACACGGAGCGGACGCTGCTTATCAAAATTGATGCATACGATTTTTCTGACGATGAGTTCGATGCGTTCATGAGCAACGCATGGGCAGACAGCGCGGCAGTGATTTATCCGCAGCTGAGAAAATCCCTGTGCGTCCTCCCCAAAAATGCGGACAAGCGCCGCTTCGCCGCTTTCACACTCGGCCGCGTGAATGAATCTTATGCAGAGAAAAAAGGCTACGCAGACTGGGCAATCCCGATTGTGGGGCATTGGGAGGCAAGCGGCTACTTCTTGCAGGACGGCGAGGAGGTCAGCGTCTCGTTCTTTGACATGGACTATGAGCACAATGCGCGGCGCATACACGGAATATTCATGGACGAGCACGAGGACGGCATCATCTCAAGCCAGAATCATCCCGCCAAGGTGAACGGCAGCGATGCATGGTACGTCGTGTTCTCCGGAAAAGAAATCTCGTTCTCGATAAAGTCCTTCATCGTGGCGGTTGACACGGATTTCTCCGCCTCACTCGCGGAGGACGACCTTATCACTTTTGCCTCCGACCTGCTGATATGGGAGCAGTAGCCCCTCACATCCGGCCTTATCAAGATAAAAATTCCGCGGAGGAAAACGCGCGCTTGAGATTCATCCGCTCTGCTTAGCGAGCATGGCCTGGGTCCGGGCGCAGAGCTCTCCGCCATAGAATTTGTCAAGCACGGCTTTGAAAAGGTCTCTCTCTTTTCCGCCGGAAGCAAGGTAAAACAGCGTCATGCAGGATTTGAGCTTAATGTCATCCGGCTTTCCCATTACGGCGGCGGGATCGTTTTCCCTGAGGCTTAGCAGGGCCTCCGTGATTTCTACGAGGTTTCCGCGCAAAGTATCATCGGCTAGATAGGCCCTGGCCTCGTCCATGCCGGCGATTCCGTAGTATTCGGACATCTCGCTTCTTCCAAGCCCCCTGAGCTGCGGGAAAATGTACCACATCCAGTGTGAGCGTTTCCGTCCGCCTTTGATTTCCGTGAGCGTGGTATCGAAATCAAGTTTCTGTTCAGTTTTAAAACGGGAAAGCCCCAATTTTATTTCTCCTTAATTTGCGCCTGAATACCTTACGGGATTCCGGGCATTTTCTCCGTACCTATAGAAAACCGGGAGATGCCTGCCATTATATTTTAAGCGAATCTCATCAGGCGCAAGGTATATATAGTATAGCATAATTTAGGAGAAATGTACTATTGCATAAATCAAGCAAGACATCTTTTGGTCCTCGCGCGCAGTAATTGAATTTGCCATAGCAGGCTTTCATGTGGGCGGAGACATAGCCCTCAAGCTCAGCACCACAAAGCCAGCGGCCCTCGCCCCTGTGACCGACTACGACAGTGCAGTATGCGCTATTGTCGGACTTCATCCTATACCGCACGGCCTCCTTATTGATTATATTATTCACTGGGATTCATTATATCATGGAACTGCAAAAATAGTTATATTAAGAACAGATTTCATAGCCTGTTTATGAAATACCACAATCTTATGTTTGTAAGTATTTTAAAGTATATAATGCGCTGTCATTTCTCCAGAAAAGGGTTTTGAGAATCCAGTCGCGTTCAGTTTTCCAAGTTATATTGAGTTCCGAGAACCCTTCTTAAAAAATCAGTTTTGCCACCCTGTGCATAATGATTCCTCGCGCTTGGATTGAACCTTGCGAAAAAAGTGTGCTAGAATCTTTGCATGAGAGATTTATTCAGTAAACTTTTGTTTTTGGGCGCGGCGGTTTTTTCCCCGGCGTTTTACTTTTCCTGCGCCTCCACCTCTGACACCGCCCCAAAGAATCCCGCGCTCAGCAAATACAGCGATACTGCGGGCGCCGCCTGGGGCTGCCATGACCCTAAGATTTTTCAGGATCCGGCATCGGGGATTTTCTATGTCTATTCCACCGGCTGGAATGACGGCGTACAGCTTAGGAAAAGCCATGACCTTGTAAGCTGGACCATGTGCCCTCCGCCTTTCTACGGTAACTGGGACGAGGAATTCGTGGACTGGGTTTCCAAGCGGCACAGCTGGGCTCCCACCGTCACGGAGAAAGACGGCCTGTATTACATGTTCCACGGAATCATAACGGACTCACTTAGCACCAGTACAGGCGTGCATCCCGCCGCGGCCATAACTCTGGCCATTGCGAAAAATCCCGAAGGTCCGTTCATCCCCGCAAGCAAATTTGACGGCGAGACTTACAAGACCTCAATTCTGGTGCGTTATGTCTGGACGAACGAGAACGCCATGCCGCGTGAGAAAGGTTTCAGCGCGTGCTTTAACACGGGCAGGGAAAGCTGGAACTATGGATTCGGCTGCATAGATCCTGAATTTGTGATGGACATAGCCACGGGAAATCTTATGGAGTACACCATAGGAAAGACAGTCTGCCATGCCATAACCTACGGCAGCTGGAAAGGCGGAATCGCGCTCGCTTACGTAGATGCAAGGACTTTTAAACCGGTGAACCAGACCACGGGCGAAATCATGGACCTGCCGCTGGACTCAGTTCCAGGTAACAGCGGGCTTCTTATAGCAGGAGGCGCGGGAACGGCTTACGAGGGGAGCCAGCTTATTTTTAACAGCGATACCGGATGGTATTATGTTTTTGTGAGCATGAGCGACCTTACATACGAGTACCGGGTAGGGGTAGGCCGAAGCAAGAGCATAGAGGGACCGTACCTGGATGCCTCAAACCGCAATATGAATTTTACCACGGGCGGCATAGCGGGGAACTACAGGCTCACCGGCTCCAAGATAATAGGCGCGTATACGCTGGGCAAGAACCTGGGATTTATGTCTCCCGGCGGACAGTCGGTTCTCAGGTCTGACACGGGGCGGGTACTGTTCGCGAACCATACACGCACCACGTATCTTTCCCCGCACCAGTTTGTCCTGCAAGTGCACAGGATGTTCTTTAACGGAGAGGGATGGCCCGTGCTGGACATGAATGATTTCGTGGAGGAGAGGGCCGCCCCTGAGAGTCTGGCTGAGATTTCCGGCGCTTACGATGTGATTATAACGGAGCGCTCACAGGGAAAGGAGGCCGACAGCACGTCCATAAAGTCCAGGCAGTTTTTTATAGATGCGGATGGAAACGTTACCGGCGCATATAAAGGGAAGGTGGAGATAGGAGCTGTAAAAGAAGACGGCGCGGCTCTGCAGGCAAGAATCTCGCTTGAAGATAAGGGTGACTTTGACGGATTCTTCTTTTACGCCACGAATATGGCAGGCCGCAAAAAAAGTGGCGGGCAGACTCAGACCCTTTCTTTTACCGCGCTTAACAACACCGGCGGAAAAGCTAAGGGCGAGTACATTTTCGGGAATTCGGCCGCATCTAATTAGCTTTGGGCTTTATGCGGGCAAAGTTCAGCCGCAGTGCGTTTGTGACCACACAGAAACTGGACAGGCTCATTGCGGCGGCGGAGAATTCGGGGCTGAGCGTCCATCCTAGAAGCGGCATGAACACTCCTGCCGCCAGCGGAATCCCTATGACGTTGTAGATGAACGCCCAGAATAAATTCTGCTTTATGTTCCGCAGAGTCGCTCTGCTGAGCCGTATGCTCGCGCACACGTCCATAAGGGAATTCCTGACAAGCACCACATCCGCGGCGTCTATGGCCACGTCCGTTCCGGCTCCTATGGCTATGCCTACGTCCGCCTGTGTAAGTGCAGGCGCGTCGTTTATGCCGTCTCCCACCATCAGGACTTTTCCGCCCTGCCTGAGGTTTTTCACCGCGGCCTCTTTCTCCTGCGGCAGCACTCCCGCTATCACGCTGTCCACGCCCGCGGTTTTTCCTATGGCATCCGCAGTCACCTGATTGTCGCCGGTAATCATCACCACGCCCAGCCCCATGCCCTTAAGGTCCGTTATGGCCCGCGCGCTGTCTTCCTTTATGACGTCAGACACGGCGATTACGCCCAGAACATTCTTGTCCTTGCTGAACAGCAGGGGAGTCTTTCCCTGTGAGGAGAATTCCATGCATGCTCTCTCTATCTGTTCCGGTAAATCTTTTTCCGTCTGCTCCCTTATGAACTTTAAATTTCCTCCCGCTATGCTCATGCCGTTTAGGACCGCCTTAAGTCCGTTTCCCGGAAGAACGCAGAAGTCCTGCACGTCCTTTGCCCGCATGCTCAGGGCCTCGGACTCTTTCATTATGGCTTTTGCCAGAGGATGCTCGCTTTTGGATTCCAGCGCGGCCGCCACCTCATAAAGCTCATCCTTTGACACGCCGTCCGCGCATGCGAAATCCGTGACCACAGGCTCGCCCTTTGTGATTGTGCCGGTTTTGTCAAGGGCCACTGATTTTATTTTCCCCGTCTCCTCAAGTGCGGTGGCGTTTTTAAACAGTATGCCGTTTTTGGCGCCCAGTCCGCTTCCCACCATTATGGCCACGGGAGTCGCCAGTCCCAGCGCGCACGGACAGCTTATCACAAGCACCGCTATTCCTCTTGCAAGGCTGAACGCCAGGCTCTGACCAAAGACGAGCCATATTATCGTAGTGATTACGGCGATTACGATTACGGCGGGAACGAACACGCCGGACACCCTGTCCGCTATTTTTGCCACAGGCGCCTTTGAGCTGGACGCCTCCTGGACCATCTTTATTATCTGCGATATTGTAGTGTCGCTTCCGACCCTTACGGCGCGGCATTTCAGGAATCCGCTCTGGTTTATGGTGGCGCTGGTGACGCTGTCGCCCTCTGACTTGTCCACTGGTATGCTCTCGCCGGTTATGGAAGACTCGTTCACGGCGCTGGAGCCCTCCAGTATTATCCCGTCCACGGGAACGGCCTCTCCGGGGCGCACCACAAAAATGTCGTCCACCTTAACCTGATCTATGCTGACTTTCTCTTCCACGCCGTTGCGTAATATCGTGGCGGTTTTGGGCGTGAGGTCCATCAGGCTTTTAAGCGCGTTTGTGGTCCTGCCCTTTGACTTTGCCTCCAGGGTTTTCCCCACCGTTATAAGAGTTACGATTGTGGCCGCGGCCTCGAAGTATAGGTTGTTCATGCCCTGCGTTACAAGCTCGGTGTCGTTGCGGACCACCGCGCCGCTCATGACTATAAGCGTGTACACGCTCCACAAAAATGATGCTGACGAGCCCAGTGCCACCAGTGTGTCCATATTCGGAGAGCCGTGCAGGACGGCCTTGAATCCGCTCACAAAAAATTTCTGGTTTATCACAAGCGTCATGCCGCACAGAAACATTTGTATAAGGCCCATGGAGACATGATCGCCGTCCAGGAATTCAGGGAGCGGCCATTCCCACATCATGTGGCCCATGGACATGTACAGGAGGGGGAGAAGAAAAACAAGCGATGATATGAGCCGCTTTAAAAGAGCCGGTGTCTCGGAGTCCTCCAGGCCGGATTTGTCGGAGGAGTTTTTTTCCTGTCCGCCCTGCGCGAGGCTAGCCCCGTAGCCCGCCTTCTTTACCGCGGAGATAACGGCCCTGCTTGAGGCGCTTCCACTGACTGTCATGCTGTTTGTGAGCAGGTTCACGGCGCATTCGGTTACGCCCGGCACGGCCCTGACCGCGCGCTCCACCCTGGCGCTGCATGCCGCGCAGCTCATCCCCGTGACAGAATACTTTTCCATAAACGCAACTCCTCCATGAATACAAAAATAATATGACTGGAATCAAAAGGCAAGCGAATTCGCCCCGTCCGTAATAACATTTTTTTATTTGCAAAGGCTCATGCCGGCGTGCTATAGTCTTTCTGTCATACAGGGGAATCTTTGAGAATGAATGTAAAAAAAATCATAAAGACATTTTCGTGCATGCTTGTTCCCGTGTTCCTTCCGCTATGCGCGCACCCGCAGTCCTCATCATCAAACACACGCGCGGCCGTTCCCGCGCTTTCGGGCATAAAGATTTTTCAGGACGCGTACCCTGACCTGGTTTTTGAGAAACGCTTTGACGCTAAGAAGGACGACTGGATTGTTACGGTGACGTTTCCGGGCGGCTCAGAGAAAAAAGAATTCCGCTGGGCGGGCGGGAGCATGCTTCCCGAGCAGGAGGTTCCGAACAAAGAGAGATACTGGCCGCTTTTGTACTCGTATCCCGCAAGACTCTCCGACCCCGCGGATTTTACGCCGGAGGAGACGGAGCGCATGAGGAATTTCGGCTCCACGGACAACAGGAAAAACGGTGCCGGAACGCCCATGTTTTTCTTTGACACGCTCTATGATTCCGGCACCCGCGGAGAGCTTGAGTCTCATCTGAGCCGCACGACTTTTCTGGGGCACAGCACCACGGTGCATGAGAGAATCGTGGGTCCTTTGAAAACCGTGGAGAGGAGGATAACGGAGCTTGCGGCATCTGATGCAGAGGTACGGGATTTTGTGGACGGCATAAAAAGCACCGACGCGTATTACTGGCGCATAATAAGCGGCACCACCAGAAAATCATTTCACAGCCTGGGAATAGCCATAGACATACTGCCCAAATATCTGGGAGGCAAGGCGATTTTCTGGGGCTGGACCAAGGACGTGAACCCTGACGGCTGGATGCTGACGCCGCTCTCCGCGCGCTGGATGCCTCCTCAGAAAGTCATAGACATTTTCGAGGAGGAGGGATTTATCTGGGGCGGCAAATGGACCATATTCGACAACATGCACTTTGAGTATCACCCGGAGCTTATTCTGTACTCCAGGCGGAGAGGCTCGGACTAGGCGTTGTACTGCTTGGCCTGGTAGACCGGAGCGGCGGCCTGCGTCTGTATGAGGTATCCGCGGCTCTTAAGCTCGCGCTCTATCTCGTTTAGCACAGCCTCGCTGCGCGCGCTTATGGTGTGATAGTGATAGCCCTGCGTGATGTTTTTGAGCGGAGTGGAGACGCTTGTGCGCAGGTCGTTAATGAAATTCTGCACATCCCGCTTGGAGCTTATGCGGAGCGGGGCACGTATGGTTCCGTAGACTTTGTGCTCCACAAAAACGTCCAGGACTGTGCCGCCCAAATCTGTTATGCAAGTAAGCTCATCCTCTGTCTGCTCATCCGAATGGTTCATTTTAAAAATGCGGCGCCTGGTTCCGGCCCCGTTAAGAACATAGCCCGCCGTGGTGGAGATAAGCTCGGGATGAATGGCCCTGAGCAGCGCTATGTCCGTTACAATCACCTGCCGGCTTACATTGAATTTCCTGGCCAGCTGGTTCCCCGAGACAGGACTTGTGTTAGTGGAGAGAAATTCTAGGATTTTGCTTCTGCGCTCTTCGCCCTGGCCACGCATCTGGGCTCCTATTCCGTTTCCGAGGAGCGCACGGGATGCAGGTTCTTTAGGGAAAGGTCCAGTATGGGCGCGGAATGAGTTAGCGCTCCGCTTGAGATAAAGTCCACTCCCAGGCCTGTGATGCTCTTTATGTTGTCCTTGGTGACGTTGCCCGACACCTCCACCTGCGCGCGGCCCGCTATGATGCACATGGCTTTGCGCATGGTGTCGTAATCCATGTTGTCCAGCATGATGATGTCTGCGCCGGATTCCACGGCCTCCTTCACCTGCTCCAGCGTCTCAACCTCCACCTCTATCTTGCGCACGAACGGAGCGTATTCTTTTGCGGCTTTTATGGCGTTGGAGACGGAGCCCGCCGCGCCTATGTGATTGTCTTTAAGAAGAACGCCGTCGCTCAGGTTGTAGCGGTGATTGTTTCCTCCGCCCGCGCGCACCGCGTATTTCTCAAAAATGCGGTTGTTGGGCGTGGTCTTGCGCGTGTCCAGGAGCCTGGTCTTAGTGCCCTCCAGAAGGGACGCCATCTGGTTTGTGTACGTGGCGATTCCGCTCATGCGCTGCAGATAGTTCAGGGCCGTGCGCTCTCCGCTAAGCAGAACCCTTATGTCGCCGTGCACTGTGCCTATCTTCTGCCCCTTTGAGACCCGCTCGCCGTCCTTTACGCTGAATGAGCAGGAAGTGGTCTCATCAAGCAGCGTGAACACTCTCTCAAAGACCTCCAGTCCGGCTATAATTCCGTCCTGCTTGGCTATTAAATCCACCTCGCCCTCGCAGTATTCTTTTATGATGGAATTCGTGGAGACGTCCTCGCTGGAAATATCCTCCCTAAGCGCGGAAAGAATAAGATTGTCCGCGTTCATCGCAAGCGTTATTCCGTCCATTATCTCTGCCTCCTGAAGCGCTCTATCTCCATGTTGATTTTGAATTTGTAGTCAGCGAAAAGCGCCGCGGTGTCCTTGTAGTGCGTGTAGTCCACCGGCCATGTCTTCACCGGCACCGTGCCCTCGCCGTAAAGCTGCTTGGATATGTGCTGCGCCGCCCGCCTGGAGAACACAAGCGTCTCTATGAGCGAGTTGCTGGCAAGCCTGTTTCTTCCGTGCACACCGTTGCAGCTGGTCTCGCCTATGGCATAGAGCGCCTTAAGCGACGTAAGGGAATTCATGTCCACATAAACGCCGCCCATAAAATAATGCTGGGCGGGCACCACGGGGATGGCCTCCTGTGTGCAGTCGTAGCCTAAATCCTTGCAGTGCTGGTAGATGTTCTTGAAGTGGGTCTTAACCTCATACGGGGATATTTTCTCCATGGAAAGCCATACGTAATCCGTGCCGTCTTTCTGCATCTGCTTTTTTATGGCCTCTGTGAGCTTGTCGCGCGGCTGAAGCTCGTCAGTGAAACGGTTTCCGTTTTTGTCCAGAAGAATGCCGCCCTCTCCGCGCACGCTCTCTGAAATCAGGAATGCCCTGCCCGGTTTGGGTGAGTAGAGCGCGGTGGGATGGAACTGAATGTAGTCCGGGTCCTGCAGCGGTATTCCGTGAGCCAGCGCTATGCCCAGGGCGTCTCCCGTAAGATGAGGGTAATTCGTGGTGTGCGGGAAAAGGCCTCCTATTCCTCCGCAAGCCCACACCACCTCGGTGGCCTCGAACGGAAAGAGGCATTTGCCGTTGTTTGTCATGGCCTCCGCGTACAGGGCCAGCGGCGTTCCCGGCTCGCATGTGGCTATGATTCCGCGGCAGCAGTCCGAGCCGTCTGGATACTGGCCTATAAGTATGTCCAGCATCGTTATGTTCTCGTGCAGCGTTATGTTAGGCCGCTTCTTTACCTCATCCAGAAGATGTGAGGTTATCTCTTTTCCTATTATGTCCTCATGATAGAGTATGCGGGCGGTGGAGTGCGCGCCTTCCCTGGTGAATTTATATTTTCCGAATTCATCTACGGCAAACCGCACTCCGTAGCCGGCCAGGTCGCTTATGATGCTCTGTGATGAGCGAATCATCAGGTCCACGGCCTGCGGGTTGTTCTCATAGTGCCCCGCGTGCAGGGTGTCTCCGTACCAGGCCTTGTAATCACCGTCGTCCTTAAGCACGCATATTCCGCCCTGCGCCAGGTACGAGTCGCACTCCTCCAGCCTTGCCTTTGTTATAATCGTGACGTTTTTCTCTTCCGGGATGTGGAGGGCGCAGTAAAGTCCCGCTACCCCAGAGCCTACAATCAGAACATCCGTTTTTGCTTTGTTCATTTTGCCGCTGCCTCCAGCATTCGTTCTAAAGGTTTCACGGACTGAATTCTAAGCCGCTCGCTTACTGTGGCGACGGGCGCGTTATTTAAAAGACAGTCGCGGACTTTTTCCAGTGTGAGGCGCTTCATGTTAGGGCATATCTGCTTGGCGCCCACAAAGTGATATTTTTTCTGCGGGGCGCTCTTCTGCATCTCGTGCAGGACGCCGCTTTCCGTGCAGACTATATACTCCGCGGCATCATCGGACTTAACGAAGTCTATGAGCTCCTTGGTGCTGCCGATGAAATCGCTTGTGTCGCAGACCTCCTTCTTGCATTCCGGGTGGCAGATGACCTTAGCGTCCGGGTGCTCGTCCAGGCTGCGGGAGATGTCGTCCGCGGTGATGCTCACGTGCACATGGCAGAACCCGCGGTTCAGGATTATGTTCTTCTCCGGCACCTGCTCCGCCACATACCGGCCCAGATTGTTGTCGGGGATAAAGAAAATATTTTTGTTCGGAAGCGAGCGCACTATTTTCACCGCGTTGGATGATGTTACGCAGATGTCCGAGAGCGCCTTTATGTTCGCCATGGAATTTATGTAGCAGACTACGGCCAGGTCCTCGTATTCCGCGCGCATGGATTTTATCTCCTCCTCGCTTACCATGAGCGCCATGGGGCACACCGCATCGTCAGACGGCATAAGGATGGTTTTCTCCGGATTGAGTATGGCGGCGCTCTCCCCCATGAATGTGACCCCGCAGAATACTATGGTCTTATGGGGGCATGATTTAGCAATCTTGGCAAGATAAAAGGAGTCCCCCACGTAGTCGGCTATCTCCTGGACAGCGCCGTCCACATAATAATGGGCAAGAATCACGGCGTCACGCTCCGCGCACAGCCGCTTAATTTCTTGTTTAATGTCTTCCATAATGGATTTACCGCCTTTACAGCATTTGAAAAAACTGTAGCACTGTGCTCTATAAAAGTCAACATTATGACTTTACACCTGTCTTGTCACCCCCCCCCGTCCCGCGCACTGGCTTTACGGGCGCTCCCCCTGCGCGGAGAATCTTCCGCGCTTAGAAAGCATATTCTCTGCGCAGGCGCGAATCCGCCAAGTTTCGCTTTTGAATTCCGCGGCATCGTGGTATACTATTCTATATGAAAAAAGTCATAGTTAAGAATGTCATAGTCTTTACAGTCCTAGCGTTTTTTATAGTGGCGGCCGCGCAGTTCTCATTGCGGTCAGATTTATGGCAGCAGGACTTTTTCATGGAGAACACAGCCCGCCTTATTCCGCTCGCTGACGGCTGGAGCGTTAAGGAGGATGTCACTGAGCCGGACAAAAACGAATTCACCGTGCGGCGCATGTTCTATGCTGACGAGATTCGCGCGTTCGCCGTGCAGAATCATGCGCTTCTTAAGGCCGACCTTTACAAGAAAGACTCCGCTTACCGCACTAGCCCCGTCCTGTTTTTTGTTACGCATAACCAGAGCGTAAGGGTCTACTCTAACGACGGCACAGGCGAGATTCTGATTTACTCGTTCGGGTATAACGGCCGGCGCTACGTGGGAACGGAAAGCGGAGGCGCAATCCATGCCGTGCGTCTTCCCGCCATCTACGGCGAAAGAATAATGATAACGGTTCAGATAAGCCCGTCGTTCTCAAGCGAGCATTTGAATTTTGACCGCTGGTATTACGGCAAGATAAAAACTTCCGTGCCTAAATTCTACATGGGCTGGGGCTCGCAGATTCTTCATCAGATTTTTGAGACCTCATGGTATCAGTGGGTGCCTGTTCTTTTCGTGCTCCTTATGTCCATAATGGCGTTCATCTATTACGCCGCATTCTTAATCCACAATCATAAGTGCATATGGCGCTATCTTTTTCTGGGAATATTCGCTTTTCTGGTAACCATGTGCCTTTTCTTTGACAGCTACATAGGCGTTTATCTGTGCAGGAATTCTTTCACCGTCTGTCTTCTTTCCACGCTGCTCATCTCGCTGCATCCGTATTCCATAGTCGTTTTCATGCAGGACAGGCGCAACTTTGCCCGCACAGATAAAATCCCGCGCGTGCTTAAAGGCGTCTCCATGGCGGATGTGGTTTTGGTGTGCGTGTGCTCCGCTGTCCATGTGATACCGTTCACGCTGGTGCGCATGTACGTGAGCCTGGTGCTTATGGCCACGTGCGCGCTGGTCCTTCTCATAATACTCCACGAGATTATAGCGGAGAAAGGAAACGCGGATTTTTACGACATCCTTATGATTTTTGTGAGCGTAAGCCTTCTGATAGACTTTGTGATTCTTTTCATGCGGCCCAGCTCCGTGGAGGCATTCAGAATATCGCGCTGGTCACTGGTGCTCTTTTTCGGCGTGATGGTAGTGCAGACCACCAGGGAATTCTTTGACGGCGAGATTGCCATTGCCAAAAGCGAGGTGTTCTACCAGACGTCCAACACAGACATAGTGACCGGCTGCCGTGTGGGAACTTTAATCTGGCTTGAGCAGCGCATACTAAAGCCGCAGTCGGATTACGCTTTTTTGGTCATAATGCTCCCGGGATTTCTTAACGCCCTTAAGGTTTACGGCGAGGAGGAGTGCAAGGGCATACTGCGCATAGTCTCACAGTCGCTGCAGAAATTCTTCCCCGTCTCAAACATTTACAGAATGAGCGGCTCCAAATTCGGCGTGTACGTGGAGGTGGAGCAATACCCGCTCTTGGATGGCATACTCGGGAACATCGCCAAAGATATAGATGATTTTAACGCCATGAACGCCGAGTATAAGATAGACCTGCTAAGCTGCTACGGCGTATATGACGAGAAGAAGGACCGCGACTTTGACGGGTTTTATATAAGGCTTCTCTGGGACTTGCGCAAAAAATACTACGACATATACAAGGCCCCGGCGGACACGCGTGATTTGCCCTGAGACTAGAAAGAAATCTTATTTTAAGTTAAAATTGCAGGCTGGTAAGGAGGTATCATCCAATGGACTTAAAAAAACTGCTTAGAATGCTCTTACTTGGCTCTGCGGGCGTAACTTTAAGCGCCTGCGCTAAACTGGCGGACTTTACCATACCGCAGAAAGTGGAGCTTAAGACCTCCGCGGAATTTTCCGTGGGCCTGGGAGACATGGGCTCGTTCGCCTCCGCCCTTACAGAGAACTTCAACATGGCGGGCATGCTGGAAAGCATGCGTGAGAGCATGGGCGACAAAGTGCACCTGTACGACTTTGACGACGGAAAGGATGTGCTCTCCTATCTGGTGCATTTACCGCTGTACGAGCTGCCGCTGGACTTCGGCACATATATTGACTCCATGGACATAAACGGCTCCCTGGGCAACGTGGGCAGCGGCATGAACATGGACGTTAACATAAAGCTGCCAGAAGGTAAGATTACGATAGATAATTACGAGATTGGGAAAGAATATTTTAAGACCTCTGGAGCAACCGACCAAGATATAGGACCTTTCGAAATTACTTTTGGTACTGACACAGAAGGTAAAAATGGTTTGAGTTTTGGGGAGTTTCCTGAGACTGTAAAAGAAATTTCTTTTGAGAATGCTGTAATCACTATAGCCATACCCCTGCCGGAGGGATGGAAATTTGGCTCCAATAAAGATTTCGGAGGCATAACTGGTTTTACGATGGGAAGCATCGGTGACCTGAAGGAATCCGAGGAACTGCCTAAAGACGGCGCGGAATATATTTTTTATCAAGAATACAAGTGGACGGTAAAAAATCTAGATATAGAAAGCAGCAGGAACATACAGCCAGGGGGCAAATTTGAATTTACTGTTCCTCAAGGCACCACAATAAATTCTAACTGTCCTGAATTAGTCATGTACATGACAGTCGATACGCTTTCATCCGTAACAGTGGACACTTCCAAGTTCGGCTTTACCATGGACAAGGAGCAGAACCGCACGGAGCTTCCCGGTGACATGCTGCAGTTCGTAAAAGAAGTGACGTTTTTCAGCTCCGAGGCTGATGGAAAGCATTACAAGTCAGGTCCTGACAAAACACAAGGCGCTCTTGCGGGCGGACTTGGCATAAAGGCCAACGTCACGAACAATCTGGGCGATATACCCATTAAAATAGAGTCCAAAGTATTCAACCTAGAAATAGAAGAGAATATATCTCTGGATGAGAACGGAAAAGAAAATTCCTGGGTTACCTATAAGGAGCTGGACTTTGCGAACCTGAAAAATAAAGATGGCGTTATATATGACGGCGAAAAATATTACGTGGACTTGTCCGTCAGCATAGGGGATGATAACGGCGAGGCGACTTTTAAGAATATGAAGATGGGCCAGGAATACCGGCTTTCCCTTACGGACGTGGGCTTTGAGTTCGACTGGGACTCAATGTCCATAAACTCGGAGCAGCTTACGCAGAAAGGCGATGTGGAGTTGTCCGACTTTAATTTCCGCGGCATGCTGGGCGGAATCGGAATAGTAGGCGAAGATGACATAGACAGCATACAGATAAGCGAGCTTCCGGTATATTTCTATGTGCAGAACGCGAGCGGAGACGTGGGCGGTCTGAGCGAGCTTATGAGCGACATGACGATGACAGGGAACATAGACTTCATTTATAAAACCGAGCAGAGCCCTTCCGAGCAGACCGAGCCTCTTTTGAAGGACAACGTGAGCATTATAAACACGGTCATCCCCTGGCCCGATGACGTGAGTGAGACCGTCAGCAAAAAAAGCCCTGTCTATGACTATCTCAATAAAGAGAAGAGCAGCTTCACAATCGATAACATGGCGGACATAATAAACGCCAATCCCACTGAAATGAAAATAAATTACGAGATTACTCCCTCTTCCAAGAAGGGCGGAAGCCTGGGCACGATGAAAATCTTCTCCTACATGATGGACCCGTCCGCGTCAAAGGGTGCCGCCACCATAAGCATAGACATGGCCGCCATACTTCCGCTTAAGCTTAAGATTTCGGAGGACATAGACTTTAACTTGAGCCAGCTCACAGGCGGCTCGGATGAGGACGGGGACTCAGGGGAGACGGGCGGCGACCTGCTGGGCAGGGACTCGCCTGGCGCATGGGCCAAATTCGCGCCCGCGGTGGATAAAATCGCCGTGTCATACAGGCTGTCCAATTTTATAATGCAGGGCTCGTCCCACCTTGTCCTGCTCATAGACGACACCCACGAGGGCATGTCCGGTTATTCCGGGATAAGAAAAGAGTTCGAGCTTAAGACGAGCGGCGAGGCGGAATTAAATCTGACACAGAAAGAAATAGACGGCATACTCACAAATTATTTTAACCCCAGCATTTCGTTCGGACTTAGGAAGGGCGACATGTTTCTTTCCCGCAAGGCCGTGAACGGAGATGACGTCATGAAAATGCCCGTCACGCTTTCCCTTAAAATGAATCCCGACTATCCCATACAGATATTCCCGTGGGAACTGGGCGGTACGGAGTAGGTGCGCGATATGAAAAAGATTTTTGTTTTAGCATGCTTTGCTTTGATTCTGGTTCCGTATGCCGCCGTGGCGGAGCTTTATCCTGAGCCGCGTTTTGTGGAATTCGGTACGGGCGTTGGTTTTGGCGCGGACCAGAACCTGTTTTCCTTGGAGGATATTTTCAAGGAGACCATAACGCTGGATTTTGCCAAAATATATGACAGGATGGAAAGGTCAAACAGCGCCGGCATGATTATGGACGCTGAATTCAACCCGCAATTCAGCTTTAAACTTAATTTCCCTGTTTTCAGCGCGGGGCTTATTGTGGACATGCAGACGAGCACGCGTTTTACTGTGGGAAAAGACCTGTTCTATTTTTTAGGCTACGGAAATCCCGGGGGAAGTGACATCTCTGTAACGCTTAAGCCCGGCCTACAGTCATTTATAGTCGCGAGCACGCCCGTGAAATTAAAATTCGGAAGGATGCGGGTTAAAGTCTCTCCCACGTTTTTCGCGCCCATGGCATACATTCCGTACTCTACGGCGTCATTAAAAGCCACGGTCTCACAGAATGACGGGGTTTACAGCATATCCGCCAAAAGCGAGAGCCTGGATTTTTACACGCTCGTGGACGTAGGCGCGTTCATGGACTCGGAGCGCCTTGCGGAGATGGTTTCAAATCCCATGCTGTTCGTCAGCGACATAGGGCAGGGCATAGGGAAAAGCCTGGGATTTAACTTAAGCGCGGAAGTGGAGCTTCCTATCCTGCGCACGTTTGATGCGGGGGCCTACATAACGCTGCCGATTGTCCCGGGACGTTTAAAATACAAAAGCAGCGTCTGGGTGGACTACTCCATAGAGGACATATCGCTGCAGAATATTATGAATTCATCCGACTCGGAGGACGGGAGCGGCATCTCGTTCACCATGCCGGAGATGGGAACCCATTACGGCTTCAGCGGATTTTCGCCCACATCCTACAGCATAAACATGCCGTTCCGCCTGGGCGTGGAGGGCGCGTGGAGGCCGTTCGGAAAATGGTGCACGTTCCGTCCGATTGTGGGCATGGCGGCGAACAATCCGTTCGGCAAGGATTTCAGGTGGAAGGAGAGCGTTTATTTTGAGTACGGCCTGGTGGCGGAACTTAAGATTCTGTACGTGCTCAATCTTTCGTTCTCGCACAGGTATATGGAGCAGGTGTACATGAACCGCATAGGGCTCGCCTTTAATTTCCGTCTGATGGAGCTAGACGTGGCGCTGGCCACCGCAAGCCCCAGTTTTGTGAGCAGCTGGTCGCTCAGCGGCGTGAATGCCATGGTGGGCATAAAAATAGGCTTCTGATCAGGCTTTCTGTGACAGAAAAAGGCACCTCCTGGGAGGTGCCTTTTTTGGTTGTGCTGGACCAGTTTATTTATTTATTAAATAGACCGCATCGATAAAGACGCTGGACTCTTCGGCCACGGCTGCAATAAATCCAATTTGATATAACGAAGTCTTCTCTTTATCCTTAAATAGTTCATCGTTGTACTTAATCTTAATTAACTGCCATTCTTCTTTTCCCTCAATAGTCGGTATGTCCTCTGAATCAGGGTGAGCTGGCTTTATCCTTGTATTAGCCGAGCTATATAGCGATATGTATAGTTCTGAGTTGCTTGTAATCTTTATACCTGAATCTTTTTTACCATCATAGTTACCACTGTCGCTCACATTAAAGCATCCGCAAGAGCCTACCTCTTTTGTCACAACCTCATAGATTTTGCTTTCTTCAAAATCAACCTGTTTGATAGTGAATGAGCCTCCATCCGGGAGCCACCAAGGGCTATTATTTGCTGTCCACTTAGCTTCTGAGATGTTGCTTGCATCGAAGATTACAATTGCACCTTCCGGAATTTCTGTGCCGGAAAGCTCAGTGAATGGAATGTCAGGAAGTTTTGCCGCCTCAAATACAGATTTTGCTTCTGAAAGCTCATAATAGGAAGCATAGATTTCTTTCTGTGTAGAAGATGTGGAGTTGGCGACATCTGTTGCGGCACTAATTGCGGCATTGAAGGCATCATAGGCATCCTTGGGATACTGTCCTCCTGCTGTTCCTACTTGTGCGCCATTCTTTAACGTGTTGGAGGCGCTGATTAAATCCGTAAGTGGAGTCTTAAAGACTGCGAGTTTTGAGTCTGCCTCGAAGTACCATTCCTTTACAGTCACGCTTCCTGTTCCATAGAATATAAGGCTTGCCTGTTTCTGAGATTCTGCTGACTTCGAGTCTGAAATGTTGAAAATATATGTTACAGTTCCTTCTCCACTTTTACTGGCTGCTTTTAAATACTCATCAGTACCAGTACCAGAGAACAAGACGTTAGTGTCACCAGAGGCTTCGAAAGCGCTGACGTCTGCCAAAACTACCACACGTGCAAACCGTGAGAGGTACCCTGGGGTAATTCCTCCGTAAGAAAGATAAGCTCTTTCTCCCCAATTAGAACCGGCCGTCAGGGTTATTGTTCCGTCCTCATTATCTTTGTAAGTTGTTCCGCTTCCCCAGTCTTCAAAAGATTTGATAGCCGCAATATCGGAATCTGTAGCTCCGATCATGTACTCCCTATAAATCTCAGGTACAATAGAGTCATCGGGATTCTCATCTTCTCCTCCACTACCGGGGGGGGTATTTGTGTCCTGATTGGTATTGTCCTTTCCGGGGTCAGCCGGGTCGGGGTTGTTCGGGCATGCCGTGAACAGGCCCGTTCCCAGCAGAAGCGCTCCTGCCAGGACCATTGTTGCCTTATGAATTCTTTTCATAAC
>JAFLSO010000032.1 GCA_022510925.1 Treponema sp.
GGCAGAAAAGATTCTAGGATATACATTGTGGGCGCGGGGTTCGCGGGGCAGATGATAGCGCGGGATCTTATGCGCAAGAATGTCTTCGGCACGGTGGCGGCATTCCTGGACGACGACAAGTCCATAATCGGCTCGCAGATAGACGACATCCCCGTGCTGGGCCCCATAGAGAGCATGTCAGGCGCGCTCAGGGTAAGCCCCGCAGACCAGGCGGTCATAGCCATGCCAAGCGCGGGCGGGCAGAGAATCAGGGAGATTCACAAAGTGCTGGTGGACGCGGGCTTCTCCGGCATAAGGATTCTTCCCTCCATAAGCCAGGTTATAGAAGGCAGCGCGCACATGATACAGACGCGCGACATAAACCCGCTGGACCTTCTGGGGCGCACACCTGTGACCATACCGCTTAAGGAGAGCCTCTCATACCTTAAGGGAAAAAGAGTGCTCATAACAGGCGCGGGCGGCTCCATAGGAAGCGAGCTGGCCCGGCAGCTTCTCTCGGGCGGGGCGGAAAGGCTCTACCTGTTCGGGCACGGCGAGAATTCCATAGTGAACATCTACAGGGAGCTTCACATGCTGCAGGCGGAGGGCGTGGGCGAGAAAGCCGCCATAGTTCCCATAATAGGCGACATGAAGGACCGCAGGTACGTGGACTACATAACGGGCAGGACGCGCGCGGATGTAATCTTCCACTGCGCGGCATACAAGCACGTTCCCATGATGGAGGAGAATCCCGTGGCGGTGATAGAGAACAACGTGTTCGGGACCAAAAACCTTCTGGACGCGGCGCTCTCCCACGGAACGGAGAGGTTCGTCCTTATCTCCACTGACAAGGCGGTGGAGCCCGTGAGCGTCTACGGCGTGAGCAAAATGCTGTGCGAGAAACTGGTTATTCAGGCAGCAGGCAGGGCGCGCGGAGGGCAGGCGTTCATGTTCGTAAGGTTCGGGAACGTGCTGGGAAGCAGGGGCTCCATACTCCCCATGTTCATGGAGCAGATAAAGAACGGCGGCCCAGTAACGGTCACGGGCCCAGACATGGAGCGCTATTTCATGACCATTCCCGAGGCGTGCTCGCTTGTGCTGCAGACAGGCGGCGTGGGCAGGAACGGGGCGTCATACCTTCTGGACATGGGAGAGCCCATCAAGATAGTGGACCTGGCGGAGCAGATAATACGGTTCGCGGGGTTCGAGCCGTACAAGGAGATAGGCATACGATTCATAGGAAGGAGGCCCGGCGAGCGGGACAGGGAGCCGCTGTGGCTCAAGGAGGAGAACCCCGCCCCCACCGCCTACCCCAGGATACTTACGCTCAAAAGCCGTATGCCCGGGGCATACAGCCTGGACGACCTCATAAAATCGCTGGAGCCCGTATGCTCTTACAGCGAGAGCGAGCCGCAGATGTTCCGCAGGAAGGACATACTGCTCCAGAGGCTCAGGGAATGCGTGCCCTCACTGGAGGATTCCTGCGCGGACACCGAGAGGGCGGTGCTTTAAGGTTACGGGAGGCGGGATAAAATGAGCGCAGAGAAAATGAGCGTCCCGTTTTTCAGGGCATCCCTGGGGCAGGAGGAGAAAGACGCCGTGCTCAGGGTGCTGGAGAGCGGCTGGCTTACCACAGGCAGCGAGGCGCTTCTTTTTGAGAGGGAATTCGCAGAGCTTACGGGCGCGGGGCACGCGCTGGCAGTGAGCAGCAACACAAGCGGCATGATTCTGGCAATGGAGGCATGCGGCGTAAGGCAGGGCACCAGCGTAATCACCACGCCGTACACGTTCGTCTCCACGGCATCCAGCGCAAGGCATCTGGGGGCGCACGTAATCTTCGCGGACACGGAGCCGGGCACATACTCCATAGACCCCGAGCACGTAGAGCGCATACTCTCTGGACCTGAGGGAAAGAGCGTGGCGGCCGTGGTCCCCGTGCACATAGCGGGAAACGTGTGCGACATGGAAAGGATAGTCTCCGCAGCCAGAAAGCACGGCGTGCGGGTCATAGAGGACTGCGCGCACTCTTTTCCGAGCAGGACAAAATCAGGCTACGCGGGCACTCTGGGAGACGCGGGGGTGTTCTCGTTCTACGCCACCAAGACCATAACCACAGGTGAGGGCGGCATGGTCACCACGGACGACGGAAGCATAGCGGAGAGGATAAGCTCCATGAGGCTGCACGGCATGAGCCGCAACGCGTGGGACAGGTACACCGCGCAGAAAGCCAGCTGGGAGTACGACATAACAGCGCCGGGCTACAAAAGCAACCTGCCCGACATACTGGCATGCATAGGGCGGGCGCAGCTCAGGCGGGCACATGAATTCTACCATAAAAGAAAGGCGCTGGCGGAGCGCTACAACGAGTCGTTCAGGGAGATGGACTTCATAGACCTGCCGCCCGACGCGGAGGGGAACGCGTGGCACCTTTATCTTATGCGGCTTAATCTGGACAGGCTCAAATGCACTCGCGGCACGTTCGCACAGGAGATGCAGGAGGCGGGCGTGGGCATAAGCGTGCACTTCATCCCCCTCTTCCACTTCACTTACTGGAAGAACCTTTATCCCGGGCTAAGCGCGCGGGATTTCCCGAACGCGGAGCAGCAGTTCAGCCGCACCATATCCATTCCGCTGTGGCCCGACATGACGCATGAGATGCAGGACCATGTGATACAGACAGTCAGAGCGCTAGGAGAGAAATACCATGCCTAAATCCATAAGAAAATCCAACACCGCGCCGAACGTATCATTCCAGAAAGAATTCTTCTCTGACCTAAGCACGCCGGGAATGCTCTACGGAGCCACCGTGCGCAGCCCCGCAGGAGAGGGGACCGTGGCCGCCGTAAAGCCGCCCGAGCTCCCGGAGGGATACTTTCTCTTTACGGCAAAAGACATCCCCGGGAAAAACCTGATTGAGACGCCCGCGGGAAAAATACCGCTTTTCTGCGACGGCAGGGTATCATACCCGGGGGAGCCGCTCGGAATCATAGTGGGGCCGGACGAGAAGACCGCAAGAAGCCTTGCGGAAAGCACCATGGTGGTTTTCGCGGAAGCGGAGGGCGCGGAAGACGGCGCAAAGGAGAGCGGCGTGGAGCCGCCTCTTATAATGGCGCAAAGGAGCGTCCGCTGGGGGCCGTGCTTTAAAAAAGACGCGGACGGAAACATACCGGGCCTGCAGCAGGCATTCTACGAGGCGGAGCGCATAGTGCAGAACTGCTGGACATACTCCGTAGCGCCCAGGGACTCAGGGGAGCCTAACGGCGCGCTCTGCACATGGTTCTCATCGCCTGACGGGAATTCGCTCACGGTGTTCACGCCCTCGCAGTGGCTCAGCAACCTGCGCAAGACCATATCCACAGTGCTGGGCATAAAAGGCTCCATGATAACGGTAAAAAAGACGCAGGCGCTCAACACCGGCACAAACAGCATATGGTACAACTCTTTCATAGCGTGCCAGGCGTCGCTAGCGTCCATGCTCACGGGAAAGAGCGTCAGAATCATATACACGCGCGATGAGCAGGAGAGGTTCCTTAGCACCACGCTGCCTGTGACCATAGCGCACAAAACCGCCGTGGCAAAGGACGGGCGCATAACCGCCATGCAGATAAACATAGAGGCCGACGCGGGGTTCGCCACGCCGTTCGCGCAGGAGATAGTGGACAGGCTGGTGATAGCGGCCTGCGGATGCTATGCCCCCGAGAACATAAGCATAACGGCCACGGCGCTCCGCTCCGAGAGCCCCGCCACCAACATGGACATATCGCTCATGGACACGGCCGCTTTCTTTGCCGTGGAGAACCAGATGGGCTCCATCTGCAAGGAGACGGGAATCTCCCCGCTGGAGCTCAGGCTCAGGAACATGGAGGCGTACAGCTCCGCGGCCAAGAGAAAGGCCCCGTTCATGCCGTTCAGCTTCCAGCTTGAGAAAACCGCGCCCGCGCTAAAGACCATAGCCATAAAGGGAGACTTCAGCAGGCATTACGTCTCATACAGGCTTAACGGGATGGAGCTGGGGAACCTCACGGGGGAAGGCTCGTTCATGGCGCAGTCCGGGTCGCCCAGGCGCGGCATAGGATTCGCATGCGCGTTCGAGGGCTCCTGCTATTACGGCTCGGAGGTTTACGGCGGCGAGCAGAGCATGGAGGTGACTCTGGAGGAGAGCGGGGGCATAACCATACACTGCCCGCCGGTGTCGGACTCCATACGAAACATCTTTGAGCGCATGGCGGGGGAGACGCTGGGAATCTCTCCGTCAAACGTAAAGATAAACTCCGAGTTCAGCGCGGAGGATGTCCCGCTGCAGGACACTGTGTTCTGCAACGTGAGCATAATGACCGTCCTGCTTAAAAAATGCCTGGAGAGCATAAGGCGCAGGAAACCTGACTCCGCGCTGCCATACACAGTAAAAAAGAAAACAGGGAATGCGGGAAAGAATTCATGGAGCATGACGGACTTTGAGGGCACACCGTTCCACAGCACGTCATTCGCCGCCTGCACCATGGAGGTGGAGCTGGACCCCTGCACATTCCGCGAGAAGATACGGAACATATACATAATCGTCAGCGCGGGCAAGCTCCTGCACACGCAGTCCGCGGAGAGCGCCATAAAGCTGGGCACGCAGAGAGTCCTGGGCTCACTGGTAAAGGACGAGCTTCTCTCCTGCGAGAACATACACATAATGTTCATACAGTCGGAGCTTAACCCCATGCAGATAGGCGGTCTGGTCCACAACATAATTCCCGCCGCATACACGCAGGCGCTGTCACAGGCGATGAGCTGCACCATAAATTCACTGCCGCTGGAAAGCGACTCGCTCTACGAGCTGCTGAGCCAGAGACGTCTGGAGATACTTGCGAAACAAAAATCGGAGGCCGCGCAAAATGAAAATCCCGGTAACGCTTAACGATAAAAAGATAGTGCTGGACGCGGAGCCAGACGAGCCGCTGCTCTACGTGCTAAGGCGCGAGAAGCTTTTCAGCGTAAAGTGCGGCTGCGAGAAAGGCATCTGCGGAAACTGCATGGTGCTTCTGGACGGAGAGTGCGCGAACAGCTGCATAGTCCCGGTGGGATTAGTGCGCGACAGCACCATAGTCACACTGGAGCATTTCAAGACTTACCCGGAGTATCAGGACATAAACACGGGCTTTTCGCAGGCGGGAATACACCTGTGCGGCTACTGCACGGCGGGAAAAATGCTCACCGCCTACTCCGTGCTGCGCGGGTACGCCCGGCCCGACAAAAAGCAGCTGTTCACATCATTGCAGGGGCTTGTGTGCTGCTGCACTGACTACGACACACTGGCCAACGGAATACTTTATGCCGTGGCCGCAAAGCACACCCGCGAAGGAAAGAAAGCAAATGTCAAAAAATAGCACGGTGCTCATAGCAAAGAGCCTTCAGGATATTTTCTATCATCTTAAGAGCGTAAGCGACCTGCAGGTGCTGGGAGCCGGCTCCGCGGGCGAGCCCATAGCGGAGAAGTCCGTGACCCTGCGCCACATACCGGAGCTGTCGGGCATAGAGAAAAAGGAGCGGTACCTGGAATTCGGCTCCGCGGTAACGGTAGCGCAGATGCTCTCGCTGGGAAAAACGAACATCCCGCCGGTGCTTTACGAGGCGCTTGAGTCCATAGGGAACCACGCCATACGGAACCACGCCACGCTGGGGGGAAACATCTGCGCCAGAGGCCCCAGGCACACGCTGTGGTCCCCGCTCATGGCGCTGGACGCCAGGCTTGAATTCAGGAACTCGGGCGAGACTAAAATCATACCGTTCACGCAGTTCTCCGAGGTGCCCCCGGATTTCATACTCACTAAAATAAGGGTTCCCACCGACGAGTGGGAGGTGAGCATATTCAGGCGCGTGGGCCCCACCCGCGCCATAACGCCTTTCAGCAGCGCGTTCTCCTTTCTGGTGGACACGCAGAAAGACATAGTGGCAAACATACGGATAGCGTTCACGGGGCCAGTGGTGTTCCACTCGCGCTATCTGGAGAACAAAATAATAGGCTCACGGCTCCCCCTCTCCGACAAATTCATAGAGTCTCTGGTGGAGGAGGCGGAGCAGATTTACGACGCGGAATTCGCGGATGTGGAGGTTAAGCCTGTCCTTAAGATGCAGTTCCTGGCGCTCCTCAGATACTCGTTCGAGCAGCTAAAATAAGCGGCGGGCAGGCGCTACTTTATGAGCATGCAGTCACCGTAGGAGAAGAACCTGTACCTCTCCCTTACGGCGGCCTCGTATGCGCCCAGTATGTTATCGCGCCCGGCGAACGCGCTCACAAGCATTATGAGAGTGCTCTCCGGGGTGTGGAAGTTAGTGAACATCTGGTCCACCACACGGAACTTATATCCGGGATACATGAAAATGCGGGTCCTGCCCGGGCCGTCTCTCACAGTGCCGTCATCGCAGGCCGCGCTCTCCAGAGTCCTTACGCTTGTGGTGCCCACGGCAAGGACGGGGCGCCCCTCCCTTCTGGCGGCGTTTATCCTCTCCGCCGTGCCGCGCGGTATGGTGTACTCCTCCTCATGCATCACATGGTCCTCTATGCTCTCCGCTCGCACGGGAAGAAAAGTCCCCAGCCCCACATGAAGCGTTATCCACTCAAGCTCCACGCCGCGCTCCCTGAGCCGCTCCAGAACGGGCTCCGTAAAATGAAGGCCCGCCGTGGGGCATGCGGCGCTCCCCGTCTCGCTCGCGTAAATGGTCTGGTAGCGCTCGCCGTCCTCCTCTGTGTCACCGCGCTTTATGTACGGGGGAAGCGGTATATGGCCGTTCCGCTCGAACCAGTCCTCCGTTATGCAGGAGCTGAACTTTATCCTCCTGAATTCCGTGCCCTCGCCCGGGCCGCCGTCATCCTCAGGGACTATCACACCCTCGCTCCCGTCGGGAAAGCGGAACACG
This sequence comes from Treponema sp., assembly GCA_022510925.1. GTDB lineage: Bacteria > Spirochaetota > Spirochaetia > Treponematales > Treponemataceae > Treponema_D. The sequence continues at coordinate 6,883 of JAFLSO010000032.1, forward strand.
TTCCCCGGCCTTACTTTCTTGGCGCCGCGCACCATGCACCTCCACTCCGTGCCGTCATCGCCGCACCTGCTAAGGAAAAGGAATTCCCGCTCGCCCCCGCCAAAAGCCTTTATGCCGTAGCACCTGCTCCGTCTCACCCTGCTGTTGTTAAAAACCATGAGCGTTCCGGGCGCCACCAGATCCGGCAGGTCGTGCATCCTGTAGTGCGCCACCTCTCCCGAGGCTCTTCCGAGCAGCATGAGCCTGTCATCGCCGCGCGTTCCCGACGGCCTCTGCGCTATGAGCTCCTGCGGTAAGTCAAAGTAAAAGTCGCTGGTCCTCATTTGAATTCCCTGATTAAATCAGAACAAAGTCCTCTGGGCATCGGAGGAGACGCCCGGCTCATATTTTATACCCAGATGCCTGTACGCTTTCTCCGTAACCACACGCCCGCGCGGGGTCCTCTGCAAAAGGCCGCGCTGTATAAGGTACGGCTCGTAATAGTCCTCCAGAGTGTCCATGCTTTCCCCTATGGATATGGCAAGCGTCTCCGCGCCCACAGGCCCGCCCCCGAAGTTGTTTATAATGGAAAGAAGTATCTCCCTGTCATAATGCTCAAGCCCCAGGCCGTCTATGTCAAGCCGCCTGAGCCCGTCGCGCACTATGCCCTCCGTAATGACACCGCTTCCCTCCATCTGCGCGAAGTCACGCATGCGCCGCAGAAGACGGTTCGTTACGCGCGGAGTTCCCCGGGAGCAGTCCGCAAGAAGAAGCGACGCCCCGCGCTCCACACGCACGCTCAGTATGTCGGCGGAGCGGCGTATTATGTCCGCGAGCTCCTCGCGCGAGTAGAAGCTGAACCTCTGTATTATGCCGAACCTGCTTATGAGCGGGGAAGACACCATGCCAGCCTTGGTGGTGGCGCCCACCAGAGTAAAATGCGGTATGGGGATTCTCACCGTCCGGGCGGCGGCGCCCTGCCCTATCACCCAGTCAAGCTCAAAGTCCTCCATGGCTATGTACAGCATCTCCTCTATGGCGGGCTTAAGGCGGTGAATCTCGTCTATGAAAAAAACCGTGCGCGGCGTGATTGTGGAGAGTATGCCCGCAAGGTCCTTGGGCTTGTCAAGCGCGGGTGCGCTCGTAACCTTAAAGTCCGCGCCCAGCTCATTAGCGGTTATCTGCGCGAGCGTGGTCTTTCCAAGCCCGGGCGGCCCTATAAGAAAAAGATGGTCCAGCGCCTCCCCGCGCTCACGGGCCGCGTTTATGAACACGCCCAGATTCTCCTTTATGGCGCCCTGCCCCATGAACTCAGACAGGGTCCTGGGCCGCAGGCTGCCCTCACAGTCGTCGTCCTGGCTTGAAAGCTCCGCGCGCACTATGCGGCTGGATGATAAGTCCTCCGTGGCATCAGAGACGCGGTTAATGCGTGTCCTTCCGGCGGAAGGCTCCTCTCCTCCCGCGGCGGAGGCCTGCGCGCTCAGCTGCGCCACTATGTTCATCTCGTCCTCACCGGAGGAGCCCCCCCGGGAATATGAGGTCTTGTGATTCACGCTTCTGTTCTTAGGACCGCTCATTGCGCAAGCTCCACTATGGCACGGCGGAAAATAACGTCCTCCCTCTCAGGGGCCGGCCTGGAGGAGAAAGCCTCGTCCGCCGATAAGTCCGCCGCTATCTCGTCCACCTTCTGCTCGCTCACGCGCCTGTCGTATCCCATGCTCACAAGGGCCGTAACCACGTCCGCGAACGGAGAGCCTTTTCTTAAAGGACGGCCGGGCCCGCCCTCCTGCGGAACGGTGAGCTTTCCCTTAAGCTGCAGCATCATCTTTGCGGCGGTTTTCTTTCCCACCCCCGGAACTTTCTCCAGCATGCCCACGTCGCCTGAATCCAGCACGGCGGAAAGCTCGGCGGCAGAGATGCTGCCCAGAATCCTAAGGGCGCCCTTAGGCCCTATGCCGTCCACTTTAAGCAGGTCAAAGAACAGCGAGCGGTCCTGGTCCGACGCGAACCCGAACAGGACCATGGAGCTTTCCGTGTGCTGAAGCCATGTGAAAATCCGCGCGCTCTCCCCCGCTCCCGGCAGACGGTCCAGCGCGCTCTCGGGCACCAGAATATCCCACTCTATGCCGTGCGTGTCCAGCGTGACCCTCTGCGGAAATTTTCCTGTAAGCGTACCGGTAAGACTGTTAAGCATGAGGGCAGTATACATGAAAACGCGCGTTCAGACAAGCAAGTTGACACTCCCCGCCCTTTCATGCTAGATTATGCCACGATATTTTATTAATAAGAGGATTCCAATGTCAGGACACAGCAAATGGTCAACCATTAAACACGCAAAAGGCATCGCAGATGCGAAACGCGGCGCTCTGTTTACTAAATTCATCAAGGAGATTTCTATCGCCGCCAAGATGGGCGGAGGGGACCCTGCTGCCAATCCGCGCCTGCGCACCGCCATACTAAAGGCCAAGGCGGCCTCCATGCCCAAGGATAACATAGAGCGCGCCATAAAGAAAGGCACGGGAGAGCTCGGAGCCGCCACCTATGAGGAGCTTGTGTACGAGGGATACGCCGCGGGCGGCGTGGCGGTCCTGGTGGAGGTGCTGACGGACAACAAGAACCGCGCCGCTGCCAACGTGCGCAACATATTCAACAAGAACGGCGGAAACCTGGGAACCACTGGCTCCGTGAGCCGTATGTTCGAGCGCAAGGGCGTAATAGAGTACGACGCGGAGAAAGTGAGCGAGGACGAGCTCATGGAGGTGGCGCTGGAGGCCGGTGCCGAGGACATAGTGAGCGAGGACGGCGTCATCACAGTGACCACCGATCCGTCAAGCTTTGACTCCGTGCTGGAGGCCCTGCAGGGCAAGGAGTACGAGTCTCTCTCCGCGTCAGTGAGCATGGTGCCCATGTCCTACGTGGCAGTGGACGCCGAGACCGCCAAAAAAGTGCAGAAGCTTCTGGACAAGCTGGAGGAGGACGATGACGTGCAGAACGTGTACTCCACGGTGGAATATCCCGACGACTTTGAGCCCGAGGCGTAATCCGCACGCGGCAAGGCCCTGACTCACTCCTGCGGTGGCGGGCCCAGGTCAGAAAGCGCTCTGGTTTCAGGGCGTTTTTTTTATAGCGCGCGGACTATTCATTTTACAGGAGGGCGCATGCCGCACAGGACAAGGCGCGTAATAGGCATAGACCCGGGGCTGGCCCACACGGGATTCGGCGTGGTGGAGAGCAGGAACGGGATTCTGCGCCTTATAAGCTACGGCGTCATAGAGACAAGCGCGGAGGAGAGCCATGAGATAAGGCTCCTTGCCATATACAACCGCCTTGTGGCAGTGCTGGAGGAATTCTCACCCTCGGAGGCGGAGATGGAGACGCTGTACTTCTCGCGCAACGCGTCAAGCGCGCTGGCGGTGGCGGAGGCCAAGGGGGTGGCAACCCTTGCGCTGGCTCAGCATGGAATCCCCCTGTTCATGTACACGCCGAACAAAATAAAGAGCACGGTCACAGGCTCCTCCGGCGCGGACAAGGACACGGTGGAGCGCTACGTGCAGCTCCTGCTTAACATGAGGACGCGCCCGCAGCCAGACCATGCGGCGGACGCTCTGGCGGGAGCCATAACTCACTTGCATTCAACATAAATTTCATTCATAATTAGCCCATGGACACAGAACACGGCACTACAGAGAGCAGAGGCAATTTCCTGACCAGCATCTTTGAAATCTTCTTCGGCAGAAACACAGACAGGCAGAAGCCCAGGCTTAAGCCACTGTGCAAGGCCATGCAGAAAGAGGGCTTTCTGTACTACAATTACTCCAAGGACCATGTGCAGCCCAACTTTGCCAAGCTGCTTTTTAAAGTCTACAGCGCGGTGGCGCCGCTTCGCGAATTCTTTCTGAGCAGGAATGACGACGCGTATTACAGGAAAGAGGCGGTGCACATGATGCTCTCCGAGCGGCAGAAAAAAATACTGGAGGACCTTACGCCTGAGGGCATAGACAGGCTTAACGGGACCATGCCTTTCTCCGCCATGTTCGAGGGGATAAAAAAATCATACCGCGAATTTGAGAGGGACTTTGAGCCCGCGCGGGTGGCGCGCATAGACGAGTTTTACAACTCCATAATGGCGCTTAAGCAGTTTTGCATAATAGACTACTACTCCATACTCAAAAGGTTCGCTCCCGCCATGGCGGAGAACGTGTTCATAAGCGAGCCCAAATTCCTTCCGTGCGACGCCAAGTACGTGGACGAGAAGCTGGTGGATTTCATAATAGCCGCCAAGACGGTGCTGGCGGTAAAGAACATTGACCATGTGATCGGAATGCTGGGCACACTGCCTGACTGGAAGAGCCCGGACCGTGGACTGCTTGACGACGCGCTCACCCGCCTGAGCCTGCTGGAGAGCAAGAATGTCCTTGACGCAATGGCAAAGCTCCTTAAGCACGACGCGGACTTCTCCGCAGAGGGCGCCGCATACAATCAGGAGATAGTAAAGTCCTACGTGGCGGAGCTTCATGACGGCATGAAGCAGAAACTGGAGGCGCTCTACGCGGAGAGAAAGAGCAGCGTGCTTAACGCTCTGGTGGACAAGGCACTGTGCGGCGCCAAGGCCGCGGCCATGCCACACTACAACCAGGAGACGTCAGCGGAATACGAGCGGCTGGGCACGGAAGGCTTCGTGCACTTTGAGCCCGTGAAATTCCTGAACGCGTTCTACGACACTTTTCTGGTCTCAGACGTGCGCGGCTTTCTGGACGTGTACGACGTGAACGCCATAGTCCTGCGGCAGGAATACTTCACCGAGCTTTCCGCGGAGTACAACGAGCTGTGCGCCGTATGCAACGAGATAAAGACCACGGACATAGAGCTGGACGAGAAATTCTCCCGGGGGCATAAGCTTAAGAGCATAGCGGAGATGGCAAGAAAGAGCATGGCGTCGCGCTCCGCGCTGGAGACAATCATAGCCACTATAAACGATGACTTCGCATCTCTGGTGGGCAGGGCGCTGGAAGCGATGCAGACAATAAACAAGAAATTCAAGGACCTGAGCCTTGACGAGTCAAAGAACAGGAACGAAATAGTGGACAACTGGCTGGAGGTGAACGCGGCGCTGGACAAACCCGCCCACGAGGTGCTGGGCGCCATGACAAGCCGCATGGACGGGATGTCGGAGCTGCTGCGCGTCACAATCTAGCCCGGAGCCCGGGCGCTACTTTTTAAGGAGCCCTTTAAGCAGACTGCCCGCCGCGTCCACGGCCTTGGAGGCGGCCTCGTTGTCTCCCACAACGCTCTTAACGGCCTCCGTGGCGGCGGCCTTGGTCTGCGCCTCTATCTGCGCCTGAATCTCCCGGGCCTTGCTCTCCAGTATTTTCTGCAGGTCGGACACCTTGGTGCTCTGAATGTCTATGTCGCCCTCTATGCCGAAGAATTCCTTTGTCTTTACGGCGAACGCGTTGGACGAGCTGTTAAGCTCCTCCTGAATCTTTTTGAGCGCGGCATCCTTGGCGTCGCTGCCTATGCTGGTGACCACGGTGGTAAGGGCGTTAGCGAACACATCGGCATAATTCCCGTTAAGAGAGAGCCTCACTCCCTTGGCGTCCGAGTATGACGCGTCGTAGCCGAAGCTAAGTTTCTTTACGGTTCCCAGCGCCTGATTGTAGTACTTGGTTATAAGCTCGTTCTCAAAACCGTCAGACGTGAGGCTAACGGGATTAAGGCTCACGTTTCCGTAGGCGTTGAAAAGCCCCTCCCCGAACGCGCCCTTCAGAGTAACGTCCGCCCTGCCGTCCACGGAGGGAACTCCGCTGGATTTGGCTATGGACGTGCCGTCTATGCTCGCGGTGAATCCCTTTCCCGTGTAGTCCACGCTTATGAGCGCGTCAGTGCTGTATGAGCGCGCGTCCACCACCAGGCTGGCCGCATGGTTTATGTCGCCGCCCTCCGTCCTGTACACATACGTGCCCGAAAGGCTCATGGGCTTACCGCGCAGGTCCTGGTTGCTGGATATGTCGCGGCCCTCCGCCGAGAATCCCGGGCCGCTGGCCGCTATGCGCTCTATGAGGAACGCGGGATTCTCCCGTGTGTACCAGAACGTGGTTCCCTGCATGCGCCGGCTGTTATTCTTCTTGGAATTCTTGTCGGACTTCTTATCTTTCTTTTCTTTTTTCTCTTTTGTCTCCGTGCTGGAATTCGCCTTTGCGGACGCCTTAAGCTCCAGAGCCTTGTCTATGCCCATCTGCACGTAGGGATAGTATTTTCCCATTATGCTGTAGCCTATGGAGTCTATGGCGCCTGTAAGTATTTTCCCGGCGTTCATCACAAGGTCCTTGGCGGCGCCCAGCTTCTGCTCCGCGAATTCCTTGTCGGCATTGACGGCGCTCATCACGCTGCCTGATATCTCGGTCACTTTCCTGCTGTCGGCCTTTATCTCGTCGGAGACTTTAACGGTGCTCTCCTTAAGGGCGTTGCCCGTGGTTATGGCGTTGTTCACTTTGGTAAGGGTGTCCTTAAGGGATGCCACGTCCTTTATGCCGCCCAGATTTATGCTCTGCAGGGCCTGAACGCTCGCGGCAAAATCATTCACCTGCGAGGCTATCTCCGCGGGCTTGGCCTGCCATTTCCCTATCATGGCGTTGACCTCCTCCGTGGCGCCCGTAACGGCGGCGGGAGTCCTCAGCTGCTCCTGCACGCTCGCCACTATGCTGTCCACGTCATCCCCGCCCAGAAGGTCAGTCACAAGGCCCTTCATGGAGTCCAGCTCGCCCTGCGCCGTGGCCTTAAGGTTCTTCATGAACGCGCTCTCGGACTGCTTCTTCTCCTTTTTCTCCTTCTTCTTCTCCTGTCTGGGAGGAAGCGCGCAGCTTGTGGTGCGGTCAGTTCCCACGGCTATTCCCGTAACCTCCAGGTTCTCCGCGTCGAATTTCCCGCGGAGCGCCTGCACCAGATTAAAGTCCACCGCTATGGTCTCCACCTCAAAAAGATTCTTCATGACGCTGGACTTGTTCCCCACAGCAAGCCCCCTCACCGTGAGCGACGCGTCCATAATCCTAAGGTCCACGGAGCGCACGTCGGTCCTGGCGCCGAACACGGCCTCGCACACGCCCTTAATTGCCTTTTTGGCAAGCGGGTTCTTGAACGCGCCCACCACCAGCACCACAGCCGCCACAAAGGCCGCCGCGGCCGCAAGCGGGATGAGCTTTATGCGCGCCTTGTGTGAGGCTATGTCCTTGGAAAGCTCCTTTAAATGCTTAAGCTCGTTCTTGGTGAACGTGCTCGCGGCGGGAACAGCATAGCGGTCGGGCCTCTTTAAATCCGAGCCTTTGCTGAACATATCCTGCACCAGCTTCTTGTCCTGGGGAACATAAATCCTCCTCAGGATTTTTTTCTCGAACTGCTTCTCTGTGTAGGATTTCTTAAAGAGCCCGGGAAGTTTCTTGGCGGGAAAAAGTTTAGGCTCTTTCTTGGATTTTTTCTCTTTGGCTGCTACGGACTTGGGCTCTGACTTGGAAATCTCATTCTTTTTCTTTTCCATTCTACCTGCCTCCCGCTATGGCCGAAAGCCTCTCTATGAGCGGCACCTGCTTAAGGAGCTGCACCAGCTTAAGCCGCCGCACGCTCTCCGCAAGGTACTTCCTCCACAGCCATATGACAAGCCGCGCCAGAAAATAAAGCGGTATGTACGCCAGTATGCCGCACACAAGGCTTCCCATCACGATGGTGTTGTTGAACTTGGTGAACGCCACGAACGGCACGTTCAGAAGCCGCACATAGAACGGAACGGCCCTGTCCAGCGTAAGGAACCACCATCCCACCGCGTCGAACACAGGGTCAAGCAGGGCGGCGAGCAGGGCACCCGCCACAAGCGACAAAGTATAGGTAGCGCGCTGAATGCGCATGAAGAGGATGAAAACAAAAAGCACATACCACATAAGATTGTCTTTAGGCATAAATCCTAAAAGGATTCCGGAACAGAACGCATGGGCTATGGCCCCTGGGTCGGTATTGGAGCTTAACGCTTTTATAAGGTTTATTAATGGTTTAAGCATGAGAGAATTATAGCACAAGAGCGCCCTTTATGCTATCCTAAAAACATGGACATCATAGCGGAGATAGGAACGTCGCACGGAGGGAATCTGGACAAAGCGATGAGGCTGGTGGACAGCGCGGCGGAGGCAGGGGCCACGGGCGTTAAATTCCAGTGGGTCTACGCCCACGAGATACTGCACCCCGAGACAGGGCACGTGAGCCTTCCGGGCGGCCGCGTAAGGCTCTACGACAGGTTCAGGGCTCTGGAGGCACCGCCCGGCTTCTACAGGAAATGCCGTGACCACGCAAAGAGAGCGGGGTTAAAGTTCATATGCTCGCCGTTCGGCCCCAGGTCGCTCAGGGAGCTCATGGAGACGGAGCCCGACGCCATAAAAATAGCCTCGCCCGAAGTGAGCCACATACCGCTTCTGGAGGAGTGCGCGCGGTATTTCCGCAGAGTACCGCTCATACTGAGCGGCGGGGTCTCAAAGCTGGGCGACATAGAGCGCGCGGTGGACACCCTTACGGGCGCAGAGGGCGCGGGGGAAAAGAGCGGCCTGGCTGAGGGAAGCGCGCCGCTCACACTCCTGCACTGCGTAACGTCCTACCCCGCCCCGCCGGAGGAGTACAACGTGCGCTGCGTGGAGACTCTGGAGAGGACGTTCGGGCTGCCCGCGGGCATAAGCGACCATTCCATGGAGCCGGTTCTTATACCTGTGCTGGCCACGGCGTTCGGCGCAAAGATGATAGAGAAGCACATAACGCTCAGCCGCGACACGGACGGACTGGATGACCCTGTGGCCCTGGAGCCCGGGCAGTTCGCGCAGATGGCGCAGGCGGTAAGGCAGACGCAGGCGGTGCTGGAGCGCCACAGAAAGGCCTCCATGGCGCAGGGAAAAATCCTGTGCGCGGAATACGCGGAGGGCCTTGTGCTTACCATGGGGCAGAAAGACGCGCTTGACCAGATGAGCGAGCAGTTCGGAAAGGACAAAGTAATGGCGGCGGTGGGTGACGGAGTAAAGAGGCTGGCCCCCTGCGAGCGCCTTAACTACGGGCGCACTAACCGCAGCCTGCACTATACAAGGGGCCTTCCCGCAGGGCACAGGTTAACGCATGATGACGTGGCTGTGCTCCGCACGGAAAAGACGCTCACCCCCGGGATTTCCCCGGCCTTCCTTAACGACACTGTGGGCGCCGTCCTGCAGCAGGATGTCTCAGACGGAGAGGGAGTGCTGCTAAGCCACATAACGGCGCGCTAAAGGAGGGGGCCTGCCGCCATAGGCTCCCCCGCCACGCTTGCGCTAGGCCGCGGAATGATGTATAATGTACTCTGAGATGAAAGACATTCCCGTAAGAGCGCGATTTTACTCATGCGACCCCATGACCTGTGCCCGGGCATCATACATCATACATCATACATCATACATCATACATCAGCACACAGGGCGCTGACCGCTCAAGGGCAGCGCGTCACATAAACATATTCAAAGGCTCAGGGCCGCCGAAGGCTCCCGCACAGGGAAAGCCCATGGCGGCCTGATTTTTTATGCGCACAGATAACGGTCCGCCCGAGGGCGGGAGTTTTAAGGAGAAGAACCATGAGGAAGATGTTGTTTAGAGAGACGGTGCTCGTTCTGGCGGCGGCAGTGCTTGCGGCGGGAATGCTCGCATCATGCAGTATGGACGACGTGAACATGCCCTACAGCCCCTATTTTAAGATAGAGAAGAGGGATGGCGTTTACGTTGCCTGCGGGATATACGAGGACAGGATTCCCGCTGACGGCAAAATCGTAATTCCGGACGGCGTGGAGCTGTACATTGGATGGTACAATTTATACGATAAATCGGATAAGCATCGCGGCACTCTAGACAACTCAAAGATAAACAGCATATCGGTTCCCGCCGGGGCCGGCAGTATGACGTTCAAAAATATATGGTTTTCTTGGATAGATATCATATACAGGGGGAGCCTGGCGGACTGGTGCGAGCACGGATATTTAGGAAACGGGATTAATTCTGCCAAGAGCATAATGATGAGCGACGGGAAGACTGACCTGCTAACGCTGGAGAAGATTACCGAGGCGAACATTGCCGGCGCTAAGAGAATCGGAGACTGGGCGTTCCGCTACTGCGAGAAACTTACGAGCGTGGAAATCCCCGACAGCGTCAAGGAGATCGGCGACCAGGCGTTCTCTAGCTGCTCGGAACTTGCGACCGTGACAATCGGCAAGGGCGTCATGAAGATCGGAGAGGAAGCGTTCGCTGGGTGCACTGGTCTTACGACCGTGACAATCGGCAATGGTGTCATGAAGATCGGAGAGGAAGCGTTCGCTGGGTGCACAGATCTTACGACCGTGACAATCGGCAGTGGCGTCAAGGAGATCGGAGACTCTGCGTTCTCTAGGTGCGGGAAACTTACGAGCGTGGAAATCCCCGACAGCGTCACGGAGATCGGAGACTGGGCGTTCTATTTGTGCTCGGAACTTGCGACCGTGACAATCGGCGGTGGCGTCACGAAGATCGGAGAAGCTGCGTTCTCTGGATCGGGTCTTACGAGCGTGATAATCGGCAGTGGCGTCAAGGAAATCGGAGACCATGCGTTCGAGAACTGCTGGAGTCTTAAAAACGTGGTGATCCCCGACAGCGTCACGGAGATCGGAGACCATGCGTTCATTTCGTGCACTGGTCTTACGAGCGTGACAATCGGCAGTGGCGTCAAGGAAATCGGAGACTATGCGTTCTACAGCTGCAGTGAACTTACGACCTTGACAATCGGCAGTGGCGTCAAGGAAATCGGAGACAGTGCGTTCTACTACTGCGAGAAACTTAAAGAAATTGCTATTCCCGACAGCGTCACGGAGATCGGTGATATGGCGTTCTATGGGTGCACTGGTCTTACGACCGTGACAATCGGCAAGGGCGTCACGAAAATCAGCAGCGGTGCGTTCTTTGGGTGCACTGGTCTTGCGACCTTGACAATCGGCAGTGGCGTCAAGGAGATCGGAGACTCTGCGTTCTCTGGCTGCAGGGAACTTACGACCTTGACAATCGGCAGTGGCGTCACGAAGATCGGCAAGCAGGCGTTCTATGACTGCTGGGCTCTTACGACCGTGGAGATCCCCGACAGCGTCACGGAGATTGGCGGCTCTGCGTTCGCTTGGTGCCAGGGTCTTACGACCGTGACAATCGGCAAGGGCGTCACGAAGATCGGCGAGCAGGCGTTCGAGATCTGTCGCAGCCTCAAATCAGTGACTTTCGCCGAGACAGATGGCTGGTACTGGGTAAACTCAGATGGCGAAGAGGTATCAGAAGATTTTAGCAATCCGGAAAAGAATGCCAGCAAACTAAAAAGTGCATACGGCACGTATTTCGAAAGAAGGACAAAGTAGACGGCACAGGACAGGATGCGGCGGGGAGCCTTGAGCCATAAGAGCGGGTTACCGCGGGCCTCTCATATTCTCCCCGTCCGCACCTGTCTCTGATATTATTTCCCAGTGGCCGCCCCTGTTCGCTCCCACGCGGCGGATTATGCCCTTGGATT
>JAFLSO010000033.1 GCA_022510925.1 Treponema sp.
GCGCTCATTTTTCAGCACTGTCTCGTAAACGCGGCCGCTTGTGGTGTTGTTGCTCTGCGAAAGCGTCGCGTCCGTGAAGCGCTCATAGTGGCCCAGGTCCAGGTCAGTCTCCGCGCCGTCATCAGTTACAAAAACCTCGCCGTGCTGTATGGGATTCATAGTGCCAGGATCTATGTTAAGATACGGGTCGAATTTCTGATTGACCACCTTAAGTCCGCGGCTCTTAAGAATAAGCCCTATGGAAGCGGCGGCTATTCCTTTCCCTAAGCCTGAGACCACACCACCTGTAACAAATATGTACTTAGTCGCCATATATTCTCCGTAAGCCTGCGCCCGGCGCGCCATGAACCCGTCTGCCGCAAACGCTCAGGGCAGAAACCTAAAAAACATTGGAGATTATATAAAATTTTCTTCAGTGCGTCCATAAAATTTGGCAAAGTAATTGCTTATCTGAGAGAGCGCCTTGCGGCTGACTTTAGGGTTGCGGTCCAGAAGCTCAAAGAAAGTCTCCGCCGGAATGCGCACAAGGCTCACGTCCGTGTACGCCACGGCATCCTCGCTCCTTATCCCGCTGAACATGCACGCCTCCTCGCCAAAGAATTTCCCGCGGTCTATGAAAGTGAAATGCCCCGCGTTATAAATCTGCACGGTGCCCTGGGCCAGATAATAGGCGTCGGTTCCAATCTCGTTGTTCTTGTAGATGAACTCGCCCTTACGGACATTTATGGAGGCCGTGTCCTTGCGCAGAAGCGAGTCCGGGCGGATGAAAAGAATTCTTCGCAGTGAGGCCGGTATGCTGGTGTTGTCATGGTCAGGAAGAAGATACAGCTCGGAAAGCAGAAGAATGTCAAAGAACTGCACCACATAAAGCCACTGCGCGAAGAACAGGAAAATTATGAAGAAAAAGAACATCTCCAGAAGAAGGACTATCACGTTGGACAGAACCCCGTAAACCAAGTTATAGCGGTTCACATCTATGAAAAGCACCATCAGTTTCCTGAACGCCCAGAATACAAGCGTGTTTCCCGCGCTGGCCGCCATGCACATTACGAGCGGAGGCTTTGTGCGGCTTCCCATTCTCAGCACGAACGCTATGGACAGGAAAAGAAGCGCGAACGGCGTCAGATTCACAATCGTGCCGGTGAGGAGGTCCAGCCACGGAAAAAACTCTGCCAGATTATCCAGAATAGACGTTCGCCTTATGGTTCTCAGCGTCATGGAAAGAAAAACGATTACGGCCACTGTGACCACGATTATGGCCTCTCCCCCGAACACCATGAACTGGCGCACCATAGGGCGCGGCTTAAGCTGGTTCCTGAACACGCAGTTAAGCCCGCTCATCACTGAATTGAAAAACCGCCGAGCCATCCATATTATGGACACAGCCAGCACTATCTCGAAATTCGTTATGGTGTGAATCTGAAGGAGCGAATTCGCGAAGCTCTCTATGTTAAAATAACTCTCCACCGCCACGTTTGAATTTATAAGATCTATGACCGTGTCAGGGGCGGCGTGCATGAACCGTATGAGGACCACCAGAATCATCATGAGCACTGGTATAAAACTGAACAGAAATCCGAACGCGCACGCGCTCGCATAGGAGACCAGATTATTCGAGACAAAAAAATTCCCCGCCAAAAACAACGACTGCATAAAAGTGGTCAGCGTAACCTTATGCTTTCTGGCAACGGGATTTGAGGATTTCTTTTTATGCATGGACATATTGTAGAAATATTACGGAGCTTGTTCAAGTAAAAAAGGCCTTGAGGAAAATCACAGCACTCCCGGTCCTTTGTGGGATGCAATCTTATGCGCCTGCGTGGAAAAGCCTTTCCTTTCCTCCGTGAATTTGTGCATGGCATCCTTGTAATACGAAAATGAATTGTTGTAGTCCGCGTTGTCGTTCACGGCGTTGTTCTGTGACAGGTCCATGAGAGTCTGCAAAGTGTCTCCCACGTAATAGCGTATGGAGTCCCTTATGGAGACCGGAGTGTCAGGCCCCAGTATGCATACCAGCGTTACGTTCCCGTCCTGCCCCGGCTTTATGGCAAGCACCACCAGGTTCACGTTATACTGATAATGGCCTATGTTAAGCGTAACGTCACGCAGAAGCGACTTCTCCGAGATTATGGATTTTATCTGCGGACTGGCTATGGCCGCCATGCCTATGGAGCTTACGTCTATGAGCTTGAATTTGAGCATGCGGTTCTGGTACATCCACAGCATGTTCGCCTCCTTGTCATGCAGGCATGAGGCGCGCACATACTGACGGCGGCCCTTGGCGTTCTTGGCGTTGAGCACGTCTATTATGTTGGCAGACACCACGTCCACGGTGTTCTCCACGGTGATTATGCCGCACGGAAGCTTCAGATTCTCAAACAGGAATTCTTTCACCTCAGGCTTAAGCGTGCCGGAGATAAGTCCCACCTGCGTAGTGTTAAGCGCCGGATCCTGCTCTATGCTGCGGATAAAATTGAACCAGCCCTCCATGCTGAGCTGGGCGGCGATGTTTATGTAAAGGATGGAGTCCTTGTTCTGTGCCAGAATGTTCTTAACCTCGCGGTAGTTGGCTATGGTGTACACCTCGAACTCGTGCTCATGAAGAACCTTTAAAGTGTCTTTCAGAACAGTGAACGAGGGATTGAGAAAGAAAGTTTTTCTGCCCCATATAGGGCCGCCGGAATTCTGCACCTGGTTATTATCTGCCATTTTATCCCGCCCTCCGCGCATCACTCACCGCAAGGCTACGCGAACCTAGAAGTCCGCGAGCTTTGGCGCACGGGGATATGGAATCACGTCCCTGATGTTCGCCATGCCGGTAATGTAGCGCAAAAGCCGCGCGAAACCTAATCCGAATCCAGAATGAGGCACGGTTCCGAATCTGCGCAAATCCAGATACCACTGATAATTCGTCATGTCCATTCCGCGCTCCTCGCAGACGGACAGAAGCTTATCATAGTTTTCCTCGCGCTCAGAGCCGCCGGTTATCTCTCCCAGTCCCGGGACAAGGACATCCACAGCGCGCACAGTCACGCGCCCCTGCTCGTCCGGCTCATTCTGCTTCATGTAAAAGGCCTTCACATCCTTAGGATAATTATACACCATTACAGGACTTTTGAACACCTGCTCGGTCAAATATCTTTCATGCTCGGTCTGGAGCTCCCTGCCCCAGCTTATGGGAAACTCAAATTCCGCGTTGTGCTTCTCAAGCTCCGCCACGGCATCCGTGTAGCTTATGCGCCTGAACGGGGTTCCTGCCACATGCTCCAGCTGCGTAATTACGCCGGGCTGAATGCGCTTCTCGAAAAACTGCATGTCATCCGGGCATCTGGTAAGCGCCCATGTCAGAAGATATTTTATGAACTCCTCCTCCAGATCCATGTCATCAAAAAGATCGTAGAACGCCATCTCCGGCTCGCACATCCAGAACTCGCTCAGATGGCGAGGAGTGTTGGAATTCTCAGCGCGGAACGTGGGACCGAACGTGTAGACCCTGCTGAGCGCAGTGGCCAGAGTCTCCGCCTCAAGCTGGCCAGAGACAGTGAGACCCGCCTTCTTTCCGAAAAAGTCCTTTGAGTAGTCCACGATTTTATGAGCGTCCTCAACCTTCATTCCATTGGCGCCCGCCTTTACCCCGAGCTCCGCTATTTTCTCAAGGCTGAGCGTGGTCACCTGGAACATCTCGCCCGCGCCCTCCGCGTCAGAGCATGTTATCTCCGGCGCGCTTATATACACGAACCCGCGCTCCTGGAAAAAAGTGTGAATCGCAATGGCCATCTGGCTGCGCATCCTGAACACCGCGCCGAAAGTATTGGTGCGCGCGCGCAGGTGGGCATTGGCGCGCAGGTACTCCATGCTCATGTTCTTTTTCTGCAGGGGATAGTCCTCCTGCGGGCACTCTCCCAGAACAGCAAGACTCATCAGCGTGACCTCCACGGCCTGTCCGCTGGCGGGGCTGGGTATCAGAGAGCCCTCCGCCCTTACGCTCGCTCCTGTCGTGACTTTTCTAAGCTGCTCCTCTATGGAATTGACGTCCGCGCCGGAGGCAGGGTTCGTCCTGTCAAAAGTAAGCTGTATGGAGGCGAAGCAGCTTCCGTCATTGACTTGTATGAAAACAAGATTCTTGGAGTCACGTTTGGTGCGCACCCAGCCGCATACGGTCACTGATTTTCCGTCAGGCTCCGAGGTGAGCAAATCTTTAATGAGAGTAGGTTTCATAATGCGCTCATTCTATTAAAATGCGGGCGGGAGGTCAATTATACCGGGCACGCCGCACCGCACATGACGCGGGATTTCAGCCCAGAATCAGATGAAGCAGTATCAGCGCAGAAAGGCATATCACGTTAAGGGCCTCGAAAATCCCCAGGTAAAACAGCGGGCTCTTTTTCTTCTCAAAGGCGGATGATGAGTACAGCTTGAACGAGATGAGGCTTGCGAGAGACGCGACCAGCGTGCCCAGCCCTCCCACGTTCACGCCCAGAAGAAGGCTCCTTGTGTCCTCAGAGAACGGATACAAAAGAAGCGTGGCCGGAACATTGCTCGCCACCTGGCTCACTATGACGGCGGAGAGAAACTCATTGCCGCCCACAAAATTCCCCAGCGCGTCCTTTACGGCGGGTATGTTCCCGATGTTTCCCGTAAAGATGAAGAACGCCGCAAACGTAAGAAGGAGCATGTAATCCACCTTGCCAAGCGCCTCCCTGTCCAGAAGAAGCATCACGCACAGGACCACAGCGGCCGTAACGGATTTAGGCACTATGTGCAGGACGGAGAGCACGCACAAAAGGAACAGCACAGAGCAGGAGACCGTCCTTACAATGAAAGTTTTATATAAAACTTTATTTCCGCCGTCAGCGTCTTTCAGGTGCGGCATGGGAAGAACAGGCTCACAGGAATCAAGGGACCTCCCCGGGATAAAAAACAGGGCGCACAGAATAACGGCAAAACTTGCGGCGGTATAAGGGAGCATGGTCAGAAGAAATCCTGCGAGCGTGAGCCTTCCCTGGGAGAACAAGAACAGGTTCTGAGGGTTCCCGAGCGGCGTGAGCATGCTCCCGGTGTTAGCGGCCACAGTCTGCAGCACCACGGTCAGCACTATGGTTCCGGGAGACGCAGCATCCTTTAAAAGCAGAAGGGCGAACGGAACGAACGTTATCAGCGCCACATCGTTTGTGACCAGCATGCTTGTAAAAAAACAGAGCCACACCAGGGCCGAGCATAGCCCCCTTACGGTATGAAGCCTTCCGCACAGCGCTCTTCCCGCCGCGGAGAAAACGCCGCAGCCGGAGAATCCCTGTATCACGGCCATGAGCGCGAACAGAATGCACAGTGTGCTCCAGTCTATGTACGCGATGTAGTCCTTGGACGGCGGAACGAAAAAAGCGGATATGACGGCGCAGAAAAACGCCGCGCAGAACACCGCCTCCCTCTTTATGAACGACAGCAATCCCTTACTCCACGCCGGCAAGAATCTCGCTTAAAAGAGGTATGAGCTGCTTTTTCCTGGACACCACGTCCTTCATGTAATAGATGTGCGCGTCTCTTTTAGGGAGCTTAATCAGGCTCTCGAATTTAGGATCGCTTGCAAGGAACATTATGGAGCTTAGCTGTGTTATATCCGTGACGAGCAGAGCGTTGAACAAATTGCCCGCCGTCCTGCGCGCCATCTCAAGCTCATCCAGAAATTCTTTTTTCCGCTCCAGTATCTCACGCGTGCTGTCAACCTCTATCTGGCTCACGGTGTATTTGAATTTTCCCTCGCTGTAATCCTTCATGTCCTGATGCACGACCTCGTCCGCGCTGCGGCCGCCTATGTGGCTTCCGCTTTTTATGATGTCGTTCCCCAGTGTCTGAATGTCCAGCTCCGTTATGTTGCTGAGGTACTCCGCGGTAAGAACGTCGTACTCCGTGGCGGTGGCGCTCTGCAGTATCAGGGTGTCGCTCAGTATGCCGCACAGAAGAAGGCTCGCCATGTCCTTGGGTATGGGGATGCGGTTCTCACGGAACATATTGGCGATTATGGTGCTGGTGGAGCCTACAGGCTTGTTTATGAGAGTTATGGGATAGCGCGTGGTAAAGGTGTTTATGCGGTGATGGTCTATTATCTCCTCTATCACAAAATGCTCCACTCCCTCTATCGCCTGACCGGGCTCGTTGTGGTCCACCAGAATCACGTTTATGTTGGGCTCATGAAGAAGATCGCTCTCGCTTATTATGCCTATGACTTTGTTGTCCGCGTCCACCACGGGAAGGCAGCGGTTAGGGCTGGCGGCAAGCTGCGGGCGGATTTTCTGCACCGTGTCGTCAGTGTGGACGGGCTTTATGCTGGTGTCCGCCATTGATATGACCGGCGCGGAATACTCTATGAGCATGGCAGTGGTCATGGTGGAGTCATGGCTTGAGAGAATTGACACGCGGTTTTTCCTGGCAAGCTCGTGAAGCTCCTTGGGCACCACATAATCCTTGGTCACTATAAGGGCGCGGACTTTATTCTCAATGCAAAGGCGCTGAATATCCTCGCGGTCGCCGGCAATCACTATAACGTTCTCGGACTTATGCTCGTCCAGAAGGCTCCTGAATGTCTGTATGTCGTCGTCACCCACCATTATGGAGCAGTTGAAATTCTCCTCCGCGTCAAACTCCACTATGGGCGTGGCGTTAAGGGTTTTCTCTATGAGCCTCAGGCTGGCGGTGAAAATGTCGGCCCTCTTGGGATTCAGGATTTTAAAGGAATTAAGGGCGAACGCGTTGTAGTTCAGAAGCCCCCTGTAGTGCCCGTCGCCGTCTATTATGGGAAGGACAGGGGCGTTCGTGCTGACCATCTTGTCCATGGCCTTCCACAAAGACACGTCGTCCGCCACGGTCTCGTACCTGGTGCTCATGTAGAATTCCGTTTTGGGCAGAAGGTCCGGCACGTAGAGAGGCGGCTCCACCCCGAAGCGCCTGAAAATGTATTCCGTCTGCGGAGCGAGTTTCCCGGCACGCGCGGCAACATATTCTTTTTTTCCTAGAAGATGCTTCAGCTCCGCGTATGCCGTGGCCGCCACAACAGAGTCCGTGTCCGGATTACGGTGCCCTATAATGTAAACCTTTCTAACCATTCTCAAGTCCTTATGCATTTACAGTGTACAGGGCATATTCTACCGCACATCCGCCCGGTTTTCAATAATCGCCGGAGAACGGTGCTGACGGGGATCTCTTATAGAACGAGGCATGGCTGTTTCTCTGTGTGGCGGTATGCACTCCGCGCCGCGCGTTGGAGCCTCCTTTTGCGCGGGAACGCTCGCCGTAACCGGAGCGCTCACGCCCGAAACGTGAGCCGGACCTCTCGCCGCCGAAATTCCGTCCGCCACGGTCACGGCCCATGCGGCCCTCCCTTACGCCTGCAACGCTCTTTGAGTCCAGGTGCATGTGCGGAAGGCTCATGTCTCTTTTTGAAAGCTCCAGCACGCGCTCGCCGGCCTCCTTGGGCAGACTCAGGAGACAGAATTTATCCGCCATCTCTATGGCATCCACATCGCGCTCACGTATGTGCAGGAGTGTCGCGAAGAATTCGGCTATGCGCCGCGGATTGTAGCCGTCATGCCAGCCCATCTGCGCGTAAATGCGTATCTGGTTCTCGGCCGCGCTTGACGTTCCCCTTCCCGCATTCTCACCGCGTCCTGTCTTTGCCATGGGAGAATTTATTTTTCCGTAGCGTTTCTTGCTTATGGAAGAGCCGTATGTGGCGGCAAGCAGAGACGCCACCACTTCCTGCGCGTCCTGCCCGGCGCACAGCTCCTCCGCCATCTTGTCGAAAACGGGGTCGCCTTTACGCAGATGAGGCACAGTCTGCAGCCCGGCGTCCGATGCCTCCCGGGAAGTCTCTCCGTCCTCCCCGTCACCTGCGGCATCTGATTCCTGCGCGGCATCCTCCTGGGCGGGGATTCTGTTTAGGCCCAGCTTCTCCTTCACCTCCTCGAACAGCCTGGATTTCTTAACCTCCAGGACCTCCTCTATGGTGGGAACGGAGCCCTCTGTCATCTCGCCCTTGGCGCTGCGCTTTACCGCGGTCTTAAGATACTGGAGCTTGCGCCTGCATTCCTCAGGACGCACGAACGTAACCGCCATGCCCGCGGCTCCCGCCCGGCCGGTGCGGCCTATCCTGTGCACGTAAGTGGGCCCGTCGAACGGAAGGTCAAAATTCACCACGTGAGTCAGGCCGCCTATGTCTATGCCGCGCGCCGCAACGTCAGTGGCTACCAGAATGCGCACACGCTTGGCCCTGAAACGCGCCAGTATTTTCTCGCGCTGATTCTGCGGTATGTCTCCGTGCAGGGCCGACACCGCGTAGCCCCTCTCGTCCAGAGCCTTCATCACATCGTCAGCGTCAGTTTTTTTCTGCACGAACACAAGGCCGTAAAAATCCGGTGATATGTCTATGAGGCGAACCAGGGCCTCTATCTTCTCGCTGTCGCGCACGACCCAGTATTTCTGCTCTATAAGAAGAGGCTCCTCGTCACGTCCCTCCTCCTCCACTATCTCATAGTCGCCCATGAACTGGTCCGCTATCCTGAGTATGGATTTGGGAACAGTGGCGCTGAAGAAAAGCACGCGGCAGTCAGGATTCGCGGAGGAGAAAATGTTCTCTATGTCCTCCACGAAGCCCATGTCCAGAAGCTCGTCTCCCTCGTCCAGAATGAAATACTCAATCCTGCTTATGTCCAGGATTCCGCGCTCCATAAGATCCTGCACGCGCCCCGGAGTTCCGACCACAATGTCCACTCCTCGGCGGAGCTGCCGTATCTGCTCACCCATGCTGGAGCCGCCGTAAACTACCGCGGTCCTGGGAGAGGTGCCCGTGGTGAACGAGGCCATCTCAGTGCATGTCTGCATTGCGAGCTCGCGCGTAGGCTCAAGGATTATCGCCCTCACATGGTCACCCTGCTCACGGAGCCGCTGTACCAAAGGAAGCCCGAACGCCGCCGTTTTTCCAGTTCCGGTGCGCGCGCGGGCCACCACGTTCGCCTCGCCGTTCAAAAGGCGCGGTATGGCCAGAACCTGAATGGGGGACGGCGTGACGAAACCTTTCTTAGCGATTGCCGCAAGGGTCACGGAGTCAAGCCCCAGGTCCTCAAAGGAGATGGCCTCTCCCTCTTCCATTTCTTCTATCATAACTACAATCCCCGCATGAAAGCCCGAGAACCGTAGTCATTTCCCTTCACCTGTTTTACGGCATCAGACATGCATGCTTAAAAAAAATTTTGCGTCATTGTACAGTTTTAGCCAGAAAAATGCAATAAGTTCCAAAAAAATGCACGGATTTCAGTGATTTTCATAAGTGCTGAGGAAAAAGACTGCTCTCCATGCAGCGCGGAACGCGTTTTTTCACCTCCGCGCACGGCATGAGTGAATTTTCGCGCGGAAGGGCACTACCTATAGGGTATGAGGCAGAGAATACTTATGCTGACGGCGGCGCTGTGCGCGCTTTCCGCGGGAGGCAGGCTGGGGGCATCGCCGCTCAGTTTCAGGAACGTTGAATTCTATGCGGACAGCACGCTCACGAACGGCTCCAGAAACGGCGGCTCATTCTTCAAGGGCGCGGGCACGGGGGCGCGGGTGAGCATGACAGGCGCCTCGGCCATAGGGACGGTATCATTCACCCCGGACGGAATGCCTGAGCTCAGCCGCTGGGGAATATCAGGCCGCATACGGAGGGCGGACCTGCTTCTGGGAACGCTGAATTTCTCCTCCGCGCGCTCAAGGCTCTCAAGCCCGCAGCTGACAGTCCCGTCCGCGCTTCATCAGACCACTGTCCTTGCGGCCGGAATATCTCCCAGGCTTCCGGGATTCACGTCATCAAAAAAAAGTCCCGCGGCGGCGGTATCGTTCGGCGGGATTCAGGGTGCATGGGTTTTCGGAAGCGAGGCCCTCATAAGCGCGTCAAAGGAGCTGAGAATCCCGCTCACATCCAGCGCGCAGGTCTCTCTCTGCGCGGGGCTGTTCAACCTTAAAGGCTCGGCCGGCTCGTCATGGTTCACGGGAAGGACATGGTACGCGGAGCAGACATGCCTTGCGGGCACAGCGGACTTCTCGTTCACCACGGCGCACATAGTGTCCTCCACAGCGGTCGCGCTTCACCAGAATCCCCGGGGAGCGCCGTCGCTGTGGGTGCGCACCCATGAGAGCCTGACAGCGGGGCCGTTCACACTGGGAGCGGCGTTTTTCGCGGCCCCCCCCGGGCTTGTGACCGTAAGCTCCACGGAGAATTACACGAGGCTCCAGGCGCAGCTGAATCCTCAGGTATCATTCAGACTGGCCGGATACAGCGCGGCGGCCGGTATCCTGGCGCACGCGGACTTCTACGAGGGCAAGGAGCGCGGCGAGGAGCCTTACGTCCGCTACAGTCTGAAGGCGGACATGCGGCTCATAAACCAGGTGTCATCCCTCCATGCGAATTCCACTGTCAGGTACTCGGGCCTCACGGAGAAATTCGAGTGGTCGTCAAAAGTGCAGGGCTCAGTACGCCTCAGGAACACTAGCCAGAATTCATCTCTCACGGTAAAAAGCGCCGACGGCAGCCGGACATACACGGTCTCGCAGAAAAGCACGTTCACCGGGGGAAAAGCCGCCAGATTCCTAAAATCCGCCTCAGTGAGCGCGGATTTTCTGGATGACGAAGAGAGCGGTTTCTTCAAGGTAAAGTCAGTCACGGGCTCAATAACGGCAAGAAGCGGCGGAAAAAAGATAAAATGGAGCGCAAAAGCCACGCTTTCCCTAACATTTTAGCGCAAATGCCCGCATTCGGCCCCGCCTGGTATTGAATTTTATCTATTATTCTATTATTGTATTGCAACATTATACCCAAGAACTTTTTTTAGAGAGGTAACAATATGGCTTTTGATATTACTAAGGTACGTAATATCGGTATCAGCGCCCACATTGACTCTGGTAAGACGACGACTTCTGAGCGCATCCTGTTCTACTGCAACAAGATTCACCAGATTCATGAGGTGCACGGAAAAGACGGCGTAGGTGCCGTAATGGATTCTATGGATTTGGAGCGCGAGCGCGGCATCACCATTCAGTCCGCCGCCACTCAGGTTCTGTGGAAAGACACGACAATCAACCTAATAGACACACCCGGTCACGTAGACTTCACTGTGGAAGTTGAGCGCTCACTGCGCGTTCTTGACGGAGCGATCCTGGTCCTGTGCGCTGTGGCCGGCGTACAGTCGCAGTCAATCACCGTTGACCGCCAGCTCAAGCGCTATCATGTTCCCCGCATCGCGTTCGTGAACAAATGCGACCGCCAGGGCGCGAACCCCCTGCGCGTATGCCAGCAGCTCCGCGAGAAGCTCGGACTTAACGCCCACATGGTGGAGATTCCCATCGGCCTGGAGGACAAGCTTCAGGGCGTGGTGGATCTTATCGCGATGAAGGCGTATTACTTTGAGGGACATGACGGCGAGGAAGTGCGCGTGGCGGAGATTCCCGCTGAGCTTCTGGACCAGGCCACGGAGAAGCGCGAGGCTCTCCTGGACGCGGCGTCCATGTTCGACGACTCCCTGATGGAGGACATCATGGAGAAAGGATACGAGGGCGTCTCTGAGGACAAAATCATAGCGGCCATCCGCAAGGGAACTCTCGCCGAGCAGTTCGTGGCGGTGTTCTGCGGCTCAGCGCACATGAACAAAGGAATACAGCCTGTTCTGGACGGCGTGGTGCGCTACCTGCCCAACCCCACAGAGGTTCACAACTATGCCCTTGACCTGGACAAGAACGAGGAGCAGATTGAGATTTTCAACGTGGAGGACAAGCCGTGCGTGGCGCTTGCGTTCAAGCTTGACGACGGCCAGTACGGTCAGCTCACCTACGTCCGCATCTATCAGGGAAAAATCACCAAGGGAGACGAGCTTTTCAACACCCGCGCGCAGAAGAAATTCAAAGTGGGCCGCATAGTCCGCATGAACGCGGCCGCCATGGAGGACATAAACGAAGGTCAGCCCGGCGACATCATAGCGCTGTTCGGCGTGGAGTGCGCGTCCGGCGACACTTTCTGCGGCGGCGGGCTTAACTACGCCATGACAAGCATGTTCGTGCCGAACCCGGTCATCTCCGAGGCAATCGCACCCAAGAACAAAAGCGACGCGGCAAACATGTCAAAGGCCCTCAACCGCTTTACCAAAGAGGACCCCACGTTCCAGACCTACGTTGACCCTGAGTCAAACCAGACCATCATCAAAGGAATGGGCGAGCTTCACCTTGCGGTTTACGTGGAGCGCATGAAGCGCGAGTACAAGTGCGAGGTGGTGGTGAGCGAGCCTGAGGTGGCGTACCGCGAGTCAATCACACAGCGCGCGGACTTCAACTACACGCACAAAAAGCAGACCGGTGGCTCGGGACAGTACGGCCGCGTGGCAGGATTCATGGAGCCGCTTGAGGGCCAGGACTACGAGTTCGTGGACAGCATAAAAGGCGGCGCCATCCCCAACGAGTACATCCCCTCATGCGACAAGGGATTCAAGAAGGCGCTGGAGAAAGGCTCCCTCATAGGCGCGCCGGTAGTGGGCGTCCGCTGCACCATAAACGACGGCCAGTACCACCCCGTGGACTCCAGCGACATCGCATTCCAGACTGCCGCCATAGGAGCGTTCCGCGAGGGCTATGCCAAGGCCAAGCCCGTCATCCTGGAGCCGATTATGAAAGTCCAGATTGCGGGTCCCACGGAATTCCAGGGAAATATGTTCGGTCTCATAAACCAGAGGCGCGGCGTGATAGTCGACTCCACTGACGAGAACAACTACTCCACGGTTAACGCCGAGGTTCCGCTCTCAGAGATGTTCGGATTCTCCACAATACTCCGCTCATCCACACAGGGAAAGGCGGAATTCACCATGGAGTTCGAGAAGTACGGGCGCGTTCCAAACAACGTGGCCGATGAGCTCATGAAAAAGTACGCCGAGAAGAAAAAGGCAGAGAAATAGCCTGACTCTAAAAGCGTGCGCATGACACGGACAGTCCCCTGCTTATTGAAGGCAGGGGATTTTTTTTTGCCATGAGGAAAAACAGTCCGCGCACCGAAAACGGCATCATCAAACGCGGGAAATCTAAAAATTTTACAACAAAAAAATATCGTGCTATAATCTATGCGGGCAATCTAATGATTAGAGAGAGAGCTAATAATTAGAACTAGAGAACTAACAACATCTTGAGGAGGATTTTATGGCAAAGCAGGAATTATACGAGCGCAGCCCCATCCGGGCGTTTGATCAGGTTACTGGCGGAGGCCTTAAGGCCGGCGAGCTCGGGCTTGTGACATCAAAGAAAGGGCTGGGAAAAACTTCCGTTCTGGTGCAGTTCGGCATGGACACGCTTTTAAACGGAAAGCAGCTGGTGCACGTCTCGTTCGACCAGCACTCCGAGAACGTAATCTCATGGTACGACGGCATATTCAACGAGATTTCCAAGAAGAAGTCGCTCTCAAACGCAGCTGAGGTAAAGGAGCAGATTGTAAAGAACCGCACGATACTTAACTTCAACCAGGATAATTTTAATCTGGAGAAAGTGGTGAACACGCTCAACGCACTTAAGGCGGGCGGAATCGCGGTGGCGGGTGCCGTCATAGACAACGTGGATTTCGCGAAGGCCAAGGAGAGCGACATACAGGCGGTGTCCATCTGGGCAAAGGCCACGAAGGCCAAGGTGTGGATAAGCTCCACGTCCGAGAGCGACGCGCTTAAGGACCAGGCGCCCAAGTCAGTCCTGCCGTACTTCACTATGGTGATTCACTTGAGCTCCAAGGGCCCCGCCACTCAGGTCCAGATACTGAAGAACGGAAAGTGCGAGGAGACAGACTCATCGCTCCGGCTTGACTCCAAGACACTGCTCATAACGAGCGGAAAATAGACTGCGCGGCCTGCATACAGGCAAAGGCAGGCTGCGGAGAGGACTGCCCATGACACGGGCGGTCCTTTTTTATTCCGCACGGAGCCATGAATCCTGCCACGGCGGGAGAATTTATCTTACGGAGAGCGAATGAGAATTCCCGGACCACTGCCGCAGGGCGGCACCATAGGCATAACCGCACCGTCTTTCGGAGCCACCACAGAGCCTTACATAACGCGCTTCAAAGAGGCCGTAAGAAAACTCACGGAGCAGGGCTTTAAAGTCAAGGCGGGAAGAACTTGCTTTAAAAGCGACGGGCTGGGAATCAGCACAAATCCCCGGGCGGCCGCGCGCGAGCTTGAGCGTTTCTACGCGGACCCCAAGATAGACGCCATAATAAGCTGCGGCGGCGGGGAGACCATGTGCGAGACCGTGAGCTTCCTGGACTGGAGCGTCATAAAGAATTCTCCGCCCAAATGGTTCATGGGCTACTCCGACAACACGAATTTTATCTTCCCTCTGGCCACGCTGTGCGGCACGGCGGGAATCTACGGTCCGTGCGTCACGGGATTCGGGAAGCCGTGGGAGCAGACGGAGAACGACAGCCTGGCACTCCTCACGGGGAGCATCCGCACAGTCCGCGGATTTAAAATGTTCCAGCCCCCGGAGACAGGCACGGAATCCAAGGAGGGCGGCGATCCTCTTTCGCCCTACATTCTCACTGAGAGAAAAACGCTCAGGACATACATACCTCAGAACGGAAAGCTCATAAAATGCGGAACGGGGGTCTCCGTGAGCGTTACGGGAACTTTGCTCGGCGGCTGCCTGGACGTGCTCTGCGGTCTGAGCGGAACGCCGCTTGATGCCGTCAGGAGATTCAAGAGGACGCACAGAAGCATAATCTGGGTACTGGAGGCCTGCGACTACAATCCCATGGAGATAAGGAGGGCGCTGTGGCACCTGGGCGAGTGCGGCTGGTTCGAGAACGCCGCCGCATTTCTGATAGGCCGCCCGCTGGCCGCCTGGAGGCAGACCGTCATGGGAGTGGACCAGTACAACGCCGTGACCGACATGCTCGCCAGATACAGGGCGCCGGTCATCATGGACGCGGACGTGGGCCACATACCGCCTGTCATGCCGCTGGTCATAGGAGCGGACGCTGCTGTGACGGCGAAGGGAAACAATCTTACCGTGGAGCACATGCTGTAAGGCACATTCCCGCTTTAATGAAAGCAGAATAAAAAACAGCCCCTGCGGAGCGCGGGAGCTGTCCGTTAGTTTTAACGCCGGAACTCTTACTTCTTGGTGAAAGTCTGAGTGTCAAACAAAGTTGACAAACCATTGATTATGCCGGTCGCAGAATCCTTTGCGCCAGTAAAAGTCAGGCTCGCAGAAACAGATTTTCCACCATCAGTTGTGCCTTCTATGATTATATCACCAGCATACACGCCCATTGTTGTCTTAGTCTTATCCTCATATGTTCCATTACCATCGTGCGTCTCTCCGCGTACGACAAAAGAGAAATCACATGAGCCATCTTTGTAAAGCGTGATATGGCTTCCCTGGGAAGAACTCCACTCAGAGACAACTTTATTCCCGCATCCCACGAACGCGAGCGCAAGGACCAGCGCGGCAAAGACCGCCATGACTTTTGTGAACCTTTTCATAAGATTCCTCCTAAAATTATTTTAATATCGTAAAAACGATATTATATTGCAATATTACAGCGTATTCACGCTAATGTCAATCACCCAGTATCGTAATTATGATACTAATTGACTCATGGAAACTTTTGCGGACCGCCTGAGGGCAGAAATCGAATACAGCGGAATGCTTCAAAAAGAAGTCGCGTACAAAGCCGGGGTGAAAAAACGCGCGCTTGATATGTACCTTGGCTCGCAGGGCTCAATGCCGCCCGCCGATGTGGCCGTGAAAATCGCCAAAGTCCTGAACGTGACCGTGGAGTATCTGGTCACGGGCGAGAAAGACTCTCACGCTAAGCCACGGGGATTTTCCCGCCTTGAGGACGATATGGAGACGCTCCCCGCAGAAATATCCGCATCAATCGAGACAATGATTCACAAAATAGCAGAGCGCGAACGAGAGGGCATGAGGTCATCCTGATTATCCTGCCGAACAGGAGAGACCGTCATTCTGAGTTTCCGCAGGGAGTCTGCCGCCGGGGGCGCATTGTAAAAACTTCCCCCGTTCGCTATTATAAAAGCATACATCTGATTTTACAGGAGCAAGATATGGCAGAAACA